>JBHOQX010000101.1:0-22138 GCA_042408595.1 Roseiflexaceae bacterium | reverse complement strand
GCCGTATGCGCCCGACGATGCGCCGATCGAGTTGGCGTTTGCGCCGATCACAGCCGACCTGCGTCGTGCAGCTGCGCGGCCACGTGAGGTGCGGGAGGCAGCGATGGCGATCGCCGTGGCGAAGATTAAGGCGGCTGATGCTCACGCCTTTTCCAACATTGTGGGTATCGATTCCCTCTAGATCTGGATCAATGGTTTTGCTCTTCGCTATAGGACGGGCACAGCGCTTCACCGTCCAGGAGTTCACCATTCGGCCTCTAGCCACTACCAGCGCTATAACAACACGCTACCTCAGCGCTGCGCCAACTTGGTTCGCAAGACCCGTTCCTTCAGCAAAAACCTCGATCTCCACGAACTCCGCTTGCGCATCTTCATCGACCACGACAACCGTCGTCTCCAGCGTCTCCTCATGCTTGCATCAGTTTAGGGGAGACCACTACCCGCGCGCAGACCGATTTCGGCTGGTCGGCCGCCGTGGGGTGACGGAGCAGGCGTGACCAGCGGCTCGATAGCAGCCCATTGGTCGTCCGGCACATCGGTCGGATCGTTGGTCGGATAGCACCGGCGCTCATGCTTCGGTATGATATTCTCCTCCGCATCAGAAAGGGCTATTCGCCGTCATGCGCTGCCTGCGCTGCCTACCCCGTCTACGGCGACGACGTTCGCCCGCAGCGCGCGCGAGCTGCTCGGCACTTCTGTGGAGGCGCCCAATGGGTGTGACCGAGAGTCGGTTGACCGGCAGCTCAAGCAGCGCCCGCGGAGGGCGTAAAGCGGAAGCATTGCCTACAGCGTTGATTCCGCCGCCAGGTACGCATCAATCGGCGCCCGCGGAGGGCGTGAAGCGGAAGTATTGCCTGAGTGCGCGGAACTCGCGGGCGGAAGGCTGGACGCGGCGCCTGTACGAGCGAGCCGGTTGCTACCCACCACCGACACCGGCCAGCAGCTGAAAGGCATGCCGCCGCAGAGATCCCGCGGCTCCCATTACGAAGCTCGCCAGGGCGGGCCAGCACAGTCCTCGCAGTCGACCTTCCGACAGCATGCGCCCGCCAGTGGCGCGGCGCGGTGGCCGCATGGTATACTTCGTGCGAGAAATGATGCACATCCCCACTGCCGGCTCATCCGTATGACCGGCTGGAGATGCTAGCGGGTAAGTGACGTGATTCGACAGACCCAACCGGCAACCGGCGCACAATCGAGCGCTCGGATGGGCAGCGCCCCGCTGAGCCGCCGGGCACGGCTGTTCTGGACGTTCGGCAACGCCCTGATGCTGGCCGGCGTCGTCGTCCTGCTGTATGTCGGCGGGATCTATGCCAACGCCGAGTACGAGCGCTACGCCGCCCGCGGCGACACCGACGCGCCGCCGCCGCTGGCGGTCGATAGCGCCGTCATCGATGAAACCGAGCCGCCGCCGTTCGCCGCCCCGCTGCTCAACACCGCGCCCGGCACCCTCGACAGCGCACCGGGCCGGGTGGAGCCCGGCGCGGCCGAGCCGGCGGTCACCCGGATCATCATCCCCAGCATCGGTGTCGACTCGAAGGTCGTCTCGGTCGGCTGGGAGGTCGAGCAGCACAACGGCCAGCAGGTGGCGGTCTGGCAGGTAGCCAAGTACGCCGTCGGCCAGCACCGTGGCTCGGCGAACCCCGGCGACGGCGGGAACATCGTGCTGGCGGGCCACGTCGGCGGCTATGGCAAGGTGTTCAAGGATCTGTTCTACGTCAAGCCGGGCGACCAGATCACGCTCTACAGCGGAGGCCGGCAATACCTCTACACCGTGCGCGATCGCCTGCTGGTGACCGAGGAAGGCGTACCGCCCGAGCAGCAGGCGGAGAACGCCAGGCTGATCGGGCCGACCGGCAGCGAGCAGGTCACCCTGGTCACCTGTTGGCCCCCGAGCGGCCCGAAGAAGTTCACGCAGCGGGTGGTTGTCCAGGCGGTTCCCTTCGCTGTCGCGCCGACGGAGCGGGCCGGGCGCGGCGCATGGACGATCCGGTAAGCGCGGTGTTGGGCGCCGCCAGGCGACCCGCCACCCCAGGCAATGCAACGCCCACCGTGCCACAGCGGCATGGTGGGCGTTTGGGTGGTGGAGATGGGGGGAATCGAACCCCCGTCCAGAAGAGTTAGACGCAGGCGTCTACAAGCGTAGTCGATTGTTTAGTGTCGCTCGCGGCCGCACAATCGACAAGGCGGCCTTTGAGCCAGCCCGCTGATCTTAGCCCGGCCTAGCAGGTGGTCCGCCGGGAGCAGCCCGACTGTTGGCGCTCGACCCCGCCCCATCGGGCTGAGGGCGGGCGAGCGGGCTACCTTATATTAGGCAGCCATGGCCAGCGCGGGGCGCTGAGCCTTGAAAGTGGTGTTGGCAGTTATGCCGGTGCCCCTTTAACGAGACTGGGCGGCTCGGCTTGCAACCTGCGACATCGTCCCCTGTCGAAACCAGGCATCCCCGTGTCGCTCCGGTAGTATACCAGCCCGCTGGACGGCTGTCAAGGCGATTCTGGCGCAGCAGAACGCGGCCTTACCCCGGCCGCACCGCCACGGCCAGCATCTGCTCGCTGGCACTGCTGTAGTCGTCCAGGTCGTAGGAGCCGTAGACCGTCTCCAGCACGAACCCGGCCCGCGCCAGCAGGTGCTCCAGCTCGTAGCGATACAGCCAGCGCATGGTGAACGGCAGCGCCGCGCGCCGCACCGTCCCGTCGGCCAGTTGCTCATCGTAGAAGAAGGTCACGTGGCTGGTCTGCTCCGCCGCGTCCAACCGCTGCGCGACAAATTTATGGACCACCGTGCCATCGCTCAGGGTGAACGCTTTGTCGAACACCAGCTCGCCGCCGCGCCGCGCCAGTTCCCGTGGGTCAGGGTTGAACAGGTCGATCGCCAACACGCCGCCCGGCCTGAGGGCCGCATGGATCTGGCGCAGCGCCGCCAGCTGATCGTCAACTGTCGTCAGGTGCATGAACGAATTCAGCGCGATGATCGCCAGCGCGAACGGCCCGCGTGGCACGGCATGCCGCGCATCGCCCACCACCAGCTCCGCCCTACCGGCCCGCCCGGCCGCCGCCAGCTTCTCGCGCGCCAGCGCCAGCAGCCGTGGGGAGATGTCCAGGCCGGTGATGGCGTGCCCATCGGCGGCGAGGGGGGCGAGGACGCGCCCGCTGCCACACATCACCTCCAGGATCGGGCCGCCGGTGCGCCGCGCCATCTCGCGGTAGAACGGAATGTCGTCAGTAAAGGCGCCATGATCGGCGTCGTAGTAGCGCGCGAAGGGGTCGAAGGCGCTCACGGGATACCTGCAAACGTCAGGACGAGCCAGCCGCCGACGATCACCACCAGGCCGACGATCCCGGCGGTGAGGAGGCGCGGGCTGATCAGCGGATCGAAGCGCGGCGGGGTCGGCTGGTAGCTACCCCCGCCCGGCGGGATGGGCGGGCGCATGGTGGATGGCGAGATCGTGCCCGCCGGCCACTGGGGCGGTTGTGGCGTGCTGGTGCGCCCAAATGTCCGTACTGCCGCGACGGCGATGACGATCATCGCGAGGCCGCCGAGGATGTACGGCAGCCAGGCCATCGGGAGGCCGCCGCTGAAGACGCGCCGCAGCAGACCCGACAGCGGCCCGAGTAGAAGGATACACAGAAAGATGACCCAACCGATCAGCGAGCTCCAGTTGATCCTGCGCTGGTCACGTTGGTCGTCCATCTCCGTTCTCCGGCCTGCACGCCATGTCGCCTGTGCGAGGGTTGTATTGTAGCATGCTCACACGCCCGGCGCGTTCCACTGGTAGGCACCGCCGTCGTCATGGTGCACCAGCAGCAGCATCCCGCCGGTGAGCGCGACATACCCCGGCGGCGCGATCAATACATTGCTCACCCCCCGCGCCTCGGCGAAGCGCAGCGTCGCCCCATCGAGCGGGTAGAGGAGGCCGTGGGTCGTCACCCCATAGGCGTCCCCGCCGAGCGGCAGGAGCGAGACGGTGTCGCCCGCCCGCCCGTGGATCGCCGCTGCCTCGCGCACCAGGAAGAGGGTCTGGCGATCGGCCAACAGGCGCACCTGTCGCCCGACCAGCGTCGGGCTCGCCAGCAGGGCGATGTTCGCCATGGTATGGTCCCACCGCCCGCCGAGCGCGCCCAGTACGTCGATCCGCGCCGCGCCGCGTTCAGCGGCCAGCAGCAGCGCTAGCTCCAAGTCGGTTTCGTTCTTGGCGCGCGGGTAGCGCTGCAGCTCGACCCCGGCGCGCTCCAGCCCGGCCTGGCTGGTGGCGTCCAGCGAGTCCAGGTCGCCGATCACCAGCCGCGGCAGTCGCCCGGCGCGCAGCAGCGGCAGCGCCCCGCCGTCGGCGGCCAGCAGCAGGTCAGCCGCCTCCAGCGCGGCGTGGTACGGCGTGAGATCGAGCTCCGGCGCGTTGGCGACGATGACGACGTACATAAGGAGCACTGGGAGCCAAGAACCGCGACCCGAGAACACGAGCACAAAGGAATAGGCGACCAGAGAGTTCGGCAATGATGCTAGCGCAGGGATGCGTGGCTGTCAACGGCGTCCATCTGCACTCTGTGATGCACTTGCACTCCGACTGAGGGTGCGTAGGAAGGCCTCAAGCTGCCCAAGTTCCTGCCTGGAGAGGCCGAGTGGCGTCAGTTCCGAGTGTTCACCCGGCGCGCGATTGTAATGCTCCAGCACGTCCGCCAGGCTCGCGAGTTGCCCGGCATGCATATAGGGTGCCCGCTCGGCCACATTGCGCAGCGAGGGTACCTTGAACTGCCGCTCGAGCCCGTGGGTATCGACCCTGGCGAATCGCAGCTCACCGCACTCCTCCGGGGCCGCGTCGCTATACCGGCTGAGGCAGTTAAATTCGTCTGCCAGCGCATCGCGCACGCCCTGGGCCCGACCGCTGTCCTGCGGCAGACCGGGCGCTGCCGGCACGCCGGTATTGTGAAAGTCATTGTTCGTGAACAGCGGGCCATTGTGGCAGTTGATGCACTGCGCCTTGCCGATAAACAGACGCAGCCCCGCTACTTCCTGCGGCGAGAGCGCCGCCCGCATCCCGGCTGTATCACCAGCCAGCAGTGCATTGACATATTGGTCGAAGCGGGAGCGGCCAGGCGTGATCGTGCGCTCGTAGGCCGCGATCGCCTTACCCAGGTTGGCATAGATGCGGGTGATAGCCTCGCGGTCCGCCGGGTCCATCTGCTCCCAAGCCTGGCGCGCCTCAGGGTCGGTGACCGGCCCGGCGCGTGCGGGAAAACGCGCGCTGTCCGACAGGTCGGGCAGCGGGCCGAAGAGCGCCTCATAGTCGGTGCGGTAGTGCGCGGCGATGATATGCGCATACTGCGTGCGCGTGCCGCCATGCTCGGCCGGGCTTTCGAGCGGTCCCAGCGCCTGCGCCCACTGGCTGTCCTTGCGGCCATCCCAAAAGAGCCACGGGCTGTAGGCAGTGCCGGCGAGCGGCATGGTACGACGCGTGGTCGTTCCCACGCCCTGCCCGAGCGGCCGGCCGTCTTGAAAATCGCGTGCCGGCTGGTGGCAGGTGGCGCAGGCGACCGTGCCGTTCACGCTCAGCCGCGTGTCGAAGAACAGTTGCTGCCCGAACGCGGCAGCGCGCGGATCGTCGGCCACGCGGTTGGACGGGTCGGGCGGGAGCGCGGGCAGGCTGCCAAGCCACAGGCCACGCAAGGTGGCTATCTCGTCCGGCGTCCAGTCGGCGCCCGGCCATACGACGGAGGCGACGAGCGCGGCAAAGATGATCGCGACACTTGCCAGTATGATACCCAGGTGTCGATGACGCATGACTCATCCCTCTCCAGAGAGGGGCGCCGGTGGCGCGTTCGCGCACTTCCCCGGCGACCGCGCCGGCCGGCTACTCCAAGATCACGTTGAAGCGTACCCTATCGTGCTGGCCGTGCGCATCGATGGTGAAATCGACCACCCACCAGCCGCCCATCTGAAACTTCATGCCGTCGATCCGATAGTCACCATTGCCAAGATAGTGCGTCATCTGTGGTTGGGTCGGCAGGCCGTGGCCGTGCTGTGGCATATCGCCATCGACGCTGATGCTGGCGTCGGCCACAGGCCGCCCATCGGCCGTCTCAACATGGAGTGTCCAACTGTGCAGGGTGTTAAGCCTGATCGCTTCGCTATGTGGCGTGTAGCTGACCTGGTAGCGGCCCTGCTCCGTGCGCCTCGCCGTGGCGAGATCGAGATCGGCGGGGATCGCTGGTGTGTGGAAGTACATAGCCCCCAGGAGCACCGCCAGCAGGACAAGCACGGCGCTCACGGCCAGGGGCCAGCGCAGTCGTCGGCGCACCTGGACCAAGGACTCGCTCGCCGAAGCGTGAACTGTCTTCATCGGGATCGTGCCTTTCTGGACAACCAGTATCTTGCTGCCAGCGTAGCAGGCTGACAGCGCGTTGTAATCATCCAGACGTCACGAATGAAGGTCACGATCAGCTGGGATCGTTCAGGGAGTAGGCGGGCGGGTGGTGGGTTGGCGCGCCGCAGCCGCGGCTAGATCAGGCCGCGGTCGCGGGCCAGCAGCACAGCTTGGGCTCGGTCGCGGGCGCCAAGCTTGCCAAGGATGCTCGTCAGATGGTTTTTCACCGTTCCCTCAGCGAGCACGAGGGTGGCGGCGATCTCGCGATTCGTGGCGCCCCCAGCGAGCAGTCGGAGGATCTCCTGCTCGCGCGCGGAAAGTGGCTCGTCGAGTGGCAGCGCTGTGCTCTGATGCGCGACCCGCCGGCCCAGCTCATGCACCACCCGGGCGGCGATAGCGGGGGGCAGCAGCGACTCGCCCCGTGCGGCTGCGCGCACGGCCTCCACGAGAGTCTCAGCGGAGACATCCTTGAGCAGGTAGCCGAGGGCTCCTGCGCCGAGGGCCGCGAAGACGTCGGCGTCGGCATCAAACGTCGTCAGGGCAATGACTTGCACCTCTGGGTGCGATGCCCGAAGCTTCCTGGTGGCAGCGATCCCGTCGAGCACCGGCATGCGCAGATCCATCAGCACCACGTGGGGTTCAAGGGTGGCGGCACGCTCCAAGGCTGCTGCTCCGTCAGCAGCCTCACCCACAACTTCGATATCCGGCTGGGCGCTCAGCAGGACTGCCAGGCTCTCGCGAAAGAGGGTCTGGTCGTCGACCACAAGCACCCGGATCGGTGTGTTCACCCAGGCACCTCCAGCGTGAGGGTGAAGCCCTGCTCCGGCGCCGTGGCGACGAGGAGCCGGCCGCCCAGCAAGTGCGCTCGTTCGCGCAGACTGATGAGCCCGAAGCCGCCATCCGTGGTGCGAGCGCCCTGGCCATCATCAGAGACGGTCAGCCGGATCAGCGTCGGGTGAGTGTAGTCGAGGGTCAGGGTCACATGGGTGGCGGCGGCGTACTTACGCGCGTTGGTTAGCCCTTCTTGAGCCGCGCGCTCGACCGTGTGCTCGACCAACGGACCCAAAGAGCGGGCGCTTCCGTGGAGCACGAGTGTTGCCGACAGCCCAGCACTCTCGGTCGTCGCAACCAGGATGCGGAGCCCCTCCAGCAACGGCGGGCGGTCGATCGAGCCGCTCCGGAGCAGCCCAACCGAGCGGCGTACATCGGCCAGCGCCTCGTGGGCCAGATGCTGAGCCTGAGCGAGTGTTTGGTCGGCGCGGAGACGGTCGCGATCCAGGATAGCCCGTGTGGCTTGCAACTGCATATGGATCGTGGTCAGGTAATGGCCCAGGCCGTCATGAATCTCGCGTGCGATGCGGTTGCGCTCGCGCTCGGCGGCAAGCTCTTCGCGCTCGGCGGCATAGCGGCGCAGCTGCTGGTTGGCCTGATCGAGGGCGATGCGTGCACGCTCGATGGTGCGGATGGCCCGACTCTGCACATACAGGAACCCTAAGGCCGCCGCAAAGACCGCGCCCTCGCGCAACGCGTGCGGCCAGCCCATCGGCAGATGCAAGAACGGAAGGGGAACGCAGACCAGCAGCGCGGCCCACCCCGGAAGCGCGCGGATGCTTTGGGCCGCGAGGCCCAGGAGCAGAAACGTGCCGCCGATCGGACTCATTCCGAACAGGGCTGCCCCAAGCGGCAGCATCAATCCAAAGTAGGCGGCAGTAAGCCAGCGACGCCCTACCCGCTCAACCCGATCGAACCCAACGATGCCGAGAGTCACATATGCGGCGGTGAGCAAACTGGCCAGCACAGCGGCATCGTGGGCCGGGCGTGTAGTGAGATCCACGATCAGAACGGCGGCGGCGCCAAGAAACAAGCCCGTGTAGAGGCGCCGGCTGTTAAAGGGGGGCGCCTCCATCGGGATGGGATGCATCGATGCGTGCTCTGGCTGGCGCAATGCGTATCACCTCCCGCGGCACGGCTCGACCCACTGAGTGAGATAGTATAGCCTACTCCAGAGGATTCTGTCGACCTCCCGGTACACAGCATTGAAGATGGGCGTTGATTGCCATTGTGACCTCCATCGTGACTTTTGGATCTGGTGCGACGGTTCGACTGGCGCTATGCTCGCTGGGACTCTTGTCGAAGAGCGATACACCGGGGAGGAGATCAATGGCTATCGTTGCAGTGGTTACCGGAGCTGCCCGCGGAGTAGGACGCGGGATAGCCCTCGTCCTCGGCGAGGCGGGCGCAACCGTTTATCTTACCGACATTGAGCGCCGCGGCCAGAAACGCTCGACACTCCCGGGAACTGTCGAGGATACGGCCGACCAAGTCACAGCCCGCGGCGGGCGTGGGATCCCGATCCCCCTCGACCATGCCGACGATGGAGCCGTCGCGGCGCTGTTCGCACGGGTTGCGGCCGATCAGGGCGGGCTCGACCTGGTGGTGGCGAACGCGTGCAATGGCAACGCACTGCCCTTCCAGGGCGGCCCCTTCTGGAGCCTGCCTCTCGCCCACTGGGAGCATATGATCACGATCGGAGTCCGCAGCCACCTGGTAGCGGCGTGGTATGCCGCGCCGCTCCTGATCGCGGCGCGCGGCCTTCTGGTGCTCACGGGCTACGCCGACGCCACGAGCGATGTGCTGGGCAACCACCTCTTCTACGACCTGGCGATGCGCTCGGTCAGTCGGCTCGCCTACTCGATGGCCCACGATCTGCGCCCCCACGGCGTGACGGCCCTGGCCCTCGCACCCGGCTTCACCCGGACGGAGGCGATCATCGCGGCCTTGGGTCCACACCCGCCCGGTAGCGACTCTATCGAGCTCCCCGGTCGTGCCGTGCGCGCCTTGCTCGCAGACCCCCACGTTGCGCGCTATGCCGGCCGGACGCTCCCGGTCGCCGAACTCGCTACGACCTATGGGTTCAGCGACTCGGAGGTGGATGATGTCAGGGAATAGGGTGTCAGAACGGCTCGCCTGGGCGGTTACAACCCTCGACGTGCAGCCGGCGGATCGCCTTCTGGAGATAGGGTGCGGGCATGGTGTTGCTGTGTCGCTGGTCTGCGAGCGCCTGGTGAGTGGACACCTGCTTGCGATCGACCGCTCGTCTGCCATGGTCGCGGCGGCCCGTCGGCGCAACGCGGCCCACGAGGCCGCCGGCAAAGTGAGCTTCCAGGTCGCAGCGCTCGATCAGGCAGACCTCGGCGACGCCCAGTTTGACACGATCTTCGCGTTCCGTATCGGTGTCTTTGTGCGAGGCTCCCCCGAGCGCGAGCTGGCGATTATTAGCAAGCATCTCGCTCCCGGTGGGCGCTTCCATCTCGTGTACGATCCGGCGAGTGGAGGCGAAGCGCTGACAATCGTTGAGCGAGGAGTTGCGACACTGAGCCGCCATAGTTTCATAGTCCAGAGCGCACGGATTGAAACCGTCGTACAGACGACGATCGTCGCCATCATCGCTGGAAAGCGTTGAGCGCCTTGCCAGGGAAGCCCTTCTCTGTTGAGTGACAGGACGGATGCAGTGAGGAGGTGCGGCGGGGCAGAGCCTCTCCGCGAGCCCCCTTGGGTACGCGCGTGCGCGCGAACGCGAGAGTCGCGGCAGCCCTGCGGCTCGCCACACCTCCTGCGTCGTGGGCGACCGCGTACGCTTTGTCGGTTGAGATGGTGCGGTATGCCAGATATGAGCTGGGCATCGGCTGTAAGCCACACGCTTGTGGTATCGAAACGGAAGAAAGGGGCTGTGATGCGTCCAGGAACATCTCTCACAAGATCTTTACGCTGGCTCATGCTTCTGCTCGGCGTATGGTTGGCCGTGACGGTGGCCGGGGTGAGCTTGTTCAGCTTTCGCGTCAGTCGACTTGTCGGCGAGCCACCTCAGGCCGATGCGCCGTCGCCGCCAGCGGCGCTGCGCCCAGCTCTCGATCGCCCCCTTGCGGTGGTGCTGCTGAGCACCAACGGCACCGAGATCACCGACGCGCTGCCGATGTACGAGCTTTTGGCAGCTTCAGGCGCCTTTACGACGGTCACCGTCGCTGCTGAGCGCCGTGTGGTGCCGCTCGACAGTGCGCTGGAGCTTCCGGGCATCGGGCGGGTGCCCGCCGGGCTCGGCCTCGTGCCGCACCTGAGCTTTGTCGACTATGATCGACTCGTCGGCCGTGCTCCGGATCTGCTTGTCGTGCCTAACCTCACCCATTTCACGCCCGAAACGGAGCGACCGCTCCTTAACTGGATGCAGGCCCAGCGTAGGCCGCAAACGACCCTGCTCTCGATCTGCTCCGGCAGCCGGGTACTGGCCGCTGCAGGCCTGCTTGATGGGCATGCGGCCACAGGCCAGCACCAATATCTGGATGGCCTGGAGCAGCGCTATCCGGCGGTGCACTGGCAGCGTGGCGTGCGCTGGGTCGATGACGGTATGATCATAACGGCGGGCACGCTGACCGCTGGCATCGACGCGACGCTCCACGCCATCGACCGGCTGGCGGGGCGCGCGGCGGCCGTGCGCGCGGCAGACGCCGTCGGCTACACGCAGCTCCACCGGCTCGACGATCCCGCGGCCGACTACGCGCCGCCTGACGCGCCGGATGTGGGCTTCCTCCTGCACGCGATGTCGGGCTGGGGGGAGGATACGCTCGGGGTCGTACTGCAAGAAGGGGTTTCAGAGACCGCGCTCGCCGCGCTCCTCGATATCTCGGCGCTGAACCTGGCCCATGCCTACACCCTCAGCCCTGAGCCTGGCCTTGTACGCTCGCGCTTCGGTTTGTTGCTGGCGCCGCACAATACCTTCGACCAGCCACGCCAGCTCGACCGCGTGGTCGTGCTGCAAGGTCTGACCGATCCCGCCGCGGTTCAAGCACAGCTCCTGTGGGCGGAACAGGCCGGGCAACCCGCAGCCGAGCCACTGATCAGCGGCTCGGGCGCACCCTTCGCCTATGATGCCATCATCGCCGATGTGGCGCGCCACGCGGGCGCCGCCGTTGCCCGCAGCGATGCGAACAACTTCGCTTATCCCGTCGAGCCGTCTATTGTCGCGGGCTGGCCATGGACGGCCCGTGTGATCGTAGTGCCACTGGGCGCTATGCTCCTTGTGTTTGGGCTCGCGGTTGTGCGCAGCGTGCGTGAGCGTCGGCTGCGCTCCACCACGGCGCTGGCGGCTGGTCCATGAAGCGTTGTAGGCCAGAAGGGCACGAACACACCGGGCGGATAATCCATGCCCCACCACGGCGCACGACGGGATCAGGGTACGAGCTCCCGAAACGACCTTGTGGGGTGGTGATACCAGGAGGGGACTACAAAGTCCGCCGGCCGACGCCCGCGCCCCAGACCGCGGCCATACCGGCCGGCTCGCCCGGCGGATGCCACAACTCGGCGACATCCGACGCCCGCAGCAACTGGCCGTAGCTGGTTGGGATGAAGACGATCCGGCGCAGGCGGCGGCTCGGCACCGGGGCGGGCAGCGGGCGCAGCGGCCCCAGCTCGAAGCGAAAGTAGCGCTCGCCGGCGCGTGGATGGCGCGCTTCATGAGGTAGGAGCTCGTGGCGCAACGCCAGGCCCACGCGGCGGATGGGGGCCAGGTAGCGCACCGCCCAGCGCTCCGACCCGAACGCCGCCGTCTGGTAGAACGCCAGGTACTCGGCGGCGAGCGGGTGCGGCGCGTGCCGCAGCGGAATGCGATACCATCCCTCGTCGCGGGCCCGCGCCAGGTCGGCCGGCCGTGTCACCACCGCCACCAGCACCGGAGCGTCGCTTGGGATGTGGTCGTCCATGGTAGCACTTTCAGAAGCCAGCAGCCAGACCTCAGAACCTGTCTGAGACGGGGAGGTTTGGCGGGCTGCGCCCTCCAAGATTGTTCCGCCACGCGGTCGGTGGCACAGCCGCCGACCGCGCCGGAGCAAGATGTCTTCTGGGGGCCGGCGGCCCCCAACGCCCCCGCCAGAAGCGTTTCAGACAGCCGCTCAGAACTCTTCCCTTGCCATCGCCCCGCCGTTACCACACCGACGCCGCGACATCGGGCGCGTAGCGCCGCAGGTCCTCGCGCAGCCGCAGCAGCGCCAGGTCGCCGGCTTTGGCCTCCAGGACGACGTCGAAGGGTGGCAGGCCGCGGGCGGCGCGGGCGAAGGCGGCGAACTCGAACGGGTTGAGAAAATCCGCGTGCTGGCCGGGGCGCGGTGGAAGCAGCCGGCCCTGGCCGCGCTCGCTCAGCACGTGCGCCTCGGTGCGCTGCGTGCTGAAGTGCGCCTTCGGGCGGACCCCCGGCGGCCATGTCGCCAGCGCCAGCCCGAGTGCCTCCGCGAGCCCCGGCCCGCCACAACCGTTAAGTTGGTGGTGCAGCGCGTCAAAGACGACCGGGGCGCCGCTGAGTTGGTGCAGACGTAGCGCGTCCTGGAAGGAAAAACTATCTTCACCCGGCTCGACGGCTACCCGCGCCCGGGCAGGCCCCGGCAGCCGTTCGTAGCGCGCCGCGAAGCGGTGCAGCGCCGCGGCCCCGTCGGCCCGCGAGCCGCCGATGTGGAGCACCAGCGTGCCCTCCGGCCCGCACCCGAGCGCTTCCAGCAGCGCCGCCGCGGCGACAGCCTCGCCGGCGGCGCGGGCGGCCGCGGCGTCGCCCTCCGCGGCCAGGCCGCCGTGCACGCTCAGGTGCATCGTCAGGCGGATTCCGGCCGTCCGCGCCGCCCCGCCGACCTCCGCCGCCAGGCCGCCGCACTCGGCGAGCTGCTCCTCGAGCGCCTCCACCCCGCCCGCGCCCGCCAGGTCGGAGGGCAGGCGGTAGCAGCCGACCTGTTGGTCGGCGAGATAGGCAAGGGTATCGCGCAACTCCAGCAGGCGGAGGCTCAGGTGCGCCGTGTGGCGCGGCCCACGCCCGGCCCGCCGCCGGCCGTTGCCGAGCACCCGCGTGGCGACGCCGAGACGGATCATGGTGGTTGCAGAATGCAGGGTTCAGAGTGGTCGGCTGGCCGACAACGTACACGAAATCGTATAAGGAGTATACCACGGCCTTGGATGTTTGTGAAGGGGGAAACGTTGCACTGAGGAGTGAGAAATGCGCATGGACCGCCCGGCCCGGGCGCGCTGCATCGTGCCCCGCCCGCCGTCCGCACCCAAACGGCGCGGCTACCCGCGCCCGATGGTGCATCCCGCCATCGCCCGGTGGTACACCTCCTCCAGCCGCCCGACAATCCGGTTCCAGTCGTGATGCTGCTCAACATAACGCCGCCCGGCCGCCCCGAGCGCTGCGCGCGCCGTCGGGTCGTCCAGCAGCCGCAGGATGGCCGCGGCGTACTCCGGCGCGGTCTGGGCCAGCAGCATCTCGCGCCCGTCTGCGATCGCCAGCGCGCGGGCCGCCTGCCGCGCCGCGATCGTCGGTGTGCCAGTCGCCAGCGCCTCGAGCACCTTGTTCTGGATGCCGACGCCGTAGCGCAGCGGCGCGACCGCGATCGTCGCATCGGCCAGGTAGGGCCGCAGGTCGGGCACATACCCGGTGACGGTGACCCGCCGGTCGGCGGACAGCGCCCGCACCGCCACCGGGGGGGCGCTGCCGGCCAGCACCAGCCGGACATCCTGCCGCCGCGCCCAGACCAGCGGCATGATCTCGCGCGCCAGAAAGAGCGCTGCGGCGACGTTCGCGTGGTAGCTCATCTTGCCGCTGAAGACCAGCGTCGCCGGGGCCCGCTCGCCCTCGCCCGGCGCGAAATAATCGAGATCGACGCCATTGGGCACGACCGTGATCGTCTCGCCCGCCGCCTCTCGCCTTTCCTCCCTCGACAGCGTTTGGAGCGCCCAGGCGTCCTCCGGCGAGGTGACGATCACCTGCTCGAAGGCGGCGGTGTAGCCAGCCTCGTAGCGCCGGGTGCGCGCCAGATCGAGCAGGGCCAGCGCCCGGCTCGCGAGCGAGGCGCTCCCGCGCAGCGCCCGTTCGAACAGCAGGCTGATGCAGTCCACCGCGTCGAGCACCGCCGGCGTGTCCGGCAGGGCGTAGCCGAGCGCCGACCCGCGCAGGTGCTCGATGTGGGCGACATCGTAGCCGCCGCGGGCCGCCTCGTGGCGCACCACCTCCAGCAGCGGCGGCCCGAACGCCAGCGCCGCCTGGAGCGGCAGCTCGCCCGGCAGCCCGCGCAGCGCGTTGCCCAGCATGCGCCCCCGGCCCACCGGCACGGCGACCACCCGGTCGCAGACGGCGCGCAACTCGTCCAGCGCCGGGCCGTCCGCTGCGCCGCAGCCGCAGACCAGCGTGACGCGGTGGCCGCGGTCCGCCAGCGTGCGGATGAAGCTGTATGGGCGCACACGGATGCGCGAGGGAACATAGGCCGAAATGAAGAGGATGTTCATGGCGATGCCGCCTCTGATGACCGCTCGGGTCGAGCGCCGACGGTCGATTCCGCTATGTACCAGGCACGGCGCATGACGGACGCGCCAGCGCCTGCTCGTACGCTGCGTCCATCGCCGGGCAGACCGCCCGCCAGTCGTAGCGCTCGGTCAGCCGTTGCCGCCCCGCAGCGGCGATCCGCGCGCCGAGCGCCGGGTCGCGCAGCAGCCGCGCCACCGCGGCGGCGAACTCGGCCGGCGTGTCGGCCACCAGCAGGTGCTCCCCTGGTGTCAGCTCGATCCCTTCGTAGCCGATCGTCGTCGAGACGATCGGGATGCCGCGGGCCAGCGCCTCAAGGATCTTCACCCGCATCCCACCACCGCTGCGCAGGGGCACGATCAGACAAGCCGAGCGGGCGATATAGGGCGCGGTGTCCGGCACATAGCCGGTGACCTCGATCGACGAGTCGCGTTCCGGGAGGGCGCGCACCGCCGCCACCGGGCGCTGCCCGACCACATAGAATCGCGCGTCGGCGACCTCCTGGCGGATACGCGGCCAGATCGCGTCGGCGAACCAGAGCACGCCATCGACATTCGGCGGCCACATCATCGTCGCCATGCTCAGCACGCCGCGCGCCCCCGGCTCGCGCGGCACCGGGGCCTGCGCCACGGCGTCGATCGCGATCGGGATCACCGGCATGGCGCGCGGCGCGCCCATGGCCTCCTCCAGCGCCCGCCGGTCCTCCTCGCTGACGACCGTCACCGCCTCGAACGCGCGGCAGACACGCCCCTCGTAGCGCCGCAGCCGCCGCCACTCGCGCTCCAGCAGCAGCCGCTTTGGCCCGCGCTCGTTCTGCGCCATCCGGGCGAAGATCGTCCAGACGGCGTTGTGCTGGTCGAGCAGGCGCGGCAGGCCCAGGTTCTCGGCGAACGGCGCCATGTTGAGCTGGTCGGCGTGCACCAGGTCGAATGGGCGGCCGGCGTCGGCGGCGGCGCGCACCAGGGCTGCCAGCGTGCGCCGCATCGCCCGGCTGTCGTCGCGCTCGATCAGCCACGGCTGCCCGCTCAGCAGGCTGCGCCCGAACGACAGGACATCCGTCACCCGCGAGCGCCGCATCGGGACCGTATGGACCTCGGCGCAGATCGCGCGCAGCGCGTCCGCGTCTGCCTCCTCGCGGGCGTTGCGGGTGAAGCAGACCAGCGTAACGCGATGGCGCGAGGCCAGGTAGCGCAGCAGGTAATGAGTCTTGATCTTCGGCCCGCTATCCGGCGGGTTCGGCACGATCAGGGTCAGCAGCAGGATGTTCATCGGCTCTCCTCGCGCCCGGTCAGCGCGGCGCAGGCACGACCCTATATAAGGTATACCGTCCGATGGTGCGCAACGGTACGCAGCGCCGCGCGATCACGTCGCGGTAGATGCCCGTCCAGTTGCTGAACGGTCCGTCGACCAGGTACGCCGGGTTCGCCGCCAGCGGGTCGTACGCCACGGGCCATGCCGCGCCCGAGAGCATCTTCTCGGTCACCGCGTTGGTCACCTCGGTCGGCGGGTGGTGGAAGCGCAGCGGCGCGGCGACATCCAGATCCCACTCCCAGGTCTCGACGACCGCGCCAGGCGGGACGGCGGCGCGCAGGTAGTCGGCGAAGGCCGCGTAGTCGGTCTGCTGCGGCCCGAACACCCCGCCGAGCGTCAGCCGGCTGTTGCCGGCCAGCAGCGCCAGCGCCAGCGCGCCGGCCAGCGCCAGCCGCCCTGCGCCGGCGTCCACCAGCAGCGCGGCGGTCCAGATCGGCAGCGGCGCCAGCCCGAGAAAGGCGTAGCGCGACCAGCCGATCGAGCAGAGGGTGAACCAAGCCAGCCAGCATCCCACAAAGCAGAGCAGGCTGGCGTGCTGGAACCCCTCGGCGCTGCGTCGGCGCGCCAGCCACAGCCCGTAGAGCAGGCCCGGCAGCCCCCAGACGACGAACCCGGCGCGCCAGAGCGACCCCAGCGCGTTGCGCACGTGCCGCGGGGCGAAGCCGACGATATGCAGGCCGAACCCCTCGCGCAGGATGGCCGCGTTGCGGGCGAAGAGCTCCGGCCCGGCCAGCGCCCGCTGCGCGGCGTACCACCCGAGCACGCAGCCGGCCGCCGTCGCGCCGGGGATCAGAAACGCCCGCCAGCCGGCCCGGCGGTAATGGAGCCGGTCCGCCAGGCAGAGCGCGCCCCATGCCACCGGAAAGACCACCAGCACCTGCGACTTGGTCGTCATCGCCAGCCCGAACGCCGCGCCGATCACGACCAACTCGACGGTATGCTGGCCGGGCCGGCCGAGCGCCCGCAGCCAGAGCCACAGCCCGTACAGGATAAGCCCGAGCGCCGCCACCTCGCCGAGCGCCTGGCGCGCCATAGGCACAAACGAGGTGAAGGGGTCGCTGTTGCCGGCCAGCAGCAGTAGCGCCGCCAGCAGCCCCGCCGGGCCGCCGGCCAGCCGCCGCGCCAGCAAGACATACGCCGCCAGCGTGCCAAAGGCGAAGACCACGACGACCACCCGGGCCACCGCCAGGCTCACCCCCAGGTCACGGTAGATCAGCGCGATCGGGGCGATCAGCAAGGGGCCGGTCTGGATGGCCGGGTCGAGCAGGCGCGCCCCGGCGCTGTCCGGCAGCGCGTACACGCTATGGCGCGCCAGAGTCGCGGCGGTGCTCAGATTCAGCCCCTCGTCGAACCACGGCGACGGGAAGGTCGTCAGGTTGACCAGCAGCAACGCCGGGGCGATCACCGCGAACAGCAGCACGAAAGCACGATTGAGGTATCGGCCAGACGTTGCTGACCGTGAGTGCGGGGCGTTGGCGCCACGCGGGTGCGATGCAGGCAGGTTGGTGGCGGACACGGCCGATCTCGCGCTCCTTTCCAGTCAACGCTGGTAAATGGTCACATCTCCCTGGCTGAACACCGGGCGCAGCAGCCCGTCCACCGCCGGGTCGTAGCCGCCGAGCGCCCGCTCCTCCGGCCCGCGGACCACGTAGCGCACGTCGAAGCGCGCCAGCAGCGCCCGCCGCTCCGCCGCCGGCGTGTCCGCGGCGAAGAAGCGCGCCACATCGTCGCGCCGGTCGTAGAAGTGCGCCGTCTGCGCCCAATGCGCCAGGAGGGCCCGCTGCCCGGTCAGCGCCGGCACGTACTGGCCGACCTCCAGCCCGCTCAGCACGACAGCCCGCTCCTCGCTGCGCGCGTCCAGCCAGCGCAGCGCCGCGACCTGTGCATCCGACAGGAAGAACGGCGCCTCGGCGCGACGCATGTCGAGCATCCGCCAGCTCCACAGGTAGGCGTTGGTGGGCAGCGTCGCCAGGACGACCAGCGCCGCCAGCAGCCAGCGGCGCGCGCCGGGCGCCAGGCCCGGCCGCCAGACTGCCCGCGCCGTCAGCAGCGCCAGCGGCACCTGGTACGGGTTGAGCATATGGATCTGGAAATCGGTTGGGATGTACAGCAGCGCGAACCCGACCACGGCCCAGACCCAGACGAAAGACTCCGGATGGAGGGCGGAGGATGGAGGATGGAACATCGTGTCTCCCCCGCTCCCCACCTCCCCCGCTCCCCGCCGCGGGGCTCCGCCGCGCTGCCGCCCCGCCGCCCGCCGCCACAGCAGCCACGCTCCGTAGCCAAGCGTGATCAGGAACGGCACGCCGAGCAGGATCCAGATATGCGCCAGGTTCGGTGTGAAGACGCCGGCGTTGTCGAACTGCGCCAGCACCTCGCGCCAGAGCGGATTCTGGGTCGTCAGGTAGGTGAAATAGCCGGCCGGCGGAAAGGAGATCAGGCCGACCGCCGCCAGACCCCAGAAGCGCCCCCACAGGATACGCCGCGCCGCGGCGAACTGCACCAGCACCCACGTCCCCAAGATCGCGTAGACCATGATCAGGTCGTAGGCGTGCGAGAGGCCGAGCAGCAGCGCCCAGAGCGTCGCCAGCCCGTAGCGCCGCCAGTCGTCGCCGTGGCGCTCGGCCTGCAGGAAGCAGCCGAACGTCCCCAGCAACAGCGCCGCGGCGGCCAGAAAGTGCGGCAGCCCCAGCAGCGAGAAGAACGCGTTCGGCTCGGCGACATAGACATCGAGCGGGAAGCGCACATCGCTCAACCCGCGGGCGTACTTTTCGACCACCCAGATCCACCCCAGCCCGCCGCCGAGCGCCGCGATCAGCCAGGCCGTCCAGCGCTCACCGCGCCCACCGGCCGCCAGGCCGAGAAACCACCAAAGCACGACCAGAAACGCCGCGCCGCCCGTCAGCCGCAGCACCTGGTACATCGCCGCCTCGCTCCAGCCGGTGAGGCGCTGCATCTGGCCGAGGATCAGCCACAGCAGGTTGAACAACGCCGGCTCGTTCGGCTCGGCGGTCATGCGGTTCGGCACCAGCAGGCTGTGCTGGTGGTCGCGCATCCAGGACCAGTACTGCGCCACATCCGGCACATCGAACAGGATGCCCTGGAACGCCCGCCCGGGCGGCGCGCTCCATGCGGCGTACAGGTACGGCACGGCGGTGATCAGCAGCAGCGCGGCGACCCCCCCGGCCAGCAGCAGCCGGTCGCCGAACGCCACCCGCGCGGCGGGGCGCGTGTCGGCGGGTGTGATTGGCTTCGAGAGCGTAGACATCGGCGCCTCAGGCGATCGCTTCATGGGCGCGGGCGGCGCGGCGGTCGGCGGCCCGGCGCGCGCGCGGCGGCCAGACGAGCAGCGCGATCAGCGCGGCCAGCGTGAGGACCAGCGGCAGCAGGCTCAGCGGGCCGCGCAGCCCCAGCGCCATCCCCAGGTTGCGCGCGATATCGCCCGCCAGCCAGGCCGGCAGCGTGTACTCCAGCCACGGGTTGTGAAGGGTGTCGAACGGAAAGCTCTGCCCTGCCAGCGTCTCGGCCCAGACCAGCAGGCCCGACGCAGCCATCAGGCCGCATGCGATCAGGCGGCCGGCCGGGCGGCCCCACAGCGCCCGCACGCCGAACGCCGCGGCCAGCGCCAGGAAGGGGAGCATCGGCACCAGGTAGCGCGGCCCCACGCCGAAGCCGCCCCACCACATGATCGACGAGCCGTAGAACAGCGTCAGCCCGACCACGGCGGCCAATGCGACCCCAAAGGCGCCGCGCCGCGCGCCCGAGCGGAACCAAAGGACGAACCCCGGCACCGCCAGCAGCAGCCACGGCGCCCGCACGAATAGCCCGCGGAACGGGCTGAACAAGAGGCCCCACAGCGCCTCGGCGCGGGGGTAGGTGATGCTCATGAAGCCGGTGTGGTGCTGTCCCTGCCAGAGCGCCGAGTGGGCGTACCCGACCGGCCAGATCGTCCCAAACGCCTGCAGGTCGTACACCGCCATCAGCAGCAGCGGCAGCGCTCCGCCGGCCGCGGCGATCGCCAGGTCGCGCCAGGTAAGCCGGGCGAGCGCCCACAGCCCGATCGCCGCGACGATCAGCGCCGCCGGGTACTCGCTGATCACCGCGAAGCCGCATAGCAGCCCCAGCAGCAGCGCGCGCGCCGTGCCGATGGGCGAACGAAGGTGAACGGCGGGCAAGGGATGCAATGCATGGCGCCCTGTGGTCGGTGGCTTGTGGCCGGCCGTCAGCAGCAGCGCGAACGCCCCGAACAGCAGCGCCGCGACGAACTGGTGGCTGTAGTAGTTTCCGCCGTAGGCCAGCGCTGGCGTCGCCAGACCGTAGCCCAGTGTTACCAGCAGGCTCGGGCCACGGCCGAAGCCGAGAACCCCGAGCGTCAGGTACAGGAGCGCGCCGAGCGCCGCCGCCGGGATCGCGACCGTCACGCCGGTCAGCAGCACCTGCGCGACAAAATGGCGTAGCTTGTCGCGGTTGATCCCGCTGCCCTGCGGATTGAGCGTACCGCGCAGCGCCCCGCCGCCGGCCAGCTTCTGCAGCCGCGCCGCCACCGCCGGTCGGTCGATAAGCGGCAAGGCTACCGCGTAGACCGGCACACCGACCAGCGAGAGCCCCGGCGGCTTATCGGTGTAGGTATGGCCGTGGTACTCGGCGTAGTCGCCGGTGTTGGCGACATAGGCATCGATCCGGGTCGTGCCCTGCTCGACCAACGCGCGCACCAGGTCCAGCCGGGAATTCTGACTCCAGTCTGCCCAGCGCGGCAGCGCATAGCTGTACGCCAGCAGCAGGATGATGCAGATCAAGATGGCGTCGCGGCGTCTCATTCGGGTTCCTTTTTGTTGCGCCATGCGGTCGGCGGAGGATTGCTTTGGTGGCCTGCGGCTCCCAATTCCCCCGCTTCTCTAGTTTTTCACAGTATGCGGCGCGCCGATCGCATGCCGCAGCAGCGGCCACGGCAGCGGCGGCGTGCCGCCCGGCGAGGGATGCACCGCCCGGCGCAGCAGCTTGGCGCCGTTCATCGCGAGCAGCAGGGCGCGCAGCCCGAGCGCCGCCAGCGGACCATAGTGCTTGCGAAAGAAGCGCACCCGGCTGCGGTAGAGCTCCGCCAGCATCTGCGGCCGCACCTGCCGCGTGCTCCCGCCGCCAAGGTGGACGATCCGCGCCTCGGCGACGTACCCCACCGCCCAACCGGCGGCCCGGAAGCGGTAGCACCAGTCGACCTCTTCCGAGTACATAAAGAAGCCTTCATCCAGCAGGCCGACTTCGCACACCGCGCTCGCGCGCGCGATGATGCACGCCCCAACCACATAGTCGACATCGTCCCGTGAGCGCAGGCTGGCCGTGAGTGGGGCGGACGGATAGGCCGGGCCGCGGTGTTTGCGCCCCAGCCCGCTGAGGATCAGGAATTCCTGCCGCAAAGTCGGGAATGGTACGTACGACGCCTGGAAGCTGCCGTCCTCGTTCAGCAGCAGCGCGCCGGCCGCACCGACATGTGGACGCTCGTCCATGAACCGGACGAGGGCCTGGAGCGCGCCTGGTTGTACCACCGTGTCCGGGTTGAGCAGGAGTACGTAATCGAGCGCTGACTGCAGAGGGCTGAGTGCAGAGGTTCCGAACCCCTCCGAATTTTGACCTCTGAACTGTGAATTCAGAACTTCACGTAGCGCCAGATTGTTCCCGCCGGCGAAGCCGAGGTTGCGCTCGCTGGCGATCAGGTGAACCGCGGGAAAATCGTGCGCAACCATCTCCACCGCGCCGTCGGTCGAGCCATTGTCGACTACCCAGACAGCATGTGGCAGGTCACCGGCGGTCGCCTCGATCGAGCGCAGGCAGCGCGCCAGCAGATCGCGCCCGTTCCAGTTGACGATCACAATCGCCAGCTTCATGCTCCAGCTCCACACAGCAGGCAGACTCCTCGCCTGCTATGGAGTGTATCAGACAGGGATGAACGGCTACTAAACCGCGCGGAGGGGAGAATAACAGTGTGTTCATCGGGGTGGTGGACGGGTTAGAAACTATCTCAAAACTCTGTTGCCGCCAGACGAACGGAGCGGCGATACCAAATCCATCCACACGCGAGCTTGAGCAGCCCGAGGTAGTTCGATGCTTTCTTGTCGTAGCGCACCAGAATGGCGCGACACGTGCTTAAC
>JBHOQX010000098.1:0-73989 GCA_042408595.1 Roseiflexaceae bacterium | reverse complement strand
TAAGCACGTGTCGCGCCATTCTGGTGCGCTACGACAAGAAAGCATCGAACTACCTCGGGCTGCTCAAGCTCGCGGGTGCCTTGATTTGGTATCGCCGCTCCGTTCGTCTGGCGGCAACAGAGTTTTGAGATAGTTTCTTAGAGGGTAAGCGATTTGCTAACACGAGAAAAGTAATCAGGGATTGTTTCGTCTTCATTTTAGACCCCCTGTGGATATTGAGGTTTTTAAGTGGCCAATGCCTCGCGCTTTCAGCCGATGTGCGGATCGCTGTCAGCTTGAAGTGCAGGTTATCCTGCCTTTTTCACGCACAATCTCGAAGGTTTCAATCATTTTTTCATGGCGTCATCTCCTTGAACTTTGCCCGCAGTTGCCATTTCATTGTGTGCGCTTTTGGGTAGTGGCTATAGGCCGAATGGTGAACGCCTGGACGGTGGAGCGCTGTGCCCGTCCTGATATTACAACGCAGGGTTTGGCAGTGAGGGGGTAAGTTGACCATAACGAAGGGCTTGGTACTTTTCCTCAAACCGCTTCCACACAGTCAGAGGAGAGACCTATGCCCGCTGCTATTGTAGCAGCAGATTGCTCTTTACCATCCTGCACCCTGATGCCACGTGAAGTCGCAGGGCTGCGCCAGGATGTAGCCGACTACGCAGCCCTGTTTGCATCTACTTATGCTCGCAAAGACCAAGCTGTCTGGGCGCATCGCTACCTCAGCCGCCTGCTCAGCCAGCTTCCACGTAAATCGATCGAGCCTCTTGCCTTGGCGCACGGCTTTCCCATCCGCGCCTTGCAAGCCTTTATCGCCGACAGCCCTTGATCGCCACAGCTGCTGCTTGAACAGCACCAGCACCTGGTCGCTCAATCGCTTACCGATGATGCAGCCGTTTTGCTCGTCGATGAAAGTGGCATTCCCAAACAAGGTCAGCATTCTGCCGGTGTCGCCCGCCAGTCCTGCGGCGCGCTCGGCAAAATCTGCTCCCGCCACGTCGGCGTGTTTCTCGGCTACGCCTCCTGCAAGGGCTACACGCTCCTCAGCGGCCACCTGTTTGTTCCTGAAGACTGGTTCAGCGATCAGATGGCCGACCTGCGTGCGGAAGTCGGCTGGCCGCCCGAGCTGAGCTTCCAAACCAAGTCGGAGATCGCGATTGGCTTGGTGCACGCCTGGAGTGCTTTGGATCGCCTCCCAGCACGCTGGGTTGCTGCCGATGCGCTGTATGGCAACGCGCCTGCCCTTCGTGATGCTGTCGACCAACTGGGGCTGTGGTACTTCACAGAAGTCTCGTGCGACCAATTGATCTGGCGGCGCAGCCCGGCCCTGATTGGTTCAGCCAATGCGCCGTATCGAGTTGATGAGTTGCTATGGCGTGTGCCCAAAACGGCTTGGGCACGCGCGACGATCAAGGAAGGCTCGAAGGGGCCGATCGTGTGCGAGTTTGCCTTCGTGCGAGTGAACGCGGCACGAGATGGATTGCCCCACCGGCGCCAATGGCTGGTCATTCGACGCAACCTCAACGAGCCGACGGTAGTTAAGTACTACTTGAGCAACGCACCTGAAACGACCTCTTTGGGATGCCGCACAAGCGTTGATGGTGGTGATGTCCTATCAACGTCGCAACCGTGCTGCCTACCTCTCGCACCGCAAGCGTACGCTCGCTCGTCTCGCTGAGTTGGGATACCTCGCGCCGTGAGGTCGTTATGGTCACGCTGGATGAGCTGCTGCACAAACCCTGCGTTGTAATACGATATCCTCCGAGATTTAGCCACTACCCTTCCTGCCTGTGCGCCCCTCGCGCCCTTCGCACCTAAAAGCATACCGCCTACCGCCGCGACGCGCGGCCCCCGCGCCCGCCGTCGCCGCGCTCCTCGCGTGGGCGGGCCAGGGTCGCCTCGATCTTGTAGCCGCGGATGGTCGTGCCGTTCAGCGCCCGGCGCACCCGGTCGGTTGCGTTGCGCGGCACCTCGACAAAGGCGAAGTGGTCGTAGATGTCGATCGCGCCGATCGCCCGGCCCGGGATGCCGGCCTCGTTGGCGATCGCGCCGACGATGTCCTGCGGGCGCACCCGCTCCTCGCGGCCCACGTTCAGGAACAGCCGCTGCATGTCGCGGTCCGGCGCGAAGCCGTGCTGCCGCTCACGCGTGCGCGCCGGCACGTCCTCGATATCGCGCAGCGTGTCCTCCGCCGGGTCCGGCTCGGCCAGCAGCAGCTTGAACGCCGCTGCGGCGACTTCCACCGGGTCGTGCTCCTCGCCGAGCTCCTCGGCCATCACCAGGTAGGACTCTAGCCCCTCCGGCTCGGCCAGGATCTCGCGCAGCCGGTTTTTGAAACTCTCGCGCCGTCGCCCGATCACATCGGCGATCGTCGGCAGGCGCTGGCGCTGGATCGGCGCGCCGGTCAGTCGCTCGATCGCATGCAGCATTCGCCGCTCGCGGGGTGTCACCAACGTCACCGCTGTGCCGGCCCGCCCGGCGCGGCCCGTCCGCCCGATCCGGTGGACGTACGACTCCGGGTCCATCGGGATGTCGAAGTTGATGACATGGCTGACGTGCTCGATATCCAGCCCGCGCGCTGCCACGTCGGTCGCGATCAGCAGCTCGACCTGCCCCTCGCGGAAGCGGCGCATCACCCGGTCGCGCATCGCCTGGCTCAGATCGCCGTGGAGGACTTCAGCGGCGTAGCCGCGCGCCTGAAGCCGCTCGCCCAACTCATCCACGCCGGCCTTGGTACGGCAGAAGATGATCGCCGACTGCGGCATCTCCATGTCGAGCACGCGCGCCGCGGCCTCCAGCTTGTCGCGGTCGGCCACCAGGTAGTACACCTGGCGGATCTGTGGCACCGTCAGTTGCTCGGTCTCGACCGTGATTCGCTCCGGGTCGCGCAGGTAATTGCGTGCCAGCGCCACGATCGGTGGGGGCATCGTCGCGGAGAAGAGCGCCGCCTGCCGCTCGGCGGGGGCCATCTGGAGAATGGCCTCGATGTCCTCGATGAAGCCCATATCGAGCATCTCGTCGGCCTCGTCGAGCACGATCGTCCGCACCGTGTCTAAGCTCAGCGTGCCGCGGCGCAGGTGGTCCAATAGCCGCCCCGGCGTGCCGACGATGATCTGCACGCCGCGCCGGAGCGCCCGGATCTGCACGTCGTACGATTGGCCGCCGTAGATCGGCAGGGCACGCACGTCGCTGTATTTGCCGTAGCGGTTGATCGCCTCGGCAACCTGCACCGCCAACTCGCGTGTAGGCGTCAGGATGAGCGCCTGGACGCCCGGCGCGCCGTGGTCGAGCCGCTCGATGATCGGCAAGGCGAAGGCGGCGGTCTTGCCGGTACCGGTCTGAGCCTGAGCGATCACGTCGCGCCCGGCAAGCATGGAGCCGATCGTGCGGGCCTGGATGGGTGTCGGTTCCTCATACCCAAGCTCAGTGATCGCACGCAGGATGTGGTCGTTCAATCCAAGATCTACGAAAGACGTCATCGTTCTGCTTTCTCACTGCGAGATCACATAGACTCCGCACACTGCGGCGCCGTTCGGCGCATCTCCGCAATCGCTCGCCGTCTATCGTGCTCGCGCTACGCTCTGCCGCGTCCGGCAAAAAAAAGGCGCCGCCGACGCGGCCCCGGCACCCCCGGTTGCGGCCGCCCGTCTGCGGCCACAGCGCCGTATTGTACCACATCCACCGTTGACCGACGCAGCAGGCGCGGTATAATTGGCACGACATCCCGCCGCGCTCGCGGCCGGGCACGGCGGCCGGCGGCTGATCCGCGCGCCAAAGGAGAGACCCATGGCTTCCAAGCGTATGCCGCTCTCGCCTGTCGATAACGCCTGGCTGCGGATGGAAGATCCGATCAACCTGATGATGATCACCGGCGTGCTGATGCTCGCCGATCCGTTGCCATATGGTCGGCTGCGCACGGTGATCGAGCAGCGCCTGCTGAAACTGCCGCGCTTCCGCCAGCGAGTCGTCACGCCGCTGCTCGGTCCGGCCTACTGGGAGGACGATCCGAACTTCGATGTGCGTTCGCATCTGCACCGGATCGCCCTGCCGGCCCCTGGCGGCCGCGCCGCGCTGCAAGACCTGGTGGGCGACCTGATGAGCACCCCGCTCGATCGCTCCAAGCCGCCCTGGCAGTTCCATCTGGTGGAGGGGTACGACGGCGGGAGCGCGATCATCGCCCGGCTGCACCACTGCATCGCCGACGGCATCGCGCTGGTCGGGGTGCTGCTGTCCATGACGGATGATGCCGCCGATGCCCTGCCCGAGTCTCCCTTGGGCGCGCCGCGCTCTCGGCCGCTCAACGGCATGCTCGGTCAGACGGCGTCGCTCACGGGCGCCGCAGCGAACGGCGCGGCGCGCGCAGTCGCCGCGGCGCGCGCCGCGCTGACCGACGACACGGGCCTGCCAGCCCTCTCCAAAGCCGGCGCGGTGGCGCTCTCCGGCGCGGAGGCGCTGGCCCGCCTGGCGCTCCTCCCGCCCGATCCGAAGACGCCGTTCAAGGGCAGGCTCGGCGTCGCCAAGCGCGCCGCCTGGTCGGAGCCGGTGCCGGTCGCGGCGGTCAAGCAGATCGGCCAGACCCTCGGTGGGACGGTCAACGACATCCTGCTGACGGCGGCGGCCGGCGCGCTGCGGCGCTACCTCTTGCAGATCGGCGAGCCGGTGGAGGGGCTGACGATCCGCGCAGCGGTGCCGGTGAATCTGCGCCCGATCAGCCGGGCGCTGGAGCTGGGCAACCAATTCGGGCTGGTGTTCGTCCCGCTCCCCCTGGGGGTCGCTGAGCCGGTGGCTCGCCTGCTGACGCTGCGTGACAGCATGGAGGAGATCAAGAACTCACCCGACGCGCTCGTCACCTACAGCCTGCTGAACATCGTGGGGGCGCTGCCGCCGCCGCTCCAGTTCACCGCGTTCGAGCTGTTCGGCTCGAAAGTTACCGCGGTGATGACGAACGTCCCCGGGCCGCGCCAGCCGATCTACCTGGGCGGGAGCCGCCTGGCCGACATCATGTTCTGGGTGCCGCAGGCCGCGCGCCTCGGCATGGGCGTCAGCATCCTCAGCTACAACGGCAATGTCCGCCTCGGCGTTGCGACCGACGAGCGGCTCGTCTCGCAGCCGGACATCATCGTCGATGCGTTCCACGACGAGTTCGAGATGCTGCTGCGGCTGGCGCGCGATGTCGCCCCGGGCGTGGCGTCACTCGTGCCGCAGGGCATCGATCGGGTTGAGGCGTGAGGCGCGGATCGCCGGGTAGATGCCGAAGATCAACCCGACCGCGATCGAGGTCGCCGTGGCGAGCAAGATGGCGCTGAGCTGCACTTGCGCTGTCGCCCCTGCGGCCAGCCGGCGCAGCAGCGCCGTCCCGATCCCCGCCAGGGTGTAGCCGAGCACAATCCCGAGCACTCCGCCGGTGAGGCTCAGCGCCAGCGCCTCGAACAGGAACTGAGTGCGGATGTCGCTGCGGCGCGCGCCAACCGCCTTGCGCAGGCCGATCTCGCTCGTCCGCTCCGTCACGCTCACCAGCATAATATTCATGATGCCGATCCCCCCAACCAGCAGCGAGATCGCGGCGATCGCGCCGAGGAAGGCCGTCAGCGCGCCGGTGATCGTGCTGAACGACGCCACCAGGTCCTGTTGCGTGATCATGGTAAAGTTGTTGTCCTGATACGTCAGGCCGCGGCGCTGGCGCAGCAGCGTGGTGATCTGGTCGATCGCCTGGTCGATGCCGCGCTCGTCGGCGGCCTGCACATACACGACGCTCGCCTCGACCCGGCGGGTCGTGCCGGGGGGCGGCGGAAAGAGGCGCGTCTGGGCTGTCGAGATCGGCACGAAGACGTTGTCGTCCTGGTTCGGGCCGATGCTGCCGCCGCGAGGAGCCATCACGCCGATCACCTCGAAGTTCACGTCGTTGATGCGAAGGCGTCGGCCGATCGGGTCTTCGTCGGGAAAGAGGGCATCGCGCACCTTTGCACCGATCACCGCCACGCGCGAGCGCGCCTCGATCGCGCTTTGGTCGAAAAACACGCCGCTGGCGACCTTTGCGTTGCGCACCGCCGGATAGTTGGCCGTCACCCCGGCGACGCGGCCGTCGTAGCTGGCGCCGGCGTAGCTGAGCGTGGCGCCGCGGCCGTACTCAGCGGCGATCGCGACAGCCGCCGGGACGTTCAGCGGGTCGGCGATCGCCGCGATGTCGGCGTTGGTCAGCTCCGGTGGCACGCGGCGGTTGGTCTCCGGGTTGTTCGTGCCGGCGAAGAGGAAGATCAGATTCGAGCCGAGGCCCTGGAGTTCGTTGGTGACAAGCGTCTGGATCGCGTTGCCGAGCGCCAGGAGCGCGATCACCGCGCCGACGCCGATGATGATGCCGAGCATCGTTAGCGCGGCTCGCAGCTTGTTCGCCAACAGACTCGCGAAGGCGATCCGGATCGACTCGAAGATGCTCATGGGCGGGCTACAAGGATGGCCGGTAATACCAGGATGTACGCGGTCGGCCACACCACGGGGTTCTTTTTCGGCGCGCGTGCGCGCCCAAGAACGTGTTGTGGAGGGGCGAAGTCCCTCCAAGCCTCCCCACCGCGTACGTCCTGGTTAGAATAGCAGGGAGTGCGAAGTCGGTAGCACAGGTGGCAGAGGCACAGCTGGCATTATGGATCGCGGCACCGCCCGGCCGTCTCAATTCCGCCGCGGTGGGCCGCCGGCCAGGAAGTCCCGCAGCCGGGCATCGATCCCCTCAACATACACGCACGACTGCTCGTTCAGCCCGCTGGTCACTTCGATCAGCAGCTCGTTGCTCAGGCCAGTCGTCACCGGTACCTGCGTGAGGGCCGGTTGTGCCGCGCGCGGATCGAGCGGGGCGGCGCAGACGGCGGGATCGACCGGCACATCCACCACCAGCCGGCCGCGGTCGTTGCGCACGGCGCGGCGTGGCACCAGCAGCGCCCCATCCTTGCGAGCCACGATGATATCGACGCTGGCCGACATGCCGGGGCGCACCCGGGCATCGCTCGCCTGGGCGCTGATCTGCACCTGGTAGCTGGTGACGGTCGAGGCGCTGGCGCTGCTGGCTTGGCTGGCGGAAAGCGGCGCGATCTGCGTCACCTGGCCCGGCAGCGCCAGCCCCGGCAGCGCGTCGAGCGTGATCGTCACCGGCTGGCCGGCGTTGAGGCGCGGGATGTCGATCTCGTCCACCCGCACGGTGAGCGAAAACCCGCTGAGATCGGCCAGCACCACCGCTGGTCTGGCGGCGCTCGCCAGCTCGCCGATGCGCATGTTCACCTCGGCCACCGTGCCATCGAACGGAGCGATCAGCGTCGCTTCGTCGAGCGCCAGCTTCGCTAAGTCGCGCGCGGCGCGGGCGCTCGCCACCTGTGCCTGTCCGAGCGCCAGGTCGCTCGGCTGGGGGCCAGCCTTGAGTTGCTCCAGCCGCGCCTGCGCCTGCGCCACCGCCGCCTCCGCCGCCGCGAGCGCCCCGCTGCGCTGCCCGCCGAGCAGCCGGTTGAGGTTCGCCTCGGCAGCGGCGACCTGTGCGCGGGCCGCGGCTCGCTGATCCGCGCTGGCCCCGGCCGCCACCTGGTCGCGTTTTGTTTGGGCGGCCGCGAGCTGCTGTTCCACCAGCCGCACGCCCGCCGCCTCCGCCTGGCGGGCGTTGTCGGCGCTGACCTGCGCCTGCTGGAGTTGCGCCTCGGCGCTGCGCAGGGCCGCCTCGGCCTGGACGAAGGCGTCGTAATACTGCCGCTGCTGCGATTCGTTCAGCGTGTTCGGGCGCGTCTTGCCGGGCCGGCTGGGGTCGGCGACCGTGCGGACGATCGGGTCGGCGCCGGTCGCCTGCACATACTCCCAGTTGGCCTTAGCCGTCGCGTAGCGCGCCTGAGCCTGCGTCAGCGCGTTGGCCGCCTGCTGGAGCGCAAGCTCGGCGTTGGTCTTGGCGGCAGAAAGCTGCGAGCGTTGGGCGTCGAGCTGGGCCTGCGCCTGCTGGAGCTGCGCCTCGGCAAGCTGCAATTCGGTCGGGTCGGCCCCGGCCTCGGCGGCGCGGAGGGCCAGCCGCGCCTGTTCGAGTTGGGCGCGGGCGGCGGCCAGGTCGGCGGGCGAGACGCTGCCGGCGGTTTGCTGCTGCTGGGCCTGGGCCTGCCGGAGCTGCGCCGCGGCGATCGCCAGATCGGCGGGGGTCGCGCCGGCAGCCAGTTTTTCGTAGCTGGCCTGGGCCTGCTGGAGCTGCGCCTCGGCCTGCGCCAGGCGGATCTCCAGCTCGCGGGTATCGAGCCGGGCCAGCGGCGCGCCAGCGCGCACCCGGTCGCCCACACGGACGAGCACCGCCGCGACGCGGCCGGGCGTGACAAACGAGAGATTGGCGATCTGCTGCGCTTCGATCTGGCCGGTGGCGTTGACGGTCGCGGTAATCGTATCGCGGCGGGGGGTGACGAGGTCGAATTTGCGCGCAGCCGGCCCGCTGCGGCCGGACAGCCCAAACCAGGCGACGGCGGCGACAAGGGCGATGATCCCGAGCGCGGTCAGCCCCGCGCGCACGCGGTGCGACCGGAAGAGGCTGGTCATCGGAGCGCCCCCGCCGCGCGCCGGGCGCCCCGCCCGCTACGCTTCGATTGCGCGCGAGAGACGGGATGGCTGCGTGTCATGATGTTGCACGGCTTCGAGGAACTGCCCAAGCAACTGCTCCAGTGTCGCAAGATCCGAATCGCTGAAGCCGCTAAGGGCGTGGTTGGTCTGCTCATAACGGGCTGCCGTCACCTGGGCCAAGCGGCGCTCGCCCTCCGGCGTCAGCGTCACTTCGACGACGCGCCGGTCGCTTGTGTTCCGGACACGTGCCACCAGCCCGTCTGCGATCAGGCGATCGACGATGCCGGTGAGCGTCCCGGCTGACTGTTGGGTCAGCTCGGCCAGCGTGCTCATACGGCATGTGCCGCTGTCGTGGATGGCGAAGAGGGTCACCATCTGCGGCAGCGTCAGGTCGATCTGCGGCCGGGCGAGCATATGTGCGGTCTGTTTCTGGGTATGCCAGCCGATCTCGCGCAACACACGATCGATCGCCGCGACACGCGCGCGCCGGTTCGCTTTGTCGGCCATGCCCATCCTCCTGCCTGTGGGTAGGCGGCTAGTCGGCTCATGCCATGGGAATGCTGGAGCAGAATGCCCCGTCTGCGGGCATGCCGAGGCGGGGGGGCGCGTATGGGTTTCACAATATTTTACCGCGGAACGCTTTGCACGTCAATGGAAATCACGCGCCTTGCGCCGGCCCGTGCCGTCGTGCTATAATCGTACGACAGCGCAGGAGCGGAAGGGAACCGCGGATGAGCAGCGCCACGCCTCCCGTGGGCTGCCTTTTTGTTTCGGGCCGAGTGTCGTTGAGCGAGCGAGCGACCGTGCTGTGACCGACCGCCGATTGATCGCCATCGTGGTGCTGCTGGGGTTGCTCCTCGGCGCGTGCACGACCAGTGCCGGCCCGGACCCTGGCGCCACACCCGCCCCGCCTGCCGCTACCCCGGCGATCACGCTGCGCATGTGGCACGGCTGGTCGGGGGCGCCGCGCGACGCGCTCGCCCGCCTGGTGGACCGCTACAACCAGGGGCGGCAGAACGGCCGCGTGCTGCTCGAGGAGCGCCCGCTCGCTTCGCTGCCCGGCGATCTGCGCGCCGCGACGCAGGCGGGGGTCGGGCCGCACCTGGTGCTTGTCCCCAGCTCCTGGCTGGGCACGCTCGCCACCAGCGACCTGTTGCTCGACCTGGATGAAGCGATCCCGGCCGAGACTCAGCGCGCCACCCTCCCCGCGGCGCTCGCAAGCGCCCGCGCCGCCGGTGCCGGCGGTCAGCAGCGGCTGTACGGTATGCCGCTCTCGTTCGACACCCTGGCGCTGTTTTACAATCGCGCGAACCTCTCCGAGGCGCCGGAAGACACCGACCTGCTGATCAGCCTGGCGCACGGCCTGAGCGCCCCGGACGCCACGCCGCCACGTTGGGGGCTGGCGGTCAATCTGTCCCTCGACAACATGCTCGGCTATCTGTATGCCTTCGATGGCCGCGTCTTCGACGACACCGGCGCGCCGGCGCTTGGCGGAGCGGGCCGGGCGGGCACGGAGCGCTGGCTGGCGTGGCTGGCGCAGCTTCGCGCCGACCCGGAGTTGTTCATCCGCCCGGATTCGGGCATCCAGGTGGATCGTGCGTTGAAGAACAACAGCGTCCTCATCACCTTCGCCTGGGCCCATCAACTCCCCGACATGCGCCGGCTGTGGGGCGAGAAGATGGGCATCGCCCCCCTGCCGCTCCTCAGCCAGACCGGCCGCGCGCCGGAGCCGCTGCTGCAAAGCCAGGTGGTGGCCGTCAGCAAGCGGGCGGCGGCGGCCGAGCGCAACGCGGCGGTTGAGTTCTTGCGCTATATCGCCAGCGACGAGGCACAGCGCGAGCTGCTGCGGGTGGATGTGCAGCCGGCGAGCGCTGCACTCAAGCTCGCCGGCGATGACCCGCAGACGGCCGCCGCGCGCGTCTTTCGTGAGCAGGCGGGGCGGGCCCGCCCGATGCTGAATGGCGCCAACCGCGATGCGATCTGGCAGACTCTGCTGCTGATGCAGCGGCAGGTGCTCTTCGAGCAGGCCAGCCCGTCCGATGCTGTGACTGCTGCCGATGAGCGGCTGCGCGCCATCCTGGGTAAATGACGCGGCCAGCCTTGCTGCTAGGCGCTTCAGCTCTTCCGCTCGTGGGCCCTCGCATGCGGATTGGCGCCCGTTTGAAGGCTGCTATCACAACGCTGTGCGCGTTGCCCTCCAGGCTGCGTCACGCGTCGCGCCACAGACGGGTGAGCGCGGCGCGCGGATCGCGCCAGTAGCGCTCGGCATCCACCTCAAACGGTGCTGGCATCGGCTGTTCCTGGCCGCGCAGCGTGGCGGCGAGCTCGCGTAACGCGCCGGCGGCCGGCTTCTCCCGCCCGGCCGCGTCCACCAGCCCGCGCGTGCGGGCAGCGACGCTCCGGTCGAGCGGCGGCAGCGCCCACTGATCGGGCGGATAGTCGGCGTAATCGGTGAGCCAGACACCGCGCGCGCCGGCCTGCCAGAGCTGCCTGATCGCGTCGGCCAGGAACTCGGCCTGCTCCTGGGGGGCAGCGCGGTAGACGCGCGTCGTGCGGCCGTAGCAGTCGGTCTCCACCCAGCCGGTCTCGCGCTCGGGTGCGGTCGGTGCGCCCAGGCCGGCCAGCAGGAGCGGCTGCCCGGCCAGCCCGGCGGCCAGTCGGTAGGCGAAGGTCACCGACTCGGGCGCGAGCGGCCCGGCCTCCGGCAGCGGCAGCGGGGTATCGAGCGTGAGTCCGGCCAGGTCGCAGGCGGCGGCGAGATGCTCCGGGCGCGGGCCGGCAGGGTGCAGCAGGCTGCGCGTAGCTCCGAACCCGATGGCGACACCGCCGCACTCGCGCGCCAGCGCCGCCAGCTCCTCGATCCACTCCTGTGCGGCGGCCGCGGAGGCGGGCGCATGCAGCCGCTCCAGCCCTTCGCCGAGCTGCCAGCCGAGGAGCGCGGGGTGGCTGGCGAAATACCCCACGACCTCGCTGATCAGGTAGCGCTGCGCCTGGCGCAACCGCGAGTCAGTGAATAGATTCGGCGCATTGCTGGCATGGTAGGCATCACCATAGATCACCGGCGGCGTATCGATGGGGTGCAGCCCGGCGGGTCGCTCGCCATTCAGGCGTACGGGAGGTCGAACACCCGCCGCCTCGCCGAGGATCAATCGCATCAGATCAACCGGATCCGGGCGGCTTGCCCAGGCAGGCAGCGCCAACTGCCCGCCGATGGCGACCGGGAAGAGCACGGCGGCGACCCGCAGCCCGGCGTCGCCCGCGAGATCCAGCGCACGCTCGAAATCCCGCAGGGCGGCGGAGTTCAGCCGGCGCGGCTCGGGCTGGAAGTCCTCCCAGCGCAGGCAGAAGCGCACCGTATCACAGCCCAGCCCGGCGACCTGCGCCATGTCGTCGCGCGTCTCGCCGCGGTCGAAGGCCCGCCACCAGCCATAGCCGCTGCGGCGCGGCCAGTAGGTGATACCCAGGGAGAAGTTAGTTGTATGCATAGGCGAAACCTCCGGCTTGTTATTATACCTGCTGCGATGACCATGGTATAATCCGCCCCATGAACCGCTATTGGCGCGACTACAACTACTTTCTGGTCGGCTGTGTCATCGTGCTCACCGGCTTTAGCCTGGCGCTGGTCTACAGCGCGACGATGCGCGACCCGGCGACCCAGGGCTATCTGTCGCGGCACATCATCAACCTGTCGGTCGGCACGGCTGCGATGTTCGCACTCACCGTGCTCGACTATCACGCTCTCCTGTCATGGGCGCGCGTGCTGTACATCGCCACCATCGGCGTGCTGGCGGCGGTGCTAGCGATCGGGCAGGTGCGCGGTGGCGCGCAGGGCTGGCTGGATTTCGGCCTGCGCACATTTCAGCCGGCGGAGCCCGCGAAGCTGATGCTGATCATCGCCCTGGCGGCTTACTGGCAGCGTTTCGAGGGGCGTGGCGGCGAGACGCGTGTGCAACTCGGCGGGCTGCTCCTGGCCGGCGTGCCGCTGGCGCTGGTCTTTCTTGAGCCGGACTTCGGCACGGCGATGGTGATCGCCACGATCTGGCTGCTGATGGCCTGGGCCGCCGGGATGCGCTGGTGGCAGTTGGCCGCCATCGCGCTGCTGGCGATCCCGGTAGCGTACATCGGCTGGAACTACGTGCTGCACAGTTACCAGCGCACCCGCCTGCTGGTCTTTCTCGATCCCCAGGGGTACGATCCGGGGCTGAAAGGCGACGCCTGGAATATCGTCCAGGCGCTCGGGGCGATCGGTTCCGGTGGGCTGACCGGGCGTGGCTGGACGCATGGGCTGATCACCCAGGGCGGTTATCTCCCGGTGCAGTACTCGGACTTCATCTTCGCCGTCAGCGGCGAAGAGTTAGGCTTTATCGGCTCGGCGGTGCTGCTCGTGTTCCAAGGCATCCTGATGTGGCAGGCACTCACCGTCGCACGCGTTGCCCGCGATACCTTCGGTCGCCTGATCGCCGTCGGCGTCATGGCGATGCTGCTGTGCCACGTGCTCGTCAATGCGGGCATGAATATGAGCATCATGCCGATCACCGGCATCCCGCTGCCGTTTATCTCCTACGGCGGGAGCTTCACGCTGACGACCTTCGCCGCGATCGGCCTGCTGGAAAGTGTCGCGCTGCGCCGCCGCAAACTGACCTTCGCCTGATATGCACAAGTTGACCGTCTGCCGCGGCCAGGGCGAATTCCTTACCGACGTGCCGGTGAGCGCCATCCCCGACTTGCGCCAGGAGCGCGACACGGCGCTCTGGCTCGATATCACTTGCCCCGACAAGGCCGATGTCGCGCTGCTGCACGAAGCGTTCGGGCTCCATCCCCTTGCGGTCGAAGACATCCTCCACGAGACGCAGCGGCCCAAGATCGATGTCTACAACGACTACTATCTGATTGTCTTCTACACCGCACGGTTCGCACGTGAGGACAGCCGGATCATTATGCACGAGCTTGACCTAGTGGTCGGGCATAACTTCGTGGTGAGCGTTCACGACGAGCCGATGCCGCAGATCGACGAGACTATCGCCCGCTGGCACGCGCCGGACAGTCCCATCGAGTCGCATGTGGCGTCGCTGCTCTACTGGCTGCTCGATACGATCGTTGATGACTACTTTCCCCTGATCGACGCGATCGCCGAACAGGTTGAAGACCTGGAGGATCAGATCTTCATTCATTCCGACGACTCGGCGATCGAGACGATCTTCCGCCTGAAGAAGGAGCTACTCACGCTGCGGCGGATCGTCGCGCCGGAGCGCGACGTGCTGAACGTGCTGCTCCGGCGTGAGGTTGTCGTGTTTGATGCCGCCCACACAATTTACTTGCAAGATCTGTACGATCACATCCTGCGGGTGACGGACAGCATCGATACCTACCGCGACCTGCTCTCCAGCGCGCTCGACAGCTTTCTCTCGCTTCAATCGAACCGGCTGAACCAGATCGTCAAGGTGCTGACGATCGCCTCGATTGTGCTGATGTCGGCCTCGCTCGTAGCGGGGATTTATGGGATGAATTTCGAGTCCATGCCGGAGCTGCACTGGCGCTACGGCTACCCGTTCGCGCTCGGCCTGATGTTCGCGATCAGCGGCGGGCTGCTGCTGCTCTTCCGTCGGATGAAATGGCTGTGATGCACCCGCGCCATCTGTACATCCACATCCCGTTCTGTCACCGCCGCTGCGCCTATTGCGACTTCAACACCTACGTCAACATGGAAGATCGCATGGAGGCGTATGTGGCGGCGTTGTGCGTTGAAATCGCAGCGCGAACGGGCGAGGCGGAAACGCACAGACAGGGAGACAACGCGCCGCAGCGCGCGTCATCCTCCGCTTCCCCTCCGCTCTCCCTGCCTTCTGTGCTCACACGCGCAGATCTGCTGCCGACCGTGTTTCTGGGCGGGGGAACACCCACCATGCTACCACTCGACCTGATGGAGCGGGTGCTGCGCGCGGCGGACGCGGCGGTGCCGCTGGCAGGGGCGGAGGTGACGGTCGAGGCCAACCCCGGCACGGTGCTCGGGCGCGACTACCTGCGCGGCCTGCGCGGCCTGGGCGTCAACCGGATCAGCATGGGGGTGCAGAGCCTGCACGACCCGACGCTGCGGGTGCTCGGGCGGATCCACACCGCTGCGGAGGCGCGCCAGAGCGTCGATGACGCGCGGCGCGCCGGCTTCGAGCGGATCAACCTCGATTTCATCTTCGGGCTGCCCGGCCAGACGCCGGCGCAGTGGGCGGCGACCCTCGACGAGATCGTGGCCTGGGGCGCCGAGCACCTCTCGCTGTATTCGCTGGTGCTCGAGGAGGAGACGCCCCTCTACGCGCAGGTGCTGGGTGGGCGCATCAGCGTGCCGGACGACGACGCGACCGGCGAGATGTACGAGCTGGCGATGGAGAAGCTGGCCGCTGCCGGGTATGTGCAGTATGAGATCAGCAATTGGGCGCGCGGTGGGGGCGACGTTCAGCGTTCAGCCTTCCGCGTCGGTGGCGCGGGACCCGGAGCGGATAACGGCGCGTCGGGCTCTGAGCTTCCCGCCGGCGCGTGCCACCACAACCTGGCCTACTGGCTGAACGCCGACTACCTGGCGTGCGGCGCTGGCGCGCACGGCCATAGCTTCCCGCGGCGCTACGCCAATCTGCGCGGGATCGACGAGTACATCCGCCGGGTGCGCGGCGGCGCGCTGCCGACCGCCGCGGTGATCGACCTGACCGCGCCTGACCTCTACGCCGAGACGATGTTCATGGGCCTGCGGCTGAACGCCGGCGTGAGCTATGCCCACTTTCGCGACCGCTGCGGCGTGGAGCTGGAGGCGGTCTATGGGCGCGAGCTCGGTGAGCTATGCGCCGACCGGTTGCTCGAACGCGATGCGCGCGGTGTGCGCCTGACCGCGCGCGGGCGGATGCTCGGCAACCAGGTGTTTGCGCGGTTTGTGTGACATCCGGGCGCAACCAGCGCAGGAGGCGCACGCGTAGCGTGGAACGACTCGAACAGGCCATCGCCGACGCCATGGATCGTGGCCGCGTGCCGGGGATGGTCGTGGCCTTCGCGCGCGGCGACGATGGGCCGCATATCCTGGCGCGCGGCACGGACGCCGCTGGCACGCCGCTCGCACCCGACACCCTCTTCCCGGTCGCCTCGATCACCAAGCTGGCGACGGCGCTGGTCACGCTCCGATTGGCCGAGGCCGGCGCGCTGCACCTGGACGACCTGCTGCGCGATCACCTGCCGCAGGCCGCCGCGGCGCAAGATGGCGTCACCATCCGCTCGCTGCTGTGCCACACCGCTGGGTTGCCGGCAGATATCGCGCCGGATGCCGCGCCCTACGCGCGCGGGCTGGACTGGCCGGCGCTGGCCGCCGCCCTGGCTGCTACGCCGCTGGAGCGCCCGCCATGGACCCGCGTTATCTACAGCAACGCCGGCTTCGGCCTGCTCGGCGTCGTGGCGGAGCACCTGACCGGGCAGGCCTTCCGTGAGGTACTGTCGGAAGACGTGCTCCAGCCGCTTGGCGTTGAGGGCTACTTCGGTGTCGAGCCGCCGCGCCGCGTGGCGCGCATCGCCGATGTGCGCGGCAGCCGTGCCCGGGACCCGGCGCTGGAGCCACACAACTCACCGTTCTACCGCTCGCTGGCGCTGCCGTGGGCCGGCCTGGTGACGAACGCCGCGGGCGCGCTGCGCATCGTGCGGGCCTTCGCTGGAAGGCCGGAGGGCTACCTGCGGCCCGAGACGCGCGCCGAGGCAACGCGCAGCAACACCCGCGGGCTGCCGGGCGGCGCGCAGCCGCCGCTTCAGTGGGATCCGTGCCCCTGGGGCCTCGGCGTGGAGGTGCGCGGCGAGAAACAGCCACACTGGACGCCACCGGCCGCCGGCCCGGATTCGTTCGGGCACAGCGGCGGCTCCGGCTGCCTGGCATGGTACGCCCCGTCCCACGATGTCGCCTGGGCGATCCTGGGCGCCCGCACCGCCGACAGCGGCTGGCTGCTCCGCCGCGCCCCGGCGATCGGGGAGGTTCTTTTGGAGATGCGACGTTCTGAGTTCTGAGTTCAGAGTTGTGGGCGCCGGTCTTCGGCCGCTTGCCTGTCGTCTGGCGCCTGGCGCAAGCTCGGCACTCTGAACGCTGCCTTCGGGCCTCGCGCTACGGCGCGGCCCCGCATCCGCATGATGGCCCGCCGCACGCGCGGTACCCGCGCGGCCAGCAGCAGCGCCACGATCGCGCCGTAGAACAACGGCTCGCGGATATCGGCCTTGACCAGCCAGATGTAGTGGACAATCACCAGCGGCGCGGCCAGATAGACCAGGCGATGGAGCGGCTTCCAGCGCTTGCCAAGCCGTCGCTGCCAGCCTCTGGTTGACGTCACAGCGAGTGGGATCAAGAGCAGGAATGCTGCGAATCCGGCCAGCACATAGCGCTTCTCCCGGATGGTTTCCAGGATCAACCCCAGATCCAGGCCGTAATCGAGCCAGACGAACGTGAGGAAGTGCAGCGTCGCGTAGAAGAAGGCCCACAGGCCGAGCGGCCGGCGCAGCGCCGTGACCGGCTTGTAGTTCAGGGTGGTATTGATCGGCGTGCAGGCCAGGCAGAGGATCAGCAGCACCAGCGCGGTTTTGCCGGTGCGAAATGTGATCTCCTGTATCGGATTGACCGTCAGCCGATCCTGAAAAAAATCCCACATCAGCAAGGCGAAGGGCGCGAACGCGGCGATGTGAGTCGCGATGCGGAGCCAGTTGTTTCGCAGGTTGCGCATATCGTTCTCGGCCTCGGCGGGCGGCAACCAGTGGACGGAAGATGGAGGGCCAAGGAAAGCCCTCCATCAGTTCTGTTTTTAGCGCGCACGCGCCCAGGGAGGGCTCTTGGAAGGGATTCACCGCTCCACACTTCCCCACCGCGCACGCCCGGTCAATAATTCGCCCGCAGGTCCATTCCGGCGTAGAGCTGCGCCACCTTGTCGGCATAGCCGTTGAAGGGCAGCGTCTTGCGCCGGCGGAGCTCGCCGATGCGCCGCTCGGTCTCCTGTGACCAGCGCGGGTGCGGCACGTCCGGGTTGACATTCGCGTAGAAGCCGTACTCATTCGGCGCCGCCGCCATCCAGAGCGATGTCGGCTGCTGATCGACGAGATCGATCTTGACGATCGCCTTGATGCTCTTGAAGCCGTATTTCCATGGCACCGCCAGACGGATCGGCGCGCCATCCTGCGGCGGGAGGGGCTTGCCGTACAGCCCGGTCACGAGCAGCGCCAGGTCGTTCATCGCTTCGTCCAGCCGCAGCCCCTCGACATATGGCCAGGGGAAGTACCGGTCGCGCTGGCCGGGCATCTCGTCCGGTCGCAGCACCGACTCGAAGCGCACGTACTTCGCCGCAGCGGTCGGCTCGACGTCGGCCAGCAGCTTCCGCAGCGGGAAGCCGATCCACGGGATGACCATCGACCAGCCTTCCACGCAGCGCAGCCGATAGACTCGCTCCTCCTGGTCGAAGCGCTTGCGCAAGTCGTCGATGTCGTAGGTCTTCGGCGTACGCACCAGCCCGCCGACCGCGACCGTCCACGGCGCGGTCGTGAAGCTGCGCGAGACCGCCGCGACATCTTCCTTGGTGGTGGTGAACTCGTAGTAGTTGTTGTAGTTGGTGATCTGCTCGTAGCTGTTCGCCGGGTCGCCGAGCTCGTCCTTGAGGCCGGCGGGGAGCGGCGTCCCGCCACTCGCCTGAGGCGCGGCGCCCGGCTGCGCCGCGCCTGGCAGGGCCCCACAGGCGGCCAGCGCCAGACCGCCGGCTGCCAGCCCGATCGCCCCGCGCATAAATGCCCGCCGCGAGCGGTAGACCGCCTCCGGCGTGATTTCGGATGAAGGAATGTCGCCCATGACCATGGCCCTTCCGTGCTCAACTGTACTATGATATAGTACACCCGTATTGTCCCCTGTGGATGCGCCGCCCGTGTAACGACATGCTTACAGGAGTGTAACGTCGTGCGCCGCCGTACCCCACGCCTGTTGCTGCGCGACTTTCTGCCGGATGACTGGCGCGCCGTGCTTGCCTACCAGTCCGACCTGCGCTACCAGCGATACTATCCGGAGGTCACCCGCGACGAGCCGGCCGCCCGGCGCTTTGTCGCCATGCTGATCGCCATGGCCGAGGAAACGCCACGCTGCAGCTTCCAGCTCGCCATCACCCTGCCGGAGGACGGGCAGCTGATCGGCAACTGCGGGCTGCGCCGCCGGTCGGTCGATGCCACCGAAGGCGATATCGGCTACGAGTTGGACCCGGCGTTCTGGGGGCGCGGCTACGCCACCGAAGCCGCCCGGGAGATGCTGCGCTTCGGCTTCGCCGAGCTGCGGCTGCACCGCATCTGGGCCGAGTGCATCGCCGAGAACCGGGCCTCCGCCCGCGTGCTCGAAAAGGTCGGCATGCGCCAGGAGGGCCGGCTGCGCGAGAAGGAGTGGATGCGCGGCCGCTGGTGGGACGTGCTGATCTACGGCATCCTGGCGCACGAGTGGGAGAGATGTAGGATGATGAGCGATACGGGGATGAGTGATCAATGACGCTGCAGATCACCCGCTCACCTTGTCACCCTGTCATCGTATCGCCTTGTGACCCGCTCACCCGGTCGCTCAATATGTCACCGTCACCGGCGTGCCGACCGGGGCCCACTCGTAGAGCCAGGCAGCCGCGCCGAGCGGCAGGTTGATGCAGCCGTGCGAGACCCGTACGCCGCTGCCGAACAGCCGGTGCCAGTAGGTGCCGTGCAGCGCGACGCCGCCGTTGATGTACATGACATGCGGCACGTCTGGCACCACCCACGGCACGCCGTCCAGCACGCCGCGCATCGTTTGCAGGCGGGTCTTGTAGTAGATCGGGTAGGTCCCGGTCGGCGTCTGCATGCCGTCGCGGCCGGTGGTCACCGGTGCGGCGAAGACCTGCTGGTCGCCCTCGAAGGCGTATATCCACTGCTTGCTCAGGTCCACCAGGATAGACTTGGCGCCGCCGAGTGCCCGCCGCTGCGCTGGCCTGACCGCCGGCGCGGGCGCCGCGGCAGGCCGTGGCTGTGCCGCGGGCGCGGGGGCGGGGCTGGCGGGCGCCAAAGCTGCTGGCTGTGGGATGCCGGTGTCTGGCGGGAGCGGCGCGGGCGGGCCGTAGGATTCGAGCCCGGGGTTGGGAACCGGCCCGATGGGTACGCGGCGCAGCAGGGCCAGCGCCCGGCCTACCGGCCCCGGCACGATCTCGTCGGGGGTGCCGGCCCGCGCCGGGTCGCGCTCCAGCCGGGCGCGCTCGAAGTACTGTACCTGTCGTTGGCCGCGCTCGGTCATCTCCCACAGCGGCTCGCTGATCGGCACGCCGAAGAATGCAGTGCCGCCGGCCGCCTGCCAGAAGCCAAGAAACGGCGCATTGAGGGTATGGCCGTTCGGGAAGACCTGCTCGCCGGGGGCCGGAGCGCGCGGCGGGGGGGGCGGGAAGCTGCGCCAGAGGGCCTGGGCGTATTCGCTGCCGACCGCCCCGGTGCGCACCCGGCGCTCGCCGGTCGCTGGGTCGGTCGCCAGCTCCAGCCGGCCGCGCTCGAAATACTGGGCCGGCTGGTCCCCGCCGAGCTCCTCGCTTACCGGGAAGCCGAGCAGCCGGGCGCCGTCGTGCTCGCGCCAGAAGGTCAGGAAACCGTTGCCGTCGTGCAGGGTGTGGCCGCTGGCGGGAAAGTACAGGCCCGCGTCCTGGGCGAGCGCCGCCCGGAACGGCAGCAGGGCGGCGAGTGCTGCCGCGATCACACCAGATCGCAGGGCATAGCGGGAGGGCCGCAGCATCGGCATGACCTCTTTTTTACTTTACACCTGGGCGCTGCCGCGATGATATTGCTCTCGATTATAGCCCCGGATAACGGCATGTCAAGATAGGATCGTCCAGGAGAAGTGTCGGAACAGCTGGCGCGTGGCGCGCCGGCCGCCTTGACAGCGCCGAACCACGGTGCTACGCTGTACCCGCCGCCGCGGGGCGGATAGACGGAGGTTAAACCATGGCGCGTGACGAGCTGACCATCGCCAGCATCCTGGAGGCATTGGCCGGCGAGTATACGGACATCGTCCCGGAGCGCGAGGTGATGGATCGTGTGCTGGCGCACCGCCCGAGTCAGGCGAAGGATCCCTACGCCGGGATCCGCAATGTGCTGCGCTATGAAGGGATACGGCGCGGCTGGGTGCCGCTCGGCAACGGCATGCTCGCCCCGCTGCACGTCGTGCTCCAGGGGCTGCGCTTCCGCGCAATCCCCGGCGAGGATGAAGTCGAGGCCGGCCTGCTCGCGCACCAGCACCTGCGCCCGTTCGTCCGGTCGCTCCACGGCGATCTCCGGCTGGAGGACGCGACCGGAGCGCCGCTTCCGATCGAGATTCTGTCCATCCCCGTGACCAGCGCGCTGCCCGGCCCGACTACCCAATCGGCGCTGAACCTGGGCGACTGGTTCCGCCGCGAGCAGTTCCGCGCCGGCGATAGCATACTGGTGACGGTGACGGCGACTGCGCCGCTGACGCTGCGCCTGGAGCGCGAGCCGGCCCCACGCTTCGATGCGGACGCCGCCGCGACACCCGACCGCGAGCTGGCCGACGCGGTGGCCGCGTGCGTGGCGCGCAGCAGCCGCCGCATGGTCATGTTCGAGGAGTGCATTCTGGCGGTGTTTGCCCGTGCGCCGTGGCGCACCGGGTATCCTGGCCAGCCGTGGCAGCAGGTGATCGCGCGCGACAGGCGGCTGCGTCTGTTGGATGGCGCGTTTATCGTCGATGCCAGCTTTCGCCGCCCGCTGGACTGGCTGTTCGGCGAGGAGCTTGACGAGGAGGCCGCCGCCGCGCAGGACGCGGCGCTCCTGGAGGCGATCAGCGCGGTGCAGCGCGCGTTGCTCGCCAGCCGCCGGGCGGATGCCGCAGCGGGGCTGTGGAACGGGATTGCGCCGCGCGCATCGACCGCGCGGGTGATCTTCGATATGCGCGCCGGCACCAGCGAAACGATCTACCCCGGCGTGGTGAACGCGCTCGAGGATCACTCCGCGACGATCGAGGAGCACCTGGCCCGCGGCGACTATGTGAGCGACGATGATGAGTGGGAGATCTCGGACGAGCTGGACGACGATGACCTCGATGATGCGCTCGACGATGCGCTGGACGACCTCGACACCATCGAGGATATTCAGGAGTTTCTCGGCCGCAACCCGGCGCTGGGCGAGGCGGCCCGCCGGCTGATGGACTCCCTCTCGCCTGAGGAGCTTGCGCGGCTGCAACAGGCCGAGTCGCTTGAGGATGCGCAGCAGGTGCTCACCGGACGGCTGAGCGAATTGTTGCGCACCGAGCCGGCGCTCTTCGCACCGCTGCGGGTGACGCCCGACTCCCACTATACCAACGGCAATGGCACGCACAACGGTCATGCCGGCGCGCACGACGCCGATGCGGAGGCCGACGACTCCTGGATGCTGGACGATCTGAACGTACTCAGCAGCGCGGATGACGACGAAACGGATGAGGAACTCGATGATCCGGCGGCGGCCGAAGCGATGGATCGCAGCTCCGCGCTGATCGAGGCGTTCTACCAGCACCAGATCGCCGCTGGCCGGCGCGAGGAGACCGCCGCCTCACGCGCGCACGACCTGGCGATCTACGCGGACTTCCTGGCGCGCTACTATCAACGCTCGCTCGAAGCCGGCGACTACGCGACTCTCGATGAGTTTCTGCTGTTCTTCTATCCGCGCCGTGTCTTCTCCAGCTCGCCGACCGCCGCCCGGGAGGTGTGTACGTCGATCAAGCAGTTTTACGGGTATCTGCGCGCCGATCGTCGCATCGCGGACGACCGCTTCGCCGCGGCCCTCTGGCGCCGCCGCGACCAGGTGGCGCAGGTGGTGGAGCTGTACGAGCAGATCGACAGCGACTCGCCGCAGTTCGAGCGGCTGTTCGCCCATCTGTTCGCGCCGTACACCGCATGATCGCTGTCAGGGTGACACGGTATCTGTGGTCCGGCTTGAGCCGCCGCGTCATCGTGTCATCGCGTCGTTTGTCACGCCCCTGGTCACGCCCTTCTACTGCCACACGCCACTATGCTGGTTGACGGCCACCAGGATATCGCCTTCAATGTGGTCAATCACAGGCGCGACTTCCTGAGCGCTGTGGCCGAGACCCGCGCCGTCGAGGGCGAGCGGGCCGAGGAGATCGCCATGCTCGGCCTGCCGGACGCGCTGGCCGGCGGTGTCGGCCTGGTTTTCGGCACGTTGTACGTCGCCCCGGCGAGCGCCGCGCACCTGTCCGGCGGGAAGGTGTACCGTACCGCGGACGAAGCTCACGCGCAGGCGCTGGAGCAACTTTCGGCCTACCGCCGCCTCGCCGGCGACCCGCGCGTCTGTCTGGTCGCCTGCCGCGCCGAGCTCGCCGCGCTGCGGGCCGGCTGGGACGGCGGTCAGCCACGATTGGGGATCGTCCTGCTGATGGAGGGCGCCGACCCGATCCGCACGCCGTCGGAGGCTGTCGACTGGTACGCCGCCGGGGTGCGGATCGTCGGGCCGGCGTGGGGCGCGACGCGCTACTGCGGCGGCACCGGCGCGCCCGGCCCGCTCACCGCCGAGGGGCGCGCGCTGATGGGCGCGATGCACCGCGCCGGCCTGGCGCTGGATGTGAGCCACATGGCCGAGGAGAGCTTCTGGGAGGCACTGGAACTGTTCGACGGGCCGGTGCTCGCCTCGCACTCGAACTGCCGGGCGCTCGTGCCCGGCCCGCGCGACGACCGGCACCTGTCGGACGCGATGATCCGGGCGCTGATGGCGCGCGACGGTGTAGTAGGCGTGGTGCTCTACAATCGCTTTCTCGACCCGGAGTGGACGCTGGTGCGCGGCAAGCAGGCGGTCGGGCTGGACGCCGTGGTGCGGCAGATCGACCACGTCTGCCAGCTCGCCGGCGATGTGCACCACGTCGCCGTCGGCAGCGACTTCGACGGCGGCTTCGGCAGCGAGGCCGCCCCGCGCGAGCTTGACAGCATCGCCGATCTCGGGCGGATCGGCGAGGCGCTGGCCGGCGCCGGCTACCGCGAGGCGGATATCGACGCGGTGCTCGGCGGCAACTGGCTGCGCGCGCTGGAGCGGGTGCTGCCGCCTTAGATCTGCGCGGCCTCAGCCCCGGCGCAGGCCGCCACCAGGCTGCGTACCTCCGCCAGCAGTGCATCCCGGCGGTAGGCGCCTTTCTGCAAAATCCGCTCGACCGAGCCACTCAGCCGCAGCCGGTCGCCGGCGGTGATGTCCTTCGCCGTGACGACGACGACCGGGATCGCCTGCCAGGCCGGGTTGCGGCGCAGCTCCGCCACAAAGCCGAATCCGTCCAGCTCCGGCATCATCAGGTCGAGCAGGATGAGCTGCGGCGGCTCCGCAGCGACCTGCGCCAACCCCTCGCGCCCGTTCGCCGCGACCGCCACGCTCCAGCCTTCCTTTGCCAGCATCCGCCGCAGCATCTCGCGCGTCGTCGGGTCGTCCTCTACGACGAGCACCGGGCGCGCCGAGCGCTGCCGGCGGTAACGCCGCAGCAGCGCGCTCAGCCGCGCGCGGTCCACCGGTTTGGTCAGGTAGTCCGACGCGCCGAGGGCGAAGCCCAGTTCGCGGTCGTCCAGCATCGTCAGGATGATCACCGGCACGTCCGCGAGCTGCGGCTCGGCCTTGAGCGCGGCCAGCACCGACCAGCCATCCATGCTCGGCATCATCACGTCGAGCGTGATCACGTCCGGGCGCAGCTCCAGCGCCAGTCGCAGCCCGGCCTCGCCGGTCGGCGCGCCGACGACGCGGTGGCCCTCCTGCCCGAGGTAGTGTCGGATGAGATCGCGCGTCGCCTCGTCGTCGTCGATCACCAGCACGGTCAGCGGGCGGGGCGCGGCCGAGGGTGCCGCCGAGGCGGTGGGTTCGGCCGGCGGCGTGCTCACGTCCAGCGGCAGGGTAACGGTGAAGGCCGATCCACGGCCCGGCGCGCTCGTCACCGCGATGTCGCCACCCATCATCTGGCAGAAGCGCCGGCTGATCGCCAGGCCGAGCCCGGTACCGCCGTACTTGCGGGTTGTCGAGGCATCCGCCTGGGTGAACGCCTGGAACAGCCGCTCGATCTGCTCGGGCGTCATCCCGATGCCCGTGTCTTCGACGGTAAAGCGGACGGCCGTCGCCAGGCGCACGACGCGCAGCATGATCTCGCCGTTCTCGGTAAATTTGCAGGCGTTCGACAGCAGGTTGAACAGCGTCTGGCGCACTTTGGTCAGATCGGCGCGCATGCTGCAGAGTGCGTCGGCACACGCCAATCGCAGCACGTTGCGGTTCTTTTCGACCAGCGGCTGGATCGTCTGCGCCACTTCATGCACCAGAGCGGCAATATCGAACGTTTCGAGGTAAAGATCCATCTTGCCGGCTTCGATCTTCGATATATCGAGAATATCGTTGATCAGCGCGAGTAGATGTTTTCCAGCGGCCTGAATCTTTTTCAGATCCGGAATGAATTCATCCATCCCGGCGTCGGTCGCTTCATCCTGCAGCATCTCGCTATAGCCGATGATTGCGTTCAGCGGGGTGCGTAGCTCGTGGCTCATATTCGCCAGGAACGAGCTTTTCGCCTGACTGGCGTCCTCTGCCGCCTGTTTTGCCTGCTGGAGCGCCGCCTCGGCCTCCTTGCGTGCGGTGATGTCGTACAGGCCGCATAGCAGCACGCGCTCGCCGGCGTAGGTGATCGGCAGCGCCGACAGCGCCGTCCAGGCCGTCTCGCCGTCGGCGCGGCGCAGGCGCACCTCGTGGCCGCGGGCCGCTCCCTCGCGCTCGATCGCCGCCAGCACCGCCTCGTGTTCCTGCGGGTTGGCCAGCAGCTCCTGCGCCGGGCGGCCCAGCAGCGCTTCGCGCGGCAGGCCGAGTAGTGGCTCGAGCGCGGCGTTGGCGTACACCACCGAGCCATCCGCCAGCCGAACGATCACGATCGGCACCGGCATGGCCTCGGCGATCAGGCGGGCACGCTCCTCGCTCTCGCGCATCGCCGCCTCCGCCTGCTTGCGCGCCGTGATGTCGCGCCCGAACACCGATACGCCGCTGACCGCCCCATCGGCGGCGCGGATGGGCGAGAGCGAGACCTCCATATCCACCGGCGTGCCTTCGAACTCGTAATGCTGCTCGATCACGAAATGCTGGCCCTGGAGCGCCCGCTCGTACAGCGCGCCCCACTCGGCCCGTGCCTTCGGCGGCAACAGGTCGATCAGGCGTTGCCCGCGGCGGATGTCCACGCCGTAATTCAGTAGACAGAGGCCGTGGAACATCGCGTTGAACGTCACCAGCTGACCATCAGCATCCACCGACCAAACGGCATCCTGCGTGTTTTCGATCAGCGCGTGGAGATTGCGCTCGCGCTCGCGCAGCTCGTCGATCAGGCGCAGGAGCTGCTGCGTGTCGGGTGAAACATCGATGGCTGGGGCGGTACGTGGTGTCATGGCGTGTTATGACCTGACAAGATGACAAGATGACACGTGATGATTGCAGATTGCAGACTCCCTGCCCTCTATCTTCTAACCATCCTCCGCCCAGAGCTGTGCGGCGATCGCGCGGTAGCGGGCGGTCAGCGGGTGGTCGGGGTAGCGCAGGGCGAAGACGCCGCTGCTCGCCAGCGTCATCAGTTCGTCCGAGTGCGGCAGCACCGCGGCGACCGGGCAGCCGTAGGCTGCCTCGACCCGCGCGCGCACCACGTCGGCGTCGAACGACGCCGGGACTTTGTTCACCACCAGCAGCAGGCGCGGCACGTCGAGCTTACGCGCCACCTCGACCGTCACACCGGTGCCCTGGTAGTCCTGGTGGTCGGGGCGCAGGATGATCGCCAGCGCGTCGGAGATCGCGATCGACAGCAGCGTCTCTTCGTTCAGGCCGGGGTGCGTGTCGATCACCAGCGCGTTCAGCGCCAGGTCATCGATCACCTGGCGGTAGCCGTCGTTGAGCAGGCCGACATCGTACCCCTCGCGCAGCACCCGGGCGATCTCGCCGGTCTTGATGCTGGATGGGATGAGGAACACCCGCCCGCCGAGCGCCGGCCCGAGGTTCGGCGTGACATCGTAGGCCGCCTGGGCGATCTCGCAGCGGCCCCAGAGATAATCGTTCAGCGCGTAGCGCACGGCCTCGTCGCTCAGGCCGAAGAGCACGTGGATGCCGGGCGACTGGATATCGGTGTCGATCACGCCGACGCGGCGGCCCTCGGCGGCCAGCAGCGTGGCGACATTCGCCGTGGTGTTGGATTTGCCGGTGCCGCCGCGGAAGGAGTGGACGGAGATGATCCTGGACATGCGTTTGCTCGTGTAGGCGAACGCCGGCACCGTCAGCCACCGGAGCGCAGGAGGCTGAGAGCGCAGGAGGGCGGTGGACCAGGGGGGAGCGCCAGGGCATTCGGTACCAACCAGTCCCTTCCCGTCTCCTGGTCTCCTTGGCCGGAGGCACCGTCGTTCGTCGCCTAGAACTGCATCTGCAACAACTTTAGCGGCGTGCTCAGGAACGCGCGGATATAGCGCCGGGTGACGTCCGGCGTCTCGAACTGCGGCCAGTGCCCGGCCTTCGGGATGACGCGCAGGTTGGTGTCGGGCAGCTCGTCGGCCAGCAGGCTGGCATCGCGCAGCGGCACGGTGTTGTCCTCCAGCCCCCAGAGCGCCAGCACCGGCATCCGCAGCGCGCCGAGCCGCCCGGCGAGGCTGCCCTCGCGCATCGCGCGGAAGCACTCGGCGCGGACCCGCCCCTGCCCGGGGCGGCGCGCGTCGGCCCGCAGCCGGTGGTAGTCGTTCTCGGTGATGCCGGAGCGCTCAGCGAACGAGGCCGGGCGCATCAGCCGGTCGGTCAGGCTGAGCATCTGCGATTCAACCAGGGTGACAAGCCTGCCCGTCAGCGCGAAGCGCTCCATCACCGTGATCGGGGAGACGAACAGGTTGATGAACAGCGACAGCCGCCCGGTGATCGTTGGGCAGATCAGCACCAGGCGCTCGACCAGCTCCGGATGGCGCAGCGCCAGCGTCAGACTGATCATCCCGCCCATCGAATGGCCGACCAGCACCGCCGGCGGCCCGCCCAACTCGCACAGCAGCCCGGCCAGCAGGTCGGCGTAGCCGGCGATTGTCGCGCGCCCCGACCCCACAGGTGATTCGCCGTAGCCCGGCAGATCGACCGCCACGCAGCGGTAGCGCTCGCTGAGCATCGGGAGCAGCGGCGAGAGGGCGTACCACGAGCTGCTCCAGCCGTGGATCAGCAGAGCGACCGGGCGGCGCGGCGCGCCCTGCTCGCGGGCGCAGATCGGCTGGCCATTGACGGTGTAGACGCGCTTCTCCGGCCCGGTTGGCGTGAGCGCGGGCCGGGCGCGGGTCGGGAGGGGCGTGGTGTCGATCATTGCGGTCGCCTGGTGTGATGGTCCGGCGTGCATGGTTGACCTGTGCAATCCGTGTCGTCTGCCGATCCACTTATCGCCCGCGCAGCAGCCGCGCTTTGGCCTGAAGCTGCCGAAAATAGTCCGACTCGGTGATCTCCGCCACCTGGCGCGAGGTGCGCACGGCGTCCACCTCGACGCGCAGTTGCTCGATCTCGCGCTTGAGCCGCTGCTCGCGCACGTAGGCATCTAACGCGACCGCCGCCAGCGCCGAGAGCGATTCGAGCGCCTCGATCTGGCCCGGGTCGAACGGCACGATCGCCCCGGTCTGCGGATCCTGCGCGTTGAGCAACTGGAGCACGCCGGTCACCCGGCCCGCGGCGTTCTTGAGCGGCACAGCGACGAACGAGATCGAGCGGTAGCCGGTGCGAGCGTCGAACTCGCGCGTGCCGCTGAAGTCGAACGCGCACGGCGCGTAGGCGTCCGCCACGGCCACGGTCGCGCCGGTGAGCGCGGCGTGCGTGACCACGAAGCGGTGATTGGGCGCGCCGTCTTCGTCCATCCGTAGCGGCGGGAAGGTGATCGGTGTGCCACCCGGGCCGCCCATCGCGATGCCGAGCGAGGTGGTCCGCAGAATGACGAACTCCAGCCGGTCGTCGGCGGTGCGCAGGTAGAGCGTGCCGCCATCGGCGTTGGATAGCTCCTGCGCGCCGCGCACGATCCTTTCCAGGAGCCGGTCGAACTCCTTTTCGGCGGAGAGCGCCACGCCGACTGGGATGACGACTTTCAGCAGCGCGTCGGCACGCGCCTTGGCACGGCGGATCTCTTCGGTGTAGCGCCGCTCGCGGTCGTGCTGGCGCTTTTTCTCCAGCGAGGCGCCGATCCGCGCCCGCAGCAGCACCGGGTCGAACGGCTTGGGCAGGTGGTCTTCCGCGCCCATCTCGATGCAGCGCACGACGCTGGCGTGGTCGTCCGAGGCGGAGAGGATGATCACCGGGATGTGGCGCAGGCGCTCGTCGGCCTTGAGCGCCGCGAGGGTCTGGTAGCCGTCCATCTCCGGCATCATGATGTCGAGCAGCACCAGGTCGAACGACTGTTCGCGCAGCATCGCCAGCGCCTGCCGCCCGTGGATGGCGCTCGCGGCGCTGTAGCCCAGGCGCCCCAGCCGCCGCAGCAGCATCTCGCGGTTCTCGGCGTTGTCGTCCACCAGCAGCAGCCGGCCCTCCGCGGCGGGCGCGGCGCGAGTGGCGGGTGCGGCCTTCCGCGGCGGGCGCGCCGGGCGGGGCGGGGCGGCAGCGGCATCGTCGAGCATCCGGCGCAGGCGCGCGGTCGCCCCGGCGATCTTGTCGAGGTCGGCCGCGATGTCGGCGCGGTCGGCGGCCAGCGCCTGGCGGCGCAGCGCCGCGGTGGCGGCTTCGGCCTCGCCGAGCGGCGCGGCGAGGTCGTTGCGCAGCCGGGGGAGATCCAGCCCGCTGGCCAGCCGTTCGTTCATTAGCCCGGCCAGCGCGCGCCCAGCCTGGTGGACGCGCCGCAGATCGCCGGCGTAGGCGTCCAGTCCCTCGTCGTCGGCCTGTTCGAGCAGCATCTCGCTGTAGCCGACGATGTGGTTGACCGGCGTGAGCATGTCGTGGCGCAGGGCGCGCTCGGCCGAGCGCAGGGTGCTGCCGTGATGCGGGGCGGTGGCGGCGGCGCGTGGCACAGTGATGGCCCCCTTGGCGCAGCGTCAGGCGGTCGCGGCGGCGAGTAGCGCCTCGATCTTGGCGAGGAGCCGCGGCAGTTCGATCGGCTTGGTGTCGTAATCGTCGCACCCGGCAGCAAGCGCCTTCTCGCGGTCGCCGGACATGGCGTGGGCGGTGAGCGCGATGATCGGCGTCTGGCGTGTGGCGGGGGCGGCCTTGAGCCGGCGGGTGGCCTCCCAGCCGTCGATCACCGGCAGGCTCATGTCCATCAGAATCAGGTCCGGGGCGGCGCGCAGCGCCAACTCCACCCCCTGCCCGCCGTCGACCGCGATCAGCACCTCATAGCCCTTGCGCGCCAGCCGGCGCGAGAGCATATCACGGTTCATCTCGTTGTCCTCGACAAGCAGGATGGTCGGCATACCGGCCTCGATACAGCGCGCTGGCGACTGGCCCGCGTGCGGAGCCCGCGGATGCGGCAGCCGCGGGACGCGGTACCGCGTTCGCACTATAGCATGCGGCTATTACCGCTGTGAATAGGCCATACGTGCCGCGCCGAGGTAGTACTGATTGGCGAAGCGGCGCGGCAGATGGTATGATGCGTTGATGCGCGCACAGGAGGAAGACGCAATCATGGACCGTTCCGCGTTGCTCACCCCTCACGCGTCGTCGTACGACGCAGCCCTTAGCGGCGTGGTGTTCCTGGAGGAGCCGGAGCGTGGGCGCATCTTTATGCGCGGACGCGACCGTGCGGCGCTGCTGCACCGCCTCTCGACCAACGATATCGCGCGGCTGCGGCCCGGCGAGGGGGCGCGCACGGTGCTCACCACACCGATCGGCCGGATCATCGACCTGCTCCACGTCTACGCGCTCGACGACGCGCTGCTGCTGATCACCAGCCCCGGCCAGGGGCCGCTGGTCTTCGGCCACCTGCGCAAGAACATCTTCTTCAACGACCAGGTGACGCTCGAGCCAGCGGGCCGCAGCCACGGGCAGTTTGCGCTCTATGGCCCGGAGGCTGCGGCGGCGTTGGCGGCGCTCGCCCAGCCGAGCGCCGTCGGCCTGGCGCCGTGGGGCATCATCGCGGGGGCGGAGGGCGCCCTGGTTATGCGGCGCGAGCCGATCGGCGGAGCCGGCTACACCCTGCTGGTTCCGGCAGCGCGCCTGGCAGCAACCCGAGTCATGCTGGCGGCCCAGGCCGTCCAGCTCTCGCCGGAGGACTTCGAGGCGCTGCGGGTCGAGCAGGGGTACGGCGCGTTCGGGCGCGAACTGAGTCAGGAGTACATTCCGCTGGAAGCCGGCCTGCGCGATGCGATCAGCTTTACCAAGGGGTGCTATGTCGGGCAGGAGATCATCGCGCGGATGGATAGCCGAGGGCGGCTGGCGAAACGTCTGATGGGCCTGCGACTGCGACCGGACGACGGGCGGCCGGCAGGCGGCGAGGGTCAGGAGGCGTTCGTCCGCTCGCTGGCCGGGTTGGCGCTCCCGGCCCACTTGGAGGCTGGCAGCAAGGAGGCTGGCGACTTGACGAGCGCCGTCGTCTCGCCCCGCTTCGGCCCGATCGGCCTCGGGTATGTGCGGGTCGCCTCGGCCACACCGGGGACCGTGCTCCGCGTCGCCGGGGCGGACATGTCTGCCGAGGTGGTGGAGCTGCCGTTTGTGCGGGAGATGGCTTGAGCTGGAGGAGCGCGCGTGTCGGGCATGCCTCTGCTCCAGGTGGGGCACAGAAGAATGCTTGCGGTCGCCCTTGGCGTCATCCGTTGCTGGATGAGGAATTGGTGAGAAGGTGCCCCAGGCAGGCCAGCGCGAGGGTTGTGTGGTATACTGCCTGACTAAAGCCTGCCATCCGCTGAGCCCGGCTGAAGGAGCATCCGATGGTCGAGCGCATCTGTCCATCCTGTTCCGAGGGGAACCTGCTGGACGCCCGTTTCTGCGCCCGCTGCGGCGCGCCGCTCGAACGGCAGATGCTGGCCCGTCACAGCGACGCTCCGTTGGTGATCGCGGGGAAGACTCTGCCCGTCACCTGGAAGCAGCTTGGGCGCACGGTCGCCATCAGCGCGGCGGCGCTCGCGGCGGAGGCCGGCCTGGCCTGGCTGCGCGGGCGGATAGAGGCCGGCCGCGCGCCTACGCGGGCGATCTCGCCGGCGAAGCGCGCCATCACCCCGCCCTCGGACGACGCCAGCATCGTCACAATCATCAGCCAGCGGATCGTCGAGATTTGGGACAGCGGCGATGGGCGCCGCAAGATCGTCGAGCATTCGTTCTGGCGGCGGATCGATGAGTAGTGGAACATCGTACGGCGCTCGCCCGTCCTTGTAGATGACGAAGGACAAGCGGCAGGGAAGCAAGTCGTCTGTAGGCATGTCTGGCATAGCCATCCCGGGTTTTCGTCCACCGTCCATTGACGAGTGACAAACGACGAACGTAGGCCCGACAGCGATGGGACGACTGTGACCAGAGCCAGGCTAGCATTCGTCCATCATCCATCGCCCACCATTCGCCTTTCGCCAGATGACGCGCTAGAAACCGCCATGGCCCACGCACTTCCGGCACAATCGGATATCCGGCGGCGGCTCCGCCCGATGGCTTCGCGGCTGCGGCTGCGCGATACGCTGCTGCTCGCCAGCCGGACATTGTGGCTGCCGTTCCTGGCCGCCGCGCTGACCCAGCTCGCCGGGAGGCTCATGCCGATCTCGAACCTGCTGCTATGGACGGCCGCGCCGCTCCTCGCCTGGCTGCTCGCCATGCTCGGCTACCTGCTGCTGCGCCCCCTGCCGCTGGTGCGGGCCGCGCAGCGGGTGGATGCGGCGCTTGGCCTGCGCGAGCGCCTGTCGACAGCGCTCGAACTGCAGGGCGATGGCGCGCTGGATGCCGACCAGCAGTCGGATGCCCGCGCCCACGCCGAGGGCCTGCGGCCGCGGATGCTGCCGCTGGCGGTGGACCGGCGGGCGCTGGCGATGGCGCTGCTGCCGCTGGCGGCCGCAATCGCCCTGGCGCTCCTGCCGAACCCGCAGACCCAGAAACTGACCGAGCGCGCCCAGGTGAAGCAGGCGCTCCAGCAGACGGCGGCGCAGGTCAAGGAGCTCCAGCAGCAGATCGCGCAGGAACAGGCGCTCTCGCCGCAGGACCGCGAAGAGTTGCTGAAGCAGCTCGCCGAACTGGAGCGCCGCCTGCGCGAGAACCCCGGCGACCGGGCGAAGGCCCTGGCCGACCTGTCCACGGCCGAAGCCCGGCTGCAGCAGAAGCTCGACCCGAACGCCGATGCGCGGCGCGCGGCGCTGGAGCAACTCGCGCGCAATCTTCAATCCGCTGCGGGGCAGCAGCCGGCGGCCCGGCCGGACCTGCAGCAGGCGATGCAGCAACTGCGCGACCTCGCGAACCGGCTGGATCAGATGACGCCGGAGCAGCGCCAGCAGGCGGCGCAGAGCCTCAGCCAGCAGGCGGCGCAACTCGCGCAAAGCGCGCCGCAGACGGCCCAGAGCCTCGCACAGGCCGCTCAGGCCCTGCAGCAGAACAATGTGCCCCAGGCGCAGCAGGCGCTCAATCAGGCAGCGCAGAGCGTCCAGCAGGCGCAACAGCAGCTCGCGAACCAGCAGGCGGTTCAGCGCAGCATCGCCCAGATGCAGCAGGGCCGCCAGACCGTGACCCAGGCCGGCCGGCAGCAACAGGGCCAGCAGGGGCAACAAGGCCAGCAGGGCCAGCAGGGCCAGCAGGGGCAACAGGGGCAACAGGGGCAACAGGGCCAAAGCCAGCAGGGGCAGCAGGGCCAGCAGGGGCAGCCGGGGCAGGGTCAGCGCGGCCAGGGCCAGCCGAACAACCCCCAGACTGGCGGCTCGAACGCCAGCAACCTGGGCCAGGGGCAGGGCGGCCAGTCGCACGTCGACCCGAATCATGGGAACAACGGCAGTGGCCGTGGCACCGGCCAGCGCGACCTGGTCTACCAGCCGTACGCGCCGCGGACTCAGGGCGGCGAGCAGAGCCAGATACAGGGCCAGCAGGGCCCGGGCGGCCAGGTGCAGACGCAACAGGGCCAGAGCAATCTGCCCGGCGTGCGAAACGATTCGCTCGTGCCCTATCAGCAGGTGCTGCCGCAGTACCAGCGCGCGGCCGGCGAGGCGCTCGACCAGAGCGCGATTCCGCCGCATCTGAAAGATTATGTGCGTGAGTACTTCACGCAACTGGAACCGAGACGCTAGATGAGCAGCCATTGCGGAACGTCGGTGATCATGGAACGGACAGCGCTGTCCCCATCGGCCAGGCCGGCCGGATCACCGCGCACCTCTTTCCACCCAACGACTCATTGGCAGGAGGCCGCCGCGCCACGGCGCGCGGGGCGAGGGATGGTTCATGGAGGTCTGGATCGTTGAGGCCGCCCTTGCGGCGGTTGTTCTGTTTGGCACCATCGTGATGGTCTGGGGAGTCCGGCGCTTCAATCTCTCGAGCAACACGCTGGCCGTGACATTCGCGATCACCGCGCTGTCGTGGCTTGCGCTGATCATCATCGCTATCGGGCTGACGGTACGGACGATCGCGCTGGCGAGCGTCTGAACCACGCGCCCCGTCCATCTGAGGAACGACCCATGACAGCTGCACAGCCGGGCTATCGCATCAACCCGGAGGAGTTCCGCCAGCGCTCGCTGGCGATCGAGGCCGAAGTCGGCCAGGTCATCGTCGGCCAGCGCGACCTGATCCGTCAGACGCTGATCACGCTGCTGGCCGGCGGCAATGCGTTGCTGGAAGGTGTGCCGGGCCTGGCGAAGACCACGCTCGTCCGCACGCTGGCCGATGTGATCGACTGCTCCTTCAGCCGCGTGCAATTTACGCCCGACCTGATGCCGGCGGATATCATCGGTACCACACTGATCAGCGAGGATAGCGCCGGCCACAAGAGCTTCCGTTTCGAGCGCGGGCCGATCTTCGCCAACCTGGTGCTGGCGGACGAGATCAATCGCGCCACGCCCAAGACCCAGAGCGCGCTGCTGGAGGCGATGCAAGAGCGGACGGTCACCGTCGCCAAAACCATTCACAAGCTCGAAAGCCCGTTCTTCGTGCTGGCGACGCAGAACCCGCTGGAGATGGAGGGTACCTACCCGCTGCCCGAGGCGCAGCTCGACCGCTTCTTCTTCAAAATCCTGGTGCCGTTCCCCAGCGCCGCCGAGCTGGTCGAGATCGCTAACCGAACGACCGGGGCGCGCGCGCCGCAACCACGCAAGATCGCGACCGGCGCGATGATTCTGGAGATGCAGCAGCTCGCCCGCAGCGTCCCGATCGCCAGCCACGTGCTGGCCTACGCCGCCCGGCTGGTGACCGCGACCCACCCGGAAGACCGCGACTCGCCGGCGGTGACGCGCCAGTACGTGCGCTACGGCGCCAGCCCGCGCGGCATGCAGGCGCTGATCCTGGCCGGCAAGATCATGGCGCTGCTCGACGGCCGCTATAACGTCGCCTTCGCCGACCTGAAACTGGCCGCTTTGCCGGCGCTGCGCCATCGCGTGATCCTGAACTTCGAGGCCCAGGCCGAAGGTATCGCGCCCGATGATATCATCCGGCAGATCGTCGAAACGGTGAAGACGGATTGATGCTGGGCGGAGGGGCCGCGCCGCCCCGCGGCCTCGCGCCGAAAAAAAGTGTATGAGGGCCTCCGTCCTCCGAACCTTTCCCGCGAGGCTGTCTGTAGCGCGTCTGGCGGGGGCAGTAGGAGGCCGCAGACCCCCCAGACGCCACCGCCCGCGTGGCGGTACTCATCATACTCATGCCAGAGCCCCTCTTCGACCCAGCCTTTCTGCGCAAGCTCGACCGGATGGCGCTGATCACGCGCCGGCCGATGCCGGGCGATATCCAGGGCGAGCGGCGCAGCCCGCGCCGCGGCGCGTCGGTCGAATTCGCCGACTTCCGGCCCTACACCGCCGGCGACGATATTCGCCAGATCGACTGGAACCTGTATGCCCGGATGGAGCGCATCTTTCTCAAGCTGTTCGTCGCCGAGGAGGAGTTGACGCTGCATCTGCTGGTGGACACCAGCGCCTCGATGAACTGGGGCAGCCCGAACAAGCTGCTGTACGCCAAGCGGCTCGCCGGCGCGTTCGGCTACATCACCCTCTCGCGCCTGGACCGGGTGACGGTGACGGCCTTCGGGCAGGGGGCCGGGCAGCAGCTTCCCGGCGTGCGCGGCAAGCGCGGCGCCTTCCCACTCTTCGCCTTTCTCGAGCGGCTGCCGGCCGTCGGCCGCGGCGACCTGGCCGCCACCTGCAAGCGCTACATGCAGATGGCGCGCAACGCCGGCCCGCTGCTGCTGTGCTCCGACATGATGGATGCTGGCTGGCGCGACGCCCTGCGCTCGCTTCTGGCACGGCAGTTCGAGATCACGGTGCTCCATGTGTTGGCGCCACAGGAGCTGCGCCCCGAACTGGAGGGCGACTTCCGCCTGATCGACGCCGAGGGCGGCGAGCCGGTCGAGATCACCGCCGACCTCGACACGCTCCGCCGCTACGAGGAGACGCTTGCGGCGTGGCGCCACGAGATCGAGAGCTATTGCATCGGGCGCGGCATCAACTACATCGCGGTCGATACCGCGGTACCGATCGAGGAGTTTGTGCTGTCGAATCTGCGCAAACGTGCCGTACTACGATAAGTTTAAAATGCAACGTGAAGGGTTCACAGGTGCGGATATAGCTCCATGTGAAACCTTGGGCTTCAACTCTGAACGCTGCGCCTTGAACGCTACCCTGCGAAGCGTTGCACCCTAAACGCTGACCCGAACCATGTCGCTCCTTGCTCCACTTGCGCTCATCGGCGGGCTGATCCTGGCCCCGATCATCGTCGCGATGTACCTGCTGAAGCTACGGCGGGAAGATCGCTCCGTGTCATCCACCTTCCTCTGGCAGCGGATGGTGCGCGATGTCGAGGCGAACGCACCGTGGCAGAAGCTGCGGCGCAACATCCTGCTGCTGCTCCAGTTGCTCCTGCTCGCCCTGCTGGTCTTCGCGCTCGCGCGGCCGTTCTTCCGCACTGCCGGAATCGCCGGGCGCAACCTGATCGTGATCATCGACCGCTCGGCCAGCATGAGCGCTACCGATGTCGCCCCCTCTCGGCTGGACGCGGCCAAGCGCCAGGCGATCGCGCTGATCGACCAACTGCCGGACGGCGGCCGCGCCACGGTGATCGCCGCCGGCGGCCAGATGGACGTGCCGGCCGCCGCGACAACCGACCGTCGCCAGTTGCGCCAGGCGATCAACGGCATCACCCCGCGCAACGGCGGCGGGAGCGATTTGTCGCAGGCGCTCACTCTCGCCTCGGCGTTGGCCGCTCGCGAAGCCGAGAGCGAGGTGGCGATCATCTCCGACGGCAATGTTAAGATTCCACCCGACCTGAAGGTGCCGGCGACCGTGCGCTACTTCCCGATCGGGGCGCGGCGCGACAATGTCGCCATCAGCGCGCTGGCGCTCCAGCCCGGCCCCGCCGGCCAGACGCTCTTCGCCCAGGCGACCAACTACGGCCCCGACCCGGTGACGCGCCGGATGGATATCTATCTCGACGGTTCGCTCTTCAACGCCTACGAGCTCGATCTGCCCGCCGGGCGCGACCAGGCGATCGTGGTGGATGTCCCGGCGCAGGTGGCCATCGCCGAGGCGCGCCTGGCGAGCGAGGGCGACCAGGCGGCGGATGCGTTGCCGCTGGACGACCGGGCGTGGGCGGCGGGGAGCGGCGGCAGCGCCACGACGGTGCGGATCGTCGGGCCGGGCAACACCTTTCTCGAGCGAGCGCTGGGCCTGCTCCCCGGCATCCGGGTGACGCTCGCGCCGACCAGCACCACGACCTTCACCGAGACCGCCGCCCAGGTGCCGCTGACGATCTTCGACCGGGTGGTGCCGCCGACCCTGCCGGCCGGCAATCTGCTGTTCATCGCGCCGCCGCGCTCGACCGAGTTCTTCTCGGTGACGGGCGAGCTGGAGTTCCCGCCGCTGCGCCCGGCCCCCGGCGAAGACCCGCTGCTGCGGAATGTCAGTCTGAGCGAGGTGAGCGTGCTGAAGGCGGCCCGGCTTGTGCCTGGCGCCTGGGCGCGAACCGTAGTGGACAGCGACGGCGGGCCGCTGCTGGCCGCCGGCGAGAAGGACGGCCGGCGCGTGGTTGTCCTGGCGTTCGACCTGCGCAACTCCGACCTGCCGCTTCAGGTGGCCTTCCCGCTCCTGATCTCAAATGTCGTGAGCTACCTGGCGCCGGGCAGCGGCGCGGATGCGACGCAACTCGTGCCGGGCCAGCCACTGGCGATCCCGATGGATAAAACGGTGACCGAGGTGCGGCTCACCCGCCCGGACGGGCAGGAACTCCCGCTGGAGGTGACGCGCGGCCCGACCGGCGACGGCCAGGCGATCTATGCCGACACCGATGCGCTCGGCGTCTACACCGTCGAGCAGCGGGCCGGCGATCAGGTGCTGGCACGGCAACGCTACACCGTCAATCTCTTCTCGGCGGAGGAGTCGCGGATCGCGCGCAAAGACGAGCTGAACGTGGCGCAGATGAGCGGCCAGCAGGTGGCCAGCACCGGCGAGCGGGTTGGGCGACACGAGATCTGGCGCTGGCTGGCGGCGGCGGCGCTGGCGCTGCTGGTGATCGAGTGGCTGGTCTACCAGCGCAACGGCATTGCCTACCTGCGGCAGCGCTGGCGGGCGCGGCGCGCTGCGGCATAAAGATTCGGCCAAAGCGGCGCGCAGCGCGCAAAGCACAACTGCGCCCTTTCGGCCTCGGCACAGAAATCCCGGCCTGGTCCTGGCGACGTGCCCGCCGCCGTGCTATACTGCTGATCAAAGAGACGTCCCGCCCGGCGCCCCACCGCGCGGCAGCCTGCTGCCCGCGCCGTAAGGCATCCAGATGCTGCGCTTGTCCTTTATCACACCGGCGGCCCTTGCGCTGCTGGCGCTGCTTCCCGCCCTCTGGGCGTTCGCGCTGCTGACGCCGCGGCGCCTTGCGCCGGCGCGCTTCTGGGCCAGCCTGGTCATCCGCGGCGCGATCCTGCTGGCGCTCGTGCTCGCGCTCGCCGGCACGCAGCTTGTCCGCCCGGTGCAAGCCGTCACCACGGTGTTTCTGATCGATCTCTCGGACTCCGTCCCGCAGCCGCAGCGCGAGCAGGCGGCGCAGTATGTCGCCGATGCTCTGCGGGCCATGCCACAGGGCGACCAGGCGGCGATCGTCGCCTTCGGCGAGAACGCCCTGGTCGAGCGGGTGCCATCGTCCCTCACCACCCTGAGCCGCCTGACCTCGACCCCGCTGACGACCCGCACCAACATCCAGGACGCCATCCAGCTCGGCCTGGCGCTGCTCCCGGCCGACACCCAGAAGCGGCTGGTGCTGCTCTCGGACGGCGGTGAGAACAGCGGCCACGCCGCCGACGCGGCGCGGCTGGCGCGGGTGCGCGGCGTGCCGATCGATGTCGTGGCGACGACCGGCTCAGGCGGGCCGGACGTGGTCGTCAGCGAGCTGAAAGCCCCGGCGATGGCCCGCGAAGGGCAGGACGAGACCCTCGGCGTGGTCGTTCGCTCGTCGCTCGATACGACCGGCAAGCTCCAGGTCTTTGTCGATGGCAAGCTGGCGGCCGAGCAGCAGGTGACGCTCACCGCCGGCACGAACGAGATCCCGGTGCGGATCGCCGCCGGCGACGCCGGCTTCCGGCGGCTGGAGGTGCGCCTCGATGCCGAGGGCGACACCGAGCCGAAGAACAACCGCGCCGCGGCGTTCACCGACGTGCAGGGGCCGCCGCGGATTCTGCTGATCGCCAGCGCCCCGGAGCGCGCCGAGACCTTGCGCAGCGCGCTGGCGGCCGTCGGCGCCCGCGCCGAGGTTGCCGCGCCGGGGGGTGTGCCGGCTGACCTGGCTGCATTGAACGCCTACGCGGCGATCATGCTGGTCGATACCCCCGCCCGCGACCTGCCACGTCCGCTGATGGATGCCCTCCCGATCTATGTGAAACAACTCGGCCGGGGGCTGGCCATGGTCGGCGGCGTGGACTCGTTTGGCGCCGGGGGCTATCGCCGCACCCCGCTGGAGGAGGTGCTTCCGGTCGATCTCGACCCGCGCACCACAGCGCAGCAGCCAGATCTCGGCCTGGTGATGGTTATCGACCGGAGCGGCAGCATGGGGATGTCCGGCAGCGGCGGCGGGCGCACCAAGCTTGATCTGGCGAAGGAGGCGGTCTACCAGGCGAGCCTCGGTCTGAGCCAGAACGACCAGATCGGACTGGTGGTGTTCGATTTCAGCGCGCAGTGGGTGCTCCCGCTGCAAAAGCTGCCGCCTGCCGTCGAGATCGAGCGGGCGCTCAGTAGCTTCGACGCTAATGGCGGCACCGACATCCGCCCCGGCATCGAGCAGGCGGCCCGGGCGCTCGCCCCCGCCGACGCGCGCATCAAGCACGTCATCCTGCTAACCGATGGGATCGCCGAGAGCAACTACGGCGACCTGATCGACCAGATGCGCGCCGGCGGCATCACCATCTCCACCGTGGCGATCGGGACCGATGCCAATCCGAATCTGGAGGAGATCGCGCGGCGCGGCGGCGGCCGCTTTTACCAGGTGCGGCAGATCAGCGATGTGCCGCGCATCTTTCTGCAAGAGAGCGTGCTGGCCGCCGGGCGCGATATTATCGAAGAGCCGTTCACGCCCACGATCGCCCTGCCCTCGCCGATCATGCGCGGGCTGAACGCCCTGCCCCCGCTGCTCGGCTTCAACGGCACGGAGATCAAGCCAACCGCGCGCGCCATCCTGGTCTCGCCCGACAACCGCCCGGTGCTGGCGCAATGGCAGTACGGGCTCGGACGGGTCGTCGCCTGGACGAGCGACCTGCAGCCGAAGTGGGCGAAGGCGTGGGTGACCTGGGGCGAATTTCCGCGTTTCGTCGGCGGGCTGGTGGACCTGCTGCTGCCGCCGCGCACCGGCGACCGGCTGACGGTGCAGGCGACCAACGAGGGCGCGCAGTCGGCGCTGGAGGTGACGGCGCTCGACGCGCAAGGCCGCCCGCTGAACGACCTTGACCTCGCCGGGCAACTGCTCGACCCGGAGAACAGTGCCGCCGCGCTCCGCTTTGTGCAGGTCGGGCCGGGTCGCTACCGGGCCACAGCGACGACCACCACGCCGGGGGTGTATCTGGCGCAGGTGGCGGCCGCGGACAGGCAGGGCCAGCCGATCGGCAGCGCGACGAGCGGGCTGGTGGTCAGCTATTCGCCGGAGTACGGCGAGCAGCGGGCGAACCCGGCGCTGCTGCGCGACCTGGCCGCGATCACCGGCGGGCGGGTGGAACCGTCTCCGGAGGCGGTGTTCGCATCATCGACGCAGCCAGTCGGCGCGGTGCAGGAGATCGCGCTGCCGCTGCTCTGGCTGGCGCTGTTGCTCTGGCCGCTGGATGTCGCAGTGCGTCGCCTGTCGCTGCGCCGGAGCGACCTGAATTTCATCGGGGTGCGCCGCGCCCGCGCCCGGCACGCCGCCACGTCCGCTCAACCGGCGCTGGCCCGGCTGAGCGCCGCCAAGCAGCGGGCGCGCCCGACGCCGTCGGCCTCGTTCAGGCCCGCGGAGCAGGCGCCGGCCCCGCCTGCGCCCGAGGCCGCAACGACGACGACGCAGGCCACGCCGCCCAACTCGCCGCCAGCGCCTGCGTCGCCGCCCACAGAAGCGGACGCATTGGCCCGGCTTATGGCCGCCAAGCGCCGCGCGCGCGGCCGGCGTCAGTCGGACTGACCCGCGGCGGCCAGCGCGGTGCGGCCGTTTCAGATCAGAGACCGGGATGCAGAGGGCACATCCTTCTCGTCTTTCTACCTCCCCGCTCCTTGGCTCCCCATCATTGTCGAGGGCCTACCCACCCCCGAGCGGCAGGTACACCTTGCCCGGCGGGCGCGTCACGACGGCCGCCGCCGGGCTGCTCCAGGCACTGCACCCCGCCAGGTTGCAGGCGCGCACCCGGTAGCTGTGGCTACCCACATCGCTCACCACCGTCACCGGAGGCTGCCTGGTTTTCAGCAGCAGGGTGACGGTCCCGCCGGTGCGTTCCTCGATCTCGTAGAACGTGGCGTCGCTCACCACCGGCCAGTTGAGCTGCACAGCCGGCCCCGTACCGCCGGCTGCGGTCGCGGTCAATCCGGCCGGGGTGGACGGGGCGCCGCCGGCCAGCTCCGCCGCATGCGCCACCAGCGCGAAGGGCTGCGGGCCGCGGGGCACGTTGAAGCCGCGCACCCGCACGGTGTACGTGCCGGCCTCCGGCGCGGCGATCTCGACGCTTTCGACGTTGTTGCAGCGGTCGGCCCCGCCGGAACGGCAGGCCGACGGCAGCTCCGCCGCTGCGTTGCCGCGCACGACGCTGCCGTTCGGCAGCACGACCTCGAGATCCAGATCGTTGACCAGCGCCTTCGCCACCATCGGCCCGGCCCAGTAGTCTGTCCACGCCAGGGTGATCCGCAGCGGCGCGCCGGCCGCCACCACCAGCGGGTAGCTGGCGACATCGCCGGTCGCCAGGCCGGCGCGGTTGTCCGCCAGCCACAGCCGCCCCACACCGTCCAGCCCAAGGGTGACCGGCAGATTCGCCCGCCCCCACCCCTCGACGTTATTCGGCCATGCGGCGGGGATCTCGGCGGTCGCGCCGAAGCCGTACTGGCCCGGTCGCGCGTCGGTCGCGCCGTTCAACAGCATAGCCTTCACCAGCGCAGCGCTCGGTGACGGGTCCATTTTCTCCTGCGCCAGCCATTGCCGCACCAGCGCCGCCATGCCGCTCACCATCGGCGCGGCCATCGACGTGCCGAAGTTGTAGGCGTAATCGTCGTCGTAGTTGAAGGTGTAGGTGACGTTCGGATCGTGCGATTTGGTGGACAGCACGCTGGTGCCAGGCGCGACGATCTCCGGCTTGATCCGGCCATCCTGCGCCGGGCCGCGGCTGGAGAACGGCGCCAGGCCGTCCGGGTTGTCGCTCACCGGGTCGGTGTTGAGCGCGCCGGTGGTATAGCCGAAGTTGCCCCAGGCACAGTTATACGGCGTCTCGAAGGCGCACAGGCCGCCCGCCGCCCTGGGCCGATCGTTCTCGCTCGCGCCGACGCTGATCACGTTCTTGGCCGTGGCGGGGGTGCCGACCGAGCCGCGGTCGATCACGCCGTCGCCGTTCGCGTCTTTGCCGGCGTTGCCCGCCGAGACGACGAGCAGGTGATCGTTGTGCTCCCACAGGAAGCGATCCACCGCCGAGGCGTCGTAGTTGTACGCGCCCTGGGCGTCCGAGCCGAAGCTGGCATTCTGTACCCGCGCCCCGGCGTCGTAGGCCAGGCCGAGGTAGCGATCCGGATCCGGCAGACAATCCAGCGAGTCGCCGCCCGACGACGTAGCCTGCACGACCAGGCGAGCCTGCGGGGCCATGCCGGCGAAGTTCTGCCCGGGTGGCGAGAGCGCGCCGCTCCCGGCGATCGTCCCGGCGACATGCGTGCCGTGGCCGTTCAGGTCGCTCCAGGTGAAGGCGCTGTTTGAAGGGTCGGGCGAGGTGCAAAGAGCGCTCATCTCCGCCCGCGAGAACCCACGCGCGACTCGCCCGGCGAAATCGGCGCTCAGCGTGGCCTGCTGGTCCAGCCCCGAGTCGGTCACGGCGACGATCTGGCCCGCGCCGGTCAATCCGGGGAGCTGCTCGCGCGCCTGGTCGATGCCAAGGACGCGGCGGGCGCGGTCGTTGGTCACCGTGAGCACGTGGTACGGCTCGACCCACAGCACATCGTCGCGCCCGATGAGAGCGGGCAACGCCGCCCGCGGCAGGGTGACGCGCAGGGCGCGCAGCTCTCCGGCAGCGGTGCGAGCGCGCACGGCCCCGCCCGCCGCCACGACAGCCGCGGCGAGCGCGTCGAGGTCGGCGTCCGGCGTCGCGTTGACGCGCAGCTCATCCGCGCCGGCCGACGCCCCGTCGAGTTCGGTAGCGCGGCGCAGGCCGGGGGCGTACGGCCCGACCCAGCGCACGCCGGGCAGGGCGCGGGCTGCGTTCAGGCCGGCGCCGGTGTCGCGCACCAGCCAGGTGTCGTCGGGGATGTAGCTCAGCGGGCGCAGCCCTGCCTGCTCCAGCCGGGCGCGCGCGTCGCCGGCCGGCCCATCGAACTGCACCAGCAGCAGGCCGGCGCGGCCGAGCGACTCGGGCGCACGCATCGCCGCTGGAGGGGCGCGCAGCGGGTCGAACTGGGCGCGGCGGAGAAAGATCGTCCGAAGCGAATCGGCGTGTCCCGGGGCGGCCGGCAGGGCGAACAGGCACGATAGCAGCGTAAGCACCAGGACGCCGGGAAGAGCGCGCTTCGCCACGTATCGCCTCCTTGACCTGGAACGGTCCGCCACCCGGCGCGGCGTTACACGACCGATACATCGGAAATGATAACACTTCTTGCGCGGACGCGTAATGAAAAAAGGATGACAGAATGGCGCTCCCGTTGCTTTTCGCCTGTCTGCACGGTATATAAAGTGCAGGAGAAGACGTTTCCGGCCGTTCAGGAGCAGCCTGATGCTTGCACCCCGCCCGCTCTTCGATGCGTTTCTCTCGTTCTTCTTTCCGGATCGCTGCGCCGGCTGCGCAGCCGCCGGCGCGCTCCTGTGCCCTCGTTGCCGTACCGGCCTCACCCCCTACCCCCCGGATGACCGTGTGGCGGTGCCGGGGCTCGCGGCGGTACGTATCGCCTACCTGTACGACGGCGCGCTGCCTCCCGCCATCCGCCGGTTCAAGTACGGGCGCGAGCGGCGCATGGCCGATCTGCTCGGCGGGCTGCTAGTGACGGATGCCGGCGGGGTGCCACGCGGGGCCCAGGCCGTGCTGCCGGTGCCGCTCCACGCGGCGCGCCAAGCGGAGCGCGGCTTCAACCAAGCGGAAGAACTGGCGCGGCGCGTCGCCGCCGCGGCGCGGCTGCCGCTGCTGGCAGGCGGCCTGGTGCGGGTTCGTGAGACGCAGCAGCAGGCACGGCTCGGTGCGCACAAGCGGCGCGAGAATATGCGGGGGGCGTTCGTGTGGCGGGGCACGGCGCCACCGCCGGCGCGCGTGCTGATCGTGGACGATGTTCTCACCACCGGCGCAACCATGGGCGCCTGCGCGGAGGCGCTGCTGGCCGCCGGCGCGCAGCAGGTCTACGGCCTGGCGCTGGCGCGGTCGCGGCCGGACTGAAGCGCGGCGCCGGGTGGGTATGTGGATGAGGAGGGTACCGGCTCGCCATCCACACGCCCAACCGACCCGCTGCCGTGGGCTACCAGCCCTTCTGCCCCGGCAGCGTCGCGCCGAAGATCCCCGGCGGCAGCTTGAAGCCGTGGGCCTCCAGGCGCGGCGTGAAGCGCGGCCGGGTGCCGGTCGGCTTCAACTCGGCCAGCACTCTGCCCTCCGGCGTCTTCCCGCGCACCTCGAGCATGAAGATGTCCTGCAGCACCACAGTATCGCCCTCCATGCCCTGCACTTCGGTGATGTACGACACCTTACGCTGGCCATCTTCCAGGCGTGTCTGCTGCACGATCAGGTCGATCGCCGAGGCGATCTGCTCGCGGATGACCCGCAGCGGCATGTCCATCCCGGCCATCATCGCCATCGTTTCCATGCGGGCGATCGCGTCGCGCGGGGTGTTGGCATGCAGCGTCGTCAGCGAGCCGTCGTGGCCGGTGTTCATCGCCTGAAGCATGTCGAGCGTCTCGCCGCCGCGGCACTCGCCGATGACAATCCGCTCCGGGCGCATGCGCAGCGAGTTGATCACCAGATCGCGAATGGCGACGCGCCCGCTGCCGTCCACCTCCGCCGGCTTCGACTCGAGCCGGACGACATGCTCCTGCGCTAGCTTCAACTCGGCGCTATCCTCGATCGTGACGATGCGCTCGTCGTTCGGGATGAAGTTCGACAGAACGTTCAGCAGGGTCGTCTTGCCGGAGCCGGTGCCGCCAGCGACGACGATGTTCAGCCGGCTGACGACGCAGGCCCGCAGGAACTCGGCCATCTCCGGCGTCAGCGAGCCGAATTTGATCAGGTCCTCGATCTGAAGTTTCTTCTTCGAGAACTTGCGGATCGTCACCGACGGGCCGTCGATCGCGCAGGGCGGGATGATCGCGTTGACGCGGCTCCCGTCCGGCAGGCGGGCGTCCACCATCGGCCATTTGCGGTCGATGCGCCGACCAAGCGGGCGGATGATCCGGTCGATCACCTTGAGCACGTGGTCGTCGTTGGCGAACATGACCGGCGAGAGGGTCAGCTTGCCGCGCTGCTCGATGTAGACCTGCTTCGGACCGTTGACCATCACCTCGGTGATGTCGTCCTGGCGCAGCAACGGCTCAATCGGGCCGAAGCCGAACAGTTCGTCCAGCACCATGGCATAGAGCTGACGGGCCTGCGCGTCGCTCAGGCTGACGCCGCTCTGGCGGTAGTAGTTGTTGAAGCGCTCCTGCAGCATCCGCTCCGTCTCCGGCGTCCGGCTGAGGTCGGTCTGATTGCCGAGCGAGCTTTGGATGCGGTCCACGATCCAGAGCGAGAGCTCCAGCAGCCGCTGGTGCGAGATGCCCTCGCCGGCAGCGCCGGGCACGGCCGGAGCGGTGACAGCGCGCGGCTCCTGGGCCGGGGCAGGTGTGGCGCGCGGCAGGGGGGGCGGCGCCGGAGGGCCACCCGCCGCCGGCGCAGGGGGCGGGGTATCGCTATCGGGCGCCACCGTGGGGGTGTCACTCGGCGAAGATGGAGTGCCAAGACGTTTCAGGAGTGACATGCGTTCCTCTCTAGCGCTAGCCGAGTTTGACGAAATACGCCTCGCAGGCGCGATCCAGCAGGTCTTTGGTCATGGCCGGCTGAACGCCGCGGTACTTCGCCTCGTCCAGGATCTGGTCGCACAGGTCGCGCGGGTGGCAGGCGCGCAGGTCGCGCCGGGCCTTCATGTAATGTTCCTGCACCAGGTAGCGCAGCCCGTCGTCGCTGTAGGCGATCTGCTTTGCCTTGCAGACGCGCTTGAAAATCTCGCGGAACTCCTCCGGCGCCGGGTTCGGCACCTCGATCTTGTGGCGGATACGCCGCAGGAAGGCATCGTCCACCAGATCCTTTGGCGAGAGGTTGGTCGAGAAGACGATCAGCACATCGAACGGTATCTGGAGCTTTTTACCCGTCTGCAACGCCAGATAGTCGACCTTCTTCTCCAGCGGCACGATCCAGCGGTTGAGCAGGTCGGTCGGGCGGCATTTCTGTCGGCCGAAGTCGTCGATCAGGAACAGGCCATTGTTGGCCTTCATCTGGTATGGCGCTTCATAGACTTTCGAGATCGGGTCGAAGATCAGTTCGAGTTGCTCCATGATCAGCTCGCCGCCGACCACCACCTGCGGGCGCTGGCAGAGCACCCAGCGGCGGTCCGGTTGGGCCGGAGCGGCGGCGCGCGCCGGGCCGAACGGCCCCGCCGGCTCCGGCTCCGGCGCGGGCGGCTGATCCACGGGCTTATGGTTCAGCGGATCGAAGACCTTGATCACCTGCCCGTCCACCTCGACCGCGTAGGGGATGAGCACCAGCCCGCCGAGCATGTTGGCGATTCCCTCGGCGATCGTGGTCTTGCCATTGCCGGGGGGACCGTAGAGGAAGAGCGAGCGCGCCGAGTTGGCCGCCGGGCCGATCTTGTCTAGCATGCGCTCATTGACGACCAGGTGGCTGAAGGCGCGGCGCACTGTCGCGCCGTCCACCACCATCTCGCCGATCGACTGGCGCCGGACCATCTCGATATAGGCGTCGAGCGGCACGGGGGCCGGGCCGGCGTACTGCGAGCGGTCCAGCACCTCGGCGATCTTCAGGCGGCCCTTGCCGGCCACGACATACTGGAACGATCGCTCGCTGAAGCCGCCCTGCGCGCCGACGATATCGACATACTCTTCGAGCTTGAGGAACTCGAGCACCTTGTCGAGCACGCCCAGGAAGGGCAGGCGTGTCACCTCACCGATCTCCTGCGCGGTGATGTTGCCGTTGAAGTAGATGACCTTCAGGACCAGGTCATTCAGGAAGCCGGCGTTCAGGCCCGTCTCGGCGATCGAGGCCGGTTCGTTAGGGAACCGGCCGGCGGCCGGCGTGGGCGCCGCGGCCGTGGATGGCGCGGCGGGGGCGATCGGCTGGAGCGGATGGAGCTGGATGGGGCTCATGCGGTCGGCTCCTCGGAGACATAGCGCTGCCACGGCGCGGGCGTGGCGGGCTCCAGGGTGTCGAGCGGGCTGATCATCACGATGTGGCGGTATGCCACCAGCAACAGCCCGCTCTCGTAGAGCAGCGTCGTGCCGGCGGCGTCGTACACCCGCGCCGACGTCACCGGCAAGAAGCGCGAGGGGTCGTCGCTCAGTTCGTCCTTCAGGCGGCGCTCCGGCCGGACATGCACCTGCCCGACGATCAGCTGGTCGGCGGTGCGGATCACGGTGACCACCGTATTTTTGGTGACATGCGGTGTGTAGTATTTGCCCTTTTCGTCGATCCGGAGATTCATGGCGGTTCCTCTCGCTCGGGGCGGCGACAACGACGGGTGGGAACGCGGGCGGCAGCCGGAAAGACACAGCTGGCTGCGCGGCGAGATCGCCACGCAGCCAGTATAGAGACGCCTGCCGGGGAGGACAATAGTACGCCGGAGCTAGTTCCGTGTAGGAAATCTGTCGCTACTCTTCGCCGCTTTCGTCGTCTTCGCCCACATCTTGCTCGATCTCATCCAGGCCGAGCTCCTCCTCCTCGCCGCCGAAGGTCTCCTCCTCGATCTCATCGGCCTCCTCGACCGCCTCGTCGTCGTCGAGCAACTCCTCGCCGTACTCGTCGAAGCGGGTGGATGTAACATAGCCGCGCATCGCACCCTCGCTCAGTTTACCGGGGAAGGATACGCGGCCGCGCTGGCTCGGATCCTGATAGATTTCGCGGATGAGGACGCGAATCTGGCGCCCATCGACCATGGCGATCGCCGCCGCGTAGCGGTTGCCGCCGGCCATCAGTTCGCTGAGGCGCTGGGTCAACTTCGGCTCGACCCGGCCGATAAAATGGCCCTCAGCATCGTAAACTAGCACATGCCGCCCGTCGAGTCGTAGTTCGACCTTCTCGCCGGTGACGAGCGCATCCACCGTCGGGCCACGCGGCACGTCTACCAGCGTCGTGATCGCGGTGCGTCCGGTCTCGGTGATAAAAAGCCGGAGATCGACCAGCTCGCGGGCGCTCCGGTCGGGCGCGACGACGCTGCCAGCGTGCGCCAGCAACTCTTCGATGCGGTCAAGGTTCTTGCGGGCGATGCGGTTTGAGGCCATCAGCCGGAGCGCCTGCTGGTAGGCATCGCGGGCTTCTTCGAGTTGGCCGGTCTCGAAGTAGGCCTTGCCGAGCCGGTTGTAGGCGTCCGCGTCCTCCTCGATCTCGACGATCTGCCGGTTGACCTCGATCGCCTCAGCCCAGCGGTTCTTGGCCGCCAGTTCGACAGCCCGCTCCTGCAGGCGGCGTCGCTGGCGCGCCCTCTCATCCTGCTTCGTCAAGACACGCTCCTTTGATCCTGCAAGTGCTATCGCGGCTGGTGGACGGAGAGACGAGCCGCGAGTCGGGCGCGGACCGGGATCGAGGGTCGGCGATCGAAGCTGGAAAGCGGCATCGAAAAGGCGAAGGCCAGGCATAGCCATGCATCCGCCGTCCTCCGCTTACGCGCGCTCGTCCGTCGTCCCTCGTTCTCCGTCGCATGTCGGCCACCGTCCACCGTCTCTTGTCAAACATTCGGGCAGGCAAGGCTCGGATTGTTTACGCATGCGAGCACCGCCAGCAGCGCCACACCATTATTCAGCCCGTGGGCGATGATGCACGGGATCAGGCTGTGGGTGCGGTGCATGGCCCAGGCGAGCAGCAGGCCCATCACAAAGACGGGGACCAGCAGCCCGATCAGCCCCTGGGTCGCCGACAACGAATGGGCGACGCTGAACAGCAACGCGCTGACCACATACGCCACGGCGGTGCCCAGGCGGGTACGGCCCCAACTCTGCAGAAATGCGTTGAAGGCATAGCCGCGGAAGAAGATCTCCTCGCCGATCGGCGCGATCACCGCCGCCGCCAGGAAAAAGAAGGCCTGCCCGACGACATCCCCCTGCGGGAGCGGGAACTGCTCGACCTGATTCTGGCGGATGCCGAATGCGTTGAACGTCAGCCCAAACGCCGCATTCATGACCAGTACCAGCACCCCCAGGCCGAGGCCGAGGCCGATCAGGCGGAGCGGGCGCGGCGCCTGGAATCCGATCCTGGCCAGCGGCTCGTGCCGCAGCAGCGCCACCCGCACCACCGGCACGAGCACAAGGACGCAGTTCTGCGCCAGCACCGAGAGCGCCATCCCGATCGGGCCGACGAGCGCGAGCAGCTCCGCCTGGCTCCGATTGCCGAGCGCGGTCAGCGGGATGGACAGCCGCAGGGCATTGGCGGCGAGAAACACGCCGGCGACGGTGGTGGCAGCCCCGACGGCCAGAACCACCGCGATCAGCAGGTCGATCCAGAAGACGTTGGCCAGCGGCCAGCGCGCACGCGATGCCGGAGCCGGCGCAGCGGCCAGCTCGGTCTCATACTGCGTCATCAGATGGGAGTCCCTTCGCCGGCGAGGTCGCCCTGGAGCGACCACGGGCCGGTGTGTGTGATGCGAACGCGAGCGAGCCGGCCTGTCCAGTCCTGCGGATGGCTGAAGAAGACCAGCTTGTTGCCGGGCGTGCGGCCCCGCCACTTGCCCCGGCTCTCGCCCTCGACCAGCACCTCGACGACCTGGCCGAGGAAGCGGCGGTTGCGCTCGGTGACGATCGCCTCCTGCAGTTGCTCTAGTTCGACGCGGCGGGCCTGCTTTTCGCTCTCGGGGACCGCCAGCGCAGGGTCCTGCTCCAGCAGGGCGGCGCGCGTGCCGGGCCGCGCCGAGTAGGCGGCGATATGCACCTTGTCGAAGCCGATTTCCTCGACTAGCCGGAGCGTCCCCTCGAAGTGCGCGCGCGTCTCGCCGGGGTGGCCGACGATGATGTCGGTCGTCAGCGCGATATCCGGCATCGCATCGCGGATGCGGGCGACCAGGTCGCGGTAGCGCTGGACGGTATAGCCGCGGCGCATGAGCTTGAGGATCTCGTCGTCGCCGGACTGCACCGGCAGATTGATCTCGTGCTGGCAGCGCGGCAGCCGCGCGACCGTTTCGATCAGGCGGTTGGTCATCCAGGCCGGGTGCGAGGTCAGGAAGCGCAGCCGCAGCAGCCCCGGCACGTCGTGGACGGCCTCGAGCAGGTCGGCGAGCTGCGGGCGCCCCGGCAGGTCGTGGCCCCAGGAGTCGACGATCTGGCCGAGGAGCGTGATCTCTTTCGCGCCGCGGGCGACGATCCGGGCCACCTCATCACGAATCTCTGCCAGCGGGCGGCTGCGCTCACGCCCGCGTCGGAGCGGGATGACGCAGAAGGCGCAGCTCATGTTGCAGCCATACTGGATCGGCACGTGCACCGAGACGGGCGGGTGCGTCCAGTCGGCGACCGGCAGGGCCGGCTCGTCCAGCGCATAGACCGGGTTTGGCGCGAGCGCCAACACCTCGTCCACCGCCGAAGGGGAGACGAAGTGATCGACCATGGGCAGCCGCTCGCGGAAGATCGACTGGTTGTTCGGCCCGACCATGCAGCCCCAGAGAACGATCCGGGTGTCCGGGTTGGCGCGCTTGACGCGTTGCAACTCGCCGAGCTTGCCGAGGATGCGCTCCTCCGCCGAGGCGCGCACGCTGCACGAGTTGAGCACGATGAAGCTGGCGTCCTCGGGCTGCTCGGCCGGGGCGTAGCCGACGCCCTGCAACGCCGACTCGAGTCGCTCGGAGTCGGAGATATTCATCTGGCAGCCGACCGTCCAGACGTAGTAACGCCGCTCGCGGGGCGTCGTGTCGCGCGACGGCCGCGGAATGGACGGCCGCGCGGCCTCGAGGGGGATCAGCTTGAGTTCGTCGATCATCGCTGCACTCCGGCCGCTTGGGCGGCAGCCGGTGATTATATCCCATTCCAAAGGGCAGTGCAAGGAAGCGGCAGGAGTGGCACGGCTTCTCCGTGCCCTTCCTTCGGGGGAGGGGAGCCCACCCGTTGACCGGCCGGGCGAGCGCGCCACTCCCGGAACGCGGCAGCCCTCCTGCTGGCCACCCCGCCGCGTGCACCTACCAGATGATGATCGGCAGGTCGTTGGCCACGCTCTGGTCGGCGGCCTCCTTCAGCACGCGCAGGCACCGCATCGCCGGCGCGTTGGCCGGCACGCCCGCCTGCTGCAGCAGCGGCTGGAGCTCCGCCAGCTCGCGCTGGAGGGCGACCGATGAGCCGAAGCTAACGACCCGGTCGGTCAGGTCGTCGGCGTCGTCCGGGTCCTCCGGATCGAATTCGAGCCAGATCGGCTCGGCGAACTCGACGGGCAGGTAGTAGCCGCCTTCAGCCTGGTGGTTGAGTAGGTGCGGGAAGCGCGTGCTCACCTCCCCTTCCCAGATCTGGGTCAACAGCTCGTCCGGCTCTTCGTCCAGGTCGAAATCGGGCGATAGCAGCGGGGCGATGTCGCGCCCCTGCTCCAGGTAGGCGGCCAGCAGTCGGAGTTGATAGAGGTCGGCGAAGCGGTCGATGCCGCCCTCCCACACCTCGACCCCAGGGCGCGACAGCAGGTCGGCCTCGACGCCCTCCTCGCGCAACAGGTCCTGGATCGACTCGAGCCACTCACGCTCGTCCTCGTACAACTCGCGGTCTTCCTCCGGCCGCGTGGTAAAGATCGAGCCGACGGTCAGGTCGAGTTCCTGCACCCGGTCGTTGTCAGCCATGGTTCCTTCCTCTCCGTTAGAAGGAGCGCCGATGCCCCGCGACGCAAGTATACCATGCGCTGACGCTTGACGCGCCTCGCGCCAGACGCTACAATCGTCGTTCCATGTCGTGCGGCCACGCAGGGCGGCGCGGCGGCGGGCTGCGTTGTGGCTCATGGACATTTCCTGTGCAGGTCGTCGCTCCACCCCCGACCTCCTCCTCCGATTCGAGCGCGAGGGGCAGGAGGGTGCGGGCCTGCACGCTAGCCATCCGTGAGCCCGCTTGTTGAAGGCTGGCCAGCGGCTGGTCGATGGACGGATTCATGGCGGATCGTTCGTATCGAACCGTGGATATCGAGCGGCGGGGCTATGGCCGGCGCTACACCTGGCTTCCGGTCGATCACCTCACCCGGGATGGCCTGCTGATCGATCTGACCGGTGCCTTCATGCGTCCGGAGCTGTACGATCTGCGGCCGGGCGACATCGTGCGCTGGCGCGAGGGCGAGCGGCTGGTCGAGGCGCAGATCGTGCAGGTCGAGCGGACGCCGACGGCGGTGCGGGCGACCTTCGAAGGTGCGCATCCGCTCCCGCCGGATGCGTTCTTTCCGTGAGAAAGCGCTCAGCCCCTCCGTCGTGCGTGGTTCATTCAGCCAGCCTTGTGCATCTCGCGCTCCGTCTCCCGCACGAAGCGGGCGCAGAGCAGGACGCCGGCGAGGATAAGCGTGGCGGCGACCGCGGCGCTGGCGGCGATGCCGAACTCGCGCCAGACCGGCTCGGCGATCAGCGAGCCGGCCGCCCGCCCGATGCCGTTGGCAGCGACGGCAAGCGCCATGACGCTCGCCCGCATGGCCGGCGCGACGCCGGAGGCGAGCGGGAACGACGAGACGATCGCAAACTCGAAGAGCAGATCGAAGCAGAAAAACAGCGGCAGGAACGCCAGCCAGTTTCCATCGCTGAACGGCAGCAGCGCCACGCAGGCGGCGGTCAGCCCGAACCCCAGCAGGACGGCGCGTTTCTTGCCCAGCCGGTCGACCAACACGGTCGAGCCGACCGCGCCCAGCAGTTCGGCGATCCCCATCATCGCGAAGACCTGGCCCAGGCGCGCATCGTCCGCGCCAAAGCTCCCCTTCAGCCAGGCCGCCTGAATGACGAAGATCATGTCCACGGCGCAGACCGCGAGGCTGAACATAGCCAGCAGGGCCACTACGCGCGGTTGTCGCAGCGCCGACCAATCTAGCCGGGTGTGGCCGCGGCCTCCGCGTGCCGGCGTGGGCGGAAGGGCCAGCCGCACCAACCCCAACGCCGCCAGGCCCGCCGCCGCCAGGATGGCATAGACCGGCGCGGCGTTGCCGCTGGCCTGCACAAGCTGCATCAGCGGGGCGACGCCGGCCAGCGCCGCGATCGCCCAGGAGAGTTCGAAGATGCCCAGCGCCCAGCCGCGCCGCGCATACGGCGTGCGCGCGCTGAGGTACGACTGCGCCGCCGGCTGGTACAGGGCGACGGCAGCGCCGACCAGCAGGTAGCCGCCGAGGAAGCCGGCGAACGAGCCGGCCAGCGCGCAGAGCGCCGCCCCCGCCGTGAACGACAGCAGGGCGAGCGACATCGTCGCCCGCTCGCCGCGGGTATCTGCCAGCGCCCCCCCGAGCGGGCTGAGCATCGAGCAGGCGACGAGGACTGTTACCAGCACGCTGACGGCCCGCAAACTGACGTCGAAGCGGAGCGCCAGGAAGGGCAGCAGCGGGTAGAGGACGCGGTAGCCGGTGTTGAGCGCCAGGCGCGCGGCGGTGACGATCGCGAGCTGGCCGTTGGTGAGCGCGCTGGATGGAGCGGCGCGCGCCGCTTCGGTGGTGGTTTGCATGGAGTTCTCGATCGAGCCTGTCTATGGTACGGGCAGCCGCGCAACTTCTAGCTCTCCTGCCCGGCATCAGCCCTCCGTGTGCAGTTCGGCCTCGATCAGCGCGATCTGCCGCTCGGCCTCGGCCCGCCACGACGGATCGGCGCTCAGGGCGACATAGCGCCGCAAGTCGTCGAGCGCCGCCCGCGAGTCGCCGTGGAAGCGGGCGAACAGGCCGCGCTGGAGATACGTCTCGGGCCATGCCGGCACAAGGGCGATGGCGCGCGTCAGATCGGCCATGCCTTCGCGTGGCTGGCCGAGCTCGCGCCCGCGGATCAGGCCGCGGCGGTAGAGCGCCGCGGCGAAGTCGGGCCAGAGCCGCAGCGCCCGGTCGAGGGCGCGCACGCCGGCGCGGAACGCTCATGGCTCAGTGGTGCGCAACGCCCAGTGGCACCAACTCAGCCCCCAGAGATACCAGCCCTGCGCCAGCAGGCGGCGCCATGTTGGTGTGCTCCCTGGTGTGCCCGTCATCGCGGTCCTTCGCCGGTCCCACATCGCGGCGACGGCGGGCGCCGCACCCCTGTTCACGGCGACGCGCGAGCGCCCACAGCCGTCTGGTCTCAGCATACCTGCTCCGGCGGATGGACGCCTCGGTCGGAAGGCGGACGGCAGCGGGCGATATGTCCCTGCGGTGGGCGTTCCGCCGCCCGATGCGGGATCGCCACGCTCCGGCTATGATCGCGGGGATGCTGCTCGCCCTGCGGGCGGCGCGGGCCGCCCGCACTGCGCGGAACGGAGACCGGCATGTTCGCACCGGTGGGCGCCGGGCTGTCCCCGGACATTATGCATGACAATCACGATATCTGGGCCTTCGACACAGCGTATCGCTTGTACCGGCGCGCCCGCCGCCGCGCCCGACTTGGGCGGGTCTGGAGGCTGCTGACAGGGCGGCGAGCCGGCCTGCCCGGCTTGCACGATGAGATGGCGCCGGTGCGCGATCGCCACGCGCTTGGGCTGCGGACGATACCGGTACGCCAGGTCTACGGCAGCGAGGGGCGCAGCGCCGATTTCGACTCAGCCTTTCGCCCCTTGCAGGAGCGCACCCGCCACCGCTGGATCGCGATCGCCGTGGCGCTGCTCAACGGCGCGACATTGCCGCCGGTCGATCTCATCCAGGTCGGCGAGCGCTACTATGTGCGCGATGGGCACCACCGCGTCTCGGCGGCGCGCGCCCTGGGGCAGGCCGAGATCGACGCCTCGGTTGTCGCCTGGGCGCCGGCGGGCGCGCCGGGTGTGCCGAAGGAGACCGGCGCGCCCGGCGCGGCCGGGTGCGCCTGTTAACGGCTACGTTCCGGCGGCCCAGGCCAGCATGGCGCGGATCGCGTCGCGGTGCGCTGGCCGGTAGAAGTCCTCGAGCGCCGCGGCGTCCGCCGCGGGGGGCAGCGCGGCGGCAAATGGCCAGCCGATCAGGGACTCCACGTCCGCGTCCGGGCCGGGCGCTGGCGGCGCGCCAGCGGCGAGCGCCGCCCGGCAGCGCCGTTCCAACTCGTCGAAATAGGCGATATTCGCGCCGAGCAGCGCCGGCCCGGGCAGGTCCGGCGCGTGACAGTAGAGCGCGGTACGCGGGCGGAGCCTCGCCATCCGCCTGAGCGACGCGCGCAGCGCCGGCAGGCTCTCCGGCGCGCCCACCAGCGGGAAGGGCGATTCGGCGGCGTCGCCGGCCAGCAGCGTGCGAATCTCGCGGATGAAGATCGCGGTGTGGTCCGGCTGATGCCCGGGCGTGGCGAACAGTTCCAGCGTCAGGTCGCCGCCGTCGATCACCAGCCGCCGGTCGAACAGCACTGTTGGTGGGGCGAGCGCCACCCCGGCGAAGCGCTCCGGCTCGCGGACCTGCATCCGCGCCAACTCGGCGCGGGCCTCAGCGGAGCGCAGCCGCACCGCGCAGCGCCGCGCGCCGATGACCGGGGCGGGAGACGCCGCGCCTGGCCCGGCGAACAGTTGGTTGCCCCAAGCGTGGTCCCAGTCGGCGTGCGTGTTCAACGCGAGCAGCGTCCGCCCACCGGCCAGGTGTGGCCGCGCGATCTCCAGCAGCGCGCCAGCGGTCGCCGGGCTGAAGAGCGTGTCCGCCAGGACGACAAAGCGCTCCGTCACGATCACATAGACATCCACCACGGTCCCGCAGCGGCAGACGAGGATGCGGTCGTCCCAGCCGCTGTTCGGCAGCAGCGTCACGGCGTCGCTCATGGTCCGATCATCACCTGATGGCAAGAGTCACGCAGTCGCCCGCGTCGCTCATAGTCCGATCATCACCTGATGGCAAGAGTCACGCAGTCGCCCGCAGCGCGGGAGGTGTGGCGGGCGGCAGGCTCTCCTCGGGGTTCTTTTTCGCACGCGCGCCCACGAAAGGCTCCTGACGGGGCTTCGCCCTTCCAAAACTTTCCCACCGTCTACGTCCTGCTGATGAGCGGCAGAAACTGCCGATGGCCGGCCCCCACCGCGACCGCCGCCAGCCGCACGGTGGCGCGCGCCGACGAGGTGTTGTCGCTCAGCGCCAGGAAGTTCGGCGTCTCGTACGGGTCGAGCGGGCCGGCGAACGCCCCGTAGTCGCGCACCGGGCCGCTGAGCAGGGGCGTGCCGTCGGCGGTCAGCGTGTAGCGGTCGCCACGCACCGTCAGTTCGTAGGCCACCAACCCGCGAGTCGTGTCGAACGCCGCATGTTCGGCGCGGGTGAAGAGCGCCGGCGGCGTGCCGCCCTCCTGAGCCCACACGCTCCCTTCCCAGAAGCCCAACTCGATCCCGCGCGCGTCGCTGCCGAGCGCCGTGATGCTCCACCCGGCGCGATCCGGGCTGGTGTGCTCCTCGCGCAGCACCTGCACGACGACGCGCACCGTGAACCCGGCGGCACGGTCGAGCGGCGGCAGCGCGGCCGGGCGCGCCCGGTAGACCGCCGCGTCGCCGGCGACCGCCCAGGTATCGAGCGTGGTCGCGCCGTCGGCCCACGTCTGCGTCGCCTTTGGGTCGAAGGTGGTGAGATTGTAGCGGATGAACTCAAAGCCCTGCCGATCCGGCGTTTCGCCGGGGCGTGCGCCGTCGTAAAGGGATGAGAACGGCGCATGGATGGCGGAAGGCACCATGCACCATGGGGCAACGTGCATGCGGACCGAGTCATGGTGAGCGAGCGAGGCAACGCCTAGCCACCAGATCACAGTGTGCCACAGCTTCATTGGCACCGCCTCATCCTGTCAGTCACCGCGCCTGGAAGCAGTGCGGATTGGCACGCATCAGGTCCTCGGCGGCGCGGAAGCCCTGGAGCACCAGCGGCGTACCGAGGCTGCCGAGCGCCACGATCGGCCCGGTGATCATGAACGTGTAGCGCCCGGTGCGCTTCGGGTCTGGCAGCGAACAGTAGCGCGCGAACCCCTCGCGGCCGAGCTCGGTCTCGACATACTCCCGGTCCGCGCCGAGCTTGAACCCCTGGCCGAAGATTTTTACCTGAAGTTGACGTAAGATCGTCTTATCGAAATCGTGGAGCGTCTGTGTAACAAACATCCAGCCGACGCCGTACTTGCCGGTCATGCGGATACTCTGCGCCAGCAGGCTGCGCGTCCGCGCGCCATCTGCGCTCTCCGCGGCGTGCTCCCCGGCGAACAGGTGCGCCTCATCGAGCAGCACCAGGGCGTTCGAGGTCTGCCCGTTCTGGAACGACCGATGAATGACATAACGAAGCCTGCTCAGAATCTCATTCAGCAGAAAGTACGGCGTGTCGTCGGCGCCGTCCTGCGCGAAGGACAGGACGACGACGGCGCGCTCGGCCAGCACTTTATGAATGAGTTGCGAGAGCGGGAGGCGGCCGTCGTCACTGCGGAAAGCGCGGAGCGCGTCGTTCCAGATGCGCCGGAGCCGGGTTTCGTCCAGTCCAAAGCGCGCGAGCACATCGGCGGCGCGCTGGCCTTCGCCGGGCGTGGTGCCGGGGCGGGTAGCGTAGATCACGTCGGCGAAGCGCGCCAGGTCGCGGATGAGTAGCGGCAGGTCGGCGGCATGCAGGTCTCGGATCGGGCGGCGGCGCCCGTCGCCGTCGGTTAGTTCGGCCAGCAGGCCGGCCAGCCGGGCGGCGGCTTCGCGCTCTTTGTTGGCACCTTTGAAGCCCAGGCTCTCGAAAAAGCCGGACCGGCGCAGCAGTTCGGTGAACGCCTCGGCCCCTTCGAGCGCGACGTCGTCGGTGGTCACGACCTCCACCTCACGGCGGGTGCGCAGACTGCCGAACAGCCGGCGCAGGCTGAAGTCCACCCGGTGATCGCCGGCGGCGAAGCGGTCGCGCCCGAACTCGCCCTGCGGATCGAGCACCAGGATGCCGAGGCTGGGGTTGGCGGCGAAACCGGCCAGCAACTGCGCCGCCAGGATCGATTTGCCGCTGCGGGTCTGGCCGAAGATGCCGAGCATCACCGCCTCGCCGAAGCCGCCGGCCTCGGTCGAGCCGAAGTGCCGCAGCGTCAGCGGGACGGGCAGGCCGTCGCCGGGCGACTGGCCGCCGTAGAAGATGCCCGGCTCGGTGTGGACGAGGTCCTGGAGCGTGCCCGCATCGGCCGGGTAGACCGGCGTGCCGGAGGGCGGCGGCGTCGAGAGGGTCGTCCGCCGCACCACGTGCCCCTGGTCGTCGAGCAGAAAGACGCCGAGGGCGGAGAGCTGTGCCGCCGTCAGGTCGCTCTCGCCGGAGAGGGCCGGGAGCGCGCCCTGGTGCTTGATCACGGCCCGAATGGTCGGGTCCTCGTGCCAGCGGTTGCGGGTGACGATCCCGCCGAGCTGGCAGAGCGCGCGTTTGCGGTAGGACTTGCCGTTGTAGCGTTCGGTGACCTCGAACGTGACCCAGGCGTGGTCGAGGGCGCGGTTGCGGGCCGTTTCGAGGATATCGACGGTGAATGTGGTGGTCGAGTTCGGACTGCCGATCACCGCAACGGGGGCGCTGATCGACGGCCGGGTGTCTGCCAGAACAGGCGGCGCGCTCTGGGCGCCGAACGGCTCCTCTCGCTCGCGAATCGGTCGCATCTCTTCCTCTCGCGGCTTCACCCGAACACTTTTGCGGAACACACGTTCCAAGTATAGCACCGATGTGCGGAAATGCAAGGGGGGTTCGCGTGGCGGTGTAAAGAATTAATCGAACTTTTGTTCGAAAGCGGGATGACAAGATTGTCATCGCTCGGCCCGCCGCGTTTCATCGCGACGGCGCCCGCCGTCCGGTACAATCGGGGTATGACGACTCGACGGCCCACCCTCCCGCTGGCCATGCCGATCGCGCTGTTTCTGCTCGGCGGTGCGCTCGGCCTGGCGGTCGCCTACGACCCGCGGCTGACGCTGCCGTGGCTCGCCGCGCTGTTCGCCGGGGCGGCGATCTATGGCACGGTCGTCCTGCTCGGGCGCGAGCCGCGCCGGGTGTTGTGGTGCGCCGGCGTCCTGGCGCTGTCGGCGGCGGCCTTCGCCCTGCTGCTGGGCGCGCAGTACCGGCACCTCGGCTTCGACGCAAAATTCGGCCCTGTTGCCCGGCTGGGTGGCCTGCTGAGCCGCCCGTTTCCGCGGCTGGTCGCGGCGCGCATCGACGCGAACGCCGCGGCGGCGTTCCTCGAAGTCGCGCTGCCGCTGGCCATCGGCCTGGCGCTGAGCGCCCGTGGCTGGCGGCGCGGGGCGTGGAGCGCGGCGGCGGCGTTCATCGCGCTGGGTGTCCTGCTGACGGCCTCGCGCGGCGCGTGGGCGGCGCTGGCCGTCGCGGCGGCGCTGGGCGTGCTCGCGGCAACGGCAGGACATGGGCGTCTGCCGGCGTTCGCCGGGCGCCGCTTCGCCTTGGCGCTCGGGCTGCTCGCCGCGGCGCTCCTGGGCGCTGCGCTCCTGCTGCTGCGCCCGACGCCGCTGCAGCGCGTGCTCGATTCGGCGATCGACCGCGCCGGCGATCGGCTGACGCTCTACCGCAACAGCTTTCTGCTCGCGCTCGATTTTCCGTTCACCGGGATCGGCGGCGGTGCGACGTTTGGTGAGGTCTACTCCCGGTTCCAGCTGCTGATTCAGGTCCCGTTCGTCGGCTACGCGCACAACCTGCTGCTCGGCATTTGGCTGGCGCAGGGGCTGCTGGGGTTGCTGGGGTTCGCCGCGCTGCTGCTGGCCTCCGGGCGGCTGGTCGCCCGCGGGCTGCGCCGGCCGGATGGGCCGCTGCCGGCGCTGCGCTGGAGCGCCGCGGTCGGGTGCGCCGTCGCCTTGCTGCACGGCCTGACGGACGCGCCGCAGTACGACACCGCCTGGCCGGCGATGCTTATGATCTGGGGCTGCTTCGGCGTGGCGGTGGCCGCCGCGCGCCTGGCGGACGACCGGCCGCTGACTTGGCTGCGGCCGCGGCGCGGGCAGGCCGTGTTGTTCGCTGGCGCCGCGCTGGTTGCCATGGCGCTCGCCGGGCCGGCGCTGCTGGCCGTGGCCTGCGCGAACGCCGCCGCGGTGCTCCAGGCGCGGGCGCAGCTCGCCCCTGGCCTGACCGACACCGAGCGCGCGGCGCTGCGGCACGATGCCCGCTGGTGGGCCGGGCGCGGCCATCAGATCGAGCCAGCGTCGGCGGTGGCGTTGGCGCGCGAGGGGCACCTGGCAGCGTTGGAGGGTGATTTTGCACAAGCCGAGCACGATCTCGTCGCCGCTCTGGCCGCGCTCCCTTCCGATCAGTCGATCGCCAAGCAGCTTGGCTACACCTGTATCTGGCGCGGCGACATCGAGCGCGGCGTAGCGCTGTTGCAGGCGCTCGACCGGCGGAGCGAGATCCGGCAGGAACTGGATGTCTGGCCGGTCGCGTGGCGCGAGCGTGGCCGCGGCGACCTGGCGGTTCGCGCAGAGCAGGCGGCGCGCCTGCTGGCCAGCGGGGGCGACTGAAAGCTGGCGCGCTGCCGTGAGGCTGGCGGCGTGTAGGTCGCCATGTGCGACGGCGAGCAAGCCGGGGATGCCGGTTATCGTTCTTCCTGGCTCAGCTCCGCACAGGCCGTGTCGAGGTCGACCAATTCGGACCCGCCGGCGACGCGCCCACGGACGATCTCCAACCCGAGCCCAAGTGCCTCGATTCCTGCGACCACCGCCTCTTCATGATCGCGGTGCGTCAGAAACACGGCCGTTGGCCCGGTGTCGGTCGAGCAGTAGACCGGCACACCGGTGGCGCGTAGGTCGTTGCACAGCCGGAAGAGGGTGATGTTCTCCGGTTCCCAGCCGATCAGTTTGTTCTCGCGGCTGCCGGACATGGTGACGCCGTGCAGCCGGATGCTGTCGAGCTCGGCCCACGCGCCCACGGCGCGCCAGTCGCCGGCATGGGCCGCCGCGATGCACTCGAGGACTTCCGCACCGCGGCTCAACATCCAGCTACGGAAAAAAGAGCTGTGCGGCGCGTCGGCGTGGGCCTGTTCGGTCTTCAGCCCGATACGCGAGTCGATCGGCACCGTGATCAGGCGCAGGCCATCGAGCTGCCCACGGGTATCGAGCCGCACGGCGAAGCTCTCCTCCTGGGGAATGCCGGGGTACGAGAGCCAGAGCGCCAGCCCGCCTGCGGCGCTGCGGCAGCCGGAGCCGGCCAGCAGCCGGGCGATAGTGCTGACGAAGCGGCGCTGTGTCACTGCCTCGGCGCCCCAGAGCGCCGCGATCGCCGCGGTCGCCAGTGCCGCCGAGGCCGAGGCGCTGGTGCCCAGGCCCTTGCCGGGCCGGCTGGCCCGCACGATGTTGCGCGAGACGACCCGGGCGCGGCTGCTGACCCCCGCCAGTTGGCGGACGACGTCCAGGCTTTGCACGGCACGATCCAGCTCGCGCCCGCTCGCCTCACGCCCGCCGATCACCAGGCTATCGCGGCTGAGCGTCGGGTCGAACTCGACATACGTCGTCGTGTACCCGGCGTCGCTCGTCACCGAGATGCTCGGCAGGAAGGCGATGCGCCAGCGCCAGTCGCTCATGCCGTGGTACTTGAGCACCCCCTGCATCGGGTGGGCGCGGGCCGCGGCGGCCCCGCGCGCCCGCCCCGGCTCCAGGCGCGGCGGCGGCTCCGGCGCGATGCCCGCGTCGCGCAGCGCCGCCAGAATCGCCGCATGCGATGCGGCCATCGACGCGACGGTGTCCTCGAACCCGGCCGGTACGGTCGTCTGCATGCCCGTTCCTTCCCACAACCTCCTGCCCGGCGCAGTATAGCACACCGCCCACGCCGGAGCGGAAGTCTGGTACACTATGCCGGAGTGCAAGGGCGGATGGACGGAGGACGACGGACGGAGGACGACGGACGATGGATGAAGGCAGGCCATATCGATACGGTACGGCCTTGAGCGTGGCGGGATCGCTGTCGTCATCCGTCCTTCGCCCCGGCGGTCCCCCGTAGGGGGCAGGCCGGGGGGCGTCCGCTGCCATGCGCCCTCTGTGCGCTCACCGCCTGTCACCCACCGCCTATGCCTGGTCGCATCGCACTGATCACCTCCGGAGGGCTGCTCGGTACCGTCGCGGCGGATGGCGGCACGCCCCGCCTGCTCACGGCGCCGGGCCGCTACTACCAGTTTCCGGCTTGGTCGCCGGACGGCGCGGCGCTGGCCGTGATCGGCAGCGCGCCCGACCACGGCGGCGTGTTTGTGCTGCGCGACGAAGCGCATGCGAGCGAGGGGGCGGAGACGCTGCATACGAGCGCGGCGCACCGCCCGTTCTATCTCTACTGGTCGCCCGACGGGCGCTACCTCGGCTTTCTGGCGACGCACCCGACCGATGACATGGGCTTGCATCTCGCGCCGCGCGGCGGCCCGGCGCGGTTGCTCGCCACCGGGCGGCCCTGCTTCTGGCAATGGGCGCCGACGAGCGACCAGATGCTGGTGCATCGCGGCTTCGGCGCGGCCGGCACGCTGGCTGTGCTCCGCGTGGACGGCATGAGCGCGGCGCTCGAATCCGCGCCGGGCCTGTTTCAGACCCCCGGCATCTCGCCGAGCGGCCAATACCACGCCTACGCCCGCCTGGACGACGACGGCGTCTCGTCGCTGGTGATCGCGCGGACGGGCGGCCCGCCCTTACTGGCCATGCCGCACCACGGCGCGGTCGCGCTCGGCTGGAGCCCGGTGCGCGATCAACTCGCGGCGATCTGCCCGACACGGCCGGCGCGCTCGTGGTATGGCCCGCTGCGCCTGTACTACCCCGGCAGCCGGACGCCGCGCACGCTGGTGGAAGAAGATGTCCTGGCGTTCTTCTGGGCGCCGGATGGCCGGACGATCGCCTGCCTGACGCTCGCCGGCCCGCCGCGGCGTAGCCCCGGGCGGCTCCCGGCCAACGGTTTCTACGCCAATGGCCGGACGCCCGCCGCCGCCCGCGCCGGCGGAGCGGCGGACGACGTGGCGCTGCTCGACATGTCGCTGGTGACGGTCGCGAACGGGCGGCGGCGGCATCTGGCCGGCTTCGCGCCGACCGAGCTGTTTCTCACCCAGTTGCTGCCGTTTTTCGACCAGTACGCCTTGAGCCACCGGCTCTGGGCCCCGGACGCGAGCGCGCTGGCAGTGCCGGCGGTCGTCGAGGGACTGCCGCTGATCGTCGTCATGCCGGCGGACGGCGGCGAGCCAGCCCCGGTCGCCGAAGGGGTGGCGGCGTTCTGGGGGCCGGTGCCGTAGGTGGCGATGCGGCCATCACTCGTATCGCAGTGCGTCGATCGGGTTGAGCTGCGATGCACGCCGCGCCGGGTAGATCCCGAAAAACAGCCCGACCGCAACCGAGAAACCGACCGCCAGCAGCGCCGCGCTCGCGGTTACCGGCGCGTTCAGCACGCCGAGCAGCGTCACCGCCACGGGCACGATGCTGCCGACCAGCAGCCCGATCAGCCCGCCGGTCAGGCTCAGCGCCAGCGCCTCCGCGACGAACTGGAGCAGGATGTCGCGCGGGCGCGCCCCGACGGCCTTCCGCAGGCCAATCTCCCGTGTGCGCTCGGTGACGCTGACCAGCATGATGTTCATGATCCCGATGCCGCCGACCAGCAGTGAGATGCCGGCGACCGCCGCCAGAAAGGCGGTCAGCATGGTGGTGACCATCGTCAGCGTGCTAAGGAACGACGCCTGGTTGATCGCCTGAAAATCGTCGCTGGAGCCGTCCGCGGCGAGGTTATGCCGCTCGCGCAACAGCGCGGCTATGCGCTCCTGGACGTACGCGATGTCGCTGCTGTTCGTGACGGAAACCGTGATCGACGAGACGCGCCAGCCGTTCCCATCGGGGGTGCGGCCGCCGAAGAGCCGCTGCTGCGCGAACGTGATCGGCACAAGCGCCTGGTCGTCCACCGAGCCGAACGCGCCCCCGCCTTTCACGTTCAGGACGCCGATCACCCGCAGTGCCTGGTTGTTCACCCGGACCGTCTGGCCGATCGCCTGCCCGCTCCCGAACAGTTCCTTCGCCAGGTTCGCACCAAGCACGACATCTGGCGACGCGCTGCGCACGGCGTCGTCGCTGATGAACGAGCCTGCGGCCAGCGTCAGGTTGTTGATCGGCTGGTAGGCTGCGGTCACGCCGGTGACGGTCGCATTGTGATCGGCGGCCGGGGCAACGATCTGGGCGCTGCTGCCGAACTGCGGCGACGGGCCGGTGACCGGCAGGCGCAGCGCGGCGATCGCCTCGGCATCGGCCAGAGTCAGCGTCTGCGCCGTGTTGAACTGGCCGGGGCCGCGGTTGTTCGGTGAGCCGGGCACGATGGTCAGGACATTTGTGCCGATCGCCTGGATCTGGCCGGTGATCGAATTGCTGGCGCCCGCACCGAGCCCCATCAGCGTCACCACCGCTGCCACACCGATGATCACCCCGAGCATCGTCAGCAGCGAGCGGCCCGTATTGGCGCGCAGGCTGTCGATCGCCAGGCGCGCCACCTCTCCCAGGCTGACCGTGCTGGCCGCCCGGTCGTCCAGCGGCGGGAGGATGAGCGCCTCGTCGCTGTCTCCAGGTGCCTGTCGGCTGTCTGCGTGTGTTACTGTTGTTGTCATCGTCCCACCTCAGGTACAGGATTTACGCGGTCGCCCGCGACGGGGTCTCGGAGCGGGGTTCGCCCCTCCAAACCTCCCCTCCGCGCACGCCATCAGCTATAGGACATAATGCGGAGCGAGGCTCGAACTGCGGCCCGCAACGCCTGCGCTGAACGCGTGTCAGGCAGCCTCTGACGTTCTCCGATCTTCCACCAACAGGCCATCGCGCATCATGAGCACGCGCCCGGCGTAAGCCGCCACGTCCGACTCGTGGGTTACGAGCACGATCGTCAGCCCCTGTTCGCGGTTCAGCCGCTGGATGATCGCCATGATCTCGGCGCTGGTCCGGCTGTCAAGCGCGCCGGTCGGCTCGTCCGCCATGAGCACGGACGGCGAGCCGACGAGCGCCCGGGCGATGGCAACGCGCTGCTGCTGCCCGCCGGAGAGCTCGGTCGGCTTATGGTGCATACGCGGGCTCATGCCGACGATCCGTAGCGCCATCTCGGCCCGCCGGCGGCGCTCCGCCGCGCCGATGCCCCGGTAGATCAGCGGCATCTCTACCTGACGCAGCGCGTCTTGGCGCGGCAGCAGCATGTATTGCTGGAAAACGAAGCCCAGCTTGCGCGCCCGGACCGCCGACAGGTCGTCGCTGCCGAGCGCCGCGACTTCCACGCCGTCGAGGGTGTAGCTGCCGGTGGACGGTGTGTCCAGGCAGCCGATCATGTTCATCAGCGTGCTCTTGCCGCTGCCGCTCGGCCCCATGATCGCGACGAACTCGCCCTTCTGGATGTTGAACGAGACGCCGCGCAGCGCTGGCACGTCCACGTCGCCCATGCGGTAGATTTTGTGCATCTCGTGGATGCTGATCATGTCAGTTGACATACGTGTCTCCTGGTGAAGCTGGCGCACGCAGGGTGTCCGCCCCGATGCCCGCCCCCTGGCTCATGGCAGCAGCCCGCCCCGCTGCGTCTGGGCCGTATTGACCGGCGTCGCGATGATGGTCTGGCCCGCTGTTAGCCCGCTGACGATTTCGGTGTATGTGCCGTCGGTCAGGCCGGTCTGGACCTCGACCTCGGTGATGCCGCGCCCGTTCGCGCCGGGTATCTGCACGACGCGCCCCGCGCCTTTGGGCAGCAGCGCGCTGTTCGGCACGAGCAGCACGTTGTCCTTCGTGGCGGTCATGATCGACAGGTTCGCCGTCATGCCGACCTTTACCCGCGCGTCCGTGTCCGCAACGTCCACCCGTACCGGATAGGTGACGACGCCGTTAGTCGTCTCGGCGGCCGGCGCGATATAACTGACCGTTCCGGTCGCCTGCCAGCCTTTCAGCGCATCGATCGTCAGCGTCACCGACTGGCCCGGCTTCACCTTTGCCACGTCGTTCTCGCTCAGCTTGAGCTCGACGTGCAGCGGGTCGCGGTCCACCAGGCTGACTGCGGGCACCGCTGCGGTGACACTGCTGCCCGGCACGATGTTGACCGCCGAAACGATCCCGTCGAACGGCGCGGTGAGCGTCGCCTGCGCCAGCTTAAGTTGGGCCTGCCTGAGCGACTGCTCGGCCTGGGCGACGCTGGCCTGCTGGATACGCTGGTCGCTGGCGGTGGCTGGCGCGGTCAGTTGCGCCAGATTGGCCTGCGCCTGGGCAAGCGCGGCACGCGCCTGGTCGACGCTCGCCTGGCGCTGCGTCAGATCGTTTTTGTCGGGGGTTTTCAAGGCGGCGAGCTGCGTCTGGGCGTTCGCCAGCGTCGCCTCGGCCTTCTGGACGTTGGCCACCTCCGCCTGCCGGGCGTTGTCGAACGTCACCTGCGCCTGGGCCACGGCCTGCTCGGCGCTGCGAAGCGCCGCCTCCGCCTGGACTAGCTTGTCATAATATTGGGCGCGTTGGCCCTCGCTCAGCGTGTTCTTGACTTTCTTGCCGTTCGCGCCGGTCGTAGTCGGGTTGACTGGGTCGGTGCCGTTGGCCTCGACCCACTCCCAGTGGCGCTTCGCCAGCGCGAACGCCGACTGCGCCTGAGTCAGGTTGTCCACCGCCCGGTTCATGTCCTGCTCGGCTTTGGTCTTGGTAGCCGACGCGTTGTCGCGCGTCGCCTGCAGCTCAAGCTCGGCCCGGCGCAGATCGGTCTCGGCAGTGCTCACCTGGTCGCTCGCCGGGTCCTTCAGGGCGTTGAGTTGGGCCTGGGCCGAGCGCAGTTGGGCCTGGGCGCTGGCGACACTGGCCTTCGAGGCGGCGATCTGCTCCAGTGTCGCGTTGCCTTCCGCCGTCTGCGCCAGTCGGGCGCGGGCGCTGTCAAGCGCGGCCTGGGCGCTGGCGACCTGCACCTCCAGGTCGCGGCTGTCGAGGCGGGCCAGCGGCTGGCCGGCCGTGACGGTGTCGCCTTCCGCCACCAGCACCTCCGCCACCGTGCCGCTCAACTGAAATGATAGGTCGAGCATCTGTGCCGCGGCGACGGTGCCGCTGCCGGCCACGCTGGCGACGATCGAGCCGCGGGTGACGGTGGTAGTGTTGGTTGTCGTGGCGGTGCCGCTGCCCGCGCCGCGCGCAAGCAGCAGCGCGGCAACGAGCGCCACGACGATCGCGGCGACGCCGCCGATCCACCACCAGCTGCGGCGCGGGGAGCGCCCGCTCCGTGCGGGATATGGTGTGGTTGCCATGGAGGTTCCTTTCCTTTGTGCCGGGAATTGGGCCGCTCGCCCGTGCACTGCGGCCACCTGACCGGGCTGCTTCGATGGTAGCGGCAGCCGCTCGCCGGCGCATCGGAGCGGTGGGTGAATCGCCGTTCACCGCTTTGGGCGGCGCACTATTCACCCGAATGGGTGATCGCCTGTCACACTGGCGGCGGATGCGTGGGCGCGCCTTCAGGTGTACACTAATGGTGTGGAGCGACGTTTCGACAGAGCGAAAGCAACCACGGGGGGCCTCTCAGCGCAGGAGGCTGAGCGCCGCGGTGCGCTGGTGCTGCGCACGCTGCCGCTGGTGTTGATTCCGTTGGGCGTCACGCTGATCACATTCCTGATCCTGCGTCTCTTCGGTGGCCTGCCACATCCTCCGGCCAACCAGGCGCCGCCCGGGGCGCCGCTGGTCCCGATCGTGCTGCTGATCATCTTCTTCAGCGCCCTGAGCATCCTGGTGCGCGTTGGCCGCCCGACGATCTCGGCCCTGCTGTTGATCGCCGCCTGGACGTTGGTGACGACGTTCTCGCTGCTGAAATTCGGCGTGACGAGCTACACGCCCGCGCTGTTGATCGTGCCGATCTGCGCAGCAGGTCTGCTGATCGACCGGGTAGCCGCGCTGAGCCTGGCCGCCCTGGCGACGCTGCTGGTCGGCGTCGTGGCCTGGCTCCAGGCGCGCGGGCTGACCTTTCCGCAGGAGGTGGCGCCGCCGTTCGCCCACGGGGTGTTGCCGTTCGTCGCCTTCGGCTTCTGGCTGGCGTTGTTCTGGGTCGTTGCGCTGCTGACCTCCATGCTGGCCGGAGGCTTGCAGCAGGCGCTCCGCCGTAGCTCGGCCAAGGCCGACGAACTACGCCAGCTCAGCGGCCAGCTCGAGGCGCGGGTGGCCGAGCAGACCGCCCGGCTGCTGGCACAGGAGCGTGCGGCGGCGACGCTGGAGGAACGGGCGCGGCTGGCGCGTGAGATTCACGATGGGCTGGCGCAGGGACTGGCGGGGATCAGCGTACAGCTCGGCGCGGCGCAGCGGGCGCTCGCTGCCGCGCCGGAAGCTGCCGCCGGGCATATCGCGGAGGCACAGCGGCTGGCGCGCGAGTCGCTGGCCGAGGCGCGGCGCTCGGTCTGGAACCTGCGCGCCCCGGCGCTGGAGCGCGGCACCCTGGCGGACGCGCTGCGTGGCCTGGCGGAGCGGCAGAATCATAACGGGCTGGCGGCGAGCTTCGAGCTGCGCGGCGCGCCCCGCCCCCTGCCGCCGGCGGCCGAAGCAGCGCTGTTGCGTGTCTGCCAGGAGGCGTTGGCGAATGTGGCCCGTCATGCGGGCGCTGTGCATGTACGCGTGATGCTGGCATATGGGCCTGACGAAGTGCGTCTTGTGATTCAGGATGACGGAGTCGGATTCGATTCAGACGCGCTGGCGGCAGCCCCCGATGGGCCGTCCAACGGCTTCGGGCTGCTGGGCATGCGCGAGCGCCTGACCGCGCTCGGCGGCGCGCTGATCCTGCGGAATGCGGACGGCGCGACGGTCGAGGCGGTCGTGCCGCTTCGGGAGGCGTAGGGGATCGCAGCGCTATGATATCCGCACGGTTTCGCATCACATCTGTCTGGCGGGCGATGGCTGTGGCGCTGATTCTGTCGGTCGCGGCCTTTCTGCCGCGCCTGGTCAACCTGGGCGAGTTCATCACCAGCGACGAGGCGAACTTCTGGCTGCGGCGGTCGGCGGTGTTCCTGCAGGCGCTGCGCAGCGGCGACTACGGTGCGACGGCCATCTCGACCCATCCCGGCGTCACGACGATGTGGCTGGGTGCCGCAGGCATTCTGTTGCGGCAGGAGTTGCTGGCCTGGGGCGTCGAGACGCCGGAGTTTGCCATGCGTCTGGCGTTGATGCGCCTGCCAGTCGTCCTGGTGCATGGCGCGGCAGTGCTTGCTGGCTACGCCTTGTTGCGGCGGCTGTTTCGGCCTCTCCCTGCGGCGCTGGCGGCGCTGCTGTGGGCGCTCGATCCATTCGTGATCGGGTTCAGCCGCCTGCTGCACGTCGATATGCTCGCCGGGTCGTTTCTTACCCTCAGTCTGCTGGCGATGCTGGTCGCGGTGCGCGACGAGAGACGGATGTGGCACTACGGCGTCGCCTCGGGGGTCGTAGGTGGCCTGGCGATCCTCAGCAAATCGCCGGCGCTGGCGCTCCTCCCGGGCGTGGCGCTGCTCTTGGCGCTCGACACCCGGCGGCGCGGCGGGTTCGGCTGGCGCTCCCGCGCGGCGCTCGGCGGCGTGTGGCTGCTCACCTGCGCGGCGGCGATCGTCGCCGCCTACCCGGCGCTGTGGGTGGACACGCTGCGGGTCGTGCGCCTCCTGCAGCTGGGGGTCGAGGCCGAAGGCGCGCAGCCGCACATGCTCGGCAATTATTTCCTGGGGCGCCAAGATGACGCGCCCGGCCCACTGTTCTACCCGGTGGCGGTGGCGCTGCGGCTGACGCCCTGGGCGCTACTTGGGCTGCTGGCGCTGCCCGTCGCGTTGCGGCCCAGGCCTATCCCTCCGGATGATGTCGAGCCGTCGCTGCTGGCGGGCGAGCGGCTGGCGCTGGCCACGCTCGCCGGATTCGCACTGATCTTTATTCTGGCGCTCACGCCGTTTCCGAAAAAATTCAACCGCTACCTCCTGCCGGTCTTCCCGGCGCTCGACATCCTAGCAGCGTGGGGGCTGTACTGGCTCGCGACGCGGCTGCGTGGCCTGGGACGCTCACCGGCGCGCGGCCGCCGCCGGATGCGTGTGGTGCTGCGGTTGATCGCGGCGCTCGCCGTGGTGAACGCGATCTGCTGGCGCGGGAGCGAGATCGGCTACTACAACCAGGCGCTGGGCGGGTCGCGCGCAGGGTCCTGGGCCTTCAGCACGGGTTGGGGCGAAGGGCTGGCGGAGGCCGCCGCGTGGCTCAATCAGCAGCCGGACATCACCGGCGTCCTGGTCGCGAGCACGCAGGTGCCGACGCTCCAGCCCTACCTGCGGCCCGGCGCGCAGGCGATCACACCGGACGGGGCGCTGCCGCCCGAGACCGGCTACGTGGTGGTGTACGTGCGCGACGTGCAGGGCGGGCCGCTGCGCCCGCCAATCGACGAGTTCTATGGCCGACAGCAGCCGGTGCAGGTGATCCGCCATCACGGCGTGACCTACGTCTGGATCTACCAGGTCGCCCCGCCGGTCGCCTGCCCGGCGGCGGCGGCCTTCGGCGCGATGCTGCGCCTGCGCGGCTATAGCCAGACCGCGCCGCTGCTGGCCGGGCAGGCGGCCCGTTTCACGCTCTCCTGGGAGCGCACCGGCACGGTTCCTGCGGGGACGATGCTGTTCGCGCACCTGATCGCCGCGAACGGCACGCGCGTCGCCCAGGCCGATCTCCCGTTCGACACCCGTGGCTGGGGGGCAGGCCCCTACGCGCGCACCGAGTTGGCCCTGCCACTGCCGGCGCGGCTCTCACCCGGCGAGTACTGGCTGACGATCGGCCTGTACGATGCCGCCAGCGGGCGTCGGGTTCCGCTGGCCGGCGGCGACGATGAGACGACCTTCGATGGTGACAACGCGCTTGTGCTCGGCGCGGCCCGGCTCTCGGCAGACACCGCCGCCTGGCTGGTCTGCCCGGCCAATGACGGTCAGGGTCCGGCGGGCGCGGATGGAGTCGAGGCCACGCCATGACGGATTCGGAGGGCATTCGCGTGCTGGTCGTGGACGACCACCCCGTCGTCCGCACCGGCCTGGCGGCCATCCTGCGTTACGAGCCGGAGATGGCGGTCGTTGGCGAGGCAACCGACGGCGAGGAGGCGGTGCGCCTGATCCTGGAGCGCCGCCCGGACGTGGTGCTGCTCGATTTGCGGCTCCCGCGGCTCACCGGCATCGAAGTGATGAAGCAGGCGCGTGCCGCCGGATCGTCCGCGCGCTTCCTGGTGCTGACCACCTACGACACGGACGAGTACATCGCCCCGGCGCTGGCGGCGGGCGCGCAGGGCTACCTGCTCAAGGACGCGGCGCCGGATGAGCTGGCGCGCGGCATCCGCGCGGTGGTGCAGGGGCGCGCCGCGCTGGAGCCGGGCGTAGCGGCGCGGCTGCTGGCCCGCATGTCGGGGGGCGCGGACGAGCTCTCGGCGCGCGAGCTGGAGGTGCTGCGCCTGCTGGTCGCTGGCGCGAGCAACCGGGGGATCGCGGCCCGGCTTCAGCTCTCGGAGAACACGGTCAAGACGCACGTCAGCCGGATTTTCGACAAGCTCGGCGTGCAGAGCCGCGCCGAGGCGGTGGCGGTCGCGCTCCTGCGTGGCCTTGTGCCGATGCAGCCACCGTAATGGCCGGAGTGCCCTCCTCTAATGATTCGTTAACACAACGCTTATACAATGTTGACACTCGGCGATCACCATGTTCTGTGAAACCACTGTCAAGAACCACGCTTCCCGAAGGAGGTGAGGCGCTATGACGACACACACCACTGTCAAGCCCTTCAGCCGCACATGGAGTGGCTGGTCTGGCGTGCTTGGGATCATCGCCGGGCTCTGGTTGATCATTGCGCCGTTCCTGTTCAAGTTCGATGGCGGCACGCTCGTTGGCCAGAACGCGATCCTGACCGGTGCCGCGCTCGGTATCTTCAGCGCGGTGAGCACGTTCGGCTATGGCCACTTGCGGCAGGCGACGGTGCGGGTCTTCGGCTGGCTGGCGGCGCTCGCCGGTCTGTGGGCTGTGATCTCGACGTTTGCGCTGAACTATGGGCTGTGGAGCGCGTCCTTCTTCGTTATGCTGATCACTGGCGCGCTCTCGGCGATCATCGCGGCCTACGTCACCTATAAGAGCCCGTCGGCCTGATATCGCCTGATTGACCACACCGGGGCGGCGCGGGCCACAGAGCCCGCGCCGTTCTATGTGGCTGTCGTGCACGATGCCGCTCCCCGATACGGCCAGTGCATGCAGTTGCAGGACGGATGCGGTCGTCTGCACCGCGGGAGATGTTGCGGGCCGGGGGCCCTCCCAACCTCCCCATCGCGTACCTCCTGTCAGTTGGGGCTGCCAGGCCGCACCGAGGCGCCGGTGAGCGGCCGATACATGCCGTGTCCCGGGTTGGCCAGCGGCGGACCGTCGTCGCTCAGCAGGTCGAGGCGCCCCACTGCCTGCAAGATGAGCCGCGCCAGCCCGTAGGCTTCCGCCACGCTCATCTGCAGCCCGGCATCATCGCACCAAAGCTGAATCAAGCTGTTTTCCTGGCGCACAATTTTGAAACCGTCGGCCTCGAGCACAGCGTGGCCCGGCTGCCAGCGCTGGAGCAGTGCCAGCAGCGTGAGCAGATCATCGGGATGGAGAAAAATCGCCGCCCGCACCCAGAAGAGGTGGATCGTGCCATGCTCGCATTGGGCGACGGCGTGGCCCGTGTCATCACGGGCCAGGATCGTTAGTTTTCTGCACATATTCAGCACTCCCTTGAGCAAGGACGCCGTCTCGCAGATGGCAGGTCGCAGATAGTGGCTGAGGCTGTCCTGCCATGCCTGGCCCGTCGCTCAGTTCGCCAGGGCAGTCATCAGATCGTCCAGCAGGGACCGCTCGCCCCGAAACCCGAAGTACGTCAGGCGGTTCAGTGTGTCGAGCACGTCGGCCGCCTACGCCTCGCTGCGCTCGTGGTGCGGCACAAACGGCGCGCCATGCGGCTCCGGCTCCAGGTCGGGGCGGCTGGAGTCCTGGATGACTTCGTGCAGCTCCAGCTTGTTCGGCGCGCTGAACGCCTCGCGCGGCAGGGTGCCCGAGCGCGTGTGCCCCTTGACAAAAGCGTCGGAGCGCACCCAGGCCTCGAAATCGGCCCGGCTGCGCCAGTAGGTCAACACGATGTACGGGTCGCCCGGGTTGACCGGGCGGAGCACCTGATTGGCGATGAACCCGGGCATCTGGTCGACCTCGCCCGCACGGTTGCGGAAGCGCTCTTCGAACTGTTCGGCGTACTCCGGGTTCACGAAAATGCGGTTAGCAACGGCGATCATGGCGGCTCCTCCTTCAATGCATTGCGCGCCACTGCGGCGCGGGAGTCGGCATGTGGGGCGCTGGCCCGTTCGGCGTGGCCACCACCAACGGGCCGGGAAGCGATGGATGGGCCAGCACCTGCACCGGCAGGCCGAACACGGCGGCGATCTGTGGCGGCGTCAGCACGTCCCTCGGCGCGCCGGTGGCAATCATCCGGCCGTTGTGCAGCAGCACCAGCCGATCGGCGTACTGGGCGGCCAGGTTCAGGTCG
>JBHOQX010000094.1:0-1241 GCA_042408595.1 Roseiflexaceae bacterium | reverse complement strand
TAAGACGTATCACAACCAAGTCAATCGCGGCTACCGGATCGTGGAGGGAATCATCGAACGCCCGCGAGGGCATTAAGACTGACTCATCGATCTTGCCCTCCATCTTGCCCTCCTCCGAGGGAATCATCGAACGCCCGCGAGGGCATTAAGACGGGACGGGGATGACCTTGCCTTGTTTGCGGTTTACCAGAGGGAATCATCGAACGCCCGCGAGGGCATTAAGACACGTTGAGGAGCGGCGCGGCCGGCCGATGAAATTATTGCCGAGGGAATCATCGAACGCCCGCGAGGGCATTAAGACCGGAGCACTTCTGAGATTAGCTCGTGGCTGGTCCATTCGGAGGGAATCATCGAACGCCCGCGAGGGCATTAAGACCAACCTGACGGGCACACTTCTACAGGATGCCAACCTTGCGGAGGGAATCATCGAACGCCCGCGAGGGCATTAAGACACAATCACATCTGTGGGACATCTCATCTTTCCTCTTCGGAGGGAATCATCGAACGCCCGCGAGGGCATTAAGACGAGACATTTCTAACCAAACTCTCATTTTTGATCTTGCGTCGAGGGAATCATCGAACGCCCGCGAGGGCATTAAGACGAACGGCTGTGCCCGGCGTGGTCTCAACACCGAGTTGGAGGGAATCATCGAACGCCCGCGAGGGCATTAAGACACGATTGCCGGAGGGCACCACCACTTTGCCAGAAGGAGCGAGGGAATCATCGAACGCCCGCGAGGGCATTAAGACATACCATCCTGCAGCCTGTAGGCCCAGTCACGACCGCTGGCGTACGAGGGAATCATCGAACGCCCGCGAGGGCATTAAGACCGCCCGTTTCAACCAAGCCATCGGCTGCTATCGTGATCGGAGGGAATCATCGAACGCCCGCGAGGGCATTAAGACCAATATGGCGTTCCTGAGGAGTGTACCACGTAGGTACACCGAGGGAATCATCGAACGCCCGCGAGGGCATTAAGACGGCAACTTGCCGGCCTTGTCCCAGTTCCGTAACGTGTTCGGGAGGGAATCATCGAACGCCCGCGAGGGCATTAAGACACCGTTGCGAAGCGCACGGCAGAAATTCAATCAGCAGTAATGAGGAGGGAATCATCGAACGCCCGCGAGGGCATTAAGACGTAGCCGCTCAAGGAGGCTGCGATGAACACAGCGGATAGGAACGAGGGAATCATCGAACGCCCGCGAGGGCATTAAGACCGCTCAGCAGAATCTCATTGCGT
>JBHOQX010000089.1:0-19277 GCA_042408595.1 Roseiflexaceae bacterium | reverse complement strand
TACGCGGCGTACCCCGCGTTGCTCGAGCGCAAGGAGCTGCGCCACCCGCACCTCGGCCGGCTGGTCGTTCACCCGCTGGTGCTGCAGCCGAACAGCGTGGCCGACCAGTATCTCGTTGTGTATGCTCCGCGGCTCGAGGCCCATACCGCCGAGAAGCTGGCCCGGCTCAGCCTGCCCGAGAACAACGGGGTGGTCAAGAGCCTCGAATAGATCGCTTTGCCGACCGATCCGCTATCACCATCGAACTCGCCTGCCGAATCGTGGTGCTCGCCTGGACGATCGGGCTGGCGCCCTGTGCCCATAGCCTAGCTTCCGTCGGCGGCGCGCAGCGCAGTAGCACTCGCTGGTAGCGACTGCGAGCGGCACGCTGTTCTGGCGGGGCGACGAAGGACAAGTACTGAACGTGAGGCGGGAAGCACGGCGATCAGCGCGTCAGCGGCGATCGAGCGGCCCGCCGCGCAGCGGTTGGCCCGCCATGGCCCGCTGCTCGTTGTCGCTCACCCGTGGCTCGTAGTAGCTGAAGAAGATCGTGCCGACGAGATCGCGCCGGCTGCGCACGCCGGTCTTCTCAAACATGTGTTTGAGATGCTCCTGCACGGTATGAACCGAGATTACCAGTCGCGCGGCAATCTCGGCCGTCGAGGCGCCCTGGAGCACCAGGCGGGTCACATCCTGCTCGCGCTCGCTCAAACCGTAGGCGGCCATCAGCAGCGACGTGATCCGGGCCGGGTGGGCAGGCTCGATAATCACCGCAACGCGCGGCGTCCCGGTCGTCACCAGCATGGCGCCGTGCAGTACCACCCAGCGACCGCTGCGCGCCAGCGCTCGCGCGACAGCCACCTCGCCCAGGGCACCGGGCCGCAGCGCGGTTCGCAGGGCGCGCCCGGCCACCGACAGCACGGCTGGCGGGAGCTTACCGCGGGCCGCCCACTCGCCGTCGGGCAGCTCGTCGAGCCAACGCTCGACGCCCGGCGTGTGCGATTCGACGCTCCAGTCCTCCCATAGCACAAGCAGTCCGGGCGCTTCGGGCCCTTCAGAATCGGTGGCCTCGCCGACCAGTAGGCCACGCCGAGCGCCTTCCCCGAGGTACGGCGACAGCTCGCGCAGGAAGCGGATCTCTTCGGCGTCGAAGAGCGGCTGGTTTGGCGCGCGGTATAACCCTAACATCCCCCGGGCCTCGCCAGCTGACGTTCGCAGCGCGAGGAGCAGCTCCTGGTCGCTGCCGTAGGGGTGGACATAGCAGTTCCAGCCAGGGCTGCGGCTTGGGTCGCCACCGGTCGCTTGGTGCAGGGTCGATACCCCGCGCTCGGATCGGGCGACATCCGCCACCTTGTGGAGGTCATCCTGGTAATACTCGTGCGCGAGCCATTCCGGCGGAATCTCCAGCATCGTCGGATTGAAGTGGCTGGTGATCAGCAGCGATGTGGGGTCGAGGGTGTACCAGCAGGCGCCACCATAGTGCGGCACCGCCGGCGCCAGCGGCGTACCCGCCGCGCGCCAGAAGGTCGCAAGGTCGAGGCACTGCCCGGCCAGTGTGGCGATGCGCTCAAGCGCGCGTTGCTTTGCGTACCCACTTATAGGCGGAAGTATACACGCTCGGCGCGCCGCCGCACAATACCAGCTTTCTGGTATCGACAGTACGGCTTCCATCTGCTATCCTGAGCGACGAGTCAGCCGTGGCAAGGGTGATGCCGTAGGACGTGAAGGAGGAAACATGGCAACGCTGCACATTGAACACCCGATTAGTGATCTCAGCACGTGGCTGACCGCATTTGGCCGGTTCGCCGAAGCTCCACAGAGCGGGGGCGTCCGCGCCCACCGCATTTACCAGCCAATCGATGACGACAAGTATATCCTGATTGATCTCGATTTCGACAGCATCGAGGAAGCCGAGGGATTTAAGCGGTTTATCGAAGTGAACGTGTGGTCGTTACGAGAGGCGTCTCCAGGGTTGGCGGGTACGCCGCAAGCGCGGGTATTGAAGTGTGTTGTACCAGAGCCTTGAGCAGTTGGCGGCGCGCTACGTACGATGCGCAGCGACGGATCGGAGGCGGTGATGAGCGGCGGCGTGCAGACACCGGAGGAGCTCGACACGCTGTTCGAGGACACCCTCGTCCTGCGTGATGGCCAGGCGCTGGCGGCGCTGTTCGAAGACGGCGCGGGGCAGCATAGCGATCGCGGGGCTGGCGCTGGAGCGGCAAGCGGACCTATGGGTTCCGTACACCGCAATGCACCTACTGATAGCTCAGCCTGATCTATCACTACGCGCTTTTTCACGATGCAAGGAACACGGCTGCGACAGATAAGAGGGAGTGCATATGGACGCATCAACCGCTCCTTTGTGAGCCGGCTATTTCAAACCAGGTGAGCACTTGTATTGTTTGCGCAGGCAGGCGAACGGCAAGCAGACCGGTGCCCCGGTCTGTGGGTCGGCGATCACATGCGCCTGCACACCAAAGACCGCCTCAAGCAGAGTGGGTGTCAACACCTGCGCCGGTGTTCCATCAGCGCATATCCGCCCATCCTGTAGGGCGATCATCCGGTTGGCGTAGCGCGCGGCCTGGTTCAGGTCGTGCAGCACCAGCACAATCGTCATACCACGCTCGCGGTTGAGCCGCCGGACGAGGTCCAGGATTTCAAGCTGGTGGCCGATATCAAGGAACGTCGTCGGCTCGTCGAGCAGCAAAGTCGGCGTCGCCTGAGCTAGGGCAAGCGCGATCCAGGCGCGCTGCCGTTCGCCGCCCGAGAGTTTGTCGAGCGGGCGCTGGGCAAAGTTGTCCATCCCTGTCAGCGCGAGTGCCTCGTCGATCGCAGCGTGGTCTTGCGCGCGCAACATGCGCAGCGGCCCGGCGTGCGGGTAGCGCCCCTGCTCGACCAGCTCCGCCACCGTGATGCCGGGCGGCAGGCTGGGCCCTTGCGGCAGTATTGCCAGCCGGCGTGCAACCTCGCGTGTCGGCAAGCGCGCGATCATTACCCCGTCAAGCAGCACACTCCCACTGTCTGGCCGAAGCAAACGCGCCAGCGCCTTGAGCAGCGTCGATTTTCCCGATCCGTTTGGCCCCACCAGCGCGGTGATCTCGCCCTGTCGAATGCCAAGCGAAAGGTGATGGACAACCTGACGTTCACCATAGTGGACGCTGATCTGCTCGGCGGCAAGCAGAACATTCGAGGTGTTGCGGTTGGTCATATATGTGCCCGGTGTGTGCGGCGTATCAGGTAGAGCAAGAACGGCGCGCCGAGCAGAGCGGTGACGGCGCCGACCGGCAGCCCGGCGCGGTACGGCGTGGCGGTGAACGGTGGGTTGAGTGTGAGCAGTTGTGCCAGCAGATCGGCGCCGAGGAGCAGCGCGGCTGTCAGCACGGCGCTGGCGGGGAACACGCACCGCGCATCTTGGCCCACCAGCCGCCGCGTAAGGTGCGGCCCAATCAGCCCAATGAAGCCCAGCGCACCAACCGCCGCGACCGCAATTGCCGTAAGCAGGGCTGCGACACCAAGCAGCAGCGCGCGCGCGCCTTCAACAGGCAGCCCGATGCCTGCGGCGACCTCATCGCCAAGCTGGAGGACATTTGCGATGCTGGCGCTGGCGATGCCGAGCGGCAGCGCGACAAGCGCCCAGGGCCAGATCATCCACCAGTGAACCCAGACTCGCCCGTTCAGCGAGCCGATCATCCAGGTCAGGATGCTCCCGAGCGCCTGGTTGTGTCGCAGCAGCAGCAGCGAGGTGGCCGAGCTGAGCACGGCGCTCACCATGATGCCCACCAGGGCCAGCCGTATCGGATTCACGCGACCATGGCTACGGCGCGCAAGCGCGTAGACCAATGCGCTCGCGGCCAGGCCGCCGGCCAGCGCGACTAGCGGCAACACCCGGCCTGGCGCCGCCATGCCTTCTCCGCGTGTAAGCCACAAGACGACCAGCAGCACGCCGCCCGCGCTGACGCCGGTCAGCCCTGGCTCGGCCAGCGGGTTGCGCGTCAAGGCCTGGAGAATGGCGCCGGCCAGGCCAAGCAACGCCCCGGCGACTACGGCGATCAATGCGCGCGGCAGCCGCAGCTCCCATACAATCTGGCGATGCAGCGGCTCGGCAGGTTGACCGCTGATGGCTCGCCATACCTCCCCTGGCATCAGCGCGACCGACCCGATGCGCAGGTACGCCACGACCAGCGCGGCCAGCAGCAGCGCGCCGCCAGCCATGATGATGACGGTGCGGCTGTTCATAGTGCCCCCTCACGACGGCAATGCAGCAACATAACGAGCAGTGGCCCGCCGATCAGCGTTGTCCAGATCCCCACCGGCAGTTCCTCCGGAGCAAGCGCCAGCCGTGCCAGCAGATCCGCCCCGCTCAGCAGCGCCGCGCCCAGCAGCGCCGCGATTGGCAGCACTTGGCGCGCGTCGGGCGTGCCCAGTGCGTGGCGAGCGATATGCGGGGCCAGCAGGGCGATCCAGCCGATCGGCCCACACACCGCCACCACCGCCGCCACAAGTGCGGCGCTGAGGCTCAAGAGCAGCAGCCGAACTCGTCCGACATTCATGCCAAGATTTGTCGCTACATCATCGCCAAGGTGCAGCGCGTTCAGCGCCCGCGCGCCTGCCAGCGCAAGCGGCGCCCCAACCAGCGCCCACGGCGCAAGCAGCCCGACCTGCTGCCAGGTGCGGTTCGCCAGGCTGCCCATTAAAAAGAAGAACAGCAAGGTTACCTCACTCTGAGTCGCTAGGCTCAGCATGCCGATCAGGACGGCGTTCAGCAGCGCCGACACTGTCGCGCCAATGAGCACCAGGCGCAGCGCGTCCTGCACGGCTCGTGCGGCCAGGAGCACCATCGTGCCGCCCAGAAGGCCGCCGCCCAAGGCCAGCCAGGGCGTGAGCTGGAACAGGACTGGCAGCTTGAAGATCGTGATAACGGCAACGACAATTGATGCACCGGACGAAATGCCGAGCAGCTCTGGACCAGCCAGCGGGTTGCGCAGCGTCGCTTGCAGGATCGCCCCCGCCAGCGCCAGCAGCGCGCCGCTGATCATGCCGATCAGCAAGCGCGGCAGCCGCAGCTCCAGTACCACGATTCGCGTGATGCGCGCGCCACCCCCAGCCGCAAGCAGATCCAGCAGCGCCGGCCAGGTGAGCGCCGGCGTGCCCAAACGCAGCGCCAGCGCTCCGACGGCCAGCAGCAGCAGTAGCAGCAGCGCCGCCCAGCCCGCGACGCGCGCGCCGGGGTAGGAGCGCGTACGACCAAGTGCCCGGATCATGACGGCAGCGGCTGTGGGAAGACCTGTGGGTAGGTCTTGGTCATCGCCTCGTCGAGCACGAGCGTAAGCGAGCGCAGGCCGCGCCCGGTTCCCCAGACGGCGAAGCTCACCTCGTGGACCTGCCCGCGCTGCACCGCTTTGATCTCTTTCCAGAGCGGGTTAGCGGCGAGCTGCTCCGAGAGCGGCACGGGCGGTGTGGGGCCAAAGCCGTATGTTTCGACAAACAGAACATCGGGATTCTGCTCAAGCACCTTTTCCAGCGAGAACTGGATGCCCCCGCTTGCATGCCCCTCGGTCCCAGCGGGCGGAGCCGGCCAAGGATACCTTACAAGCTCGCTCAGGAGCGCGCCGACCAGCGAGCCAGCCGTGTCGATGCCAAAGTTGACATCCGACCCCCACATCACCAGTACGGTCTTGTCTTTCGGTGCCTTGGTTTTGTATGTTTCCAGTCGTTTGAGAAACGTCTGCGCGGCGGCGTCGGCCTGGGCCGCGCGCCCGGTCAGGCGACCGATGTCCTTCAGGTAGGCGATCGAGTCATTGTAGGTGCGCGGGCTCATGATGTAGAGCGGCGCAATCGACTTCAGGCCGTCGCGCAGCGCCTCATGCACGCCGCCCAGGCCAATCACCAGATCTGGCTTGGCTCTAGCGATATCCTCCAGGCTTGGCTCGAAGAAGGAGCCGCCGATGATGCTGAATGACGTGGCTTTCTCGCCAAAGTACTCTGGCAGCGGCGCGACACCATCAGGTGTGACGGCCACCGGCTCCAGCCCCAGGTCGGCCAGGATGTCGACGCAGATCTCGGTCAGACATACGATCCGCTCGGGCGCGTTCGCGAGGGTGACCGTCGTGCTAGTGGCATCGGTGAATGCAAGGTCAGTGGCTTTTGCTGCGGCGGCAGTCGCGGCCGGGGTTGGCGCTGCGCTTGGCGTTGGTACAACCGCTGGGGAATCTGTGGGCGCGGGTTGGGTCGGGGCGGACGCTGGAGCCGGGGTTGGCGCCGCGCCGCACGCCGCCACCGCGATCATGATACTCAGCAGCCCGATCAATCGAACGACTTGTAACACGTGTCACTCCTTTTCAACGACTGAGCAGAACCTTATTCCGTGACTGGCAGGACGCCGTTGCGCTGCGAGGCGATCAGGCGCGCGTAGACGCCCGCGCGCGCCAGCAACTCCGCGTGTGTGCCAACCTCGGCAACTTGGCCGCGCTCCAGCACCACGATCTGATCGGCGCTGCGGATCGTCGAAAGGCGATGCGCGATCACCAGCGTGGTTCGCCCCTGGCGTAGGCGATTCAGGGCTGCCTGCAGCGCCTGCTCGTTTTCAGCGTCTAGGTTTGCGACCGCCTCGTCCATCACTAGGATGGGCGCGTTTTTGAGCAAGGCGCGGGCGATCGCGATCCGCTGGCGCTGTCCGCCCGAGAGATGGGCGCCGCGCTCGCCGACCCGCGTGTCATACCCCTGCGGCAGGATCGTGATAAACTCGTGCGCCAGCGCATCGTGAGCGGCTCGCTCGACCTCTTCATCGGTCGCAGTTGGGCGGCTCAGACGGATATTGTCGCGGATTGACCAGTTGAAGAGGTAGATGTCCTGGGGCACCATGGCGATTAGCTCGCGCAGCGTCGCCTGTGGCAAGTCGCGGATATCTATGCCGCCAATCGACACCGCGCCGCTGCTGACATCCCAGAATCGCATCAACAGGTGCGCGCAGGTCGATTTGCCAGCACCCGAGTGTCCGACTAGGGCCACTGTCTTGCCGGGGACAATCTCGAAGCTGACGGAGCACAGCACGGTGGGCAGCGTCGCCTGGTAGCGAAACGACACCTGCTCGAAGCGCACATGCGCCACGGGCGGCGTATGCGGCGGCTGCGTCACGCGGTCGATCACTGGCGCAGGCGCTTCGATCACGGTGAACACTCGCTTCGCCGAGGCAAAGGTGACGTTCAGGTGCCGGGCGACGTTGGTGACTTCGACGATTGGCCCGAACGCGTTGGCGGCTAGCACCACGCTGACCGGAAAGAAGATCACTGTCAGCATGCCAGTGGTCACCAGCCAGGCCGCCAGCGTCAAAACGCCAAGCGTGCCAAGCGCCACCAGCCCCGCGATAATGGCGCCCTCGAACCCGGCCCGCGCCCCATGGGCCAGCTGGGCACGCACCAGCGCGTCGCTCTGCCGGCTGATCAGATCGAGCCGCGCCGGCCCATGGCCAAACGCGACGATTTCACGCAGGCCCTGCACGCTATCGACCATCTCGGCGTTGATGTCGCCGAGCTGTGCCCGCAGCCCCTGCCCGTGATGGGCCGCACGCCGGCTTAGCCAGAACGGGACCGTGCCGACAAGAATCACCCCCGGCAGCAGCGCCAGCGGCAGCAGCCAGTGCAGCGCGCCCAGCGCCGCCAGCGTGCCGCATACCACGACCGCGGCGACGATGATCGTGCCGGCGGTGTGCGCGTAGAACCACTCGATCGTCTCGACGTCGGTCATCGCGGCCGAGGCCAGATCGCCGGAGCGCCGGTCGAGCAGGTAGCCCGGTGCCAGCCGATCCAGCGCCCAGTACATCCACACGCGCAGCTCGGCCAGCACCCGGTAGGCCAGATCGTGCGCCAGCCACATCTCGATCCAGGTCATCAGCGCACGCAGCAGCACCAGCGCGCCAAGCCCGACGACATATGGCACAAGCTGCGCGGCCCCCACGCCGCTGATCGCCAGCGCCACGGTATAGGCGCCCAGCGCCGCGCCGCCGATCGTCGCGCCATGTTTGAGCACGCCCGCGGCAATTGTCAGCGCCATCAGCCAGTAGTGCGGGCGCAGAATCGCCAGCAGCTGTAAGAAGGCGGCTTTGCGACGCCCTGTGTCCTGGCGCGCCGGGTACGGCCGCGCCGGTAAGCTCCAGCCGGTTGTTTTCATACCGCCATCTGTTGCGCGTTGATCAAGCGCGTGTAAGCGCCGCCCTGTTCGAGGAGCTCGTGGTGGCCCCCGGTCTCGATCACGCGCCCTTCATCCAGCACAATAATCCGGTCGGCGTTGACCACCGTCGACAGCCGATGCGCGATCACCAGCGTTGTGCGCTCCGCCGCCAGCCGCTCCAGCGCCTCCTGAATCGCCGCCTCGTTGGTCGCGTCAACGCTGGAAGTCGCTTCATCGAGGATCAGAATCGGCGCGTCTTTGAGCAGCGCGCGGGCGATCGCAATGCGCTGGCGCTCGCCGCCCGAAAGCTTCATCCCCCGCTCGCCCACCACGGTCGCATAGCCGTGTGGCAAGGCCTGAATAAAGCCGTGGGCGTTCGCTGCGCGCGCCGCCGCTTCCAGCTCCGCTTGCGTTGCGTCTGGTTTGCCGAGCCGCAGATTCTCGGCGACTGTTCCGTGAAATAGGTAGGTGTCCTGGCTCACGATCGCGAACATCCCACGTAGCGTCGCCAGGTTGTACTCGCCCAGCGGCCGCCCGTCCAGCAGCACCTGGCCCTGCTGCGGATCGAAGAAGCGCAGCAGCAACGATGTGACAGTCGATTTGCCCGCGCCGCTACGCCCGACCAGCGCCACCGTCTCGCCAGGGTGGATAGTGAACGAGACATCCGCCAGCGCTGGCCGCTCGCCGTCGAGGTAGGCAAACGACACATGCGAGAAAGTGATCGTGGGGCGGATCGAGCACGTTGCCGGAACAGGTCGCTCCGGCTCGCGCACCTCGGGCCGCGCGTCGAGCAGGCTGAAGATCGCCGTCGACGCCGAGACCCCCATATAGCCCTGATGCCAGTAGGCATCCAGGTCGATCAGCGGGCGGAAGCACTCGCCGACAAGAAACAGAATGATCAGCACCTCAATTGCGCTCAGCTGCCCGCCCGCAAGACGCAGCGCGCCAATCCCAATCGCCAGAGCCGACCCGACGCCTATCGCCAGCCCCACCACGCCGGAGCGAACCATGGAGATGGCAAGCTGCGCCAGAGTGGCCCGATACAGCCGCAGCGCCGCCTCGCGAAGCTCGTGCCCGCGGCGTGTGCTGGCGTTGAAGGCTTTGAGGGTTGTCATACCTTGCATACTATCCAGAAACTGGACGCCGAGATCGGAGTAAGCCTGCCAGTGGCTGGCGCCATATGCGCCCAGCAGCTTATCCCAGAGCTGGGGGATCGCCGGAACGAGCAGCGCACACACTAGCGTTACGCCGCCGATCAGCGGGTCGATCGTGACCAGCGCGCCAAGGATAAGGAGGGGTGTCGCAAGGGCCACAAAGGCCTGCGGTACATAGTAGCCAAGATACCCCTCAAGAGCCTCAACGCCGTCGACTAGCGCGGAGCGCACACCCCCGGTGGTGGTGCGTTCGAGATAGCCTGGGCCAAGCGCGAGCAGATGTGCATACAGGCGACGCCGCAAGCGCTGCTTGACGGCTGCCGCGGTTGCCGTCGCGCCCACCTCGCGCAGCCAGAGCAGCCCCATGCGCGCAACAATCAGCGCTAGGATCCAGCTAAGCCAGGGGATAATCGTCGGCCAGGCCGCTCCGTTGAAGATCTGGGCGACGACCTGGGCAGTGAGCAGGCCCTGGCCCACATATGTGCCTGCAATGGCCAGACCAAGCGCGATCATGAGCGTGACATGGCCGCGCACCCCGTTTGCCAGGGCAAGCAGTCGTCGATGCAGCATCATGGCGCGTAGTCCCCTTGCGTAATGACATTTGCGCCACCATCATACTGCGCTCTATCTCAGGATGTTGTATCAAATCGTACACGGCCGCTGTGCTCAATCACACACGCACGCTGTATGAAACAAGACGGCATGTTTACAGCTATCGCTTATACAATAGACAACGGTACGGCGATGTGCCGTCGTACGTATATGCATAGTGTAACAATATGGAGTGGAACACACTATGGACGAGAACATCTTCGAGATGCTGACCGAGAACGCCGCCGCTATCGCGCCCTGCAACCACAATCACGCGCTGGTCCAGAACCCGTTCGCGTGGGAGGTAGAGTCCGAGGAGAACGAGGCCGAGGAGATTGAGGCCGAGTAGGTTCGCTTGTTTTTCTAACGGAGGCATGGAGCGGGCGGCACATCGTCCGCTCCACAAATATACAACCACTCTCATGATCAAAGAAACACAGCCCTGGTCAACCGCTGTGGCTCCGATTCGCCTGCGGTACGGCTTCCATCTCTACCGCGCGCCTGATAGCGGGTGGCGCATCGCAACCCCTGACGAGCAGTTTATTCGCCTGCGGGTTGCGCCCGAGCAGATCGAGGCGCTCCTGCCAGCGCTTGACGGGCAGGTTGCGCCCGCAATGCTGCTGGACGGCGCGACAGACGTACTGAGCGATCTGCTTGAGCAGTTTGGTCGCCAGGGCTTGTTGGAGCACGCCAACAGCGATGATCGGCGAGTAGATGCCAACGCTACCGTGTTTGTCGCGGGTTGGAATCCGCTGGCCGAGCAGGTGGTACGCCTGCTGGATGCCGCGCAGGTGAACGTGAGACGTCTGGCCGATGACGCTCAGCCAACTGTCGCGCCGACCGTGCTGCTGTCGTGCGCCGGCTGGCTCCCCGATCGCCGCTGGCAGGCACTTGACGCATGGTGCCGCAGCGAAGCCGTCTCGTGGCACACCCTGCACGCCGAAGGCACGCACTTCTATCTGGGGCCGATGTTCATTCCCGGCCGCACCGCCGGCTATGCCGATCTACGTGCCCGGCGCCTGGCCGCGGCCGCGTTCCCCGATGAACTCTCGGCGAGCTGGCGCTACCTGGAGTCGAGCGACCGTGTCGTGCCGGTGCGCTGGCCAGATACCGGCGGCTGCGCGCTGCTTGCCGGAGCACTTGTCGCGGATGTTCTGGCATTTCTGCGCGCCGAGCAGCCAGCGAGCGCTGGCTTCCAGTTGGCGTTTGAGCCGGCAAGCGGGACATGGCGGCGCCACCCGGTCCTACCTATCCCGACCGGGCTTATGCGTGAAACGGACCAGGGATCGTGACAGCCGTTGATATCCCTGATGTGCTTGGCCTCTGCGGCAGCCTGCGAGAAGGCTCCTATACGCATCGCGCGCTGAAGATTGCGCTTGCCGCCGCGCAGCGTGCGGGCGCGGCGACCGGGTTGCTTGCCGGCGCGGCGCTGCGGCTTCCGCTCTGCGATGGTCGCCCGCCCGCCGCCTACCCGCCCGAAGTGCTCGATCTGCGCGAACGCGCGCGACGCGCCGATGCGCTCCTGCTCGCTTCGCCCGAGTACTGCGGCACGCTCTCGGCGGTGCTGAAAAACGCGCTTGAATGGCTCAGCCCGGATATCCTGCGCGGCAAGCTGATTGGCGTGCTGGCGGTTGCTGAGGGACCATCTGCAACCGGAGCGCTCCAGGCGCTTCAGCAGATAGGCTGGGCGCAGGGCGCGTGGGTGCTGCCCGTAGCGGCAAGCGCGCCATTGGCCCCGCACCTGTTCCTGCACCCGGATAGCGCGCTGGCCCACCAGGTTCGATGCCAGCTTGAACAGCTTGGCGCGGCGTTGCCTGAAGCCGTGTGTCGGCTGCGGCGCGAGGGCAAGCAATGACGCCGCCGTTCGTTCGCGCGAATACGATGCTCGCGCTGCCCGATGGCACACGCCTCGCAACACTGGTTGTTCGCCCGCAGATCGCCTCGCCAGCGCCGGCGGTGCTGCTCCGCACGCCCTACGGCAAGGACCGTCATCTTGAAGAAGGGCTCGGCTGGGCGCGCCACGGCTTTGCGTTTGTGGCCCAGGATGTGCGCGGACGCTACGATTCTGACGGTGTATGGGAACCCTATGCTGCCGAACATGCCGATGGAGCCGCCACCATCGCCTGGCTGGCCGAGCAGCCCTGGTGTAACGGTCAAGTGGTCGTTGCTGGCGGATCCTACGCGGGCTTTGCGGCATGGGCGGCGGCGCTCAGCGGGCATCCGGCGGTGTGCGCGGCGATCGTGCTGGTGCCGGCGATGGGCAGCCACCATACCCTGTTCGATCCGGCTGGCATCCTGAACCTGGCCGATCACACCTGGTGGTGGATGACCTACGCCGATGGGCGCGCTGAGCGGCCGCGCTTGTTCGAGACGATGTACCGCACCCAGCCCGACGTGCTCAGTCATCTCCCGGTGGTCGATCTGGCCGAGCGGCTATGGGCCGATCTGCCTGGCTGGCGCGCGCGTATCGAGCATGGCCCGGACGCCTCGCCGCCATATGCCATACGCGACGACGTCCTGGCGCAGCTGAGGATTCCAGCGATGCACATCGGAGGCTGGCACGATCCATTTGTGTCGCATACCCTGCATCAGTGGCAGATCGTCGGCTCGGGCGTAACGCCCCGTCCAGCGCGCGCGCTGATTATCGGCCCTTGGACGCACACGCTGGATTTCAATGGCGCGACGACGATCGGCGCGCGCGATTTTGGCCCGCAATCGCGCCTTCCGCTTGGCCGCCTGCAAGTCGAGTGGCTCACGCGCGTGCTTCAAGCTGCGCCGCCCAATGACGTGCGGGTGCGCTTCTTTGTGATGGGGCGCAACGAATGGCGGCACACTGATGCCTGGCCTCAGCCCACGCGACCTATGGCCTGGTACGCTGCGAGCGACGGGCGGCTGGTCGAGGCGGTGCCTGACTGCGCCGGCTGTGACTCGTTTCAAAGCGACCCGCTTGACCCATTTCCGGCGCGCTCCCTGCCGGTCGAGCAGCAGGATCTGAATGATCGGGCCGATGCGGCGCGCTACCTGACGCCGCCACTGGACGTGCCGCTCACCTGGGCCGGCGCGCCACAAATCACGCTGTATGCCGCCACCGACGCGCCAGGCGCCGACTGGGTTGTGCGGCTCCACGAGATCGATACCGCTGGCCGGCAGATTTATCTTACCCACGGTCTTGTCGACGCAGCGCGCGCCCGAGGTGGAGCGCCGCTGGAACCGCACGCCTTCGCGCGCTATAACATTGCGCTCAAGCCGCTTGCTATCAGCATTCCGGCCGGGCACCGGCTGTGCCTTGAAGTGGCGAGCAGCGCGTTTCCCGAGTATGCGCGGAATCTGCAGACCGGCGCAGATCGCTATACCACAGCCGAGACGCGGGTTGCCAGGCAGCAGATTGGCTACGGCACGGCGCTGCCAACCTGCCTGTTGTTGCCTGTGTTGCCCGAAGATGGAGCGCCCTATGCATGAACCAGATATCGATCGGCTTGTCGATCCACGCAGCGGCCTGGTCAGGCGCCTGATACGCTATACCCACCCGCCCGAGCTGCCCGCGGCGCTGGTCTCGTTCGCAGCCGATGTGGCCGACACACGCAGATTCGCTCCCTGGCAGGCCGATCGTGTCGCGCTTGGCGCGGCCTTCTCGCATGAGGAACAGGCGCGCCGCTCGGCGATTGGCGAGGCGGTCGAGCGCTACTGTGGCAACGCCGTTCCGTCGGAACTGCGGCGGGCGAGCTACAACCAGCTGGCGCGTTCTGGCGTTCCTGCGCTCGATCCGGCTGATCTTGTGCTGTACTCAGAGCGCCAGTACCAGCAGCGTGGATTTCCGTTTGTGCGCTTCAGCCGCGATCTTCCGGTGCGCTGGGTCGAAGGACAGGATGTGGAGAGCCGCGAGCCGGTGCTGCTACCTGCCTCAATTGTCTATGTCAACTTCTACGCCGGGCCCTATGCCGACGAGCCGCCGACGAACTTTGTGATGTACTCTGGTGTCGCCTGCGGCCCCAGCCGCGCTGAGGCCGAGCGCGCCGCCCTGGAGGAGCTGATGGAGCGCGATGCGACAATGATCTGGTGGATGAGCGGCTGCGAGGCGCCCGGAATCGATCTTGCCTCGGCGCCTGCCGTTCGGGCCGCGCTTGTCGCCCGCGTCTCGGGCGGTATTCACTACCACCTGATGCATATTCGCACCCTGTTTGGCGTGCCGGTGGTCGGGGCGCTGATCGAAGATACGGCGCTTCAGATTATGGCGCTTGGCGTGGCGTGCCGGCCCGACCCACAGGCGGCGGCGCTCAAGGCACTGGTCGAGGCGGTGCATCTACGGATCTTCGCCCAGGGGTTGCTCGATCCAAATGGGCATGTCTGGCAGGGCATCAGCGCCGGTGTGCTCGATAGTCGCTCCTACAAGCCGTATCGGGCCGATCGCGGTTACCAGGATGCCTTTCGCTCCGATTTCCGCGATGTGATCGACCTTGGCTCTCAGGCGCAGATCTATCTCGACCCGCGGATGCACCTGTACCTGGCACGCATAACCTCACCCGCAAGCTCCGTTCAGCTCGCCGATATTCCATCAGTCGAGGCGGGCGATCCACGGGCGCTCTACCTGGCGCGTCTACGCGAACGGGGCTTGCGCGCCTACAGCGTCGATCTGACCACACCCGACATTCGGGCGTGCGGCCTGCGCGTTGTGCGGGTCGTCGTGCCGGGGCTGTACCCAAATGCGCCGGCAGCGTTTCCGTTTCTCGGCGGACGGCGCTTATATGATGAACCGTTTGAGCTTGGCTGGCTACCAGCGCCTCTGCGCGAAGACCAGCTTGTACGTGTGCCGCTGCCCCATACATAAGAGAACAAAGAATAAGCGATACGTAGCAGAGATGCGTATGGACACCTTCGACATGCTGTCTGACCAGCGCACTGGTATTGTGCGGTCGTGCCAGCGGCAGCGGCTCCCCGCCCATCTGCCGCAGGAGATCGCCTGTGTGGTCGCTGGGATAGCCGATACCACGCGGTTTTGCGCCTGGCCAAGCGATCCAAGCGCAACGGGTTGCGCTTGGTGGGATACGATGGCTGCGCGGGGCGCGGCGCTTGGCGAGGCGATCGAGCGCTACTGTGGCAACCTTGTGCCAGAGGGTCTGCCGCGCGCCAGCTACCGCGATTGTGTTGCTGCCGGCTACCGCGCGTGCGCCCCTGACGAGATCGGTCTGTTCTCGTCGGAGCAGTATGCCCAGCCGGGGTTCCCGTGCGTGCCGCTCGGCGAGCACCTGCCGATCCGCTGGGCACCGGGCCGCGATATGCTCGATGGCGGGGAAATACTTGTGCCCGCATCGCTTGTGTATGTCACCTACCCCAGGAAGGAAGGGCCAACCGGCGGCGAGCCGCTGACCAACCCACCGATAACCGCGGGCATAGCGGCGGGACAGTCGCGCGCCCAGGCGGAATGCGCCGCGCTGGAAGAGCTGATCGAGCGCGACTCCGTGGCTGTTGCATGGATGAGCGGTGCGCCACTTCAGCGCGTCGAACCGCCTCCGGAGCTCGCACCGCTCCTGTGTGGCCCTGAGGAGCGGCTGAACACCACGCTTGTCGCATTCCCAAACCCCTACGACTTGCCGGTGCTGGGCGCGCTGGTGTATGATCGCCAGGCCGGATTCTTGACACTGGGCACAGCCTGCCGGCCCTCCCCCTACGACGCGATGCTGAAGGCGGTGGCCGAAGCGGTACAACTGCACATGGTCGCCGCGACACTTGACGACCCGCACAGCCCTTTGATGCGCGCCGCGCAAGCGCCGCGCGGCCCGCTGAAACCGTGGCGGGCCGATCGGGCGTATCGGCGCAGCTACCGCGCTGACTGGCGCGATGTCACCGATCTGCTGTGCCAGCTCCAGCTCGCGCTCGATCCGACTATGCAGGGGCTTGTGCTCGACCAGCTAAAGCCCGCTGTGCGTATCACACTGAACGAACTGTCAGGCGCGTTGGAACGAAGCCGCGAGCTGTATCTCGACCGATTGTGCCGTCTTGGCGTGCGACCGATCAGCGTCGATGTGACAACACCCGATATCCAGGCGCTTGGGCTGGCGGTTGTTCGCGTGGTAGCGCCAGGGCTGTGCGCCAACATGCCCGCTGCGTTCCCACTGCTTGGCGCGCAGCGTCTGCGTGCGGCGCTTCGGGATGATCCGTATACGCGCCGCTGTCCGCTGCCGTATGCCTGAATAAATACTGAGCATCGGATCTTAATTCCCGACCGAGCGGGTGGTATGCGTCGATTATCTGCCGCCAATAGCCTGTGGACCGATCGCGCCTTTGTGCTATTTCTCACCGGTCGCGCGGTTTCGCTGCTGGGCTCGGTGATCACGTTCGTGGCGCTTCCGCTCCTGGTGTATGGATTGACCGGCTCGGCGCTCCAGACATCGCTGTTAACCTCGCTGGGCGTGCTGCCGTACCTGCTGTTTGGCCTGTTTGCCGGCGCGGTCGCTGACCGGATTGATCGCCGCAAGCTGATGGTGGGGTGTGATCTTGTCAACGCCGCGCTGCTCGCCAGCATCCCGCTGGCCCACACCCTGGATATGCTTACGCTCCCACAGGTGTACCTGGTGGAGTTCCTTTCTGCGACGGCGTTTGTCTGGTTTGACGCGGCCAACTTTGGCGCGCTGCCCGCGATCGCCGGGCGCGACCGCCTTATCGCCGCGAACAGCGCTGTCTGGACGACAGGAACGCTGATCGGCATCATCGGCCCGGCGTTAGGCGGGCTGCTCGCGGCATCGCTCGGCGCCCCGTGGGCGATCAGCCTGGACGCGCTCAGCTATGCCATTTCAGCTCTGATACTCGCGCTGATCCCACGCGCGTTTAGCTCCTCCGCAAAGGAGCAGCCGGCGACACGCGACCACCCAGCCCCGTTATCCTGGTGGACATCGACCACCCAGCACCTGCCAGGCGATATTCGTGAGGGATTGCGGTTTATCTGGCAACAGCGGCTGGTACGCGCCATGACTCTGCTGGGTGTGAGCGTTAGTTTTACCGGCGGGGCGCTTACCGGCCTGCTGGTGGTGTATGCGATACGCGCCCTCGAACTACCAGAGCAGGATAGCCGGATTGGAGTATTGTTCACGACTGGAGCGCTCGGCTCGCTGGCGGCCAGCCTGCTCCTTCCGCGCATCAATAAGCGCTTTCAGGCCGGAACCATCACGCTGGTTGGCCTGATGCTGAACCCGCTCTTCATGGCGGGTGTGGCCCTGGCGCCGTCGTTCGTCGTCGGCGCGGTGCTGTACCTGTGCTGGAACGCCATCTACACGCTGATCATCATCAATGGCATTTCGTTGCGCCAGATGGTCACGCCCGACCACCTCCAGAGCCGCGTGAATGCGACAGCGCGTATGATTGCTTGGGGCGGTGCGCCATTTGGGGCGGCGGTCGGCGGTGTGCTGGCAGAGCTCACCACGATTCGCGCCACGTATCTGGTGATGGCCGTGGTTGTCGCCATCAGCGCGCTGATCGGCTGGTTTTCGCCATTGCGGGCGCGTAAAGGTGCGCACCCTGGCCCGCTGGAAAGCAGATCGACATAGGAGAAGTTACATGACGATACTTTATATCACATGTTTAGGCATGTCATATACTCCACACGGCTAGAGTAACGAAAGCAGCCTGTACCACAACAAACGTCTGTCAAGTTAGCATTGCCAACATTCGCCCTTCGGCGAGACCCACCCTTTTCAGACCGCTTCTCAGGGTGGCGTGTTGACAGAGGTCGCCAGAGGTGATACAGTATGCACAATACTTGAAACATAGTATCAATAATGCTGTTCGGTATGGCATTTCTGCTCGTATTTACGGGGACAACGCCGCCGCAACCTGATGTGTTGTTTGGCTTGTACCAGCATGGGTACACCCTCATGCTAGCGCCACAGCTTCAGCAGATTGCTGAGGGCGCGAGCGCGCAACAGCCCGACCTTGTTATTCTCGCGCTTGACTCCGACGCGCTGATCAGAGCGGTCAGCGCGCAGCTTCGCCGGCAGGCGATCCCCTGGATTGTTTGGAACGCAGCTGATGATCCGGCGCTGGCCCTCTCGGCGTATGTGGCGGGTGCAAGCGCCGTGCTCCCCAGTGCTACGAGCGTTGCGGCGCTCGCGCAGTGTATTCAGGTAACGCTTGCCGCACATACCGCTGGCGCGATACGGAGAGCCCCCAATAGAGAGCCTGTGCGACAGATACGCTACCGTCGCGGCGATACGATCCGCCTGGATGATGGCGACGTGCTGGATGTTACGAGCGGCGTGATCGCTCAGACAATGATCCATCAGGATGGCTCTGAAGTCTTACTCGGGCTGAGTGGTGTCGGGCAGACCTTGCTTGGACATCCCGGTGATGCCTGCTGTTTGCACCTGCACGCCCATAGCGATGCGGTCGTGGTCGTGCGATCATGGGCTGAGGCCGCCGCAGATGCGACGCTCCCTGATCGATTACGCGCTCGCGTCCGGCTTATCGAGGCCTGGGCGGCCATGCAGGCGCGGGCCCACCTCGATCAGCGTATCCTCGGGATTCTTTCGATCCTGGGCGAGCAGTTCGGCACGCCACATGTGCTCGGCTTGCTGGTGGATGTGCGTATAACACACGCTCAGCTTGCGAGCGCCGTGGGAGCGACCCGCTCGACGATCACACGTTTGTTGGGCGATCTGAAGGTGCGCGGTGTGCTCACAACGGTTGGCAGCGGAGAACATGAGCGCTACTGCTTGCATACCTGGGAGTCGATGCGCCACTTGCGCCCCCGCGCCGAGGTTGCTGTATCCGTGCATGCTGGCAAAGCGCAGAGCGATCGATTGTAGAAGATGTACTGCACCGGCATGTGCGCCACGACGACCACTATCCCCAATTGCTCAGCCACTTCATGGATGGTGGGGTAACAGTGATCACGACACGCGCGCTGTTGTCGCCACAGGCGCAAGCCAATGGGCACGCGCCAGTGTCTGTCCGACGAGCACCACACCAGTATCCCGATGTGCAGCCCCAGCGGTTGCGCTAGTTGGCGCAGCCGGAGACGCAAGCAGCCCACGGCGAGCGCTTGGCGCAGGCTTGCCCGCCGATCATGTCGTCGAGCGCTAGATGCCCCACCCATCCCGGTCGTTTGGCAACGGCACTCAGCACGTGCCTCACGGTGCGGGCCGACCAGGGCATCTCGTGCTGCAGGTAGTTGAGCGCATCGTGCTCCCTCGCGGGCAGGCGGCGCGCGACCTGTCTGTGGACTGGGAAGGCGAGGCGCAGCGCACGCTGGCCTTTTTCCGCGCCTGGTGGCCGCACTACGCGGCGTACCCCGCGTTGCTCGAGCGCAAGGAGCTGCGCCACCCGCACCTCGGCCGGCTGGTCGTTCACCCGCTGGTGCTGCAGCCGAACAGCGTGGCCGACCAGTATCTCGTTGTG
>JBHOQX010000088.1:0-32562 GCA_042408595.1 Roseiflexaceae bacterium | reverse complement strand
GACCACCGGCTGGAAGGAGTCGAACGGGTGGTGGAGCAGGATATCCTGCTGGCGGATGGCGGCGAAGAGGTCGGCGCTGCCGCGCGGGGCACGCAGCAGCGCCGGCACCCGCGGGTAGAACGGCGGGTCCTTCAGGTCCGGTCGGTCGATCTGCAGCAGCTCAGCGATGGCCGCCAGCCCAAGAATATCGGGCGCCTCGTAAACGTCCTCCGGCGAAAGGTTCAGGTTCTCCATGAGCAGCGCCCGGATGCGCTGGGGCATATCGTGCTGGATGGTGAGGCGGACGACGGCGCCGAAGCGCCGCTGGCGCAGGCCTTCCTCGATGGTGGCGAGCAGGTCGGCGGCCTCCTCCTCTTCGATCTCGACATCGGCGTTGCGCGTCACGCGGAAGGTGTAGGTCTCGATCACCTCCATGCCGGGGAAGAGTGCCGCGATATGGGCTTCGATGATGTCATCTAGCCAGACGAAATGGATCGCCCCCTCGAGCTGCCCTGCGCCGGACACCGGCGGCATGCGGACGAGGCGCGGCAGGGTGTCCGGCACCTTCACGCGCGCGAACAATTCGCCGCCATCGGGGTTGGCGATCACACAACCGAAATTCAAACTGAGGTTGGAGATCAGCGGAAAGGGCCGGCTTAGATCGACAGCCAGCGGCGTGAGCACCGGGTAGACCTCGCGCTCGAAGTACTCGCGGCACCAGGCGCGCTGCCGGGCCGAGAGATCGCGGTAACGCAGCACATACACCCCGGCGCGGCGCAGCTTCGGTAACAGGTCATCCTGCCAGCAGCGGAAAACTGCCTCGCGCTGGCGCAGCACGATCTGGCGGATAGCTGCGAGTTGCTGGGCCGGAGTCATGCCGTCCGGCGAGCGCTCGGCCACCCGCGCGACGACCTGCTGCTTGAGGCCGGCGACACGGATCATGAAGAACTCGTCGAGGTTGGTGCAGAAGATCGAGAGGAACTTCACCCGTTCGAGCAGCGGGTGGCGCGCGTCGAGCGCTTCTTCGAGCACACGCGCGTTGAACTCGAGCCAGCTTCGTTCGCGGTTCAGCAACCGCCCCGGGCTGGCGGCGAGCGCTTCGTCACGGCGTTCAACTGCGGCCTCGGTTACACTATCCATTAGTAGTGACCAGCTACCAGGGGCGGCTTGTTACACAGGGTAATATCGGAAGTATAGCATCCGGCGGAAGCGGCGGCAAGAGGCGCGCGGTCGGCGGGTTGCGCCAGCCTGGCTTTTGTGCTACACTAGAAGCAGTGCCGGCGTAGCTCAGTGGCAGAGCAGCTGTTTCGTAAACAGCAGGTCGTCGGTTCGACCCCGACCGCCGGCTCCAGCATTCCAAAGCGGTTCGTGCGCTCTGGCGCCCGGCCGCTTTGTCGTTTCGGTGGGTCGGTTGGTGAGTTGACAGGTCATTCTTGCGCCCTCCGCAGCAGCGCCGCCGACAGATCGGCGGTCGCTTTTCGCCGCTTCTCCGTGTAGCTGTGCCCGTAGATATTCCACGTCGCCGCAAGACGGCCAAGCGCTACTTCGTGGGTGAGTGTCGCCCGCGATACAAGCGCCAGCCCCAGCGCGGGGCCGCCCGGCCTGTGGGTGATCAGCTTCGGCTATCTGACCGATGGCCTGCGCGGCGCGTTGATGGCGCTGGTCGCGATCGGGTTGCCACCGCTGCTGGTGCTGGTGGTGGGCGGGCTGCACCGCCACGTCGAGGAGCACCCGGCGGTGCCGGGCTTCGTACGGGGGCTGAAAGCCTGGCGATGGTCGGCACGTTCCTGATCGTGCTGGCTGGGATCCTGCAAGGGACCGGACTCGACGCCGGGAGCCTGCTGTGCTCGTGAGCCTGGGACCGGGGTTGACCGGGCGCGTGCCGATGACGCTGATCCTGGTGTTGGTCACGCTGGCGGGGATTGTGATCGATCGATGGAATGGGGCAACAGTTGGTAGGCCACCGTCACTTCCAGGGTAGCACTATTACAGGTCGCAAAGGGTCAAACACCTGGTAGCATCGTTCTTACGCACTGCTGTGGTGGCGGTGGCAACTAATACGGCATGGCGGGAAGGAACCAACGGTTCTGCCGACTGGAGACCACCGATTACGAACCGCTGTGGGCAGGCGTCAGGCTCAAAACCTTCCTATCCAGAAGACGATCGCGGCAGTCGTGAGTGAGGAGCAAGAGGTATGGCCGAGCGAAGCCAGCAGCGGCGCACCACCATCCTCGGCGTCGCTGGGGACGATGTGACCGAGGACGAAGCGATCGCGTATCGCCGCTTTCATCGCCACAGGCGGCCCGCACCGGGTGATGACGAGCAACCCGGAGTCTGTGATCGAGGCTCGCCGCAACCCGTCCTTTCGCGCAGTGCTCGCAGCGGCCGATCTGGCGATGCTGGACGGGTTTGGGTTGCTACGCGTGACGAAGAGGCGCGGTACACCGTTCCGCGGCCGGGTCACAGGGGTCGATCTCGTCGGGCGCATCGCGTCCGAAGCGGTGGCGCGGGCCGGTCGCTGTATCTGCTCGGTGCCGCGCACCCGGGGCTGCGCGTGGTGGGCTGCTCCGCTGGCTCGCCGCACGCCGCCGATGACCCGGCGATCTGCGCGCGGATCGCCGAAGCACGCCCCGACGTGTTGCTGGTGGCCTACGGCCATCCGGCGCAGAATCTGTGGATCGCCCGCAATCAGCCGTACCTGCGCGTGCCGGTGGCGATCGGCGTCGGCGGCGCCGTCGATTATCTGGCGGACGCGGTGCCGCGCGCCCCGCCTGGCTGTGCCGGCTGGGGCTGGAATGGCTCTAGCGCCTGATCCGGCAGCTGTGGCGCTGACGGCGCATCCTGGCCGCGGGGTCGCTGTCTCTCCTGGCGGCGCTGTGCGAGCGATCGACCGATAGGTCGTGATCGATAGCCGGCGCCTCAGCGTCGAGTATAGAGGCCAGCTATTATCCTGATTAAAAGGATCGAGCAGGCCAAGGGTTCAAGCGTCGGCGGAAATTGTGTAAACCGCAGCAGATCTCCTTGACCAGGCCTCGCACGTCATCTTTCCACAGGAGAGCGGATTAATTGTTCAATCGCACAATAAGTTGCAAAGACGCTTGTTTATCTGATTTACTCTCATGTGCGATATCACGCTATAAACTAACAAATCAGAGTACTTTAGCGATTTATCGACCTCTGAAAGCGGACATGGCATCTGTTCAACGATCGGCGTGTCGTGGGTGCCGACCTCGCAGGCATTCAGCGATGCAACACGACATGAATCGCCAGCCAACAGCACGTTTTACGCTATTTCGCTTGTTCTTACCGCTAAAACCTGATGTCATGATAGCGTAGCCGGTCGCTTGCCTCTTTTCACCAAGAGGCAATAGGATACCAAAAAATCGTGATAATCTCTTAGGTTCTGTCAATGACAGGAGATACACAATCATGGGTGGCTGGCAGTTGAAACCGCGCCTGGGAAGCCTGCAGCTGGCCGTCCGCCAAGGTGAACGCCCAGCGGAACGCTTCCCAGGAGCAATTTTAATCGCCGGCGCCTCCTATCAACGACTCTCTTCATGGCGGTCACTAGCTCCTGAACGCTATACGCTTGACGCAACCGAGTCGCCAATATACAATCATCGCGCGGCTGAGGCAGCGATGAGCATCGACAGGCAGAGGCGCTATGTTGAACATGCTGGGCAGTGCGAGTAAGGATAGCCCTGAGTTCGCCGAGTCGGCCCGCGAGCTGATGCAATCTACGCTGCGAGTGCTCATCCTCACCTGTGTGGGCTTGTACACCGCCTGGTTTTTGTTTGTCTGCGCGGCCTGGTTTCCGCAGCAACGCGGGTGGAATGTGTGGATGGTCACGCCGCTATTTATCGCGACGGCGGCTGCCGCGCTGCGCTTGCTTTCCCGCCATCCGCTGGTGGCGCAGGCGGTCTGGCTGAGTGGGCTTGCAGTGACGATTACTGCGGCGCTGGCGCTGTTTCGCGCTCCGTCGGTGGCGCTGCTGTACGCCCTGCTTCCGCTTATGGCGGCCACGTTGATGTCGTGGCACGTGGGCCTGGGCGTCGTCGGGATGGTCGCGGCGCTCGCGTTTGTGCTTGCCATCGGGTCAGACCCGCTGCTCGACACGACGACGGCATGGGCGGTTGCAATCCTTGCCGCCGTCACCGGCACGCTTGGGTGGGCGACGACCTACTCGTCGGCGCTGGTCACGCATTGGGCGCTGACCAGTTTTGCTCAGGCGCGCCGCGACACCGAGGCGGTGCGCCTGCATCGGGCGCAGCTGGCGCAGATACACAAGAGTCTTGACCAGGCGTACTACCGATTGGAGCGAGCGAATGCTGCGCTCGTGGCCGCCTACAAAGCCGCGGACGAAGCGGAGCGCTTCAAAACTGAATTTGTGACCAACGTCAGCCACGAGCTGCGTACGCCGCTCAATCTAATCGTTGGCTTCAGCGAAATGATCCGCAATGCGCCCGAAAGCTACGGCGCGCCGCTTCCTGGCGCGTACCGCAGCGACATCAACGCGATCTACCACAGCGCGCAGCATTTGCTCACACTGGTTGACGATGTGCTTGATCTGGCGCGGCTGGACGTGGGGCGGATCGCGCTGACGCGCGACTCGGTCGATCTGTCCATGCTGATCAGCGAGGCGCTTGAGCTGGTGCGCGATTATATTCATGCCAAAGGTCTGGCGCTGCACGTTCGGATTGCGCCGGGCCTGCCGCTGCTGACGATCGACCGCCTACGCATTCGCCAGGTGCTGCTGAATCTGGTCGTCAATGCATCGCGCTTCACCGAGCAAGGGTCGATTACGGTGACGGTCGGGCTGGAGGAGCGTAACGGGACGGACTATGCGCGGGTCGCCGTGAGTGATACGGGCCGCGGCATTCCGCCAAACGCGCTGGCCGACGTTTTTCAAGAGTTTCAGACGAGTGAGGGGGCCGGAGCAACCTGGCACAGCGGGAGCGGCCTGGGGCTGCCGATCAGCAAGCGGTTTGTGGAGCTGCACGGTGGCGACATCGGCGTAACGAGCGCGCTGGGACAGGGCAAGACCTTCTGGTTTACACTGCCGGTGCGCCCACCGGATGAAGCGCCGCATGCGGCATTCAACTACCGCCCGCCGCTGCCGATCGCGCAACGCACCGATCGCGTGGTCGTGGTTGTTCACGAGGATGACGCAACCGTGAGCCTGTTGCAGCGCTATCTCGACGGCTACCTGGTGCAGGGGGCACGGACTGCGGCCGAAGGGGCGGCGCTGGCCCGCGAGTCGCGCGCGATTGCGCTGATCGGCGCGATGGGCGACGTGGAGGCGCTGCCGGCGGGTTGTCTGCACATCCGCTGCCGCATCACCAGCCGGCGGGACGCGGCGCACGCGCTTGGCGCAAATGATCTGCTCGTCAAGCCGGTTGCACAGCATGAGCTGACAGCGGCGCTGGCACGGCTGCCCCGCCCCGTGGAACAGGTCCTGATCGTGGAGGATAATCCCGAGATGACGCGGCTGCTCCGCCGGTTCCTGCGCGCCGTTCCCGGCATCAGTCGCATCGACGAGGCGAGCGATGGTTGCGAGGCGCTTGCAGTCGCCCGCGAGCGCCCGCCAGATGCGATTCTGCTCGATCTGTCGATGCCGAATGCCGACGGGCTGGCTGTGCTGGCGGCGTTGCACGAAGATGCCCGGCTGGCAGATGTGCAGGTGATTGTCGTGTCGGCTAAGGCGCAAGAATACCTGCGCGTCCAGATGACCGATCAGGTGACGATCGCGCGGGCGGGCGGGTTTGCGCTTGGCGACATGGTGCGGCTGATCGACGCCAGCCTTACAAATCTAAATCGCGGCTGGCATCAGGCCTGAGATACGGCGCCAGCGTGTGCACCAGAGTGGCCTGAGTAACCGGCTTGGGCAGGTACGCGCGCGCACCAAGCATCAGCGCGAGCTGCGGCTCGGTCAGGACCGAGCCGATAATGATTGGAACGCCGCGCAATCGCTCATCGCGCTGAAATGACAGCAGCAGCTCCCAGCCGTCTTCGCCAGGCATCATCACGTCCATCAGAATCACCGCTGGAATCGCCAGGCTGAGCGACCGTCGCGCCTGCTCGCCGTTTGCCGCACAGGCGATCTGCCAAGGCGTGCCCGCGAGATAGCGCGCAAACAGCACGCCCATCTGCTGATTATCGTCGATCGCCAGGACCAGCGGCTTGGCGTGGCGCGGCCAGGAAAGATCGGCCTGCCAGCCGTCCGACGTCTTCGCCAGCGCCAGCGCGCCGCCGAGCGCGTGGGCAAGCCAGTGACAAATCTCGACACCAATCCCGGGTGGCGCAGGATCAGCGATTGGGACGGGTGAGATCGCGCGAATCCGCACGCCGACTGTTTGCTCGTCGTCCAGCTGCGTGACTGAGACGCTGCCACCCGCCGCGTAGCTACACGCCTGCAAGATCAGGGTCAGCAGCGTCTGCCGCAACATCATGCGGTCGGCGTGCGGCAGCACAAATGTGGCTCATAGCGCACACGAAAGCGCAACGCGCCGCATCTGCGCGAACGGCTCCAGCACTGGCCGCAGATCATCGAGCACGTGCGCCACCTGCACCGGTTCCTACCGCGCGCGCTCACGCAGCCGCTCCAGCTCGGCGCGCGCCTGATCGGCGGGCAGGAGCGATGCGACAGCGTCGGGCTGTTCCGGAGCAATGGCGCTTGTCTGCAGCTGCTCCCACAGCACATCCACAACCAGCTGGAGCGCCTGGGCCTGCTCCTGAAAGAACTGGCTCTTCGCCAGGCCTAGCTCGGCCATTGCGTCGTTCGGCGACATGCCTTCCACATAGCGCAGCTCAAGAATGCGGTGGGAGCGCCGGCTGGCAGCTTTCGCGGCGGCGCCCGGCTGCGGCTGAAGCGCTGCAATCGCATCGAGCAGGGTTGCGCGCAAACGGGCGCTGCGCTGCAGCCCGCTGCCTGCGCCAACCAGCCAGTCGCCGAGCGGATGGTTGTGCAGATGCGTCGGATCGTACAGGTGGGCGAGCGCATCGCGCACCTGGTGGGCAAACGCATCGCGCGCGGGCAGATCTGCGGAGTGCGTCATTGCAATCACCGGAGTTCGAGCGGAGTTACCTCGGAGTAAACTACTAGTCAATTGATGTGCACTAGTATACCATAGGCATACCACCGATTATACCTTGTCGACGACGGATGAAACCTACGCTTTGGCAGACGGTTGAAACCGCGTCTGATCAGCCGCTGGCTGACCGTCCGCCTGCGCGGACGGGGTGCGCGTCCGCCGAGCCGGACGCCTGGCGAAACGCCTCCCAGGCGCGATTGCAATCGCTGGCGCAAGCCCTATGTGACACCTTTCGACAACATTCATAGATGATCCGCACCACGCGCGCTACCGTCGAGCGTACGGCGACGGCTAGCAACGCTTGTCCATCATCTGGTTCAGCGTTCGAACCGCTGTAGGTCAAAGGAGATACTCAGATGCCTCGCAATACCTCTGAATCGTGCTCGCGTCGCCGATTTCTGAAGCTCCTTGGTTCAAGCTCGCTTGCCGGGGTAGTGCTCGCTGCATGTGGCTCCGCATCAAACGTGAGTACGCCCCAGCCGACTGCCGCGCCTGCGCCGGCAACCGGCAGCACTGCGGCGACGCAACCTGCCGCTGGGGCCGCCGCGACCGCTGCCCCGACCACCGCCCCGACCACCGCCGCTACCGCCGACAAGTTTTTCTCGGACCTGGTGCCGACACCGGTCGTACGCTTCGATCCGGTCGTCGAGATCACCACCTATTTTCCGAGCGGCGCAACCTTCAACAAAGGCGACGACTACGAGAACAACCCGATCACCCGGCGCTTGCGCCAGCACCTGGGCGTGCAGCACAAGATCCACAGCCAGGGCGGCTGGGACGCCTACCAGGCCGATATTGCCGCCAACAATCTGCCCGACCTCTGGCGCACCGGCGTCGGCGACATCACCCTGCTGCACGACAACGGCGCGATCGAGGACATTACCGACATCTGGGAAAACACCGCCTCGCCGCTGGTCAAGCAGAAAAAGGGCTACCCGGATGCCAAAATGTGGTACGCTGTGCGCTTCGACAACCGCATCTTCGGCGTGCCCTTCTGGTGGGGGCCAAAGGCCAACACCGAGTCGCTCGGCTGGATTCGGCAGGACTGGCTCGAGAAGATCGGCAAACCGGTGCCTACCACGATCGATGAGCTGACCACGGTGTTGACCGAGTTCAAAAAGCAGGGCCTGGCCGAATATCCGCTTGCGACCACCGCGCTCGACCCGATCTATGGCGCGTTCGGCTCGGTGCCGCGGCTGTGGCTCAAGGCCAGCGACGGCACGATCGAATACGGCAGCCTGCGCCCCGGTGTGAAGGACGCGCTGGGCGTGCTCGCGGGGTGGTACAAGGCCGGGCTGATGCACCCGGAGTACTACAACAGCGACCAGGGCGCGCAGATTCTGAACGAGCAGTCCGGCGTCGCCTTTAATGCCTGGTGGATCTACAGCGACTGGGTGATTCAGGAGCTGTTCGAGAAGAAGCCCGACGCGAAGTGGATCAACATGGCGCTGCCCAAAGGCCCCGGCGGCCTGAGCGGGCGCGCGGGCGGCTATGATGTCGGCCCAGCGATGGTCTTCAAGAAAGGGACCGACCCGAAAAAGATCGAAGCCGCCATCCAGCAGCTCAACTGGAACATGGACATGCACGTCAACTGGACCAAGTACAAGCAGTACGGCGAATGGCGCAACGGCAGCGGCTGGGGCTACGGCTACGACATTGTTGAAGAGGGCGGCAAGCTCAAGCCGGGCTCGCTCCAGAAGGGCACGCGCGATTTTGTGGACGGCGTCGGGTTCCACTTCCCGGCGATCGCCTACCCCGACTACCAGCTCGACGTCATCACCGAGATGGAGAAATGGGTCAAGCAAGACCCGAGCACACTCGACATGGGCCAGCGCTACCTGATCGAGAACCCCAAAGTCCTGCACGACATCACGGCGTATCGCTGGTCGATTGACGCCATGGACAAAGAGACGACCTACCGCAACGAGTTCTACGGCCAGCAGACCAAGCGCATGGCCGCCCTCGAACCGACGCTCGGACCGATGGAGGACACTTTCTTCACCGAAATAATCACCGGCCAGCGCCCGGTGTCGGCGTTCGACGAGTTTGTCTCGACCTGGATGTCGGAGGGCGGCAAGGATATGATCGCGGATGTGAATGCGTGGTATAAGAGCCTCTCGTCGTAGCAGCGCGGGGGCCGGGCGGCCGATGCAGCGCCGCCCGGCCTTTTGGGCAAAGGAACCCTCATGAGCCAGTACACCGAACAGACTAGCTTGTTGGCGGTCATCCGCGAGGCGGATAAGCCCCGCTCGCTGCGATCCGTCTGGCGGCAACACTGGCTGCTCTACGCTATGCTTGTTCCGGCACTCATTCAGCTGATTCTCTTCAATGTGTTGCCGTTGTGGGGCATTGCAATCGCTTTTGTCGATTTCAACCCGATCAAAGGGCTTTCTGGCTCGCCATATGTCGGACTCATGTATTTTCAGCAGATGTTTACGATTCGCGAGTTTTGGCCGATCGTGCGCAATACGATCTTTATTGCGGTGAATAAAATCATCTGGGGCCAGTTCGCCGCGGTCACCTTCGCGCTGATGCTGCACGAAGTGCGCTGGCAGTCGTTCCGGCGGGTCGTACAAACGCTGACGACTCTACCGAATTTCCTTTCGTGGGTGATCGTCGGCGGCATTCTGCTGGAGGTGCTGTCGGTCACTGGCATCGTCAACGATCTGCTGCAGGGGCTGGGATTTGCGCCGGTGAAATTTTTCGCCAATCCGGCGCTGTTCCCCTGGACGCTGATCATCTCCGACGTCTGGAAGGGCTTCGGCTTTGGCGCGATCATCTATCTGGCCGCGCTCACCGCGATCAGCCCCGAGCTGTACGAGGCCGCCGCAGTCGATGGCGCAGGGCGCTGAGCCAGACTGTGGCACATCACCCTGCCGGGCATCGCGCCGACGATCGTGCTGCTTTCGTGCCTGAGCCTGGGCAGCATCCTCAGCGCCGGTTTCGACCAGATCCTGATCTTGCAGAACCCGCTGGTGTATTCGACCGGCGACGTGCTGGACACGTTCGTGTACCGCCAGGGCATTCTGCGCGCGAACTACAGCCTCAGCACTGCCGTCGGCCTGGTGAAATCGCTTGTCGGCTTTGTGCTGGTTCTGGTTTCGTGGTGGCTAGCGGGCAAATACGCCAACTATCGCGTCTTCTAGGCGAGGCTTCCTAATGGTTCAAAGCCGCTCATTTGGCGACCGGGCCTTCAACGTCGCGCTCTACAGCGCGCTCGCCCTGCTTGCGCTGACCTGTCTGCTGCCGTTTCTGCACATGGTCGCCGTGTCGCTGAGCGGTAAAACGCCGATTCTGGCGCGTCAGGTCGGCATTGTGCCGCTCGATTTCACGCTGGAGAACTATCAGTTTTTGCTGCGCAATCGCCAGGTGCTCGGCTCGGCGGCGATTTCGGTGGTGCGGGTGTCGCTGTCGGTGCCGCTGACGCTGCTGGTGTCGTCGCTGGCGGCCTATGCGCTCTCGCGCGACCACATCTACATGCCGGGGCGCGGCGCGTTCAAAGTCGTGCTGATCTTCTTCATGCTGTTCAGCGGCGGCCTGATCCCGATGCTCTACACGATTCGCTCGCTGGGGCTGTACAACAATTTTCTGGTGCTGATCGTGCCGGGGCTGTTCAACATCGGCAATACGATCCTGCTGATGAACTACTTCCGCGGGCTGCCGCGCGAGCTGGAGGACGCCGCAGTGATGGACGGCGCGTCGCATCTGCAGGTGCTGTTTCAAGTGATGATCCCGCTTTCGCTGCCGGTGATCGCGACGCTTGTGCTGTTTGATGCGATCGGCGCGTGGAACGACTGGTTCACCGGCGTGCTGTATTTGCAGCGCCAGGAGCTGTGGCCGCTGCAGACCTATCTGTACCGGCTGATCAACGAGCAGGGCGGCGTGGGCCGGGAAGCCCTGCGCGATGTGACCGACAAATTCCGCAATGCAACGCCGGCCGGCCTCAAAGCGGCGCTGCTGTTATCGGCGGCGCTGCCGATCCTCTGCATCTACCCGTTGCTCCAGCGCTATTTTGTGACCGGCCTGCGCCTCGGCGCTGTCAAAGAGTAGCCTTTCCCTCATTATTCGCGTGCCTCCGCAAGACTGCTGTGTCTGTGCGTCGGCTTTGCTATGCCAGAAATCCGCACGACCAGGGAGGTTTCGATGAAGAGTCTCGCTTCGCGTTCACGAGCCTTGATGGTGCTCGCACTGATCGTCGCCGCGCTTGTTCCACTCGCCTCACCGCTCGCCCCGGTTGTGCGGGCCGCGCCAGGAACGTACAACTACGCCGAAGCGCTTCAGAAGACGATGTATTTTTACGAGATCCAGCGCTCGGGGAATGTGACGAGCGCGAACACACGCGTCGCCTGGCGCGGCCCCTCGCATCTGAACGACGGCAGCGCCGATGGCGTGGATCTGTCGGGCGGCTGGTACGACGCGGGTGATTACGTCAAGTGGAATGCGTCAATGGCCTTCGCCGGCTCGGCGTTGGCCTGGAGCGCGGTGGACTACCCAACGGGGTATCTGCGCGGCACCGGCGCGCAGCAGCAGATGAGCTACCTCAAGGGCAACCTGAAGTGGGTCGCGGATTACTTCCTCAAGTGCTTCCGCTCGACCGACCCGAACAACCCCGCGACCTACACCATCTACACCGATGTTGCGACGACTGGTCGCCCCGGTCTGGCCGACGACCACGGCTATTGGGGGCCGCCCGAGCTGTCGGAGTACCGCATTCCGGACCGGCCGCTCTGGAAGGCGACCCCGAGCGCGCCGAACGCGGGCGTGGTCGCCGCGATGGCCGCGGCGCTGGCCTCCTCGTCGATCGTGTTTCGCCAGCAGGCCGCAAACAGCAGTGACACGGCCTATGCTGATACGCTGCTGACTGCCGCCGAGCGCATGTTCAATTTTGCCAATACGTACCGCACATCGGCGAATGTCAGCAATGCGATCGGCCCGAGCGGCGCCCCCGAAAGCCCCGGCGGCTATAACATCAGCGGCAACGGCGTGCCGCAGGCGCTCTCGTGGGCGGCGATCTGGCTCTACCGCGCGAAAAACGCCCAGGCGAGCGGCTCGGGCGATAGCTACCTGACGACCGCCGAGAGCTTTACCAGCAGCTACGGCGCAGGCGAGTACAGCGCGTTCCAATACGGCCTGGCCGACTATGTGCTGCTCGCGAAGCTGACCGGGAAGGCCAGCTACAAGACCGCGGTCGGAAACACGCTCAACGGCTACCTGAACGCCACGCGCAGCCCTGGCGGCCTGTACCAGCCCGGCAACGACTTCGCGCTGCTGCGAAACGCCAATAACGCCGCGTTCCCGATGTTTGTTTACAGCGATTCTTTGCCTGCCGGCAACTCGCTCAAGGCCAGCTACTACAACTGGGCCAAGAGCCAGGTTGACTACTCGCTCGGCAGCAACCCGGCGAACCGCTCGTACCTGGGTGGCTTCCAGCCGCCCGGCAAGGCGGTCGTCAAACTGTACCATAGTCGCTCGGTCAACGGCTCGTGGGGCGGCTACGAAAACCTGATCTACACCCGGCCCGAGTATCTGTACGAAACATCGCGGCACACCTTCTACGGCGCGCTGATCGCTGGGCCAAACATTCAGGACGAGTTCGTCAACGACGGCACGATCATCTCGCAGCACGAAGTCGCGCTCGATTTCAACGCCGGCTTCACCGCCAATGTCGCGCGGCTCGCCTCAGAGTTCGACGATCTGCCGCTGGCGAATTTTCCACCGGTCGATCCGCGCGACCAGTACGAGGACAGCGAGTATTTTGTCGAGGCCGCGCTGACTGGTTCGGGCGCGAACTACATCGACGTCCAGGCCGAGCTGAATAATCGCTCGCGCTGGCCCGCGACGCTCAAAAATCAGTTGTCGTTCCGCTATTATTTCACGCTGCCCGCCGGCACGACCATCACGGCGACGCCGCGCTACGGCTTCACCGGCGTCGCGACGATCCAGGGGCCGACGCAGTTGAGCGGCCAGACCTACTATTTCACCTTCAACTTCGCGGGCACGCCGATCTATCCCAACGACCGTTCGGCGGCGGGCGACTTCACCGCCGCGTGGCGCAAGGTTGTCGGCTTCCGTCTGCAAAGCTCGGCGGCAACCTGGGACCCAAGCGGCGATTGGTCGTACCAGGGGCTGGCGCGCGGCCTGGTTATCAAAAACCTGTCGATGCCGGTCTTCGACAATGGCACGACCAAACTCGCGGGCTATGTGCCGGGCGATACGCGCCCCGCCGCGCCGCAGCCGCCGAATGGCGCGTTTATCGAGGCGTCGGGCGTCAATGCCGTGACCTCCCAGACGATCGACCTGACCGCTCAGGGCGCGGTCGATTGGTCGCACTGGTCGCGCACGTACAGCGTGCAGAACCACAAAGCGACCAGCGGCAATGTTCCGGTCGGCGCGATCAGCGACTTGACCCGCATCGGCAGCCAGATGCTCTCGAACCAGGTCAGCCCGGCGAGCTTCAGCTGGTCGGACGGCTGGGCGCAGGGCACGGACTGGGTGCAGAGCGAAGGCGGCACGAACACGACGACCGGCCAGACCGACCTCAACAGCGGCTTCAGCTTCACCGTGCCGGCCAGCACCCAGCCGCGCACGCTGCGCGTGTTCCTCAGCGGCAAGAGCGCGCTGGGCACGCTCTCGGCGACGCTGTCAGACGGATCGGCGCCGCCCTTCACAATCACGTTTGGCAACCTGGGCGTCTACAGCGGCGAGGGCATGTTCCATCGCATGGTCACGCTGACGTACCGCGCCGCGACAAACAATCAGCAGCTGACGGTGCAGTGGCTCAAGACCGACGAGACCGCCGGAACCTTCTCGTATGTCGCAATCGCAGCAGCGACACTGAACGACGGCTACACGCCCACGCCCTCAGTACTGACGCGTAAGCCCGACCGCCCGAGCGTCACGTCGGTCAACAACGGGACGAGTGTGCGTCTGACCTGGACGCCCGCGCCGCAAGCGTTGTTTTACAATATCTACCGGTCCACGTCGTCGAGCGGGCCGTTCCTGCCGATTAAAGCCGTCGGGCCGGTCGTCGCATCGAGCGGCAGCGATAACTTCGTGTCGCTCAACCACCTCGACCAGGGCAGCTTTACGGATGTGAATGTCAGCCCGCCCGCCGGCGGCAAATACTACTATGTCGTCGCGGCGGCCAATTATTTTGGCGAGAGCGACCGCTCGAACATCGTCGACTCGACCGGCACGCAGGCCGCCAACGCGCCGACCGTCGCAACGCCGGCAGCCGCGAATCCCAGCTTGGTGACCGGCACAAGCACCAGCCTGAGCGTGCTCGGCGCATCGCCGGTCGTTGCCGAAAGCCAACTCACCTACACCTGGTCGGCGGTCAGCAAGCCGGCGAGCGCGGCCAGCCCGACGTTTAGCCCGAACGGCAGCAACGCCGCCAAGAACAGCACCGCGACCTTTACGCAGGCGGGCAGCTACACACTGCGCGCGACGATCAGCGATCCGCAGGGCCGCACGACCTTCAGCGATGTCATCGTCGTTGTCAACCAGACGCCCGCAACGATCAGCCTGAGCCCCGCCAACCCAACGGTGCCGCAGTACACTACGCAGCAGTTTAGCGTGAGCGGAACCGACCAGTTCGGCCAGCCGCTCAGCGCGGGGCTGACCTACAGCTGGTCGGTCGTCTCCGGCGGCGGCACAATCGACCAGAACGGGCTGTATGTCGCGCCGGGCACGACCGGCAGCGCCACAGTCCGCGCGGCGAGCGGCAGCGTCGCGGCGACGACAAACGTCAGCATCGTCACGAATACCAACGCCAACCTGGCGCTGAAGAAGTTCGCCACCGCATCCTCGGTGCAAACCAACCCGGCCCCGTCCGTCTCGGTCGCGCCCGGCAACGCGGTGGACGGCAACACGCAGACCCGCTGGTCGAGCGCGTTCAGCGATCCGCAGTGGCTCCAGGTCGATCTGGGCACCAGCCAGACGATCAACCGGGTGATCATCACCTGGGAGGATGCGTACGGCAAAGGCTACGATGTGCAGGTCGCGAATAGCGCGAGCGGCCCCTGGACCACGCTCTACAGCACAACGACCGGCGACGGCGGCGTGGACGACTTGACCGGGCTGAACGGCAGCGGGCGCTACCTGCGCGTGTACGGAACGATCCGCGGCATCAACTCGGGCGGCTGCTGCGGCTACTCGATCTACGAACTGGAAGCGTACGGGACGGGCGGCCCGCCGCCGAGCGGCTCGCTCAGCGGCAGCCTGGGCGCAGCGGCAACCTCGGTCAACCTGGCCAGCGAGGGCACCACCGACTGGGCGCATTGGGGCCTGGTGGACGCGAACAGCTTCAACCACAAGAACGGCGCGACGACCCAGATCGGCAGCATCACGAAGATCGGCAGCGGCGACCAGAACCGCTTCGACGACAACAACGTCAGCTACAGCTGGACCGGCGGGACGCCAACCGCCAGCGCGACGAACACGACCACCGGCATCTGGACCAACGGCTCGGGCAACGGCTTCCAGTTCACAGTGCCCGCCGACACGACCCAGCGCACGCTCAAGGTGTATGTCGGGCTGTGGCGCGCGCGCGGCAAGCTGGAGGCGACACTCAGCGACGGCAGCGCGCCGGCCTACATCAACACCGGCCTGTCCAACAGCAGCGACACATCGAACGGCGTCTACACGATTACCTACAAGGCGGCCTCGGCAGGGCAGACGCTGACGATCAAATACACCGTCGATCAGGCGTTCGACGCACAGTGGGGCAACGTTACCTTGCAAGCCGCCACGCTTCAGCGATAGGTGTCAGCCGGTTACATTCACGCGACGTCCCGCGCGGGCGGCACGCAATCGAGATCCGCAGCCAGCGCGGCGGCCTGGACCTGACGATGCTCCCCGGCAACCGCCCGCTGCAACTCACACGCGATCGCTACGTCACGCCCGGCGACCGCGAGACCGACGTGTTGCCCAACATAGACAACGACTGGACGGAAGGGCCTTCTGGCGCGGCACACCGGCCTTCCCGGTTGCCGCCATGGCCCGCGCCATCCGCGAAGACCGCGCGCCAATCTCGCCGGTCGAGCGGCAGCTGCCGATGATGGCTGTGCTTGAGGCGACTCATCGCTCGGAGACGCAAGGCCAGGCCGTCATGGTCGAGTACTCGTTGTAGGAAGGAACGACGCACCGCATGGACGCCCAGATTCAGCCCGGCGATCTGTTTATCGCCACCAACGGCAACGATCAGTGGAGCGGACGGCTTCCCGCGCCAAATGCCACCCGCACCGACGGTCCGCTCGCTTCGATCGCCAAAGCAAAGGCAGTCGTGTTCGAGCAGCTGCGCCGCGCGGCTTTCGCGCGCCCGGTGACGGTGTGGGTGCGCGGCGGGCGCTACCCGCTACGCCACCCGCTCTGCTTCCACGCCGAAGAATCGGGGCCGGTGACATTTGCGGCCTATCCCGGCGAAACGCCCGTCTTCGACGGCGGGATGCGGATCAGCGGCTGGACCGAGACACAGATCAACGGTCGCGCCGCGTGGGTCGCCGATGTCGCCGCGCTGCTTGTCGAGCGCGGCCCATTCCGCTCGTTATTCGTGAATGGCGCGCGCCGCGCCCGCCCGCGCTGGCCCAAAGTAGGATATTTGACGGTCGAGCGCCCGGTCGCCGGCGTCGAGCAGCCGGGCTTCTTTGAAGGCTCACGCCAGTTCGTGGCGGCTGCGGGCGATCTGCGCGCCTGGCGCAACATCACGGACGTCGAAGTGGTCGCGCTGCATATGTGGATCGACGAGCGGCTGCCGCTTGAGGGCTACGATGCGACAACCCGTATCGCCACGAGCGCGCGCCCGGCGCTCGCGGTGCTTGGCTCCGGCACGCGCTACTACGTCGAAAACGTGGCCGAGGAGCTTGGCGAGGGCGAATGGTACCTCGATCGGCCAGAGGGCCGGCTGTATTACCTGACGCTGCCCGGCGAGACGCCGGAAACGGCTGAGATCGTCGTTCCACTCCCGTTGCAGTTCCTGCGCATCACCGGCGACGGTGCGCGTGGCCGCTTTGTGGAGGGGCTGCGCTTTGTGGGACTGACGTTTCAGTACAGCGATTGGGTTCAACCGTCCGGCTGGACGCGTTGGTTCGACCCCTACGTGCCGCCGGAAACCTGGCGCGCACGTGACTCCGCCCGCCACTTCATCGTCAACAATGGCGGCGACCCGCGCAAGGAGCCTGCCGGCGTGCCGCAAAGCGCCTACAATGTGCCAGGCGCGATTCATCTCGAATATGCCCGCCACTGCGCGATCGAGGGCTGCACCATCCAGCACATCGGCAGCTACGGTGTGGACCTGCGCGAGGGCTGCACGAGCAACCGCGTCGTCGGCAACACCATCCGCGACATGGCCGGCGGCGGCGTGAAGCTGGACGGCTGCGGCCCGCAGGGCGACGTGGCGCGGCGCACCGGCCGCAACCGCATCACCGACAATACGATCAGCGGCGGCGGGCGCGTGTTCATCAACGCGATGGGCGTGGTGTGCATGTTCAGCGGCGGCAACATCATCGCCCACAACAGCGTGAGCGACCTGTATCAGACCGGCATTTCGGTCGGGTGGAGCTGGGATTATGAAGAGAGCGTCGCGCGCGACAACCTGATCGCCAACAACCACGTCTGGAACCTCGGCCAGGGCGTGCTCAGCGATATGGGCGGCATCTATACACTCGGTGTCTCCTCCGGAACGCTGATCAGCGGCAACCACATTCATCATATTGGCGCGGAAGCGTATGGTGCGTGCGGTATCTATCTCGATCAGGCAAGTTCGAACATTATTATCGAGAACAATCTCATTCATCACGTTGGCGAAGAAATCAGCGTGCATTGGGCGCGCAACAGCTTCTTTTTCAATAACATTGTGGCGCTGTGCGACAAACAGGGCGTGTTTCTCGGCTGCGAGCCGGATCATCAGTGGGTCTTGCACCCACGCCGTCAGATCCTCTTCGAGCGCAACATCTTCCTGACGAATGGCGAACCCGCCTTCATCGACTACGAACGTGCGCTGGACGAAGGCAGCACACGTTGCGATCTGAACCTGTACTGGGATGTCGGCGGGCGCGAGCCGGTGCTGTACAAGTACTGTCCGTGGCGGCAGGATCTGATCGGCGCGGCCTGGGATTACGCCGCCGGAGACGACCCGCACGTGCGGCTGTTTGACCTTGCGCGCCGCAAACAGGCGGGCTACGACCGCCACTCACTGGTCGCCGACCCGCGCTGCGCCGATCCGCACGGCGGCGACTTCCGGCTGCGCGACGACTCCCCCGCGCTGGCGCTAGGCTTCCGCCCGCTCGACTTGAGCCGCGTCGGGCCGCGCCCACCCGAATGCTGGGCCGATGAAGTTGTCACGCTCTAGTGCATTCTTGCAAAAGATGTCGGGGGCCCTCACTCCCTGCCCCCTCTCCTGTAGCCACGGGAGAGGGGGTGAGGGCCAGCACAGCCCAGCCATTTTGCGAAATAGTAGAGTGCGCGTTCCGCACAGGATGTCGTACATGAACATACAGCTTCTCTCACAGCCAGGCCCGGCAGATCTGCCGGCCTACCTGTCAAACGGCCTGATCGGGCTGCGGGTCGGGGCGATTCCGCCGCTGCGGCACAGCGCCGCCGTAGCCGGTTATGTCGATGTGGCCCCCCAGTCGCGCGCCGAAGCGGCGGCCCGCCCGCCCTACCCGCTGGCGCTCGACCTCGCGCTGGAGCACCGCTGGCTCTCGCTTCAGCCGGAGCGGGCGCAATTCATCGGCCAATCCTACGATTGGTCGTGTGGCGAGCTGGTCAGTCGCTTCCGCATGGTTGGCGAAGCGGCGGTGGCAACCGTCGAAATGACGCAGTTTTGCAGCCGCACGCACCCGACGGTCGTAGCGCAGGAGCTTGTCGTCACGCTTGACGCACCGGGCAAGCTGCGGGTGACGCTTGGCCTAGATGCGGGCGCCGCCCCCGGACGGCCACTGCTGCGCGAGGGCCCCAGTCCGGCGAACCGGGGCCACTACGATGGGGCGGTGTTGTGGGAAAGCGCGAATGGCCGTTCGCAGCTCGGTGCGGCCTTCATCTGTGTGGCCGACGCGGCCTGGCAGCGCCACGAAGCCCACATGAGCGCGCACGCGACGCCAGCCGCGCAGTTCGCGGTCGATGCCGAGGCCGGACGTAGCTACCGGGTCTGGCAGATCAGCAGCCTCGTGCCGGGCAACCTCCACAGCCAACCGGATCGCCAGGCGATGCGCCTCGCGCATGCCGCGGCGATCCAACTCGGATTCGCGCAGCTACGCGCCGCCAATCGCGCCGCCTGGGCCGAGCTGTGGCGCGGGCGGGTGCTGTTGCATGGCGCGGGCGCGCGCTGGCAGCGCAATGCCGACGCGGCCTGTTTCTACCTGCACACCTCGGTGCATCCGGCATCGCTGAATGGCGTGGGCTTGTTTGGCACGAATCTCTGGCCGAACTATCACAACTTCAACGGCCATACCTTCTGGGACATCGACACATTTGTCGTGCCGCCGCTCATCCTCACCGCGCCGGATGCCGCCCGCGCGCTGCTGGCATTTCGCGCGCGTGGCGTGCCTGCGGCGCGCGTGCACGCCGCGCTCAACGGCTACCAGGGGCTTCAATTTCCCTGGGAAGCCGGCCAGCACGGCGAGGAAGTGCTGCCGCCTGACCACGCCCACCTGCTGAGCGAACAGCATATCAGCCTTGATGTCGCGCACGCATTCGCGCAATACGCCCGCGCGACCGGCGCCCCTATCTTTCTGCGCGAACAGGCCTGGCCGATTCTGCGTGGCGTGGCCGAATGGATCGCCAGCCGTGTCCGCCAGACTGCGCGCGGCTACGAGATTTTGGGCGTGACAGGGATCGACGAGGGGCGCGTCTGGGTCGATAACAGCGTATGGATCAATGCCGGCGCGATCACGGTGTTGCGCGAGGCGGCGGCCTGCGCCGAGAAGATCGGGTACCGCGCGCCTCCCCGCTGGCGCGCAATCGCCGATCGGCTGGCGCTCCCGCGCGACGAAGCGAGCGGCGGGCTGCTCAATTACGACGGGTTTACCGTTGCGGGCGAACACGCGTCCTGCCCCGACGCGATGCTGGCCTATTTTCCGGGACTGCTCCAGACCGACGCCGCGACCGAGCAGGCGACCTACCAGCAGCGCCTGGCCTGGTCACGCCCGGCGGTCGGCTACCCGATGCATTCACCGCTGCAAGGCGTGTTCGCGGCGCGTCTCGGCGAGCGTGAGCTGGCGCTGGATCTGTTCGAGCGCGGATTTGGCGATTTCGTCTTCGGGCCGTTCGCCCTGGTCGACGAATACAGCAGCCGTTTCACCGAGACAAAGGAAAAGGTCGGCCCGTATCTGGCGCACTGCGGCGGCTTCCTGCTCAGTTGCCTCTACGGGCTGCCTGGCCTCGCCCTGCGCGCCGACGACCCGGCGACTTGGCCGGCGCGTCCGGTTATACTTCCAGCGGGCTGGGAGGCGATCGAAGTGGAGCGTATCTGGGTGCAGGGGGAGCCCATGCACCTGCGGGCTGAACAGGGCGGCAGATGTCAACTAACGCCTCAGAGCACATCCGCTTGAATAGCCTCCGCAGCTCGGGGAACCGCAGAACCGTGGAACCGCGGAACCAGCACCGTGCCGATCAGATAAGCAGAACTCGCATTGGCCCCAGGAACGGGACCACACGCGATCTGCGGATCTGGTCGGATCACCCTGGAGCACGTGGAGGGGATCACGGCCAAGCAACGCCAATGGCGCAGTGCCGACGTCACATTCCGGGTCGCCCTGGAAGCCATTAAGGAACAGCAGACCCTCAGCCAGCTGGCCAGCGCGTACGACGTCCATCCCGGGCCAATCACCCAACGGAAGAAGCACCGCCTCGATGGCGGGAGCGGCATTTTCGGCCAGCAGCCCATGCGCGAGCAGCAGGCCGAAAATGCCCGCGAAGCCGAATTGTTCGAGCCGATTGGCCGGCTCCAGATGCAACGGGAGTGGCTGAAAAAAGGTGACCGCCTCGGTTGAGGCGAATCGGGCCTTGCGAGGCCCCGACCATCCAGATCGGAGGATGCACCGCCAGTGTGCGCTGCTCGGGCTCAATCGCGCCACGGCCTATGACCACGCTGCGCCGGAAGACCCGCTCAAGCTGGAGTTGATGCGCAACATTGACGAGCAGTCCTGGAAGCCCCCGTTTTATGGCTGGCCGCGCATGACCGCGGCCTTGCGCGCCCCGGCTAGGCCGTCACTGGGAAACGGGTGCGGCGGCTGATGCGGCAGATGGGCATCCAGGCCGTGATGCTGCACCAGCGTCCGGCGACCAGCGCGCCTGGCCACCGGATCTATCCGGATCTGCTGCGCGCGGGTCAGGTGCCGGGCAAGACCCCGCCCGACCCCGCGCCCCTGAAAGGCCGGGGCGACAAACATTCGATTCATTTCGCACGATACGGCGCCGAAGGGCCGCAGCGCCACGCAGCCGCCCGCACAGTGGCGCGTAGGCTCCCGGAAGGCCGGCGAGCTCGGCGCGGAACGCCGCCGAGTCGAAATAGGTGTTGACCTGATCCAGGTGTGCGGCGTAGCGCTCGCGGCACCAGGCGACGAAGGCGAGTATCAGCGCGCGCACAGCTCGAGCTGCGCCGTGGTCGTCGGCTCGAGGATCACAAGGGTCACGCTCCTGCTCCTTTGGCAACGCACACGGCACGCTCGACGGCGGGGCGGCGCGGCTCACACGCTGGGATGGCCAGGGCCGGCGATAGAAGGCTCCGGACGCAGCGCCAGGCGAAAGCTCATGACGCGAACACCGGCCGGCCTTTGAAAATCGTGCGCGGGCGCCCGCTCGAAGCCCACGCGACGGTAGATTCGGATGGCGTCCTGCATATACCTGGTGCTATGCAGGCCGATCCGGTCGTGCCCCTCCGCCCGCGCGCGCGATGCAGGCGTTGAGCAGCACGGTCGCCACGCCACGTGAGTTGTTTATAATTATGATAACACTTAGTTATATTCGATGGTGTGGCAAGCATCATTGCCGATGGAGACTTCTTGCCGCCGTAGCGGGAACGTGGACGAGCTGCATGACCGTGTTGACATACCCGAGCCGCGAGAGCGCGGCCATTTTCGCTGGCCTCGAACAGTGGCGTGCTGCGGCGAGCGATCTGCGCCGGAGCATCCACGCCTTTCCCGAGACCGCCTACGAGGAGCATCGTACGGCCGCGCTCATCGCCGAAACGCTGGCCGCGTACGGGCTTGAGGTGCATCGCGGCATCGGGCGCACCGGGGTGGTGGGCGTGCTGAGCCAGGGTGCGAGCGCACGGGCGGTCGGCCTGCGCACCGATATGGACGCGCTCAACATCGCTGAGCGGGGCGACCTCCCCTACCGCTCGACGGTTCCGGGCAAGATGCATGCGTGCGGCCACGATGGCCACACCGCTATGTTGCTGCTCGCGGCCCGCTCTCTGAGCGCACGGCGCTCGTTCGATGGGAGCATCGTTTTTATTTTTCAGCCTGCCGAGGAAGGCGGCGCTGGCGCACGCGCCATGATCCACGACGGCCTGTTTGCGCGCTTTCCCGTTGATGCGGTCTACGCGATGCACAACATCTCCGGCCTGCCGGCGGGGCACTTCGCGGTGATGCCCGGGCCAATGATGGCCGCGGGCGACTACTTCGAGGTGGAGTTGGCCGCACCTGGCGGGCACGCGGCCCTCCCACACACGACCCCCGACCCGATCTTGGCGGGCAGCGCCCTTGTGCAGGCCCTGCAGTCGCTGGTCAGCCGCAGCCTCGACCCGCTCGACCCGGCAGTTGTGTCGGTCACGCACTTTCAGAGTGGGGAGGCAACCAACGCCATCCCGACGACGGCACGGCTGCGGGGCACGGCCCGCAGCCATACGCCGGCGGTGCAGCAGGCCATCGAGGATGGGTTGCGCAGGTTCGTCGCCGGCACGGCCGCCAGCTACGGCGTCGAGGCGCGCGTCGTCTACCGACGAGGCTACCCGGCCACGGTCAACAGCGCCCGCGAGGCCGTTTTCGCCCGCGATGTGCTCACGGCCCTCGTGGGTGCCGCGCAGGTGCGCACCGATCTGCGGCCACTGATGACCGCTGAGGACTTCGCCTTTATGCTCCAGGAGCGTCCTGGCGCCTACCTCTGGATCGGCAACGGCGACAGTGCCGGGCTGCACACGCCAACCTACGACTTCAACGACGACATCCTCGCAACGGGGGCCGCAGCGTGGGTCGCGCTGGCCGAGGCCGCTCTTGCACAGGCATAACTGACGGTACCCCTCAGCGCGGCATGTGCGCGCCGCCGGGTGCTCAGGGGTACAGGCCGCGCGCTTGCAGCCCGTCCCTCAGGCGTTCGAGCGCGACGACGAGCGCCGCCATTCGCAGCGGAACACGGCAAGCGGCGGCGGTCTGCAGTGTCGCTGCCACCACCAGCAGAACCGCACGTTCGAGCTGCGCATGCATCTCGGCCTTGCTCCAGAAGAAGTTTTGCAGACCCTGCACCCATTCCAGGTACCACGCCACCACCGCCCCGACGCCGCTGAGGAGGTCTGGAACGATCACCTTGCCCTGTTCGCACAGAAGGGTCTCGGCGCTCTGAGCGAGCACCCCATCGGCGACCTCGACGACGAAAGCCGCCTGCGTCCAGGGAGCCAGGTCGGCTGTCAACGGCTGGTGTGGCGCGGCGAGGATGAGAATGTCGCAGGGAGCCATGAGCAGATCGCTCTGGGCGATCGTCGTCGCGCCGGCAAGGCCCATGACCGAGCCGGTGTGCGCTTTGTGCTGGAGCACGCGCGCTATCGACAGGCCATTCGGGTGGTACACCGCGCCGCTGCGGTCGCTGAGCGCGATGATCTGCGCGCCCTGCTCGGCGAGCAGCCGTGCCGCGCCGGCGCCCATGCGCCCGCAGCCCTGGATGGCTACCCGGGCGCCCACGAGCTGCAACCCGCGCTCGGCAACGATCGCCTCGAGCGCTGTGACGACCCCGCGCGCCGCTAGATGTTCCCCGCGCGCGCCCCCGATCGCCAGCGGTTTGCCGGCGGCGGCGGCCAGCCGCGTCTCCCCGCGGTGCATCGAGAGGGTGTCCATCATCCACGCCATGTCCCTTTCGTCGGTGCCGACCTCCGGGGTGGGCACGTCACGGTCGTGGCCGAGCAGGAAACTGAGCTCCGTGGCATAACGACGCACAAGGCGCTCCCGTTCGCCTGGCGAGAGCCGGTGCGGATCAACACACACCCCGCCGGCTGCCCCGCCAAACGGGACGTTGGCGAGCGCGCACTGCCATGTTGTGCGGCGTGCCAGCGCACACACACGCTTTGTATTCAGGAACGGGTCGAAGCGGACGCCGCCGAGCGTGGGGCCGCGGCTCAATTGGTGCTGAACACGATACCCCGTGAGCACGGTCGTTGCCCCATTGTCCAACCGCACCGGCATGCGCACCGTCAACGTACGCTGAACCGCTTGTAACACGGCACGCAGCGCTTGATCAAGCCCAACCAGATCCGCTGCAGCCCGGAACTGCGTTTCGTTCGGGGGATCGACGACCGGCGCCGCTGGGTGATAGCGGACGGGCGACAAAGGCGCCGGCTCGGCCGATATGCAGAGAGACATACCAAAACCGTTGGCAAGGGGCTGTCCGCAGCCGCGCGATGCCGCCGTAGGGCAAGGCATTGCGTGCGGCGCGAACGCTGGCCAGGGCGAGCAGTGGCGGGCCAATCGCCTAGCGCACCTGTGCGCCCTGTGGAGACAGCGGCGAGCTCTAGCGTCCCCCGGAAGTACTGAGGTGTCGTGCCGCCTTCAGGTGCTGTGATGAACGCGCTGTGCGGGCAACCGCGCGCGGCGGCAGTCAGGCCCGCACCACTTCCTGGAGCGTTCCGTTGCGGACATCGTAGATCGCGCCGCTGATCGGGATGTCCCTGGGGATCAGTGGCGACTCGCGCAGGATGGCGACATCGTCGCGCACGCTCTGCTCCAGGTTCGTGAACGGCAAGAAGTCGCGCTCCCCCACCTCAACCCCCAGGTCGCTCTGGATTTTTGCCGCCAGATCGGCGTTGGAGAAGGTGAGCATCCCGCAGTCGGTATGGTGAATGACCACGATCTCGGTGGTGCCGAGCAGCCGCTCGGAGATCACCAGCGAGCGCAGTGCGTCGTCCGAGGCCCGCCCGCCGGCGTTGCGGATCACATGCGCGTCGCCGATATCGAGGCCAAGAAACTGCTCCGGGTGCAGCCGCGCATCCATGCATGTCAGCACAGCGACCTTGCGCGCCGGCGGCATCGGCCGGTCGCCTTTTTCGAACGTTCGGGCGTAGGACGCGTTGGCCGCCAGAAATTCGTCGAACCGGGACATGCTCGCTCCTTTCTGCACGATGGCGTGTATCGGAGGCCAGGTACCTGTTCTCGACGCACAGCCTCGCGCTGCTACCGCACGGCGCCGGTGGGCAACGCGGCGAGGGCCGCGACGATCTCGGCCGCATCGGGGCGGCGCCGGAAATCGGCGTCGACCGTCGCCCAGCGCACCACGCCCGCCGGGTCGATGACAAAGGTGGCGGTCAGCGGCAGCTCGCCCGACCCGTCGCCGTTGATGGCTGCGAGGTCGATCCCGATCGCGCGCAGCGTGTCGACCACGCGCGGCTCGACGCGGTAGACCAGGCCATACTGGCGCGCGACCACGTTACCAACGTCGCTAACGACCGGAAAGCTCAACGCCTTCTGCGTTGCGGTCTGCACCGAGTGGTCGGGCGTCTGCGGCGAGACGGCGATCAACGTGGCGCCGTAGGATGCGAACTCGGGCAGGGCCCGCTGATACTGGCGCAGCTGCACGTCGCAGTACGGGCACCAGCCGCCGCGGTAGAAGGTCAGCACCACCGGCCCGCGCGCGAGCGCCGCCGACAACGCGACCGGTTCGCCGGTCACAGCCGGCAGTGTGAAATCCGGCGCCCGGGCGCCGACGCCGAGCGCATGGGCGCTGACCCCGGCGGCGATCACCTGGGCGATGCCCCAGTCGATGGTCTGCGATGCTTCAGGCGGGAGCGCCGCCTCAAGCTGCCGCGCCACGGCGTCGAGTTCCTGCTGGAGCGAGGTGATCGCTTCCGTCTTCGCGGTCATGGGTGGGTGCTCCTTTTCAAGGGCCTGCTGGCCGCGCTGGTGATCCGGGCGAGATGGATATTTCAGTAAATTGATATATAAAGTATAGTATAGCCGACCCCAGATGTCAAGCTCTGACACAGCTAAGATCAGGCTTGCGTTATACTATCAAGTAGGCGGAGCCGCTTGTGCGCGCTCGCAGCGGCCTCGGCTCTGCGACCGCCTTCCACGGCCGCTCCTGGAGTTTGCACATGAGCCACGCTTCGCTGCAGACGGACGACTGGTTCGCACACACCAAACTTGCGCCGCCCGCCCTCCGCTCCGACACGCTGCACCGTCACCAACTCTGCGCCGTGCTGCAGCAGGCCCTCGCCACCTGCCCGCTGACGCTGCTCTCGGCGCCGGCTGGCGCCGGTAAAACCACCCTGATCGTCGATTGGCTGGCCGCAACGCGGCAGGCGGCGGCCGACACGACGTTCGGCGTCGCATGGCTCAGCCTGGACGAGGACGACAACGACCCGGCCCGCTTCTTCACAGCGGTCACGGCTGCCCTGCGGCGCGGCGGGCTGGCCCACCTGCCCTTCCCCGAGGGCGGCGCGCCCGCGCAGCTGCGCCGCTGGTCCACGCACCTGATCAACGAGCTCCCACTGGTCGCAGGCCCGCCCGTGGTGCTGATTCTCGACGATCTCCACTGGGTGAGCGACCCCGCGATCTTCGCCGCGCTCGATCAGCTGATCGAGCGCCTGCCGCCGCAGCTCCGGCTCTTGGCCACAACCCGTCACGACCCGCCGCTCAGCCTGGCCCGCCTGCGCGTGCGCCGCCAGGTGGCCGAACTCCACCTGGGCGACCTGCGCTTCACCACCGATGAGACAGCCCGCTGGCTCGCCACCGAACGCCAGCTCGAGCTCCCGGCGGACCAGATCGCCGCGCTGGTTGAACGGACCGAGGGGTGGGCGGCGGGCATCAGCCTGTTCGTTAACTCCCTCGTGCAGCGCCACACCCCTGGCGACCGAAACGCCCTGTTTGAGGAGCTGCGCCACACCGACCGCACGCTCTTCGCGTTTCTGGCCGAGGAGGTGCTCAACCGCCAGGAGCCCTTTGTGCGCATGTTCCTGCTCGAAACCGCCGTGTTGCCGCACCTGACCCCGGCGCTGTGCCGTGCTGTCACCGGGCGCGCCGACGCGCAAGCGGTGCTTGATGCGCTCTACCAGCGCAACTTGTTCCTCGTCGAGCTCGACGCCCAGCCTGCCAGCGCCGACCGTCATCCCGCGCCGCTCGCCGAGCGCCTGCGGCCAGCGCCGGCCGTCTACCGCTACCACGACCTGTTCCGCGAGTTCCTGAACGACCGCCTGCGGCGTGAGTTGCCCGACTGGCCGGCGCAGCTCTGCCGGCGCGCCGCCGCTGCCGAGCCCGACCCGCTGCGCCGCATGCACCTGTTCCTCGCCGGTGAGCTCTGGCACGAGGCCGCCGAGACGATCGGCCAGGTCGGCGAGACGCTCGTGCAGGCCGGCGCCTTCGGCCTTCTCCAGCGTTGCATCAGCGCGCTGCCAGCGCCGGTGCGCGAAGGTGACCCGCAGCTCCTGCTTCTCGGCGGTATCTGCGCCTGGGAGTTGTACCAGTTGGAGCCGGCCCGCGGCCTGCTGCAGCGCGCGCTGCTGGGCTTCGAAGAGCGTGGCGACCAGGCGGGCCGTGCCGAGGCGCTCGCGCGGCTGGCCCTCGCCGCGAACCAGACCGGGGACGTGGCCACGGCGCGGGAATATACCGCCCAGGCCCTGAGCCTGCCGCTTGCGCCCGAGATGCAGGTGCAGCTGCTCGCCGCCCGTAGCCTCGACCTGCTCCAGGGCGATGAGTGGCAGGTGGTGCTAACGGACTTCGACCAGGCGCTTGCGCTGATCGAGGCAGAGCACGACCCTCAGCGTCGGCGGCGCCTGTGCTTTGGAATGCAGCGCTATATGGTGGGGCCGCTCATGCCGCTGCCCGGCGCACTGCCGCGCTTCGAGCGGCTGGAGCGGCTGCTGGCCGAGCACGACGTAACGCAGGATGCCGGCCCCCTGCGCTTGTATCAGATCACCATGCAGATTTACATCCATCGGGATCGGGGCCGCTGGGATGCTGCACTCCGGCTCTGCGATGAGCTGTACCGCCAGGCCGCCGAGCTCGGCGTTCAAGAATGGCAGGCGATCATGGTCGGCGGCATTCCACCCATCTGCCATGCAGTCCGGGGCGATATGGCCGCCGCCGATGACGCGCTGGAGCAGCTGTTCGTCTGGATCGACCGCATCCCCCAGGCGGTTGTGATCCAGCGTATCCCCTACCTCTACTGGCGGGCGCGGGTGCGCTGGCTGCAGGGCCGCCACGCGGAGGTGCGCGAGCACGCCGCCCAGATCGCCCACCTGCGCCAGACCTATGGCACGCCGGCCCTCGTCGCCAGTGTGCCGCCGCTGCTCGACGGCCTGATCGCGCTCGCCGAGCGCCGCTACCGCGATGCCGAGGGGGCGCTGCGCACCGCGGCGGCGATCCAGGAGCGCCAGCCATTCGCGGTGATTTTCAATCACGCCCACCTGCTGCTGGCCTACGCTGTGCTGAAGCGCGGGCGCCCCGACGAGGCGCTGGCGTTGCTGAGGCCGCTCCTGGCTCACTACGAGGAGGCCGACACGCCCGGCCGGCTGTTGTGGGAAGGGCCGTTCACGGCCGCCCTGCTCCGGCTGGCGATCGAGCGCGGCCAGCACCCCGCCTTCGCGCGGCGGGTGCTCCAACTCCTGGAGCCGTCCGGGGTGGCGCCAGAAGCCGGCGCCACGCTGAGCGACAGCCCGGAGCGACTGAGCGAGCGCGAACGCGAGGTGTTGCGCTTGATGGCGGCCGGAGCCAGCAACAGCGTGATCGCCGAGCGCCTGATCATCAGCCCCCACACCGCGAAGCGGCACGTCGCCAATATCCTCAGCAAGCTGGGTGTTGCAACCCGCACCGAGGCGGCCGCCCGTGCACGCGAACTCGATCTGATCTAGCCCACCGCACCAGCACCTCCAGGCGTGCAGCCCGGCGCATGGCTCCGCCGCGCCAGCGCCATGGCCCGGTCATGCGCCCGTACGATGGCCCGTATGGGCCATGGCGATTCGACGCTGCAGCGGTATCCTCCTGGTGTTCGTGGCAACTGTACACAAGGAGGACCCAATGACAACCGTAGCCGCACGTGAGATCTACAACCCGGTCCAGCGTGATCGGGTGACGTTCCTCAAGACGGCAGCCGAGACTAGCGGCGAGCTGACCCTGCTGGAGATGGAGGTAGCGCCGGGTGGGGGCAACTTCCTGCACATTCACACCACCTACTCCGAGCGCTTCACGGTGATCGCCGGAGAGCTGGGCGTGCAGATCGGCAAACAGCAGGCGGTGCTGCGCAAGGGCGCCAGCGAGATCGTGCCAGCCGGAACCGTTCATCGCTGGTACAACAACGGCTCCGAGCCGGCCCGGATCTACGTTGAGCTGCGGCCCGGTCACGCTGGCTTTGAACAGACTCTGCGGCTGGGCTACGGGCTTGCGGCGGATGGCCGGACGAATGCGGCAGGGATACCTAAAAACATCTTGCACCTGGCGCTGCTCACACAGATGAGCGACATCAAACTGGTAGGCCCGACTGCGGCGATGAACCCGCTGTTTGGCGTGCTGGCACGCCTCGCACGGCGTCTGGGGGTCGAGGCCGACCTGCTGGCACGCTACGGCGCGTGAGGAGGCCCACTGCGGCCTGCCCTGCCTCTTCCGCAAGCGCAGCGGTTGGCCAGGCGGCTCGAGTGATCGGCCTGTCGTACCGCCTCAGGCGGTGCGCGGACGCTGCCTGAAGGCGGCGCACCGCTCAGCCTTACACATCGCCAGGACTGCTCCATCTCTAACTGACGCCGCTCAGTTTGCAGCGCGCGCCAACTCATAGAACAGGCACAATCAATGATCTCCACGGTTCAACGCTTCTGCTATCGGGCACGCCCGCTCACGCTGATCATGCCGTTGGCGCTGCTTATGGGCGCCTGCGCCACAACGCCGACGCCATCCAGCGCCCCGACGGTTGCACCCACGCTGGCATCCACCGCCGCACCGACGCTCACGGCGCCAACACCCACCGCCGCACCGACGCTGGTGGTGCCAACACCCACCGTCGCACCGACGCTGGTAGTGCCAATACCCACCGCCGCACCGACGCTGGCGGCCCCCACACCCCCAGCGACCGTCGCTGTCCCGACCAGCGTGCCGCCGACGGCCGTCATCCCGGTCGAGGCCGACGCTCCGGGGCCGGGGTGGGCCTTCGCCCTTGCCAGCGATGCGAACCACGACGGCGTGGCCGACGCGGTATTCTACTGGCCGGCCGCCGTCGCACCCGAGGTCCAGTTCGATGATCCCCGGCACGCCGCGACCGCCGTGGCCGCCGAGCAGATCGTCATCGTGCAACGCTCGGACGCCGGCCTCCAAACGCTGCTCCGGATCGACCGTGACGGGGGATGGGCCGACCAGCCACTCTTCGACTTCGCCGGGCGCCGCGCGCCCGCGGGCTACTTGCTGGCGCTCGACCCGGCTCGCGGGCCGCTTGTTCGCCTGCTGCCGTACGGGGCTGGCGGCGCTGATTACGGTGGTGTCATCGGCATCGATTGGAACGCCGGCGACGGCGGCTTCCGTGTCGTCGCCGAGCACCCGTAGCCGGTGCTTTACGCCGCCCGCAACAAGGAAGACACACATGAACAGTTCCACGATCACCCGCTGCTGCGCTCTCCTTCTGGTCGCCATCAGCATGGTCGGTGCGGCCCGGTTGGACGCCCAGCCCGCCGCACCCCAGGGCGCCACAACGGTATATCTCCCGCTCGTGCAGGGCGGTGGCGCGCCATCGACGCCGCCACCCCCTCCCCCGGGTGGCGCGCTCCCCGCGCCCCTGGCACGCCAATGGTTCACCGGGAGTTTGACCACCATCTCGTTCTACGACCCGATCACCGGCTCCTGGTCGCCGCCGAACGGTCTGGGCGAGCTGTACCGTTTCGGCGCGGACGGCACCTACACCTACGCCGGCGCCCTGAAGATCCAGAACGGCGCCTGTGTCTCGGAAGTCTCGGTCTACCAGACCGGCATCGCCCGCGCGACCGACAGCGAGCTGGAGTTGCAGGCGCGCTTCTCCCGCACCCGCACGCGGATCATCTGCGGCAGCGTGAGCGAGAGCGTGTCCGAGGAGCTGCCGGCTGTCACGCGCATCGCTTATCGCGTGGCGATCGGCAAAGAGGGCCGCACCGAACTGACGCTAGGTACGGGCGAACAGGCCAAGACCTTCGCGCTCCTCGGCATCGACGAGCAACTGCTCGGCGCGTGGCGGACGGGCGGGGTGTCGTCGCCTGGCTTCTACGACCCGGCAAGCGGCGCGTGGGCGCGCCCGACGGCACCAGGCGAGTGGTATCGTTTTGGCGCCAACGGTCGCTTCAGCTACGGCCGTTACGTCCAGGAACAGGACGAGCAAGGCTGCACGGTGAGCGCATGGGTCTACCAGGAGGGCGAGTTCAGCATGAGCGGCAGCCGGCTCACCACCCGCTTCACCACCGGACGCGGAAGGCTGGAAAACAGCTGCACGCCCGGCGAGGTCCAGGACGAACCCTTTGTCATCACCACACCGGGCGAGTACGCCTGGCAGATCCTGTCGGACGGGCAGGTCCAGCAACTGCGACTGCTCCGACTGCTGCCGTTCGGAAGCCAGACCTACACCAGGGAGTAGCACGGCAGGCGCAACACCGCTACACCTCGTCACACAAAGGGGATGACCTGCTGGCCTCGTTCGAGTAGGCACAGGAACGCAGCGCTCGGCGCCGGGCCTGTCACGGTGCTCCTGCACTGGGACAGGCCCGACGACCAGTTGTACACACCAAACCGCGACATCGGTCGATCTCCGCCGTCAGCGCTCCGGGGCAAAGCACCGCTAAATGCGTGCGACCTCTCGGCCGCACCCCTCGCCGCATGCGTCATCTATCACCGGCCTCATCCGCCCTATGGTGCTGCGGCCGCGTCAGAAACAGATCGCAAGACTGCGACACGCAGTCTGTGGTGATGCGCCAGTGCCCCGTTGCGCTGGCGCGCGCCTGTGCCAAAGGCGCGGTGCCGGCCGAACCCCGCGCGCACCGAGCCCTGACACGGCTGGTGCCCCTCGGCCCAACCCCCGACCAGCACACGCTGCGTCTTCCCCACGGAGACGGATCACCCCCACCGCCCCCTCAGCCGCTGTGCGCGTGCGTCACCGCCGGATTGGTGGGGGCGCACGTATGGGGCGCGTGCAGGGCGCGCGTAGCCATCGTCTCGGCCTCGAGCCGCGGAGCATACACAACGAGATACTGGTCGGCCACGCTGTTCGGCTGCAGCACCAGCGGGTGAACGACCAGCCGGCCGAGGTGCGGGTGGCGCAGCTCCTTGCGCTCGAGCAACGCGGGGTACGCCGCGTA
>JBHOQX010000076.1:0-49224 GCA_042408595.1 Roseiflexaceae bacterium | reverse complement strand
CTCCCTGGGTGACCATTCCGAACGGTGGAACGACGTGGAGGATCGCATCGAGAGACACGCCGATGACGTGATCGCTGCGCTCAGAGGCCTGGTGGAAACGTGATCATGGCCGCCCAGTCCGGCGCTGGAGCCGACTCTGCTGTGCGGCCCCACAGCAGTGCGATGTTGAGGGGGCGAACCAACTCCATCGCTTCCCCGCTATCTCAGATGCTGTCTGAAATGGGGAGGTTTGGCGGGCGGCGCCCTCCAAGATTTCTGATGCTCCGCCGCGCGGCGGGGTCGGATGTCGTCCGGGGGCCTGCGGCCCCCAACACCCTCGCTGTGAGCGTTTCAGACAGCCTCTGCGAGAGCAGCGGCGAACTGAAGGACGACGCGCAAAAATAAGGGCGGCAGGCGTCCTGATCCGCCAATGGAAGGTCTCACAAGGGATGAGATCAGAGATGCATGCAGGAGATCACCAACGATGACAGATCAAGATCTCACCGGTCTTGCAGCCGACTACCGAACGCACGGTCTGGGGCAGCGCGTCGGCTTCGGCGCGCGGCCGGCGCTGCTGGTGGTGGACTTCGTGAAAGCTTATACGACGCCTGGCTCGCCGCTGTACGCTGCGCCCGGCGTGCCGGACGCGGTGCGCGCCAGCGGGCCGCTGCTCCAGGCGGCCCGGGCACGTGGCATCCCCGTGATCTTCACCACGGTCAGCTACGCGCCGGATGGGCGCGACGGCGGCTGGTTCGTCCGGAAGGTCCCGGCGCTACTGCACCTGACCGCCGACTCGCCGCTGGCCCAGATCGTGGACGAGCTCGCGCCGCAGCCCGGCGAGCTGGTCGTCAACAAAAAGTACGCCAGCGCCTTCTTCGGCACCCACATCGCCGCGACGCTGACGGCGCAGGGCGTGGACACCGTGATCATCGTCGGCTGCTCGACCAGCGGCTGCGTGCGCGCCTCGGCGGTGGACGGGATGCAATACGGCTTTCGGGTGATCGTCCCGCGTGAGTGCGTCGGCGACCGCGCCCCCGGCCCGCACGAGGCCAATCTGTTCGACATCAACGGCAAGTACGGCGATGTCGTGCCGCTCGACGAGGTGCTGCGCTACCTGGATGAGCGCGGGAACGCCGGATGATCCGCCATGCCTCCGGCTGGGCGCCGGGGCAGCACTGAGCCAGATCGATGAGCGACCTCCAACTCGACCGTGTCCGCCGGATGTGCCTGGCGATGCCCGACGTCACGGAGCGGCTCTCGCACGGCGAGCCGACCTGGTTCGTGCGCAACAAGGTCTTTGTGATGTTTGCCAACAACCATCACGGCGACGGGCGTGTCGCCGTATGGCTTCCGGCGCCGCCTGGTTTCCAGGAAGGGGTGATCGACCAATCGCCGCAGCGTTTCTTCCGGCCGCCCTACGTCGGCTGCGGGGCTGGGTCGGCATCGAACTGGCCCAGGTCTGGGACGCCGATCTGCGGAGTATGCGCCGTGTCGCGCTGCCGTGACCCGCCTCTCGTTCCTCGATGCGCTTGGATACCCCACGGAAGTGCGCGAAGGACGGCCTGCGGCGGTCCAGTTGGTCGAGGGCGGGTAGATGCTCTGGGTCGACATCGGCTCTCGCACCGGGCGGCTGATCTATGTCATCCCCGGCAACCCGCTGGACATCGCCGCCGGGCCGCAGGATCCGCCCTATGCCGTGTTCACCGACACCTGGTACGAGGGCGAACCGGTCGATAACGGGTTGACGCCGCCGCCGGGCTGCTACGAACCCCAGCGCGGCTTTGGCAAGCTCTGGCGCGAGCATCCCGAGGTTCGCGCGCAGCTCGGCTGGGCCATCGCCCCGGAGCAGCCCGGCGCCGCGACCCATCAGCCCTGGAGCGCGGGCGGTAATCTGCTGGCGCTGCCGTTCATGGGCTGCCCGACCCGCTTCGTGGCCGCCGTGTATGCGTTTGGGCCGCAACGCCGCCTGGAGATCGTCAACCCGCTGCCATTGCGGTCGTGCGGCTTCCGGGCGACCTGACCGCTTGAAGATCGACGTGCGGGCGCGGAGGTGCTCGCCGCAGGCCGCGCAGCAGCCGTCGACCAGGCCGCCCGTGCCCACGCCGTCCACCACCCTCGTGAACGGTTATGCCAGAACCATCTGCCCCACGCACTTTCTGCCCTCCTTCACGGGGCGCCCACATATTCTAGCCGTCCTCCCGGACGTGTCCAACGTGAGGTGGGGGACTCTTCAAGGGCTGCGCCCCCGAACACCCACCGTGCGCTGCGCGCGTGTACGACTCAGGGCGGGGTGCTATATTTGGCAGCAGCACTCCGTTTATTTCTATACATGCGGAGTGCTCTACCGGTGCGGCATTACTCCACTCGACGTCATAAGGAGGAACGATGATCACCACTCGAGCCATCGTCCTGGTAGTCATGCTCCTTGTGGGAATCCCGTGCGTTGTTGCGGGGCTGATCATGGTGGTCCGGCGGCGCCTCATGCTGCGACGGTGGGTGCGTGTGCCCGGCACGGTCGTTTCGCTGGAGGCGGTGACGGTAGCATGGGGGTCGTCATCGCAGCGTTCGTGGGTGCCGCTTATCAGCTTTACTCCCCAGAATGGGCAGCCGGTCGTGGTTCGTCCCGTCGGTATCTTTCCAGCGAACCCGCCCGGCTACGACGTCGGCCAGGCGGTGCCGGTTGCGTATGCCCCTGCTCAACCGGCGCGCGCAACCATCGCGTCCTTTTCTTCCCCTGAGTGGATGGGCGTTGTGCTCGTGCTGGTTGGTGTGTTTGAGGCTGCGCTTGGCCTCTTCCTCTCTTTTTTCATCCTGTGACAGGACGTACGCGGTGCCCGCATTGCGAGAGGTGTGGAGGGCCGCAAGCCCGCCGCGCGGTTCTTTTCGGGCGCGGACGCGTGCCGTAGTCCACGTGCGCGCCAAAGCAGAAATCTTGGAGGAGCTTCGCCCCGCCAAACTACCCGCTGCGTATGGCCTGCCGCCGGCCACGGCTGCGTGCTGGTCCGTTCTGGCGATGATGCCTCCTGGTGCAGCGCACCGGGAATGTTCACTCCCAACAACTGGTAGTTCTCGCGCCGCCCCGCGCGGGGGCATACCGCACCACCCGCCGACTTCAGCCTGCGCTACATCTGGCGCGCCGGAACGCTGCCGCCGCCCTACCACGACGAATACACGATCGTGCTGCACGCCGACGGCAGCGGGATGATGACCATGATCCCCGACTATCCGGCCCCCGACGTTCCGGTGTGGGAAGAGTCGTTCACCGTTGCGGGGAGGTTTGGAGGGGCTGCGCCCCTCCAAGAAATCTCCTTTTCGACCTAGTTGCTGGTGCTCGCCGAATGGCGACGCCTGTGACAAGCGGATGTCTATCGATATGGCCAGGGATCTGGCCGCGCCCCGGCGTGTGCGCGCCCGGCGCGGCGGCGTGCCCCTCGTGCCCAATCCAAACACAGAGCCGTAGAATCTTTTTTCGCGGAGGGGCCGCAGACCCCTCCGCTCCCCGCGTCTCGCAGTGGGACGCCTGCCTGGCCGCTACGCCTCCGGCGCGACAATCACCGGCGTGGCATCGGGCGGGGAGTGCGCCGGCTGCGACAGCCCGGTCACCTCAAGAATCTGCTGCTCGTCGAGGGTCTCGTGCTCGAGCAGCGCGCGCGCCAGCGCATCGAGCCGCGCCCGGTTCTCGCGCAGCAGCCGCAGCGCCTTCGCGTAGCAATCGTCCACGATTCGCCGCACCGCCCGGTCGGCGGCCTCGGCGGTGGCGTCGCTGTAGGGGCGCTGCACCAGCCCCGTGCCGACGAAATTGCCCTCGCGCTCGTCCACCAACGCCACCTGCCCGATCTCCTCGCTCATGCCGAATTGTGCGACCATCGCCCGCGCCAGCCGGGTGACCTGTTGCAGGTCGTTGGCGGCGCCGGTCGTGACATTGCCGTACACCACCTCCTCGGCAGCGCGGCCGCCCAGCGCCGTGACGATCCGCGCCAGCAGATACTCGCGGGTGTAGTTGTAGCGGTCGTCCTCCGGCACCGAGAGGGTGACGCCCAGCGCCTGCGCCCGCGGCACGACGGTCACGCGCCGCACCGGGTCGCTGTCGTCCTGCAGCAGGCCGCACAGGGCGTGCCCGGACTCGTGGTAGGCGACGCGCTCGCGCTCCTCGGGCGAGATCGCCAGCCGCCGCTCGCTCCCCATCGTCACGCGGTCTAGCGCCTTGTAGAAATCGGCCATCGCCACCACCCGATCGCCGCGACGGGCGGCGTTGAGCGCGGCCTCGTTCACCAGATTCGCCAGGTCTGCGCCGGTCGCGCCCGGCGTCTGGGCCGCCAATTCCTCGAGGTCGACATCTGGCGCGAGCGGCACATTGCGGGTGTGCACCCGCAGGATCGCAGCACGGCCCGGGCGGTCGGGCGGCTGGACGATGATCCGCCGGTCGAAGCGGCCGGGGCGCAGCAGCGCCGGGTCTAGCACATCCTCGCGGTTGGTGGCTGCCATGACGATCACGGTGGTGGTTGCCGAGTCGAAGCCGTCCATTTCAATCAGCAGCTGATTGAGGGTCTGCTCGCGCTCGTCGTTGCCGCCGAGCGAGTTCAGCCCGCCGCGCTGTCGCCCGATCGCGTCCAGTTCGTCCACAAAGATGATCGACGGTGCCGCCGCCCGCGCCTCGCGGAACAGGTCGCGCACCCGGGCCGCCCCCACGCCGACGACCATCTCGATGAACTCCGAGCCGCTCATGCTGAAGAATGGCACGTTGGCCTCGCCGGCCACCGCCTTCGCCAGCAGCGTCTTGCCGGTGCCGGGCGGGCCGACCAGCAGCACGCCTTTGGGGATGCTCGCGCCGAGCCGGCGGTACTTCTCCGGCTCCTTCAGGAAATCGACCACCTCCTGAACCTCGGCCTCGACCTCGTCGATGCCGGCTACATCGTCGAAGGTCACGCGCTTCTCGGCGGCGGCGGCATCGTAGCGCCGGGCCCGGCTGCGGCCCAGGCCGAACGCGCCACCGGCCTGGCTGATCATGCGCGAGTTCAACCAGAGGAAGCCGAGAATCAGTAGGATCGTCGGGCCGAACGCCAGCAGCAGCGACACCAGCGGCGAGCGGGGGGTCTCTAGTGGTTCAGCGGTGATCACGACATTGTTCCGCTCCAGCAACGGCAACAGCTCCGGGTCGCCGAAGGCCGGCTTGACCGTGCTGAACTTGGTGAAGGTCGGTGCCGGCGTCGGCGGGCCGGCGGCGCTGGTGGATGCGGCGGTCGGCTGCGGGGTGAGCGCGGCGGCCGGGTTCGGCGGCGCGGCGACCGGATGGCGGAACACGCCCTGGATGTCATCGCCGCGGCTGGTGATCGAGACGACATTACCGGCCGCCACCTGCTCTTTGAAGAAGGTATACGGCACGGTGATCCGGCTGGGGATGTCGGGAAACAGAACGGTCGCGAGCAGGTAGTTGATCGCGAGCAGGGCGACGAACACGATCCAGAAGTTGGGCCGCCGCATCGGCTGCCACATGTTCGGCGTCTGCTGGGGTGTGTTGCCCCGGCCATCGGTGGCGCCGCCTCGCTGATCCCGACTGGATGGCGCGGGCTGGCTACGGTTTTGGTTGTTCATCGTTTCTGCCTATTGTTGACAGGGTGTCCACGCTCGCCTCCTAAGGGTGATGATGGCGCGGGGCGCTGGCGTCGCTATCATTATACGCCTGCTTCGGGCAGCGGATGCGCATGTGACAGGGCGCAGGCGGTCGCCCGCGGCGCGGGGGGTGGCGGGCCGCAGGCCCTCCTCGGGATTCTTTGTCGCACGCACGCGCGCCACGGCACGTGTGCGCGACCAAGAAAGGGACTTGGAAGCGCTTCACCCCTCCAACCCTATCTCACCGCGTCCGTCCAGTATTTGACGCCTGTACAACGATCTTCTATCATGCCCGGGTTCTCGTGCCGGCGTGGCGCGATACGGCGGCGAGCGTGGAGAGCGGGCATGCGGATCGCGATCACCGGGGCGACTGGGCAGCTTGGCCGGGCGCTGTGCGCCGCGCTCGGCCCGCGCCACGAGGTCATCCCGCTCGGGCGGGCCGATGTCGATCTGGAGCGCCCCGACGCGGTCGAGCGGCTGGCGGCGACCGGTGCGGAGCTGATCGTCCACCCGGCAGCCTATACCAATGTCGACGGCTGCGCGCGCGACCCGGCGCTGGCCTACCGTGTCAACGCGCTCGGCACGAAGTATGCCGCGCTGGCCTGCCGCCGCCTGGGCGCGCCGCTGGTCTACATCAGCACCAACGAGGTGTTCGACGGCGCGGGCGCGCGGCCTTACCTGGAGTACGATCCCGCTGCGCCGATCAACCCGTACGGCTGGTCGAAATGGTGCGGCGAACAGGCGGTGCGCGAGGCGCTGGATCGCTTCTACATCGCCCGCGTCGCCTGGTTGTTCGGCGGCGAGCGCAACTTCGTCCGCACCGTCCTACGGCTGGCTGGCGAGCGCGAGGAGCTGGCGATGGTGGCCGACGAGATCGGCAGCCCGACCTACGCGCCGGACGCCGCCGCGGCCGTCGCCCGGCTGATCGAGACCGACCACTACGGCACGTATCATCTCGTCAACGCCGGCTACTGCTCGCGCTACGACTTCGCTGCGGCGGCGCTGCGGTTCGCCGGGCGCGACACGCGGCTCCGGCCCATCCGCCTGGTGGATTTCAAGCGCGAGAGCACCGTGCCGCGCTACACGCCGCTGGAGAACGCCGCCGCCGCCGCGCTCGGCATCGCACTGCGCCCGTGGCATGAGGCGCTGGAGGAGTACCTGAGGCTGGAAGCTTGAGGCTGGATGCTGGCAGCGGGTGTCGTTCGCCTGGGCGGAAGTGTCACACGGAATCCGCATGCCGCCTGTACAATCTGCAATCACACCAGCCCCGCGACCTATGATCGACATCATCATTCCCAATTACAACGGCGCCGCGCTCCTGCCGACCTGCCTCGACGCGCTGCGCCGCCAGACCCGCCGCGACTTCGCGATCACCGTGGTGGACGACGGCTCGACCGATGGCTCGCTGGCGCTGCTGGCGCGCGACTACCCCGAAGCGCGAGTGCTGGCCCTGCCGGCGAACCGCGGGCTGGCGGCGGCGATCAACGCCGCGCTGGCCGCCACCGACGGCGAGTTCGTCGTGCTGCTGAACAACGACACCGAAGCCGACCCGCGCTGGCTCGAGCGGCTGGTCGGCGCGCTGGAGCGCTACCCGGCCTACGCCTTCGCCGCCAGCAAGCTGCTGCTGTTCGACCGGCGCGACCACCTACATGCCGCCGGCGACTTCTACCGGCCGGACGGCGTGCCGGGCAACCGCGGCGTGTGGGAGCGGGACGCCGGGCAGTACGACGCGATGGAGGAGGTGTTCGGGCCGTGCGCCGGGGCCGCCGCCTACCGCCGCGCCGCGCTCGAGGCCCTGGCCGAGGACGGGCGCGTGCTGGACGAAGACCTGGTGATCTACTGCGAGGATGTCGATCTGAACCTGCGGGCGCGGCTGCGCGGCCTGCGGACGATCTACGTGCCGGACGCGGTCGTCTACCACCGGCTGAGCGCCACCGGCGGCGGTCCGCTGGCCAGCTATTACTGCGGCCGGAATTTCCTGCTCGTCTGGGCGAAGAACATGCCCGCGCCGCTCGTCCGCCGCTACTGGCCGGCGTTCGTCCGGGCGCAGCTCGGCTTCGCCGCCCGCGCCCTCTGGCACATCCGCGAGCCGGCGGCCCGCGCCCGGCTGCGCGGGCAGCTCGCCGGGTTGCGCGATCTGCCGCGGTTTATCCGCAAACGGCGCCAGCGCGCCGCCGCCGCACCCGAGCGCGGCGTGCTCTCAGAGATCGTTTGAAAAAGGAAGTTTGTCGGGGCCTCCGGCCCCCACTCCTCCGCTCGCCCGCCCAGAAGGAGCGATGATCGTGGCCGTCCCGCCCATCTATCTGTCCATCGTCGTGCCCGCCTACAACGAGGAGCGCCGCCTCCCCGCCACGCTCGACCAGATCCTTGCCTACCTCGACACGCACCCCTGGCACGCCGAGGTGATCGTCGCCGACGACGGCAGCACGGACGGCACCGCGGCGCTGGTCGAGCGACTGGCGGCCCGCCGCGGTGATGTCCGGCTGCTGCGGCTCGATCACCGCGGCAAGGGCTATGCTGTACGCCAGGGCATGCTGGCCGCCGCGGGCGAGCTGGTGCTCTTCTCCGACGCCGACCTGGCGGTGCCGATCGAGGAGTGGCCGAAGCTGGAGCGGGCGCTGTCCGGTGGCTACGACGTCGCGATCGGCTCGCGCGAGGGGATCGGCGCGCGGCGCCAGGGCGAGCCGGCCTACCGCCACCTGATGGGGCGCGTCTTCAACCTGATCGTCCGGGTCGTCGCTGTGGGCGGCATCCAGGACACCCAATGCGGCTTCAAGGCGTTCACCCGCGCGGCAGCGCAGGACCTCTTCGGCCAGGCGCGGCTGTACGGCGACGACGCCCGGCCGGTGCGCGGCGCAGCGGTGACGGCGTTCGATGTCGAGATCCTCTATCTGGCGCGCCGCCGCGGGTACCGCGTCCGCGAAGTGCCGGTGCTCTGGCGCTACGGCACCGAGACCAAGGTGGACCCGCTGCGCGACTCGATCCGCAATCTGCGCGATGTCCTGCGGGTGCGCTGGAATGCGCTGCGCGGCGCATACGCCGGCCTCGACGCGCCCCCCGCGCTGAGGGACAAGATGATAAGATGATGAGGAGTTCACAGTTCGGCGAGAATCGAGTCGGTGCTGTGCACGGTACGGTGACCATATTCACCTGCACTCCCCAAAGGAGCTTCCGTGTCCGACGCCTATCCCGCTGAAGTCCGCCGCTTCCACGACGTGCTGGTGCGCATCCCCGGTGTCGTCGAGGCCGAGACGCGCCTGACCAGCCTCCACGGCATCGCGCCGGGCGACCTGGCGGATGTGGACCTGGCCGAGCTGCCGCATGCCGCCGTTCGGCTCGCCGCGCTACCGCCGGACATGGCGGTGCTCCAGGTCGAGTTCGACCTGACGCGCGATGAGCGGGGCTGGCGGGCGCTGGAGTTCATCGCCTGGGCAGTGAAGGACCTGGCGCGCAGCGGCGAGCAGGTGCAGCTCCGCCCAACCGGCCTGCCGCCGGTCGTCCACGAGACGGTGCAACTGGGGCGGACGCTCCGTTTCCAGCTCGACGCCTTCGTCACCGCCCCCGAGGATATCGCGCCGGCCCTGGTGAAGCTGGATGCGCTGGCTGGTTATTTTGAGAAGTATCTCGCATTGTATGGCCAGGTCTTGGCCGATGCATAACCAAAAGCCACACGGGCAGACGGTCAGACGATCTACCATCACACCGGGGGCTGTAAGCTGGGGGTGAGGGGCTGGGGGCGAGGGCAGCGCCGTCCAGGCAACTGGCCTGGCCGCATCCGGGAGGGACGCAGCACTCTGTACCCTACCATCTCCGATCCGCGATCTGCCATGTGCAATCACGTTAGGTCACTGCCATGATTCCGGTCGGTTTCTGCCTGGGGACGTTCGGCACCCGCTACGCCGATATTCGTGAGGCCGCCCGCCTGCTGGACGACCTGGGCTTCGATTCAGTCTGGCTCTGGGACCATTATGTCTCGTGGAACGACCCGCGCGAGCCGGTGCTCGAATGCTGGACGACGCTCGCCGGCCTGGCCGAGGCGACGCGCCGCATCCGCCTCGGGCCGCTGGTGGCGAACAACACCAACCGCCACCCTGGCCGCCTTGCCAAGGTGGCAGCGACGCTGCAGGAGCTGTCCGGCGGGCGGTTGGAGGTTGGTCTGGGCGCGGGCGGGCTGGCGTTCGAGCAGGAGCCGTTCGGCATCGATCAGGGCGACAGCCACGAGCGCTTCGTCCGGCTGAAAGAGGCGCTCCAGATCATCCCGGCGCTGTGGTCGGGCGAGCCGGTAACGTTCGCGGGGGAGTTCTACCGGCTGCAGGGCGCGATCTGCGCCCCCGCGCCGCAGCCGCGCCCGCGCCTGATCGTTGGCGCGCTGGGGCCGGGCATCGCCCGCTTGGCGGGCCGCTACGCCGATGGGCTGAACCTGCAGTGGCGCGGGCGGGCCAACTTCCCGGAGTTGCTCGCCGGGCTGGATGCCGGCCTGGCCGCGGCGGGGCGCGGGCGCGCCGGCTTCGATCTGAGCGTGCATCCGATGTGGCGCGACTTCGCCGCCGACCCGCCCGGTGCGCTGGCGGAGTACGCCCGGCTCGGCTTCACCCGCGCGATTGTGTACGCCGGCGCGCCGTTCCCGCTGCGCGAGTTCGAGCGAATCGCCCGCGCGGTCGAGCGGCCCCCGACGTAGCCGGGCTCACCAGGCCGGCGCGTCCGCCAGGCGCGTGTAGACATCGGGCGGCAGGCCGAGCAGCGCGAGCAGCCGCTCCTGCTCCGGCGACAGCGGCGTCAGGTGGGCCTCGATGCGGTACGGCCCCTGAACGAGCGTCAGGGTGATGCCGTCAAAGGCGCCGAGCAGCCGCTCGCCGCACGCCGCCGGCCACGCCGGCGCATCCGCCGGCCCGCCGCCCGCCCGCGCCAGGTGCTCCAGCAGCGCCAGGGCGCGCGCGCCGATGCCCAACAGCCGGACGACTCCGGCCGCCACGCTCCCGCTCGCCCCGGATTCTGGCTCGAACACGCCGGCCAGCAGGTCGGCGCCACACGCGGCGAGGCAGGCCGAGCGATAGGCGAGCAGCGCTCGCGTGACGGATAGCGCGCCTGTCGGGGCAGTGGCGGCATACACCCACCACCCGAGCCGCCACGAAGCCTCATCCAGCGCGGCAGCATCGATCTCGGCCTCGACCCGGATGGAACGCTCGATCCGGGTGACCGCGGGACGGCCGCGGTAACGCCGCACCATGCGCTGCCAGACAACCTCGCGGTACTCGACATTCAGGAACCGGGCACCATCGTGCTCGGCGAGCAGCGCGTCCACCGCGCGCCGCAGGTCGGCCACGGCGGTGAATTTGCCGCGCCGGCGGCGGTTGAGCGCCATGATCGCCTCCCGCGCGCGGGTGATGCGCGCGTGCAGTTGGGCGCGCGCGGCCTGTGCCTGGCGCAATGCGTCCGCCGCGACCTCTGCGGCCGCCGGATCGAGCCCGAATCGGTCGTGCAGGCGCATGTCCAATGCGGCGGCGAACGCCGCCCAGCGGGCATCGTCGTGAAACAGGCGGGCAGCATCGGGGAGGGCCATACCGTCCAGCCCCCGGGGATACGGCCCGGCGGGCAGGCGCCGCAGCGTCTCGGCGCGGGCCGCCAGCCAGCCAGCGAGATCGGCCGGCGGGCGCGGGGCGGCAGCCAGCAGCGCCGCCAGCCAGAGGGTGAGCCCCCAACCGGTATCGCGGCCGGGCGGCGCGGCCAGGTGGCGCCCGGCCAGCTCCGGCAGGCCCATGCGATCCAGGTGGGCGATCAGCAGCGGCAGCGCATCCACCCGCTCGCTGCGCAGAACGGATACGCCGATCAGAGGATCGCGCCCGCCGAGAGCCCGTGCGGCCACGCGCGACTCTTCGAGCATCGAATGACTCCTTGGGCGGCGAGGCCCACGAGAAGCACTCGCGCCGGCGAGGCCTTCCGAAGATGTTCGACCATGTTGGGCCAGCGGGCGCTATCTGGCGCGGGTGGTGTGGAAAGGCCGCGGAGCGGCTGGGCGGCGATGCAACGCGACTAGGCGCGATGGTACCACAGTGGGGTTAACTTCGGGTGAACTGCCAGCCGCGCGAGATGACAGCTTCTTTAGGGAATCGGCTCGAGGTTGTTGGCCGGGCTCCAGCCATCGTAGCCGCCCACCGAGACATACACCCAGAGGTTGCCATCGATGTCCGGCTGCTGCCGGCCGAGCAGGATGACCTCATCGCCTTCGCGCAGGCGGGGCGGCAGAGTCGGGCTGTTGAAGTTCGGCTCGGCATGGAGCCAGCCGGGTCCGCCTGCCAGCCGCACGATCCGGGCGCGGCGCGGCGGCGGGGTCGGCGGCAGCGGCGTGGCCGTCGGGCCGGGCGTCACCGTTGGCTGGGGCAGCAGCCCGACGGCGCCGAGCAGCCGCGGCGGGTCGATCGTCCGGTAGGCATACCAGCCGAGCCCGATCAGCGCGGCGAGCGCGAGGAGCGGCGGTGCCGCGCGGCGCAGCCAGGCGGCCCAGGCCGGGGGCGCCCGCCGCGCTGCCGCCGAAGCAGACGCCTGCTCGTCGTCCAGGACGCCGTCCAGCAGGCCGGGCAGCCCGCATTCCGCCTCGACAAAGCGGGCGTAGCCGAGCAGCGTGGCCTCGTCGCCGGCGAACGGCTCGCCACGCACGAGGCCACGCCGCTGCTCGTTGGCCCAGCGCAGCCACTCGAGCTCCGCGCGGCTCAGGCCGCCGTAGCGCTGCGCGAGCGCCAGCAGCGGCGCGCCGCTCACCTGCCGCTCGTCCACCGACAGCCGTTCGTCGGGCGTCAGGTCGAGGCGGGCGCTCAGCCGCGCGCGGAGCTGCGTCTCGTAGGCGCCGTGGATCGCCAGCAGCGCCGGCCCGAGCAGGTCGGCGTCCTGCCTGGCGCGAGCCAGCAGCCGGCATCCGCGGCGTAGCTTGTCCTCAGTATCGTCCATGAGACGCCCGGAGATCAGAGTTCAGCGTATGGAACTCCGCCCTCCGCCCTCCGCCCCGTCACGGCCCGACGGCGACGTTGTTGGCCGGACTCCAGCCGACGTAATCGCCGGCGGCGACCAGCACCCAGTCGTTGCCGGCCGGGTCTTTTTTGGTTCGGCCAAGCAATTCGACCTCATCGCCCTCTTTCAGAACAATTTCGAGCGTCGGCGTGTCGAAGCCGGGCGTCTGGTGGAGCAGGCCGGGGCCGCCGGCAAGGTTGACGATCCGGCCTTTGGTGGGCGCGGGGGTGGGCGTGGGCGCGGGGGTGGCCGTGGCCGTCGGGCGCGGCGCACGCGTTGCCTGCGCCGCGCCGGTCGCCGCGGTGTCGGCACGCTCACCGGGGCCGCGCACCAGGCCAACAAGCAGCCAGATCAGCAGCACCCCGAGGATCGCGCCGGCGGCGATCAACCCCCAGCGCAGGTAGCGGTCATCCGGCAACTGGCTGCGGGCGCGGCGGCGGCGCTCTTGAGCGCGTTCGTCCAGGCTCGTCGTGGCCGTCGGCGACATCCGGGGCGGGCGGGGCGGGCGGGTCGGCCGTTCGAGCTCGGGATCATCCATGTCGTCCTCCTGCGCAGCGGGCCAGCCGGGGCGCGCCCCAGCGTGGCGTATCAGCGGATCGCATCCATGCCGCCCATGTACGGGCGCAGCACCTCCGGCACGGCGATGCTGCCGTCCGCCTGCTGGTAGTTCTCCATGATCGCGATCAGCACCCGCGGCAGCGCCAGCCCGGAGCCATTGAGCGTATGCACGAACTCGGGGCGCGCGCCGGGCGCCGGCCGGTAGCGGATGTTCGCCCGGCGGGCCTGGTAATCGCCGAAGTTGCCGCACGAGCTGACCTCCAGCCACTCGCCGACGCCCGGGGCCCACATCTCCAGATCGTACTTCATCACCGCCGTGCCGAGATCGGCGGCGCACAGCTCGACCAGGCGGTAGGGGATGCCCAGCCCCTTGCAGATGTCCTCGGCGTTGTCGATCAGGGTCAGCAGTTCGTCGTAGCTGGTCTCCGGCGCGACAAACTTGACCATTTCGACCTTGTCGAACTGATAGACCCGCTTGATGCCGCGCACATCGCGCCCGCCGCTGATCTGCTCGTGGCGCCAGCAGGGCGTATAGGCGACATGGTAGATCGGCAGGCGGCCCGGCTCGATGATCTCGTCGCGATACAGGTTGGTCACCGGCACCTCGGCGGTCGGGATGAGCGTCAGATCGACCCCGGCGATGCGGAACAGGTTGTCGCCGAACTTGGGCAGGTTGCCCGTGCCGACCAGCGCCGCCTCCTTGACGACGTAGGGCGGGAGCACCTCGGTGTAGCCGTGCTGCTGGATGTGCACATCGAGCATCCAAGTGATCAGGGCGCGCTGCAGCCGGGCGCCGGCCCCCTTCAGCACGAAGAAGCGGCTCCCGGCGATCTTGATGCCCCGCTCGAAATCGATGATGTCGAGCGCCTCGCCCAGCTCCCAATGCGGCTTCGGCGTGAAGTCGAACGTCCGCGGCGTTCCTTCTGTCCGCACCACGCGGTTGTCGGCCTCGCTCATGCCGTCGGGCACGCGCGGGTCGGGCAGGTTCGGCAGCAGCAGCATCAGCCGGTCGAACTCGGCCTCGACCGCGGCGACCTCCGCGTCCAGCGCGGCGATCCGGTCGCCGAGGGCCCGCATCTCGGCGATCTTCGCCTCGCGCCCGGCGGGCTCTGCCATCCGGCCGATCTCTTTCGAGACGGCGTTGCGGGTCGCCTTGAGCGACTCGACCTCCTTGAGCAGCGCGCGCCGCCGCTCGTCGAGCGCCAGCACCGCATCCACCTGCGTCGGGTCGTCGCCGCGCCGCTGGATGCCGGCCTTCACGATATCCGGCTGCTCGCGAATCCGTTTGATATCGAGCATAACGCCTCCTGGTGAGAGATCAGACGGTTGGATGGCAGATTGCCGATTGCGGCTTGCGGATGGGGGAGCGAAGGTAGGACGTGGCAGATAGCAAAGCGCAGCGTGTGAATGCGATCTTCGATGTTTCTCCACCCTCCATCCTCAAATTCCGAAAAAGGATGATTCATGCTTCATCCGCTTCACACCCGCACGAAGCTCCAGCTCACCATCACGCCGTCCTTGTACGGCGCGATGCCATGGAACGGGCGCGGGTCGTCATCGAAGATCATATCGATCCACATGCGGTCGCTGTCCCACAGGTTTAGCGCGTGCAGCCGGGCGAGCGGCACCCACTCCAGTGCGCCTTCATGGTTGCCCGCCAGCGGCGTGCCGCTCCAGCGGTCGATGCGGAAGATAAAGGCGAACCAGTCCTCTTCGTTCCGCCCGAATCCGGGCCAACTGATCGTCCCGCGCAGCGCGAGCGCCTCGGCCTCGATCCCGGCCTCCTCGCGCAACTCACGCCGCATGCCGGAGATCACGTCCTCGGTCGAATCGAGCTTGCCGCCCAGGCCGTTGTATTTGCCATAGTGCAGGTCGTCCGGGCGGGCGTTGCGGTGGATCATCAGCACCGACCGGCCATCGGGCGACATCACGTAGCCGAGCGTGGCGAGGATAGGGGTGTATGCAGCCATGGCTCCTCCAGGGCACGGTTCAATGTTCAGCGTTCAGCGTGCAACGTTCAGGATCAGCGGGGCGGCGTGGTGCGTCATCCCGGCGTGGAACGCCGACCTTTGCAGGTTGAGCGGTCACCACAGGCGGGAGATGCCGCGCTCGCCGGCGCGATACTCGGCGACGCGGCGGCGCGTGGCGCAGTCCGCCCCGGCCGGCAGGGCGTCGAGCAGGAAATAGCGCGCCTCGGCGATCTCGATCGACCGCGGCGGGCGCGGCGCGGTCAGCGGCGCGCAGACGAACACCGCGACATAGTTCGTCACGCCATCGTGAAAGGCATCGTAGACGCCGAGCAGCGCCTCGACCCGCACCAGCACACCGGTCTCCTCCTCGGCTTCGCGGCGGGCGGTCTCCTCCAGCCGCTCGAAGCGGCGCACGCCGCCGCCCGGCAACGACCAGGGGCGCCGGCCGGCGCGGTGCCGCACCAGCAGCACGGCCCCATCGCGGACGATCAGCGCCCGGACACCGACGAGCAGTGGACGGCGGGCGCGCCAGAGCGCGCCGCGCAGGCGCATCGCCAAGGCGTAGAGCGGGCCGAGCGCGAACTGATCCCATCGCGGCATATCCCCTCGCAAACAAAAACGCCCCCGTCCTGCGAAGGACGAGAGCGAGGCTCCCGTGGTGCCACCTTCATCCGCCGGGCGGTGAGCGCGGCGAACTCGACTGCGCGATATCGGGCGCAACCGGCGCGGGTTGGGCCGCGAAGCGGGACGGCGAACGGTCTGCAACGAACGGCGCGTGGACACGCTATCGTCCGTCGTGCTGCGGTCGTCGTGCGCTCCGGGCGTCCCCGGCGACTCGGGAGTGGAATCGGGGCGCGCCGGGCTGCCGCCTCGCACCAGCCGGCGGCTCTCTGCGAGCCAGCGCCGCCCGACTTGTCTCCGTCGGCGTCTCTGCGGGAAGTATAGCACATTCATGCGGCGCGCGCAATCGGCCGGACGGCCGGGCCAGACGGCCGGCCATACGACCTGTTGTAAAGACTTATTATTCGTCCGCGATACCCCTTGACAGCGCTTGCCTGGTGTGATACACTGCCCGCACTAGATTTAGGAACTCCAACCGCCCTATCCCCACAAAATGTGGATTGCCTGTGGATAAGTACCGCCACAACCCGGCCTTTCCTCGCCTTCCCGGCAGCGGTGGAGTTGACCTAACGCTGCTTTTACTTTACATACGATCATAGCGCACCACGGGCGTCCGTGGCGCCGGAGCGATCCCTGCTGCGGCGCTGTGGCGCTTTTTGTGTCCGCAGCCGTGCGGCTTTCTGCCGGAGCAGTCCCCGGCGGCTTAGCATAATGGGAGGAGGCTACCTGATGACGGTGCAGGAGCTTGCGCCGATGAACGGAAGCGCGTCTCACTATCCAGCGGGCGCAGGAGAGAGCGGTGTCGTCGTTCCAACGACGATCATCAAGCGCAGCGGGCGGGTTGTCCCGTTCGATATCGGCCGGATCGAGCGCGCCATGGCGCGCTGTTTCGCCAGCTTCGACCGGACGCCGGACACCCCGATCGACGAACTGGCGCGGCGGGTGGTCAACATCATCGCCGCCAAGTCGCACGGCCAGCCGCCGACCGTCGAGGGCGTGCAGGATACGGTCGAACTGGTGCTCCAGGCGGCGGGCGAGTTCGAGGCGGCCAAGCGCTACATCCTCTATCGCGCCGAGCACGCCAAGCAGCGTGAGGAGCGGCCCATCCCCGAGGAGGTGCGCCAGGCCTTCGACGAGTCGAAGCGCTACTTTCCGACGCCGCTCCAGCAGTTCCAGTTTTTCGATAAATACGCGCGCTTCAATTACGAGCTTGGCCGGCGCGAGACGTGGATCGAGACGGTCGACCGCTCGGTCGCCTTCCTCTACGAATTGGCCGGCGACCGGCTGCCGCGCGAAACGTATGAGCGCATCCGGCTCGGCATCCTGGAGATGCGCGCCATGCCGTCTATGCGCCTGCTGGCGATGGCTGGGCCGGCGGCGCGGCGCAACGCGATCGCGATCTACAACTGCTCGTACCAGCCGGTCGAGAGCATCGATTCGTTCGTCGAGGCGTTGATTATCTCGATGGCCGGCTGCGGCGTCGGCTTCTCGGTCGAGAGCCGGTATGTCGAGAACTTCCCACGGATCAAGCGGCAGACCGGTGCCGCCCCGGACCTGTTCACCGTCGAAGATTCGGCCGAGGGCTGGGCCGAGGCGCTGCGCTACGGGCTGGAGACCTGGTTCGCCGGCGGGGATGTGCGCTTTGACCTGTCACAGTTGCGCCCGGCCGGCGCGCCGCTGCGCACCAAGGGTGGGCGCGCCTCCGGCCCGGAGCCGTTCCGCGTGATGCTGGAGTTCGTCCGCTCGCGCATCCTGGCGCGCCAGGGCTCGTTCCTGCGCCCGATCGACGCCCACGACATGATGTGCGCTGTCGGCAACGCGGCGGTGAGCGGTGGGGTGCGGCGCACTGCGATGATCTCGCTCTTCGACTACGACGACGACGAGATGCGCCTGGCGAAGAGCGGCGACTTCGAACGCGACAACAGCCAGCGCTGGAACGCGAACAACTCGGCGGTCTGGCCGCGTGGCGGGCTGACGCAGCGCGAGTTCATCCGTCATTTCATGGAGATGGTCGAATCCGAGCGCGGCGAGCCAGGGATCTTCAACCGCGAGGCGGCGCAGGTGATGAAGCCGGCGCGGCGGGCGGAGGCGGAGTGGGGCACCAATCCGTGTGGTGAGATCCTGCTCAGGCCGTGGCAGTTCTGCAACCTGAGCGCCGCTGTCGCCCGCGCCGAGGATACTTTCGAGACCCTGCGGGACAAGGTCGAGATCGCCACGATCATCGGCACTATCCAGAGCATGGCGACGAACTTCCCCGGCCTGCGGCCGATGTGGAAGCAGAATTGCGAGGAGGAGCGGCTGCTCGGCGTCGACATCACCGGGCAGATGGACAGCCCCGCCGCGCAGGACGCGCAGGTCAAGCGCCGGCTGAAGGAGATCGCCATCGAGGTGAACCGCCAGACCGCCCAGGCGCTTGGCATCAACCCGTCGGCGGCGATCACCTGCGTCAAGCCGTCCGGCAACTCTTCGCAGCTCCTGGACTGCGCCTCCGGCCTGCATGCCCGCTGGGCGCCGTACTACATCCGCAACGTGCGGGTCGCCGCGCACTCGCCGCTGTTCAAGGTGCTGCGCGACGCCGGCGCGCCGATGGACCCGGAGAACGGTCAGACCGCCGAGACCGCCAACACCTGGGTGGTCCACTTCCCGGTGAAGGCGCCGGCCGGCGCGATCACACGCAACCAGCGCTCGGCGATCGAGCAGTGCGAGTTCTGGCTGCAGAACAAGCTGTACTGGACCGAGCACAATCCAAGCTGCACTATCACCTACCGCCCCGACGAAGTGCTCGATCTGATGAAGTGGGTCTGGGAGCACCGCGACGAGATCGGCGGGCTGTCCTTCCTGCCGTCGTTCGACGCGCAGTACGCCCAGATGCCGTATGTCGAGATCACGAAGGAGGAGTACGAGAAGCTGGCCGCCGCTTTCCCGACGGTGGATTTTAGCAAGATCTGGCGCTACGAAGAGGAAGACTTGACCACCGCCGCCCAGGAACTGGCCTGCGCCAGCGGGGCCTGCGAGGTAGAGATCGTTCCGCGCGGGTGAGGGTCGCTTCACCGAGGATCTGAAAACGGGGCGTGGCGCCGCGGCGCCACGCCCCGTGCTGTGCCGTGGCACACCTCTTGCTTTGATCCTCCGTACGACAGTTTGCGGGCGCGGCGCAAGCGCCCGGCAAGGAAAGGACAAGGGGGAACGGCGCCATGATCAACTTCATCCTTTGGCTCGTGTTCGGCGCGCTGGTCGGCTGGCTGGCCAGCATCGTGATGCGGACCGATGCGCAGCAGGGCGCCCTGCTGAACATCATCGTCGGAATCGTCGGCGCGTTCATTGGCGGGCTGGTGTTCAGCTTTCTGGGCATCGGCGGGTCGACTATCAACGACAGCAACTTCAGCATCGGCGCGCTGATCGTGTCGTTCGTCGGCGCGGTCATCCTGCTGGCGATCGTGAACCTCATCCGCCGGGGCGCTGTCCGCTAGCCTATGCAGCGAACCGACAGCACCGCGACAGCCGGCGCCATGGCGCCGGCTGTCGCGGTGGCGAGGTGGTGCATGCGGGCTACGGCCGCAGGCGGTGCGCGTTCGGGCCGAGCCGGTCGACCGTCGTTTCGATCTTGCGCTGCTGCACGATGGGCACACGGCCGGCCGGCGGCTGCACAAAGACGCCCCTGTCGCTCGGCTGCACAGCCACGCCAGCCCTGGCGGCGCCGGCGCGCACCGTCTCATAGGCCAGCTTGGCGTTGTCGAAGGTCGCGGGGTAATCGTGGCGCGCCAAAGCCGCCGTGGCCGCACCGATAGCAGCATCGGCGGCCTGGAGATCGGCGGCGGCCGCCGCGCCGTTCGGGCTCGCCAGGACGTCCGCGGCGATCCCGTTGGCGTTCGCGATGTAGGCCGCGGCGTAGAAGCGGTTGATGTTGTCCCGGTCGAACTGGCTGTAGTCCCAGTTCAGATCGATGTAACTCATGATCGAGTTGCTCTCGGTCCCCGACCAGGTGAAGTAGAAGTCGCCCGACACGCCGTAATCGATCCCCTGCTCGTAGTCGTAGCCGTCGTGCGGGTGGCTGAGCGCCAGGTGGTGGCCGTACTCGTGGATGTCGGTGGTCGTCAGGCCGTACCCGGCGCCGATGATCGCGGGCGACAGGATGTTGTAGGTGAAGCTCTGCGTTCCGTCGAGCCAGTTGTCGTCCGCCAGGCCCAGGAATGGCGGGAAGGCGGGCACGGGGTTATCGACATCCTCGACCGCATAGTTGATCACCGGTGCCTCATACTCACCGCCATGGCCGTCGCGGATGCGGCCGAGGTTCAGGGCGTTGTCCAGGAACAGGCTGGCCTCGCCCGGATACTGGCTGTACTCGCGGTAGCACGGCACGCTCGGCACAAGGCCCGGATTGTTCAACAACGCCGCGTAGCGGTAGTAACACGAGCGGGTCTTGCTGTTCAGCTTGTAGGTCTGCACATCGTAGGTGTACGGCACCCGGTGTACCTTCTGCACCCGTTCGAGAACGTATCCCGGTTTGAGGTAGTCGCGGGTGGCGTTGACGCCGGATGTCCCTTCATACACTGTGAAATCCAGATTGATCTGGCCCGGCAGCCGCTTCGGTGTGTAGCCGGGCGGATAGATCGGGGAAGGGGTGAACAGCAGATTGATCGCCACATAGCGCGCGATCTTGGCGATATCGCCGGTGAGGGCGCTGGCCGGGCGGTAGCCGTTCGGCGCGAAATACTCCCAGACCGGTGGCATACGGTATTCCTCGACACCGTCGCCGTCGAGGTCGGGCTCGTCCACATTCCAGTTGTCGGTGAACGACTCGGGGCCGGCGGACAGGTCGTAGAACCAGACGCGGTAGGTACCGCCCAGGCCGGTCTGCGGGTCATCCGGGGTGGTGCCGCCCCAGGCGATGATTTTGCGGCTCGCGCGGTTTCTGCCGAAGTCGTAGCCGGTGTCGGGGTCCGGCTCGCCGAACTTGGTGTAGACGTGGTGCTTGAATCCCGGCCGCGGGCTTGTGCCGTTGCCCCACCAGTTGATGAAGTAAACTGTGTTCCGCCGGGTATCGACGCCGCCGGGCGGATTCTTCGCCAGCCACTTTTCGACGCTTGGCGCATCGATAAAGTGGTTGTCGGCCACATCGCGCACGTTCCGCTGCTGATCGTTGTAGAGCTGCTGGTACAGCGTAAGATCCGCCGGCGTGGCGATCGACGAGAGGTAGTTGAAGAAACGGCGTTCGTAGGCGTCGTTGGTGTAGACCACACGGTAGTCGTAGCGATAATGCAGTCCGAGCAGTTCCTCGACGCCATACCACAGCCGCGAGCGGATAACCGGGCTGTACTGCTGCGGTAGCGCCGCCAGGAACGCTGTCTGGTTGACCTCCTCCGGTTCGTAGCCGACAAACACGATATTGACCGGCACGGTTTCTGCCAGATTCGCCGGGCCGCCCGGGTTGAGATGCGTGTAGCTGGCGGCGCGGGCGGTTGCCGGGATGAGGAACGGCAGCGCGAGAACGAGCTGTAGGGCGAGCAGACCGCCGATCCATCCCAGCACGGAACGCAGTTTCTCCATGGTCCTCCCTTTCAGGCGCTACAGGCGTGGTTGCGCGGGCAAGCCAGACGCAACCGACGCCGCGGCGCATGCGTACGCCTTGCATCGAGCCCGAGATAACGTCCGTGGGATTTGATTCCAGTATAGCAGACCACCCTGCGCTCGAGATGACAATCTATTCATCGAGCGGCCCGGCATCCATCGCCCAGCAGACGCACTACGCCAGCACCTCCTGATACAGCCGGTAGCGCCCGGCGGCCACCCGCTCCCAGGTGAAGCGCTCCAGCGCCCGCGCCCGCGCCCGCCGCGCCAGCTCCGCGGCGAGCGCCGGCTGCGCCAGCAGCAGCCGCGCGGCGGCGGCCAGCCCGGCGACATCGCCCTCGCGGACGATCACGCCGGCCTCGCCGACAACCTCCGGGATCGCGCCGCTGTCGCTGCCGATCACCGGCAGGCCGCACAGCGCCGCCTCGATGATCACCCGACCGAACTGCTCCTTCCAGCGCGGCGTCGTGCGCGACGGCACGAGCAGCACGTCCATCGCGCTCAGGTAGCGCGGGGCCTCCAGCCGGTCGATCGCCCCGGCGAAGACCAGCCGCCCGCCGACGCCGAGCGCCGCGGCCTGGGCCGCAAGCGGGCCGCGCGCCCCGCCGCCGACGACCAGCAGGCGGGTGGCGGGCGGCAGCGCCGGCAGCGCGGCGACGATGTCCTGCACGCCCTTCTCCGGCGTCAGCCGCCCGAGGAATCCGAGCACCGGCGCGTCGGGGGGGATGCCCAGGGCGGCGCGGACGGCGGGGCGGGCCTCGGGCATGGGGCGGAAGACATGCGGATCGACGCCGGGCGGGCTGATGTCGATCCGCCCGCGGAAGCCCTTGCGCCGCAGCACCGCCGCGATCTCGCCCGTGGCGGCGCAGGCGGCGGCGGCCTCGCGGTAGGCCCGGCGCTCGATCAGGCTGAAGGGCGGCGGGTAGCGCTTCGGCAGGTTCTGAAACGAGTAGAAGAGCAGCCGCGCGCGGGGCGCGAACAGCCGGCGCAGCGCCAGCACCTGGCCCATCGCCGCGCTGAACGGCTCCTCCTGAACGTCCAGAATATCGGGCTGAAACTCGCGCAACGCCCGCGCCAGCCCCTCGCGGTACAGGAAGAGGTTCGGCGCGGGGGCGCGCAGGTAGACCGTGCGGCTGGTGTGGATGCGGTAGCGTGGGTCGTGCGTCTTTTCCTGCCGAACGGCGCGGCTCTCCTCCGGCCACCAATCGGGCGCGAAGACCGCCAGCGCAACATCCGGATAGCGCGACAGCTCCTCCGGCAGGCGGTGGTTCGAGCGGGTCACGAGCGCATGGGAGATCAGGAGAATGTTCATTGCGGTACGCGTCGCCATCGATCGAGCATATGCGGCAGCAGGCGTTTCGGCGGGCGCCGTCATCCCGGTGCTAGCGCCTCCGCCGGGCCACGCGCGCATAGACTCCCGCCGTCTCGCGCGCCGTGCGCGCATAATCGAACTGCGCCGCCCGGCGCAGGCCACGCGCGCGCAATTCGGCCCGCAGCCCGGCGTCGGCGAGCAGCCGCCAGAGCGCCGCGGCCCAGCCCGCCTGGTCGTCCGGCGGCACGAGCAGCGCCGCATCCCCCACCACCTCCGGCAAGCTTGTGGCGGCGGCGGCGATCACCGGCGTGCCGCAGGCCATCGCCTCCAGCGGCGGCAGGCCAAAGCCCTCGTAGCGCGACGGGTAGGCAAAGGCCGCCGCGGCGGCATACAGCAGTGGGTTGTCCTCCGGCGGCACCTGGATGCGCCGGATGGCCGCGCCGAGCCCTTGCGCGGCGATCTCCCCGTCGAGATCGGGAAACAGGCGCGGGTCGCCGCCGAGGGCCCGCCCGGCGATCGCCAGGGTGGCGGGCGGGCCGCCGGCGCGGCGCATCCGCCCGAAAGCGCGCACGAGCATCGCGACATTCTTGCGCGCGTCCAACCCGCCGATGTAGTAGATGAACGGCGAGGGCACCCCGTAGCGCGCCGCCACCTCGGCGCGGGCGGCGGCCGGGTCGCGCGGGTGATACTGCGGTCCGGGCGCGAGCGGCGTGATCGTCACCCGTTCCGGAGCGCAGCCAAAATACCGCAGCAGGTCGGCGCGCGTCGCCTCGGAGAGGGCGATCAGCGCGTCCGCCCGGCGGGCGGCCCGCGCGGCGAGGCGCATGTAGGCGCGCACCGCGGCACGGCCGCGGTACTCTGGCAGGAGCAGCGGGATCAGATCGAGCACCGAGCACACGACCGGCAGCGGCGCGACGAGCGGCGCGCCGAAATACGGCACGTGCAGCACATCGGCCCCCAGGCGCGCGGCCGCCCGCGGCACGCCGACCTGCTCGAACCAGAGCTTCGCCAGGTTGGCGCTCCGGCCATCGAAAGGGGTGCGGACGTGGACGACGGCCAGCGGACGGCCCGCCGACGGGGGGGGGAGGGCGGAGCACGCACGCAGGTTGTGGCCCTCCGGAACGCCTTGCCCGCCGGTATAGCCGGGTTTCGTCCTTCGGCCGCCGCCCGCCGCCCGCGCACGGGAGGACGGCAGCAGCAGGACAACCTCCACCTCCGGCGCGGCCCGCGCGAGCCCGTCGAGCAATCCGTGCAGGTACTGCCCGCTGCCGACGTTCGGCTCGGCCCAGAACATTCCGCTGATCGCGACACGGATGCCTGGAGGTGGAGGTTGGCGATGGGCGGTCAGGGCCGGGGGGTGATGCATGACGCATTCCGCATCGTGGCTACCATTCGAACCTGAGCTCACGGGCTACGTCGACGATCGCCAGGTCGGGCGCGTCGGCGTCGCCGCCGAAGACCGCGCGCTCCACCAGGACGATCGGTCCGAGCACAGTCTCGTGCGTATACCAGATCGTCACGAACGGCGGGCGACGCGCGCCGACATTCGAGAAGCTACGACCGCGCCAGCCGGCCGCCTCGAGCCGCTGGGCCAGCGCGCCGCGCCAGGCGAACGGCTCGCCGGGGGCGCGGTAGGTGACGCGTATCCGCCCCAAACCCTGCCATGTCGCCTCCAGCTCGCTGGCCTGCGGCAGGACGAACGGGGCGACCGCGGCCGCGCGCCCCCCCCACCAGCCGGCGCCGCACAGCGCCAGGCAACCCAGCAGCGCGAGCAGCGCCGCGGCCTGGCGCGTCGGGCGGGAATGGTGGATGTCACCTGCCATGCATCCATGATAGCGCACGTGGCTGAAGTTGCCGTAGCGGGCAGCGGCATGCTATGATGACCAGGACGGACACGATGGAGAGGTGAGGCGGGGTGACCCCCTCGCCAAGGCCCCTCCGCGCACGCGCAGGAACATCGTGGAGGGCCTGTAGCTCACGACGCCTCACGCGGTGCGGGCGACCGCGTACGTCCTGTGAGCTGAGAAACCAAGATCAAGTAGCATGATGGCGTGCCAGAGTGGCGGAATGGCAGACGCTGCGGTCTTAAAAACCGCTGGGGGCAACCCCGTACGGGTTCGAGTCCCGTCTCTGGCACCAGCATTCTCAGCGCCTGTCTGTGCGGAATCTTAAGCGGCGGAGCTGGCTCATGGGTGGCTACCGTGCCGGTCCTCACCTCTTGCCTCCCGCTCCCGATTCGGGAGCGGGAGGCAAGAGACGACAGCCTGCACAGGAAATACCCCTGATCCCAAGATTTCTTTTGGGAGCCTGCGGCCCCCCACGCCCCCACCAGACGCGTTGCAGACAGCCTCTCGGAAGCATAAGCTATCGCCGGATCGAAGCCGCTCCACAATTTCCTGGTTGTTCCTCTCGCATGCACGGCCATCGTGCGCTATAATACTTCTCGCCATCCGTTCATGTCTTGGAAGGGGTTCCGTTGCCCGCAGAGGCGGACACAGCACGAGGGGTCGGCACCGCGCCATGCTTGGCCATGCCGGCGCCTGTTCCAAGCGGGAACGCATGCGAATCGCGATCGATGCTCGTTTAAACGCATATCGCCGGGGCGGCATCCCACAGTACACGCGCCAGCTGCTGACCGCGCTGGCCGAGGTCGCGCCGGACGACGAGTTTCTCAGTCTGCAACATAAAGACCTGCTCCGGCCCCTGGTCGTCGCGCCGAACGTGACGCGCCGTACGCTCTTCACACCACCGCACAATCGCTGGGAAGGCTGGACGCTGCCGCTCGAGCTGCTGCCGCTGCGGCCGCACCTGCTGCACTGCCCGGATTTCATCGCGCCCATCCGCCGCCCCTGGCCGGCCGTTGTGACGATGCACGACCTGGCCTTCATCCGCTATCCGGACATTCTGGATGCCGACGCGCGGGCGTTCTATGGCCGAGTGGCCGAGAGCAGCGCGCATGCCGATGGGATTATCGCCGTCTCCGAGGCGACCCGCCAGGATGTCGCGCAGTTTTGCGACATCCCGATCGAAGCGGTTGACTTGGTGTACGAGGCGGCCGCGCCGATGTTCCGCCCGATGGAGCTGCGCCGCGGCGAGGTGCGTGTGCTGAACGGCGAGCCGGTCGAGGCCGGCTCGTTCCTGTTGTTCGTCTCGACGCTGGAGCCACGCAAGAATCTGCCGACCCTGTTTCAGGCGCTGCGGATCTGCATCGACCGCAAGCCCGAGCGCGCCTACCGCCTGGTGATCGCTGGCGGGCGCGGCTGGCGCGACCAGCCGATCTTCGCCGCCGCGCGCGAGCTGCAACTGGCGGATCACCTCGTCTTCGGCGGCAATGTCGGCCAATACGATCTGCGCTGGCTCTACAACGCCTGCCGGCTGTACGTCAACCCATCGCTGTACGAGGGGTTCGGGCTGCCGCTGCTGGAGGCGATGACCTGCGGCGCGGCCTGCCTGGCGGCAGACACCTCCAGCCTGCCCGAGATCGGCGGCGATGCGGCGGTGTACGTTCCGCCGCTGGACGCGCAGGCATGGGCCGATACGATCGAGGCGCTGTGGGATGACACGGCGCGCCGCGAGGAGCTAGGGCGGCTCGGCATCGCGCGGGCGCAGCGTTTCTCCTGGCAGCGCGCCGCCCGCGAGACGCTGGCGGTCTACCGGCGAGCGATCGAGCGCCGCCAGCGCCGCCAGCCGATCTGGGCCGTTCCAGCGGCGCGCGCAGCGCATCCGACGGAGGCGCGCCCCTGCCCACGCTGTGACGCGCCGCTGGCGGCAGGCATGTTTCAGGCGCCCGGCGAGACGGAGCGCCCAGCCTGGCACTGCCCGAGGTGCGGCTTCGCCGAGGTGGGCGGCCCCGGCCACGCCCGTGAGACGCAGGCGTCGCCGGTGGCCGCGCCTGGGCCGCCGGCCAACCCGGAGCCGCAGGCGCAGGCGGCTGGCGACGCGCATTCCGAAGTCCAGATCGATGAGCCGGCCGCTCCGGAAGAGACGGAAGCGGTCGCGCCACCCACCCCGGCGAACACGGCAGATGTGGTCGTTGAGCCCGAGCGCGCCGCAGAGCCCCAACCTGCCGTGGAGCCGCAGCCCAATCTTGCTGCCGCGCCGGCGCCGCTGGCCGAGGGCGGCGGACAACCGCTCGCGCCGAGGGCGCCGGCCGAGACCAACGGCGCCGCGGCCCACCCCGATGAGGCGCCCACAGCGGTGCAGGTCGCCGATGAGGCCAACCCGCCGCCGGGCGCGCCCAAGCGGGAGCGCTCGCGACGCAAGCGCGCGTGAGCCGCTCGCTGCACGACTGCGAGTTGGAAGTGCTACCGGGGCTGGAGCCGTTCGCCGAGGATGAGCTCCGGGAGCGCTGCGGGGCGCATGCCGTGCTGGCCCGCGGCCAGCCGCCGGGCGCGCTGCGCTTCCGGCTGGCGGGCGATCTGGCGCGGCTGCTCGGGTTCCGCAGCGCCACCGCCGCCTACCTCGTCCGCCGCTTCGATGCGCCCCGCCCGCGCGCCCTGCTCGGCAACCAGCAGCTCGGTGCGCTTGAGGCAGTGCTGAAGACGGCGCTCGCGCTGTGGCCACCGGGCACGTTTCGCACCCTGCGGTTGAGCGCCGCCGGCGAGGACTCGCCGGTGATGGCGCGGTTGCGGGATGAGCTGGCGCGGCGCGCCGGCCTCGAGCCGACCCCCGGCGACGGCGACATGCTGGTGCGGGTGCGCCCCGCACGTTCTGGCGGCTGGGAGGTGTTGGTGCGCCTCTCGCCCCGCCCGCTCTCGACGCGGCCATGGCGCGTCTGCAACCTGCCCGGCGCGCTGAACGCAGCGGTTGCCCACGTGATGATGCGGCTGACCGCGCCGCGCCCGGCGGATCGGGTGCTGAACCTGGCGTGCGGATCCGGCACGCTGCTGATCGAACGGCTGGCGCTCGGTCCGGCGGCGTGGGCCACCGGCTGCGACACCGACCCGGCGGCGCTGGCCTGCGCCCGCGAGAACCTAGTGGCGGCCGGATTCGCGGGCGCGGCCCGGTTGGAAGCGTGGGATGCCGGGGCGCTTCCGCTGGCCGACGGGAGTGTGGATGTGCTCTGCGCCGACCTGCCGTTCGGGCAGCTTGTCGGTTCGCATGCCGCGAACGAAACGTTGTACCCGCGGCTCCTGGCCGAGGCCGGGCGGGTGGCGGCGGCGGGGGCGCGCATGGCGCTGATCACGCACGAGCTGCGGCTGCTAGAGCGGGTTGTGGCGCGGCAATCCGGCGCATGGCATCTCGTGCGGCACTTCCGTGTGCGGGTCAGCGGCATGACCCCCGGCGTCTATCTGCTCGAGCGGTGCAAAGGAACGCAAGTATCGTGCGATGGCGGAGTATAAACGTGGTGGGCCGGGTCCGGGCACCATCCAGCGGGTGGCGGTGGGGCGCGCGCCTCCTGGCCATGGTCATGGTTGCCACCGCAGCGGGCTGCACGCCCCGTCTGCCTACCCTTCCGGCAGCATTCGGCCCCACCCCCGGCGCCAGCCCGACAGCGCCCGCCCTCGCACTGCCACGCCCGACACCCGCGCCCCCGCCACCCAGTGTGCCGCGCGCCTACTTCTACAAGCCGCCCGATGACCATTCGGCCGCCGATGTGGCGGGCCAGGCGCGTTTCGTTATTCTGACCAAAAAGGATGAGGGCTTTCGCGACGATCTGCGGGCGGCCGGCTACACCGGCCTGGTGTTGCAGTATGTGCTCGCCAGCGGCGCCGAAGGCCCGCCCGAGGCACGGAACGCGACTGCGCCGTGCGACCCGGAGTACGTGCCCTTTCACAACCAGGTCGCCTACCAGCCGGGCGACTTCTGCGCATACCTCCACCCGAACGAGGATTGGTTCCTGCACAACGGCGCGGGAGAGCGGCTCTACACCGCCCAGGGTGGCCGCTGGATATACGCCATGAACCCGGCGAGCGCCGGCTGGCGCGCCTTCTTTCTCAGCCGCGCGCAACGTTTCCTGGCGGGTGATGCAACCGCGCCGGCGCTCGGGTACGACGGTCTTTTCCTGGACAATGTCGAACTTGCGCTGGTCCGGCAGGCCGGCCAATCCGCTAACAGCGATGGGATCGTGCGCGAGTTCGCCGACGATGATGCGTACCGCGCTGCCTGGCGTGGGCTCCTGACGGAGCTCTCGGCCGAGCTGCGGCCGCGCTGGCCCATTTGGGCCAATCTGGTCGCCGGCACGGGCAGCGAGACCGACTGGGGCGACTATCTGCCGTTCCTCGATGGCGTGATGCACGAATCGTTCGCCACCGGCTGGCCGCGGGCGGCGCCGCCGACGCCGGCGCAGTGGGAAGCCGACCTGCGCCAGACGGAGACGGTACTGGCGCAGGGCAAAGGGGTGATCGCCGTGGCGGAGGGGGCGGACGACAGGTTACAGCCGTTCGCGCTGGCGTCGTTTCTGCTGCTCGGCGGCGGGGGGCCGCGCTACTTCCGCTATGCGCGGGGCGCCGACTACGATCGCTGGCACATCTTTGCCAACGAGCAGGTCGCGCTCGGGCTCCCGCGCGGCCCGCGCTACCGCCTGGCGGACGGGTCGTGGCGGCGGGATTTCGAGCGCGGCTATGTCGTGGCGGACCCGGCGGCGCGGGCGGGCCGGATCGTCGCGCGCTGACGGCTGGCGACCACGTCGCCTGGCAGCCGTTGCACATCGCGCCCGGCGACATCCCAGTTCAGGCGGGCCAGATACTCGCCCCACGCGCCGCGCGCCAGCTCCTCGTAGCGCCGCACATCGCCGAACGCCCTGGCGATCGCGTCGGCGTACGCTTCGGGCGGCGCATCGAGCGGGAAGGTATAGCCATTGCGCCCGTCGCGAACCACTGTCGGCAGCCCGCCGACAGCGCTCGTTAGGTAGAGGAGGGCAAGGCCCACGCCTCGCACAGAGTGGCCGGCGCACACTCGGCGCGGGTCGGCACGACCAGGAAAAGGGACGTCGCCAGCAGGTACTGCAGCAGAGCGATGCCCTGCGGCGTGCGTTTGTTCACAACGCCGAGAGTGCGCACTCAGGGCGGCAGCGCCGCGGGCCCCGGCGGGCGGCCGCCGACAACCGTCAACTCCACAGGCAGCCCGGCGTCGTGCAGCAGCGTTGCGACCTGGATCGCCGTATCGCCGCCCTGTCGCTGCCAGTCGCGCCCGAGGAACAGCAGGCGGCAGACGAGAAAACTGCCAGGGGCAGCGACTAGTTTGGCGACACGCGGAAGCGGTAGATCGCGATCCCCTTTACATCCGGCACCGGCTCTTCGATCAGCGTCGCCCGCAGGTCGCGCAGGATGATCCCCTGCGGATCGGTGTACCAGTTGTGGCTGTAGAGCAGCCAGACACGGGAGTGGCCGGTAATCAGTTGCCGCAGGCGCGGGAGGTCCGCCGTGGTCATCTTCGGCTCCAAGATGCCGCGCGTGAACAAGTCGGCTGGCAGGCCATGCTCCGCCACCGGCGGGCCAACCCGTTGGTAGTAGTAATCGAACGGGATCTGCATCCAGCCGGCGTTGAACAGCACCACATCGCCCGGGCGCACCGCCTGTGCCACCCGCACCGCCGCGCCGCGCCAGTCCTCCGCCTGCGCATCGCGGTAGTAGCTCCGCAGCGCGCTGAGGTTCAGCAGCACAATCGCCAGCGTCGCCATGCCGATCAGCGGGCGGATGCGCAGCCCGCACAGCCCGCCGGCGAGCAAGAGATAGAGCGGCAGGGTCGTCCAGAGCAGCGTGCGGGTCAGGAAGATCGGGCGGTGCAGGCTGACCAGCAGCTCGCCGGCGAACGGGACAAGGATCAGCACGAGCAACAGCGCCACCGTCGCCGGCCGTTGCCGGAGCCGCCAGGCGCCGAGCAGCGCCAGCCCGCCGAACAGGGCCAGCAGCGGGTAGCGTGCCGCGCCACTCGGCCCGAAGGCGTTGACCAGGCTGTACCAGTGCTCTAGCACGGTCTGCCGCGTCAGCGGCTGCACCCAGAACTCGGCGGCGACGCGGCGTACCTGCACCAATTCAAACGGGAGCCACGGCAGCCAGAGCAGCAGCGCTAGCCCAAGCGCGGCGCTCCAGTTCAGCAGCCGGCGGTCGGCGCGCAGGCCGTGCCGCAGCGCCGGCGGGCCGAACGCGCCGGCGATGAAGCCCGCCACGGCCACGGCGAAGAGGATGGCGGTGTTGTGGCTGAGCAGCGTGAGCGCGGTGCCGCCGATGAAGCCGAGCCACCAGGGGTTCGCGCCGCGCCACTCGGTGCGCGCGAAGATCCAGCGCTCGCGCGCCGCGGGCGCGTCGAGCAGGCGGAGCATGCAGAGCAGCGTCAGGCCGGCGGCGAGGGTCAGCAGCGTGTACATCCGCGCCTCCTGGGCGTGCCGGACGTGCAGCGGCGCGACCGCCAGCAGCAGCGCCGCTAGCCGCCCCGGCGCCGGCCCAGGCGCCACGCGCGCGCCGAGAGCGGCGAGCAGGGGGATGGTGGCGATGCCACACAACGCCGAGAGGCCGCGCGCTGCCGCCTCGCTGTCGCCGAACAGCCGCATCCAGCCGTGGAGCAGCAGATAGTAGAGCGGCGGATGCTGGTCGAGGTGCACCGTCAGCCGCCAGATAGCGTCGGGGGGCTGGCGCGCCATCCAGATGCTGAAGGCCTCGTCGATCCACAGGCTCTTGGCGCCGAGGTTCGCGAGCCGCAGCGCCGCGCCGAGGAGGACGATCCCACCGAGCAGGATGGCCGCCCACGGCCAGGCTACGACCCGTCGCAGCGGGGCGGCGGCGGGGGCGGTGGCCGGTTTGGAAGCGTCGGGGAGCATGTGCGGCCTTTCTCTAAAAGAGCCGATGGATGCTATCTGGTTTATGACAGCTTTCGTACTAAACGCTTACCTTTCGCTGTGTAAGCATTCAGCCCTCCACCGGACGGGTCTGCTCCCACCCAAACGGGCGGTGGGCGATCACGCAGTCGTAGAGCGTACGCAGCCGCGTGGCAACCGCTGGTAGCGCATACTCGCGCACGACACGCGCCCGCGCCCGCCGGCCCATCTCCTGGCGCTCGCCCTCGTGCGTCAACAGCGCCAGCAGCCGCTCACGCAGCGCCGCGGCGTCGCCCGGCGGCACGAGTGCCCCATTCCGGCCGTCCTCGATCAGGTCCAGCGCGCCGCCGACCGCCGTCGCCAGCGGGACCACGCCGGTGGACATCGCCTCCAGCAGGGCATTGGAGAGGCCCTCCGCGGCGGAGGGCAGCACGAACACATCCGCCGCGCGCAGGAAGGGAGCCACGTCGTCGACGCGCCCGGTGAAACGGATGCCGGCCCCGGCCCGCGCGCGCAGCTCCGCCTCCTGGTAGCCCGTACCGACCAGCAGCAACGTTGCGTCGGGAAGGTGCGCCCGGATGGCTGGCCAGAGTTCGACCAGCAGGCCGACATGCTTCTCGGCGTTCAGACGGCCGGTGAACACGACGACCGGCTCCGGGCCGAGGCCGAGCGTGCGGCGCAGCGCGGCCCGCGCCGCAGGAGGCAGCGGGGCGAACCGGGCAGTGTCGACGCCGTTCGGAATGAACGGGCGGCGCGCCGCGGGCACGCCGGCCTGGGCCAGCTCGCTGTCGATCTCCCGGCTGATCGCGATGAACGCGCTCACCTGGCGCCGCAAGAGCGCCATGCGCGCCTCCCCTAGCCGGCCCCGGCGCAACTTCACGAGATCGCCGTGGCTGCCGCCGCGGAGCACCTTGACCACCACCGGTGCGTCGCACAATCGCCGGGCGAGCAGCGCGGTGGTCGCCGGCGAAAACAGCGAGAAGGCATGCAGCACGTCCGGGCGTATCCGGCGCAACAGCGGCAGCGCGCCCAGCGTGAACGCGGCCGATGCGGCCGCTTTCGGCCCCGGCGTGGGCAGCCGGTGCACCGCCACGCCGCCGAGCACCTCGAACGGTGCCATGCCGGGATACTGCCGCGTGATCACATGCAGCTCAACGCCGAGCGCCCGCAGCAGCGGGGCCTGCTCCGCGATCTGGCGCTCCGCCCCGCCGACGCGCGGCAGGTAGCTCTGGGTGATCAGCGCAACCCGGATCAGTGCGTTCATCGCCCCTCCACTCACGCGCCCCGCGTCAGCGACATGCGCTCCGCATCGGGCGGCCGGCCGACGGCCGCTTCGTACAACGCGGCGTGCTGGGCGATGTAGCGCTCCATGCCGAAATCGCGCTGGACCCGCGCCCGGGCCGCCCGGCCCATCGCCAGCCGCCGCGCCGGATCGTTCAACAACTCCAACAGCGCAGCGGCTAGCGCCTCCGGCGACTCGGGCGGGACAAGCCGGCCCTCCACGCCGTCATCGATCAGATCGGGCACGCCACCGACCCGGGTCAACACACACGGCCGCGCCGCGGCCATCGCCTCCACGGCAGTGACCGGCAGCCCCTCCCAGCGCGACGAAAGCACGAACAGATCGCTTTGCGCAAGGATGTGCGGAATATCGCGGCGCAGCCCGGTGAAGGTCACCTGCTCGCTGATCCCGAGCGCCGCGGCCTGGGCCTTGAGCCTGGCTTCGAGCGGCCCCTGCCCGACGATCCAGAGGCGAGTGCCGGGCCGGGCGCGCAGCACCTGGGCCGCCGCCCGCAGCAGCACGTCCTGCGCCTTCGGCTCCGACAGCCGCCCAATGTTCGTCACCAGCGGGCCGGCCCCGGGTATGACCGGCGCACCCTCCGGAAGGCGCAGGTACGCCTCCATCGGCACCGAGTTATTGATCGCGACGATCCGCTCCTCGGGCACTCGCCAAGCATGGATGAAGCGCTGCCGCACCCCCGGCGACACCGCAACCAGCCGCGTCGCCAGATGCCGCGCGGTCAGCTTTTGCAGCGCCCGGCGGTGGATGTTTTGTCGTTCATATCCTTCCGGCAGCGAGTGCAGCGTCGAGACGACCGCGACGCCGAGCGCCCGGCCGACGATCCGCCCGACGACATCCGCCTCTGTCAGGTGGGTGTGGATCACATCGATCTGCCCGGCGCGCACGAAACGCGCGAGCGCCGCTGCCGCCCGCGGGTCGTAGAACCGCTCGATGCCGAGCACATGCACCGGAACGCCGAGGCGGCCGATCTCGTCCGCCAGCGCCTGGCTGCGGCCCAGGCTGCAGATCCGCACGTCGAACCGCTCGCGGTCCAGCCCCCCGACCAGGCCAGGGAGCAGGCGCTCGGCCCCGCCGACCGACAGGGACGCGACGAGTTGAAGGATACGCAGCCGTCTCATGGCAGCGGCAGCTCCTCCACGCGCGGCGGCCGTTCCCCGCGCCCGAGCGCCTCCCGCAGCCGGCGCTTCGCGCGGTGATATGGCTCTTCGCCGAGCAGGCCGTGGATGACCAGCTTCAGCTTGGCCGCCGGCTGCTCGAACGGGTTCGAGATCAGCGCCGCGATGATATGGCGCATGCGCTGCGGGAGTGGCAAGCCGTAGCGCACGGCGTACACCGCCCGGGCGTGCTCGGCGAGGCTCCATGAGCGCAGCAGCAGCAACGGGCGGGCATGCGCCGGCGCATACAGCCCAATCGCCCGTGCTGCGATGCGACGCTGACCACCAAAGCGCGCCCAGAGATTGGTGTGCGAGAGCCCGCTAGTGTGCGACCGGTAGATCATGAGTGGCACGGGCACAACCCGGATCTCGGCGCGCGCTGCCACGCGAATCCACATTTCCCAGTCTTCGGCCCAGCGGATCGCCGGGTCGAAGCCGCCGACCGCATCAAGCACGCTGCGACGGATCATCACCATCGACGGATTGCCGATGACGTTTCGCACCAGAATCTCGCGGCGCAGCGACCGACCCGGTGCAACCCCGTAGCGGTCAAACCGACGCTTGTTGTGGATCACATTCCACGTCCAGCGGTCGCACGTGACCATTCCAGTCTGTGGGTTAGCGGCAAGCAACGCTTCCTGGCGGGCGGTCTTCTCCGGCAGCCAGAGGTCGTCGCCGTCCAGGAAGCAGACCAGCGCGCCGCTGGTCTCGGCGATCCCGCGGTTCCGGGCTGCGCCGGGGCCGCCGTTCTCCTGCCAGACATACCGCACGCCAGCAGCAGCGTACGACCGTACAATCGCCGCGGTTCCATCCGTCGATCCATCGTCCACCACAACGATCTCATCCGGCTGGCGCGTCTGCGCCAGCACGCTCTTGATCGCATCGCCGATGTAGGCTTCGCAGTTATAGGCGGTAATGATGGCACTGATCTGCATGGTGGCCCCCGGTGGATTTCGGCGTCGATCTTGCTGCACCACCGGATTTGCAAGGGCACCGGTATGATCCTGTGTGTGGGGCCAGGATCCATCGCTAGGCGTCTCGCAAAGACTCGGTGGTGCGCCCGCTCCTACAGCGCTACGGACGCGAGATCGCAGCCCGGAGCGCCGTTTGGGCCTGCACTACCGTCTCGCGGCTCAGCAGCAGCAGCCCCAAAATGTAGGTCGCCGCGCCGAGCAGAATATTCAGAACTATCTCCAGTATCCCGCCGGTTGGAACCAGCCGATTGAAGCCGAGCACGACCAGGCCCATCAACGCAGCACAGATCGCCGACGGCGCCAGCGACCGATACAGATCGCCCCACGCAAAACCGAGCACGCGCTGCACCACTGCACAGTCGAGTACACTACTCGCGATCGCGAGCGCCAGTCCGCTTCCCGCCACCCCGTCGATCCCCCAGCGTGTCCCATACCACAGCACAATCACGATAACCGGGAGTTTCAGCAACGCCAGGCGAGTTAGTATCTCAGGACGGTTAATCGCTTTATAAATAATCCCCGGCACATATGAGATCGAGGCGATCGCCATTTGGATCGAGATCACTTGCATCGGACGAATAGCTGACTGCCACGCTGGCGGATAAAAGATTTGGATAAATGGCGCCGTCACGAGCGCCAGCCCAACGCCGGCGGGAAAGGCAAACAGCGAGATTGAGCGCAGATAGCCGAAGTACGTCTGGCGCAGATGCTCCCGATCGCTCTGCATCTGCGCCATAAGTGGAAAGGCAACCCGCGCCACCACATCGTTGGTGTTGCGGATCACGATCTCAGGCAAGCGGTATGCCAGCATGTAATAGGCGAGAGCGGCGCTCCCGAGAATACGCCCAACCAGCAGATAATCAACGTTCGCCATGAGCGTACCAATCAGCGCGATCAGGATCATATGGCTACCAAAGGCTAGCATAGAGCGCATGATCGTGGCATCGAAGGCGGCAGTCGGCCGCCAGCGCACCAGCAGCCATGCTCCGGCAGCCTCGATCGCCCGGCTCACCACCTCCGACCAGATCAGCGCCCACGGGCCGTAGCCAGCCAGCGCCAGGCCGATGCCGACCGCACCCCTGACAATATCGCGCCCAACAGATGGGAGGAGGTACGCTTTGAAGCGCAGGTCGCGCTGGATCAGCGCCATTGGCACGGTGCTGATCCCGCCCAGCAGCAGGATCAGCGCCAGGACGCGGAACATCGGCACGATTTCCGGTGTGCGGAAGAACTGCGCAATGAATGGCGCCGCGATCCAGCCTATCCCGAAGAGCAGCGTGCTCGATCCCAGACCCACCCAGAACGCAGCGTTGGCCGCCTCTTGGACCCGGTCGCGCCGCGTGACTAGCGCCTGACCGATACCGAAATTGTTCAGCAATTCTAGATAGGCCATCGCCACCATACAATAGGCGACCACCCCAAACTCGGTCGGCGTGAGCAGCGCTGCCAGCACGATGGTGGTGACGAACGTTAGCACACGTCCAGAGAGAAAGGACAGGAACGACCAAAATGTGCTGCGCACCGCCGTCGCTGCGGTTGATTGCAATGCTTGGCTAGTAGAGGGCGACATGAACTGGCCTCATCTTCTGCTCCGGCTAGCATATCGGCGCGGAGCACGAACAGCGGGAAGAGTGGTGATGCTTTCAGTGTGCTTCCGTCACAAGCGCAGCGTGGCGGGCGCCCGCCACGCTGCGCGCCGGAAAGGTGCTAGATCCCGATGACCGTAGATCTGGCGGTGACCCGTTCCCATGCCTCTCCTGCAGCTTCGCCACGCGCAATCGTCGCCATCGCGACGATCATAGCGAGTTGTAGCCAGAGGAAGAAGAGGTACGCGCCGTGCAAGAAGATCGCCGTCACCAGGTAGCCGGCAAAACCGACGATCAGCGCCACTGAAAGGTCGGCCATCCGCTGCTCCCCGGCGTAGCTGAACCACCGCCGCGCCCGCCTGATGCGCCAGATCGCCGTGGCGATCAATCCGCCGAACGCCGCCAGCCCGAGCAGCCCCTGTTCCGCGGCGAGGCCGAGGTACAGGTTGTGCGCGTCGCGCTGTGTATCGTACTGCGCGCCGCCGAGCCGCCGGATGTAGTCCGGGTAGTACAGGCGGTAGTTGCCGCGCCCGACCCCCAGGAAGGGGTGGTCGCCGAACATCGCCAGGCCGACGGCGATCTTGACCGAGCGCCCCTGGATCGAATCGTCGTTGTACGTCCCGGTCAGGTTCGCGCCGGGAATGATCTCATCGAGCGTGTCGAAGCGCGCGCGGAACTCCGGCGGCGCGACCCACAGCAGCGCGCCGATCAGCGGCAACACCAGCAGGTAGCGCGGATCGAGCTTGACGTACATCGCGTAGAGCACCAGCACGACGATCGTCGCCAGGTACGCCCCGCGCGAGAAGCTGAGCCCGATGCCGGCCAGGCAGGCGAGCGTCGCATAGGCGCCGAAGAACTTGCCGCGCCAGGTGCGGCCGTTGAGCGCCGCCCAGAGGCCGAGCGGCACCAGCACGACCAGCTGCTGGCCGAAGAAGTTCGGGTCGCCGATCGTGCCGGCCGCACGCGCCCGGTTGGACATCCCCTCGGCGATCTGCGCGACCGCGTTCAGCGCCAGGCCGCCGTAGTTCCAGTCGTAGGTCTTGGTGATCTCCTGGTAGACGGCGAGCGTCCCCAGGAGCGCCCCGACGGCCAGCAGCATCCAGACCATCCGCTCGAACGCGGCCCGGCTGCCGAGCAGGTTGATCAGGATGAAGAAGGTGACGGTGTCCTTCAGCAGCTCGACCAACTCGTACTCGACGCGCCCGGTGTAGCGGGCGTACAGCAGCCCAAGCGCGGTGATCAAGACATACGCCAGCACACACCAGATCACCGGATCCGAGACCAGCGGCTTGCGCCGCGGCCCGAAGCGCTGCACGATCACGACCAGGAAGAGCAGTGCGACGAGCGGCTTTACGATCGACGGCAGGCCGTGATACCTGATCAACACATCGCCGAAGTTGCCCCAGTTGATCACCAGGAGCACCGCCGCGGCGTACTCCGGCCTGGTGAATGCCAGCAGCGCCACCCCGGCCGCAACGATGACATAGCCGATCAGCAGGAGCGGGAGGTCGCGCGAGATGACGAACCCGGCCGCCACGCTCACTATGCCGACCGCCACGATCCACCAGACCGGCCGCTGCACGGCATCGCCGAAGGGGCCGCGCCCGAAGACGTGCGTCGTATTCATCAAGCCCTCAGCTTACGAACCATCGGTGCGCCGCGTCCCGCCGGTCGCCTGTTCTGCACCTGCCGTCGCCAGCGGGCGGCCGCCGAGGCCATCATCGCTCAGGCGCCAGCCCGAGGCGCGCAGTTGCTGCAGCGTGTACTCGATCAGTGCGAAGACGATCCCGAGCGCCAGCCCGAACAGCAGGGCCAGGGTGATGACCCGCAGCGGCTGCGGCGCGATGGCGCTCGTCGGCGGCGTGGCCGGGTCGATCACTTCCATCTCGATGACCTTCTCAAGCGTCTGGCCGAGCACCGCCTGCGCTACCGTGTTGCAGATCTGCGCGGCGAACGCGGGATCGGTGCTTTCCGCGCGGATCTCGATCAGGTTGGTCTCCGGGAGCGCGATCGCGGTGATGTTCGCGTCGGCGATCACATCCTTCGAAACATTTAGTTTCTTGGCGACCTGCTCCTGCATAGTGCTGCTGGTTGCCTTGCGTGCGATGGTATTGATCGTGTTGCGCCGGGTCAGTGCGTTCACGACATTCAGGATCGAGTTGGGATCCTCGATCGCTACGCTCGGCTTCAATTCGATCGTGGTTAACGCCTGGTAGACCGGCTGCTGACGGAGTACGAAGAACGCCGCGCTCCCTGTTGTCAGCAGCATCGTCAGCAGGATCAGCCACCAGTTCCGCAGTATGACCCGGATAAACGTCTGCAAGCTCACGAATGGTTCCTCCTTTAAAGAGCTTCAACTGCCGGCCGCGACGAATAGCGCAAGTGTGGAAGAGAACGTTAGTGACAGAATGGGACTTACGTCTTCGTTCCTGCCCACAGGCTTACCACAAGTGGCAAAGTCACCTTGTACACTGTATAACGTGCTTTTGTGCGATGGAAGTATTCAATCCGGCGAATCTGACGAAACTGTTACTTTCCAGTGCGTACACCGCCGCTTCGCGGTTCGAATGAATCGGGTGTGCGAGGTCGACCGCACCAGATGTGGCGGCCCGCGGTCCACCACCGTGGTCGTTTGCCCGCACATCCGCGCCGTAACGTGGGTGTGCGGGCAAACGACCAGGTTTCGGAGGGGCTTCGCCCCGTCAAACCTCCCCACCCCCTCCATCCTGTACATGAAGATGATGCCTGGCGCGCACGCAGACTCGCCAGTCTCCATCATGATGTACATCCTGTCACCTGTCGGACGGCGGCGCGTAGTCCAGCGCCCCGGGAGCACGCCGCTCCACACGCTGCCAGGTCGTCGTCTGGCGTCGTGTCAGGAAGCGATAGAGCCCGATCACCGCCGCGGCGTTGCTGTTGACCAGAAAGGTCGGCAAATAGAGCAGCTTGCCGGCCGCGCTCGTCCGCTCCAGGCGGCCGCCGAGCCAGGCAAGCAGGTAAAATACCCCCTGCAGCGCCAGCATCAGCCGGCCGTATGGCGGCGCGAGCCGCCAGAGCGCGCCGCGCCCGCCCCGGCCGGGCCAGATCACCGCGCCGATGTTCGCCAGCAGCGCCAGGATCATCGCGAACGGCGCCAGCGGCCGCAGAAACTTGTGCGACACCGCCTGCCACACGACCAGCGGCTGCCGCAGCGGGAGCAGCTGCGGCACGAACACGAGCGCCTGGTAGCGGCCGGCGACGATCCGCGCCCGGCGCGCGACTTCATCCCGCGCCGAGAGCGAGATGCGCTCGTACGATCGGGCGCGCGGCTCGAACACGACACGGTAGCCGCGCTGGATGATCCGCATCGCCATGTAGAAGTCATCGTTGATGATCGTGTCGGGCGGTGCCTCGAACAGCGCGCGGCGCAGCGCCATGCATTCCCCGACCGCGCCGATGCAGGAACTCAGCCGGGTCTCCTGCCGCTTGATGAACGCTTCGTATCGGCCGTACACCCCTTCCGAATCGCCCAGCGCGCCATCCCCCTGCAGAATGACCTTGGTGCCGCTCACCGCGCCGACCGCCGGGTCGGCGAAGTGTTGGACCAGCGCGCGCAGCGTGTCGGGCGCGTACAGATTATTCGCATCGGAGAAAACGATCACCTCGCCGCGGGCGTGCGGTATCGCCCGGTTGATCGCGGCCATTTTGCCGCGCCGCGGTGGGCTGAAGCTCAACTCCACCCCCCGGCCGGCGAAGCCCTGCACGATCTCGACCGTCCGGTCGCTCGACCCGTCCGCAGCGACGATGATCTGGAGCCGGTCGCGCGGGTAATCGAGCGCCAGGCTGTTCTCCAGCTTCTGGGCGATGACATCCTCTTCGTTGTAGGCGGTGATCAGCAGCGTCACCGGCGGGGTGATCGGCGCGGAGCCGGCCGGCCGCCGCCGCAGCCGGGCGAACACTGCCAGCAGCGCCGGGTAGCCAGCATAGGTGTAGACCACGCTGCCAACACTCAGCCAGAAGAGTCGTCCGAACACAGGTCGTTCTCCATCGGGCCGGTCGCCGAGCCACGCCGCGGGATCGCACCCCCCTCCAAGGCCATCACGCTAGGTGCGCCTTACGTTCCGCTGCCTCGGCGGGGGCGCGCGCCGGCGTCCACAGGTGGCCCCGCCGGCCGCGGGCGATCCGCCATAGGGCGATGATCGTCGCGGCCTGATCGATCGCGAACGACCGGGCGCGCCGCAGCGGCGGGAGCCGGCCTACGGGGGTCTCCCGCAGCGCCACCCCGGCGAGCGCCACGCCCCACACCCCGGCCTGCGCCAGCGCCGCCGCCCGGTACAGCCGGCCGCGCCGGGCGAGCCGCGGCGCGCTCAGGCCGAGGCCAAGCCAGAAGAACACGCTGAAGCGCCGCAGCACCTTGTGCGAGAAAAGTTGCACGGCGTAGAAGCCGTACACGCGCGGGTTCAGCAGTGCGCGCATGCGCCACAATCCGTTCAGCGAGCCAGTGACGATCCGCGCCTTGCGCTGCAGCTCTGCCCCCGGCGCCGGCCTGGCGACCTCGCGCGCGACGGCGCCGGGCGCGAAGACCAGCCGGCGGTGCGCCGCCCACACCTGCACCGACGCATAGAAGTCGTCGGTCACATCCGGCGGAATGGCACGGTAGAGCGACCGCCGGATGGCGTAGAGCTGCCCTTCGGCTGCGGTCAGTCCGTCCGCCTGGCTCTGAAGCTCCTTGAGCCAGCGTTTCAGGTCGGCCGCCGGGCCGCTCCCGTAGCGGTGCTCGCCGCCGACCCCGCCGACCGATGGGTCGGCGAAGGGAGCGACCAGACGCCGCAGCGCATCCGGCTGCAGCAGGGTGTCGGCATCGCTGAAGACCAGGATGTCGCCGTATGCCACGGCCGCGGCGGCGTTGAGCGCCTGGTTCTTCCCGCGGCGCGGCAGTGCCAGCAGGCGCACCCGCGGGTCGCCGTAGTCGCGCACCAGCGCGTCGGTCGCATCGTCCGAGCCGTCCGAGGCGACGATCACCTCGATCTTATCCGTCGGATAATCGAGGGCGAAGGTGTTGTCCAGCTTGCGTATGATGAGCGCCGCTTCGTTGTGCGCCGCAATAATCACGCTCACCATCGGCGTCTCCGTGCCGGAGGAAGCCGGGCGCGGCCGGAGCAGCCCGCGGGCGGCGGCCAGCAGCGGGTAGCCGGCGTGGGCGTAGACCAGGGGCGCGGCCGAGCCCCAGAACAGCCACCAGGCGGGCGGGCGTCGCATCGCATCACCGTACCCTTTCCGTCGGCGTGCCTACCAGCACGGCGGCGCCGGGCGACGGGCGCGGCCGCCAGTCGCGCGCCAGCAGCCCCGCAAGGGCCCGCGCATTGGCGCTCAGATCGAACTCGGCGAGCACTTTCTGGCGCCCCGCCCGCCCGAGCCGCGCTGCGAGCGCCGGATCGTGGTAGATGCGCAGCAGGGCCGCCGCTAGCGCCGGCGCATCTTTCTCCGGGACCAGCAGGCCGGTCACGCCATCCTCCACCAGCTCGGGGATGCCGGAGATCGCCGTCGCGACGACCGGCAGTTCGAGCGCGAGCGCCTCCATCAGCGCTACCGGGATGCCCTCCTTTTTGCCGCTGCGCGCCGTGATGCTCGGCATCGCCACCACATCGGCCTCGGCCAGCAGCGCGGCGATCCGGTCACGCGGCTGGCGGCCGAGCAGCGCCACCCGATCCTGCAGCCCGAGCCGCCGAATCTGCGCTTCCAGCGCCGGCCGGTCGACGCCCTCGCCGGCGAGCAGGCAGCGGAACGGCACGCCCGCCCGCGCCAGCCAGGCGCACGCGTCGATCAGGTAGCGCTGGCCTTTGTACTCCTCCAGGCTCGCGACGCAGATGATCGTGAAGCGCTCGCCGCGGGCGCGCTCTGCCGGCGGAGAAAACAGGGTCAGATCAGCGCCGCAGTGGATGACGACCGTCTTGGCTTCGGCCTCTGGTCCGCAGACGGCCGCGATCAGCCGGCGGTTGTATTCCGAGATCGCGACGACAAAGCTCGCGGCGCGCACTTTCTCCGCCAGCATCGGCCGCTCGACGTACAGGTCGTGCGCGTGCGCCGTGATACTGTAGGGCGTGCCCGTCAGCATGTGGACGACATACGCCGCCAGCGCCGGATGTGTCGCGTAATGCGCATGGACATGCTCGATGCCGAGCTCCTGGACGCGCCGGGCGACCCAGGCCGCCTGCGGCACAACGGCGCAGGCCCGGATCAGAAACTTGCGCGAGCGGCGGTTGCCCCACAGGGCATCGCGCCAGCAGCGCAGATAGGCCAGCGGCCGGCGCGCCAGCCAATAGAGCTGCGCCGCCAGCACCCGCCGGTCGGTCGGCCTGCTGAAGTGCGCCCGCGCGACAAACGCCGGCGCCTCCGGGTGGACCACCGACTCGTGGACCCGCACGAGCGGGAAGACCTCGACCGCCATCCCCAGCCGCTCGAGCTCAACCATTTCGTACAGGATGAAGGTCTCGGTCAGCTTCGGGAAGCGCGACATGACGTACGCGATGCGGCGAACCGGGGTGTTCGTTGGCGTGATCAAACTCATGGTCGTACCGTTTGCGCCCAGTTCCGGCCCCCTGGCGGGCATCGCCCGCCGGACCGCCCGGACACAGCCATCTGGCGCTGCATGGCCGGAGACACGCACTTCCCGCGACGTATGAGGCGTGGCGGGCCGTAGCGCCTGCGCGCCCCCGTGTTTCATGCGTACATCGGCTCCCGGAGGGGAATGCGTCTCTCCGGCCTCCCCGCCCGCGTACTTCCTGCTGCCTGTCTCCACCCTAATGTGCGCCGCGCCCCTGGAAGACCGCCAGCACCGTCCGGAGCAGGATCTCCATATCCAGCATCAGGCAGCGATGCTGGATGTAGGCCACGTCCAGCCGCAGCCGGTCGTCGAACTCGGTCTGCGCCCGGCCATAGATCTGCCACAGCCCGGTGAGCCCCGGCTTCACATCGAGTCGCTCGGTGTGCCAGAGCTGGTAGGTGCTGGCGGAAAACGAGGTCGGGCGCGGCCCGACAAGCGACATCTCGCCCTTGAGGATGTTCAGCAGTTGTGGGAGCTCGTCCAGGCTGGTCTTGCGCAGGAAGCGGCCAACGCGGGTGATGCGCGGGTCGTTGGTGATTTTGAAGTCGGGCCATTGTAGTTCATTCAGATGGGCCAGCTGCTTCTTCATCTCCTCCGCGTTCGGCACCATCGTGCGGAACTTGTACATCTTGAAGCGCCGGCCGTTTTTGCCGGTTCGATACTGCGTGAACATCACCGGCCCGTCCGGCGAATCGAGCTTGATGACGAGCATCAACACCAGGAACAGCGGGAGCAGCACCGGCGCCGCCGCCAGGCAGACCAGCAGATCCATCGCGCGTTTCGCCCGCCGGTACGTCCGGCCCCGCAACAGGGCCCTCTCCGGCTGGTAGCGCTCCAGCCAGGCCAGCTCCGCCGCCTTGCTTGGGATCTCTCGCGAAATTGCAGCCATGCGTCCCCTTCATCCTCTCCAGTCTGCCGCTGCTGCTTCGTCGGACCAGACTTCGACAGGCATGTGAATTCGGTTGATCTGCCAGCGAGCCCGCCTCAATCGCCGTGTGTCGTCTCGGCCTTCGGTCGAATGGGCTGCTCCCGCTGTTCATGGGCGCGCTGCCCGATGATCTGCGCCAGTTCGTCCTCCGGCGTGGCCATCGATGGCTGGCCGTTCGGTCGCTCGCGCAGCCGCTGCTCAGCGACGTTCAACAGCTCCTCGAAAGTCAGCGCCTGCTCGGGAAAGGCGGCGACGCTGAACTGGGCCGCGACGCCGAGTTGCTGCCGCGCTACATCCACCATCCGCTGGCCCAGCGCGATCGCCTGCGGCTCCGAGGTTTCGGGCGCGACGAAGATCAGGCGGCCCGGCTTGGTATGCTGGATGATGACGTCCGTGCGTCGGAGAAAGCGCGCGAGCACGCCGGCCGCCATCGCTACCACATAGCGCTGCATCATCGCCCGCTGGATGTCGTGGACAAGCCGGTGCATCATTGTATCCAGCGTCGACGAGTCCGCCTGGAGCATCACCAGGCTGAGCGGCCGCTGTTTGCGCCGGCAGTCGAGCAATTCGATCTGCACCGTCTCTTCAGCGTCATGGAGCTGGCGTACCCGGCTTTCACGCTGGGAAAACGTCAACATCTCGACCGCCTGACGGAACTCGGCCAGCACCCGGCCGGCATAGTGGGACAGCGCGGCGGTCACTGCCAGCAGCAGGAGCCCAGCGAGTGTCCGGTACTTGTGATCGCCGGCCCAGATTCGCGCCGGGCTGGTCACCGCGAGCCCGATGGCGAACAGGGCGATGCCCAGAGCGATCAGCACGAAGACCGGCCTGCGCTGGAATATCGGCAGCAGCCCGGCGAGTGCCACCACGAGCGCCGTGACATACAGGCTCGACGGGAGGTCGATGGTATTGGTGGTGGTGATATCGAGTCGCTCGACGTTGAAGAGCAGCGCCAGCCAGACGATCAGCGCAGCGACTCGTGCAGTTAGCCGACCCATACTATCCCCAGTGGTCGTCGCTGTAGATCCGGTAGGGCTTCTGCAGCGCCTGCTTCCAGTCCGGATTCTCGACATTGCGGCGTACCGGCAACATGTTGATGTTGTATTTCAGACGGTAGATGAGATACCGCCCAAGCGCCCCCCAACCGCTTTCGATATAGCGGCCGGATGTAAGAACGGCGTGCTCGCGCCGCCCGGAATAGACCACCGGGCCGCCGTGGGCCTTGACGGCCGGCCCGATGTTGAAATCGGCCGCCAGGTAGCCTTCCGCGTTCAGCCGCAACAGCGTGTCGCGGTCGATGGCGAAGTTGCTGCCGCGAATGGTCGGGATGCGCAGGAGGGCGCGCTTCACCCACCGAACCAGGTGATGCGCGACGATTCGGGCACGGATCGCCGCCTCAGGGCGTACATCGAAGAAGCCGACGGGGGTGTAGGCCGCGCGCGCGCCCGCCCGGTGCGCCGCGACGTACCAGTCCAACAGCGCGGTCGCGTCCGGTATGCGGCAGTCCGAATCGAAATGCAGCGTGCAGGCGACCGCCGCCTGCTCCGCGCCGCGGATGCGCGCGGCGATCGCGACCCGCTTGCCCGGCTGCCGCACATCCGGAACGGCGACGACCGTCGCGCCCAGCGCGCGGAACTGCTCGATGGCAGGTGGCGGCTGTGTCGGTGGATAGTTGTTGACAACCAGAATGATCTCAAAGGTGTTTGGGCCGCGGTAGCGCCCGAGATCGCCGAGCAAGTGCCGCACGGTGTCGAGATCGGCTTGGGCATTGACTGGAACGATGATCGCGCCGGCAGGTGGCACCGCCGGGTCACCACGCAGCCGGGCGATCGCATTGTGCAGCTCAGCCTGCTCCATCACTTCCCCTCCTGAAGACATACGTCACCGCCCGCATACACCCGCAGCCCGCTGGCGATGTGCTCGTGACGCAGCAGTTCCGGTTACGGCGTCGATCGGCGACCGATGAACAACGACCGCGTACCGGGGCCACGCCGGCTTGAGCGGCGATGGTGTGCAAGGGTATATGAAGGCTGTGTTGGTACGGAGTATATTCGTCATAACTAAATATCCCGTGAACCGAACACGCAGCCAAATGAAAAATAGATCATTTTTTAACGCCCAGCGTATCGGTGCAATCATCTGTCGTTCTTCCACCGACCAGGACGGTCTCGCGTGGAAGATCGCGCCTCGTCTGTCTGCAACCCTGGTGTGCGGAGGACTACGGGACTCCACAGAGTCTTGTCGTCGTCTGCCGCGCGGCAACCGCATCGGCTAACGAGGTGCGCTTCCAGACGTTCTGCTTCGGGTAACCGCCAGACACTCCATGGCCCCTACCGTACCAAGGCCGATAGGCATCAAGCCGGGTACCCCGCTCCACTTCAGAGTACCCCCATCGATATCCGGCCACTTCCTCATTGAAGCCTGCCTCTTAGAGGCTGTCTGCAACGCTCCCAGCCGGGGTGTTGGAGGCTGCAGGCACCCCAGACGACATCCTGTCCCTCGTCGTGTAGTCGGCGCTGCGCCGACCGCACGACGGAACACCCGGGAGCTTGGAGGGCGCAGCCCTCCAAGCTCCCCCTTTTTCAGACGGCTTCTTAAACGCTTGTTTAGCCGGCAATGGGCAGCGGACGGGACGGCAACCAGGGCCAACAGTCCAACCGCCAGGAGCAGGGTGAAAAGTATGATGTGCCGGTTGGGTGGTGCCACGAGCTTACCTACTTTACCAATATTTAACCAACTCTGGAACACAGTAGCAGCCAGCGCGGGCATGCGTCTACCGGCGAATGCTCCGGAGATGCTCAGAGGGACACGAAGACGGCAGGCGCGCCAGCGCAGCGGCCAGCAGCGCATCGGAATGACCTGCGGCTGCCAAACGCCTGATAGAGGGGTCGGAGCGGCCCGTGCCAGCCGTGCTTCCGAGGCGTGCCAGCTACGCTCCCTGGGCGCTCGGCGTACCCACGCAAGGACGCGCGTGCTGGCCGTACCGGCGCGCCGCCGTCCATCCGGCATCGCGAGGCGCCGGAGCGGGCCTGCCAGGTTTGCGCGGACGGCGCGGCGATGGTATACTAAAGGCCGTATTTGCGGGCGCTGTACGAAAGTGGGGTTCCCCCACTTTTCTTATTGTCACAGGCGAACGACCACAGAGGGGAGTATGAAGAGCGACTTCTACGCGGCAATCTCGCAGATCGCGGCGGAGCGCGGCATTCCGAAAGAAGCGATCATCGGGCAGGTGGAGAAAGCGCTGGTCACAGCCTACAAGCGCACCCTTGGCAATAACCCGCCGCCGATTGAAGTCAATGTGACGCTCGACCCGCTGACCGGCCAGGCGCGTGTCTTCGCCGAAAAGCAGGTGGTGGACGAAGTCTTCGACGACCGTTTCGAGATCGATCTCGAGGCGGCGCGGCGGATCAAGCCGGGCGTCGAGATAGGCGAGAGCGTGATGGTCGAGACAACCCCCAACGACTTCGGCCGGATCGCCGCGCAGACCGCCAAGCAGGTCATCCTGCAAGGGATCAAAGAAGTCGAGCGGGAGCATATCTATGGCGAGTACATGGAGCGCGAGGGCGAGTTGATCACGGCCGCCGTGCAGCGCCTAGCCAAAGGTAATGTGATACTGGAGATCGGCAAAGCCGAAGCGATCATCCCGCCCAAAGAGCAGGTCGAGAACGACCGCTACTATCACGGCCAGCGGCTGAAGGTCTACCTGATGGAGATCCGCCGCGAAGAGCGCGGTCCGCGGCTGATCGCCTCGCGCGCGAGCAAGAACCTGATCACCCGGCTGTTCGAGATGGAGGTGCCGGAGATCTACAACGGCACGGTCGAGATCAAGTCGATCGCGCGCGAGCCCGGGCTGCGCACCAAGGTCGCGGTCGCCGCCCGCCAGGAGGGGATCGATCCGGTCGGCTCGTGCGTCGGCATGCGCGGCATCCGCATCCAAAACATTGTACAGGAGCTGAACAACGAGAAGATCGACGTCGTGCAGTGGTCGGCGGACCCGAAGGAGTTTATCGCCAACGCCCTCTCGCCGGCGCAGGTCGTGGAGGTGCAGCTCCGCGAGGACGAGCACGCGGCCACCGTCATCGTGCCGGATAAGCAACTGTCGCTGGCGATCGGCAAGGAGGGGCAGAACGTGCGGCTGGCGGCCAAGCTCACCGGCTGGCGGATCGACATCAAGAGCGCATCAGCGCTGCTGGACGAAGAGCGCGCCGCCGCCGAGGCACGCCAGACGGCTGAGGCCGAGGAGCTCGCCACCGCCGCCGCGCTCTCGACCTCGAAGGTGGTGAACCGCAAAGTGCGGGCAGACGGCACGGTGGTCTACAACCATCATAGCTACGGCCCGCTCGGCGGCGACCTGATCGGCGAAACGGTGCAACTCCGCGCAACGCCGACCAAGCTTTTCATCTACCGTGACGAACGACTGATCGCTTCGTATATGCTGAACGAGGACACGGACGAAGACGATACCAGGGATGAAGAGAGCGAGGAATGACGCCGGCGGGTGATGAATGAAATGATGAGTGATACGTGATGTCGGCGAGGGACGAATGACGAAGGGCGAATGCAAGCTATAGCTATGACAAGGATGTAGCCTGATCGTACAGGTGACGTCCGTCCTCCGCCCATCGTACATGACAGCATGGCTCAGGCGAAACACAAGATAAAAGGGGCGCGCCCCAGGCATATCCCGCAGCGGATGTGCATCGCCTGCCGGCGCACGGACGCGAAGCGTGGCCTGCTGCGGATCGTGCGCGGCGCGGATGGTCGCGTGGCGCTCGATCCGACCGGCAAGCGCGCCGGGCGTGGCGCCTACCTCTGCCACGCCCCGGCCTGCTGGGAGCAGGCGCTGAAACGGCAGGCGCTGGCACGGGCGCTGCGCGTCGAAGCGCTCGTGCCGGAGGATCGTGCCGCGTTGCAGGAGTTCGCACGCACGCTGACGGCCAGCGACGAGGCGGGGCCCGCACGCGAGCAATAGTCTTTGCGGCTGCACGCTGCCGGCAACTGGGCGGGACGATTCTTTCGCATCTATGGTCAGGGCGATCGCGTGAACGCCCCAACTGAAAAACAAGCCGATTGCGATATCGTACGCGCCCGCCGACGCCGGCACTGGCGCGGCAGGCAGGGGACAGAGTGGATCTGACCTTGCGGGAAGGAGAGAAAACCGTGGAACATATGCAGTTTGGCGCGCCCGCGTCGTCCGGGCGCATTCCATCTCATGGCCAGCAGTTCGGCGGCTACGGCGGCGGGGGTGGCCGGCCCGGCGGCGGCGGGGGCGGCGGGGGCCGGCCCGGCGGCGGCGGCTACGGTGGTGGCGGCGGCCGACC
>JBHOQX010000074.1:0-49786 GCA_042408595.1 Roseiflexaceae bacterium | reverse complement strand
TTCCGATCTGCCCGGCGCCGGCCGCGCCCCCGCCCGCCCCGCCGCACGACACGCCCCTCGCGCCCGATGCGGGCGACACGCCCCCGCCGCCGGCCGTGCAGAACCGCTCGTGGGGGGCGTTGCTGCTTGTCGTCCTCCTGTTCGTGGTGGTGGCCTGCGGCGCCTACCTCGGCGCGAGCGCGCTGTTCGACCGGTTGCTGAATGTGCGACTGCCCGCGCCGAGCGTGCCGGGCGTGCAACTCCCCGGCTGGCTCACCGGGGTTGTCGGCGGGGGCGGGCAGGTGCTGATCGTCACCGGTGCGGACCTGAACCTGCGCGCCGCGCCGGGCCGCGACGCCGACGTGCTCGGCGTGCTGCCGAACGGCAGCCGGGTGCGCCGGCTGGCCGGCCCGCGCCTGGCCGATAACATTCCCTGGTACCGGGTGCGGGCCGCCGTCGATGGCCGCGAAGTCGAGGGTTGGGTGTCGGGCAATTTCCTCAAAACGGAAGACGGCGGCGATCCGTCGCAGGCGCGGTGACGGCGGGCGGCGGGCCTGGACACGGCGACCGGGAGAGCGGGAGACAGGGAGACGTGGGCCGGATGATGTTTCCCCTTTCCCCGCGCTCCCCCTCTCCGCTCCTCCCCGTCTCCCACGCTCGGCTCCTGGCCAGCGGGCGGCGCCGCGGTGGTGACGAATGACGGTCGTAATCGTCGGTGATGCGAACGCCGACCTGAGCGCGGCGGTAGCCCGCTTCCCGTTCGAGGGGGACGACGCGGCGATCAGGCGGCTGGGCTGGGGCAGCGGCGGCTCGGCGGCGAACGTCGCTACGGCGCTGGCGCTGCTCGGCGCGCCGGCCCGTCTGGTGGCGCGCGTCGGCGCGGACCCGGCGGCGACGGTGGCGCTGCGGGGTGCCCGCGCGGCCGGCGTCGATCTGTCATGCGTCGAAACCGACCCATCCGCCGCCACCGGGCTGTGTGTCGCGATCGTCTCGCCCGGCGGCGAGCGCACCTTCCTCAGCTATCGCGGCGCGAACGTTCGCCTGGCGGCAGCGGGCGACGCGCTGGCCGGGGCGCGCTGGCTGCATATCGCCGGGCACGCGCTGCTGGAGGGGCCGCAGCGCGCAGCGGCGCTCCGGCTGATCGACATGGCCCGGCGGCACGGCCTGCCGGTCTCGCTCGACCTCTGCCTGCCGCTGCTGCGCGAGCGCCCGGCAGAGACCCGCGGCCTGCTGCCGACGCTCGATCTGGTCTTCGCCAACGAACTCGAACTCGCGGCGCTCTTCCCCGGCCTGTCGCACGATGCTGCCTTCGAGCAGCTCGCCAGGTGTGTGCCGCGGGCGGCCGCCAAGCTGGGGGCGCGGGGCTGCCTGGCCGCTGAAGCGGGCGCGCGGGTGGCACTGGCGGCCTTCACGGTCGAGGCGGTGGACACCAACGGCTGCGGCGATGCCTATGTCGCCGGCTTCATCCACGGCGCGCTGGGCGGGCTGCCGCTGCGCGACTGCGCGCAGCTCGGCAACGCCTGCGGCGCGCTGGCCGCCACCGGGCGCGGCGCCGCCGAGGCGCTGCCCCGCCCGGAGGCGCTGCGCAGCTTCCTGGCCGCGTACGCCAGCCAACCCTAGTCGTTGCTTCCTGACACAGGCGGGTACGATGTTCTGAACCGCGGCCCCGGGGCGGCTGCCGGGCGGGGGGCGGCTGCCGCCGTATAACGCTCGATCCGTCCAGGCGCTTGCGGCGGCGCTCCGGTTCGGCCGTGAGCGCCCCGATGCGCCAGCGCCGTGAACGTCTGCCACAGCCTTGGTGTCCAGGTTTGTGGATGGCTAAGGCTCCTGGGGGGGGTTACGCCCTACTTTTTAAAGCCAATTGAAATAGAAAACCGCGATCGAAACCATAATAGCCAAAAAGTAGTAATATGGTCAATATTCGTCGTCTATCTTCAATAATAGCTCTGTCATAGTTATTCAGTTGTAATAATCCGGAGAAATCGAGGTTGAACCCGAATATATTCTATGTCCGTGTTGAGCTTCAGCACATTGCTCGTGCCAATGACCACGAATCCCTATCGAAAAGTAGTGCAAGCTGCGAGTGCTGCTCTGGATACACCTCTCCATCCTGGCCGCGCACAATTGAGGAGCACATGCATCTCCGCATCACGCAAACTCCGGGCGCGCACCCACCCGCCCGTCTCGCGCTCGATATCCTGCGCGAGCTTTGTGCAGCAGGCGCAGCCGCTGTCGAACAGCAGATAGCGATGCACATCCATCTCCTTCTCCTTCCAAACGCCACCGAACTATCGAAAGAGGCAGCATAGCACCCCAGGATCACGACCATCAAGAGACATCTGTCATCCCCTCACGGGACATCTGTCCCGCCGGGGGCGCGCAGCCGCAGCAGGTCGAGATAGTACAACGTCAGTTCCGCGCGGTTCGTCAGCCCGAGTGTGCGGTAGATTGCAGACACCCGGTTGCGCACGGTTTGCTCGCTGAGCCGTAACGCAGCTGCAATGGCCGCGTAGCTCCCCCCCAGCGCCAGCATGCGCAGCACGGCGCGGTCGCCGGGCCGCAGCCGCGGCGCACCCGGCGCTATGCAATACCGTTCGCCCTGGATGGCGCGCCGCACCGCCGCGATGACATCCGCCTGCACGTCATCGCCGACGATCACGATCGCCGGCTGCGCCTCCCCCAGATCGGCGACGTATTCCGGGCAGGTGTTGCCGGTGACGACGATCGTCGGGCCGGGCGGCGGGGCGCAGGCCAGCTGGCAGGAGGCGAAGGTCGGCGGGGCGTCGATCAGCAGCCGCAGCGGCGCGTGCGGCGCGCACCGCGCCCCCGCCGCTTCGAGGTACGCGGCGGTCAGCCGGACGAGGCCGGGCACGCCGCACCCGGCGAACGGCGGCACAAACGGCGCCGGGGCGACAGGGCGTGCGCCCGGGGAGGGGCGCAGCCGGGCGCGGAGCGGGCCGTCGGGCAGCCGGGGTTATCCAACCCGCCCGGTGATGTAATCGGCGGTGCGCTGGTCTTTCGGCGCGGTAAAGATCGCCGGAGTCGCATCGTACTCGACAAGCTCGCCGACCGGCGCGGCCTGGCTGCGGTCGACCATGAAGACCGCCGTCCGGTCGGCGATCCGCGCCGCCTGCTGCATGTTGTGGGTTACGATAACAATCATGAGCCGTTCGCGCAGCCGCAGCAACAGGTCTTCGATCTTGCCGGTGGAGATCGGGTCGAGCGCCGCGCACGGCTCGTCCAGCAACAGCACGTCCGGCCCCACCAGCAGCGCCCGCGCGATGCTGAGGCGCTGTTGTTGCCCGCCGGAGAGCGCCGTCGCCGGCTGCCGCAGCTTGTTTTTTACCTCGTCCCACAACGCCGCGTCGCGCAGGGCGCGCTCGACCGCCGCGTCAAGCACGCTCCGCCGTCGCTCGCCGGCGATCCGAAGCCCGATCGCCAGGTTCTCGTAAATGCTGCGGGTGCGCAGCACGACCGGAAGTTGAAACACCATGCCGATCTTCCGACGCACCAGCGCCGGATCTACCCCCGGCGCGTAGAGATTCTCGCCGTTCAGCAGCACCTGCCCGGCGACCCGCGCGCCGGGGATCTCTTCGTGCAGCCGGTTCAGGCAGCGCAGCACCGTCGATTTGCCGCAGCCGGAGGGGCCGATCATCGCGGTGATCGAGCGCGGCTCGATCGTCAGCGACAGCGGGCGCACGGCGGGCCGCCCGTTGTAGGAGGGGCTGAGATTGTGGAGTTGCAGGGTGTGGTTCAGCGGCTGGCTCATGGCTGGTGAAAACGGCCGCGGGTCGCGAGCCGGGTCAGCATATTGACCAGCAGCACCGTCGCCACCAGCACAAACGCCGCGCCCCAGGCCAGCGTATGCTCGCCGGGAAAGGGCGACTCGGTGTAGCGGTAGGCCAGCAGCGGCAGTGCAGCGATCGGGCCGAACAGGTTGAAGGTCAGCTCGTTGTTGCCGAGCACGGTCAACAGCAGCGGGGCGGTCTCGCCGGCCCCGCGAGCGAAGGCCAGCAGCAGGCCGGTGATGATGCCGGGGAGCGCCGCCGGGATGACGACCGACAGTGTGGCGCGCCACTGCGTCGCCCCAAGCGCGTACGCCGCCTCGCGCGCGCTGACCGGCACCAGCCGCAACATCTCTTCGGTCGTGCGGATGATCGTCGGCAGCATCAGGATGGCCAGCGCCACACCCCCGGCGATGCCGGAAAAGCCGAGCGGCCGCCCGTCCGCGCCGCGGTAGCGCACCAGCAGGATGTAGACGACCACGCCGGCGATGATCGAGGGCGCGCCGCTCAGCAGGTCGCAGCAGAAGCGCACGATGGAGGCCAGGCGGTTGTTCGGATACTCGGCCAGGAAGATCGCCGCCAACAGGCCGACCGGCAGGGCGATCAGCAGGCCGGCCCCGGTGACGAGCAGCGTGCCGACGATCCCGTGCAGCACGCCGCCCTGTGCCGCCACGTCGCCGACCTCCCCGGCAGCCGGCAGAGCGCCGGCGTCCGTCAGCACGCCCGTGGCGCTGACGCCGGCCACCTGCCCGATATCGATCCCGGCGAACGGGTCGGGCGTGGCGCCGGGCGCTGCAGGCGGCACGCCTGCCGCCGCCCCGGCCACCTGCCCGATATCGATCCCGGCGAACGGGTCGGGCGTGGCATCGGGCGGGGCGGCCGCCGCCGGTGCGCTGGCCGGCGCCGGCGGCGAGGCCGCGGCGGGGAGCCCGGGCATCGCCGGCGGCTTGTAGCTGCTGATAAAAAACTCGGCGGTCAGCGCCCGCGCGCCCTGCACCAGCACATAGGCCAGGATGAGCGCCAGCGGCACGAGCGCCGCCAGCGCCGCGAGCAAGAGCAGCAGCCGCATCAGCCGATCGACCAGACGGCTGGCGGCGTAGTTCTTCGGCGCGCTGGAACGCAGGCTCATCGCGCGCCTCCCGCCGGCCCGCGGCTCACAAACCAGATCAGTAGCCGGGCCGCCAGGTTCATCAGCAGCGTGACGGCGAACAGCGCCAGCGCGACGCCGAGCAGCGCGCTCTCGTGCAGCGGCGAGCTGGCGTTGGTCAGCTCGTTCGCCACCTGCGAGGCGGCGGTCACGCCCGGCTCGAAGAGCGAGGCCGGGATCTGCGGCTGATTGCCGATCAGCATCGTCGCCGCCATCGTCTCGCCGAGCGCCCGCCCCAGGCCGAGCATCACCGCGCCGACGATCCCGGCGGCGGCGTACGGCACGACCGCCCGCGCGATCACCTGCCAGCGCGTCGCCCCGAGCGCAAGCAATAACTCGCGCTGGCTGTGCGGCACGGCCTGCAGGACATCACGGGTGATGGCAGCGACCGTCGGCAGGATCATGATGGCAAGAATACACCCAGCGGCCATGATCCCGCGTCCGAGCGCGTCCTCGCTGACCGCGAACAACGGCAACGCCCGGCCCAACGTCGCGCCGATCGGCGCGGCCAGCATCTCCGTGAAAAACGGGACGAACACGAACACCCCCCAGATGCCATAGACGACGCTCGGGATCGCCGCCAGCAACTCGACCATCACCGAAAGGGGCCCGCGCAGCCGGCGCGGCGCCAGCTCGGCGAGATAGATGCCGATCCCAACGCCCAGCGGCCCGCCGAGCGCCAGGGCGATCAGCGAGCTGGCGGCCGTGCCGAAGATCGCTGGCAGCGCGCCGAACGAGGCCGGGGCGGTCGGCGTATCGACCGGGTTCCAGGTGGTATCGAACAGAAAGCGCCAGCCGAACGTCCGCCAGGCGAGCGCCGAGCCGCGTGCGATCACGATCCCGATCGCCGCGACCAGCGCGATCACCACCAGCCCAAACAGCAATGTCACGCCCCAGAAGAGGGTGTCGCCGTGGCGCGTCCGCCGGACAAACCGGGCGACCGCCGTTTCCTGCACCGCCTCCGCCTGGGCCATAGGTCCTCGCATCTACGAAGCGCGCGGAAGCCGAGTGGCTTCCACGCGCCCCAAATCACACACGCCCGGCTACTTGATCGGCCCGTTGAAGACCAGCACGCCGCTGGCCTTGACCTTGCGCAATTGACCCATCGCCAGCTTGCGGACGTTCTCCGGCAGCGGCGCGTAGCCGAGACGTACCGTGGCGCCCTGGCCTTCGGTCAGGCCCCAGTAGATGAAGTCCGTCAGCGCCTGGGCCTTCGGAATATCGGTGTAGGTCTGCTCGCGCACCAAAATGTAGGTGAAAGCGGCGATCGGATACGCTCGCGGGTTGGGCGAGTTGGTGATGGACACCCGCAGATCGTCCGGGATCGGCACACCCTCCGCCGCCGCCGAGACGCTCTCGAGCGTCGGCGTGATAAAGGTGCCGCTGGCGTTAGCGATCGACGGGACGGGCAGTTTGTTCGCCAGCGCGAAGGTCAGCTCGACATAGCCGATCGCCCCCGGCGTCAACAGCACCGTGCCGGCCACGCCGGCGTTACCCGGCGCGCCCACGCCGACCGGCCAGCGCACGGTGGTGCCGCGGCCCACCCGGTCGTTCCATTCGTTGCTGACCTTCGAGAGATAATCGGTAAACACCGAGGTCGTGCCGGAGGCATCCGAACGGCGCACCACAGTGATCTTGCGGTCTGGGAGCGCGACGCCGGGGTTATCGGCCGCGATCAGCGGATGGTTCCAGCGTGTGATCTGGCCCAGGAAGATGCCGGCCAGCGTCGCCGGGCGGAAGCGCAGCCCGGTCACCCCTTGCAGGTTGTAGGTCGGCACGACCGCGCCCATCACGGTTGGGACATGGAGCGTGTCCGGCGCTTCGGTGCGGATGCGCGCGTCCGGCACCACCGAATCGGTGCCGCCGAAGTCCGTCAGATAGTTGATAAAATCCGTGATACCCTGGCCGCTGCCGACCGCCTGGTAGTTGATGGTGACCCCAGGGACGTTGAGCTTGTAGACACTGATCCAGACCTGGTACAGCGGGTTCGGAAACGTCGCGCCGGAGCCGCGCAGGCTGACGCCGCTGATCTGGCGCGGCGACCAGTCGTTCTGGGCGGCGGCGGGACGCGCCGGAGCGGCGACCGCGACCAGCAGGGTGGCGAGCAGTGCGAGCGCCAGCAGCGCATGACGAATGCGCACGGACATAGCGAGCAACCTCCTGTTCACACAAGCGCGCGATGGACGAAGCGCGTCATCACCACGGCACGGCACACCGATCTCGCCGGCCCGGCGCCGGATGACCAGCCGACCGGGCGGTCGGGCAAGGCGTATGCGAGGCATGCGCGATTCCGGGGATGACAGGACAACCATAGCGGAGCTGTATGAAGGGCGGATTAAGCCTGTGTCAAGCGGGCATTAATCGCCGGTGAAACGACCGCACCACCACGCCCGGCTGACCGCTGGCCCCCCGCCTGCGGGTGCCGCCCGCGTCGCGCGCCGGCTTGCGCCGCGCCCCGTTCAGATGCTATACTCCCGACATTCGCAGGGCCGCGCGCCCACGGCTGTCGTTCGTCGCTGTACTCCGTCGGAGAGTGTGCATGTCCGCCCGCAAGAAGCGCTGGGTGCTGCGCGACCCGGCCCCGCCCGAGGTCCGCGCCGCGCTCCACGCCTACCCACCGCTGATCGCCACGCTGCTGTACCAGCGCGGCCACCGGAGCGCCGACAGCGCTGAGGCCTTTCTGGCCACCAACTATCCGCAGGGCCTGCACGATCCATTCCGGCTCAAGGGCATGGACGCCGCCGTCCAGCGGCTGGCCGCGGCGATCCAGCAGGGCGAGCCGATCGCGGTCTATGGCGATTTCGACGCCGACGGCGTCACCGCCGTCGCCCTGCTGATGCAGGCGATCGGGGCGATGGGCGGCGACATCCGGCCCTACGTGCCGCACCGCATCCGCGAGGGCTACGGCATGAACAACCTGGCGATCGAGCGGCTCGCGGCGGACGGGGTGCGCCTGCTGTTGACGGTGGACTGCGGCATCTCCAACGCCACCGAAGTGGCCCACGCCCGCGCGCTCGGCGTGGATGTGATCGTCACCGACCATCACACCCCGCCGGACGACCTGCCGGACGCCGTGGCGATCATCAACCCGAAGCAGCCGGGATGCCAGTACCCGTACAAGCAGCTCGTCGGCGTCGGGCTGGCGTTCAAGCTGGTGCAGGCGCTCCACCAGCGCGGCCTGCGGCTGCCGCTGCGCGCCCGCGCGTTGCTCGATGTCGTGGCACTCGGCACGGTCGCGGACATGGGCCCGCTGACAGGCGAGAACCGCGTGCTGGTGCGCGCCGGGCTGGAGGCGCTGAACGCCACGCAGCGCCCCGGCCTCCAGGCGTTGATCGGCGCGGCTGGACTGACGCCGGGGCGGATCACCACGGATGACATCAGCTTCGCGCTCGCGCCGCGCCTCAACGCCGCCGGCCGCCTGGACGACGCCGTGCTGGCGTACCAGCTACTGCTGGCCGAGGATGTCGCCAGCGCGCAGCCGCTCGCCGCGGCGCTGAACCAGGCCAACCGCCAGCGGCAGGACTTGACCACGAGCGTGCAGGACGCGGCCCGTCGCCAGGCCGGCGAGCAGGGCAAGCTCGCCAACCGGATCGTGCTGCTGGACGGGGCAGAGTACGTCGCTGGAGTTGCCGGATTGGTGGCCGCCCGGCTCGCGGAAGAGTTCGGCCGGCCGGTGCTGGTCGTCGAACGCGGCGAGGCGACGTCGCGTGGCTCGGCCCGCTCGGTGCCGGGGTTCAACATCTTCGCCGCGCTCGACTCGTGCCGCGAGCTGTTCGTGCGCTTCGGCGGGCATTCCGCCGCGGCCGGCTTTACCATCGCCACCGAGCTGCTGCCGGAGCTGGACGCCCGGCTGCAGGCCTACGCCGCCGGCAGCCTGGAGGATGGCCAGCTGCTGCCGGTGCTGGAGATCCACGCGGAGTCGCCGCTGGCCGATCTGAGCTGGGAACTGCTCCAGGAGATCGACCGGCTCGAGCCGTTCGGCGCCGAGAACCCCCGTCCGGTGTTCATAAGCCGACGGGTGCGCGTGGCCGAGGCCTGGCCACGCGGCGCGGACGGCCAGCATCTCAAGCTGCGGCTGGACGACGGGCGCGGCGGGCCAGCCTACGACGCCATCGCGTTTCGGCTCGGGCGCCTGGCCGAGCACTTCCCACGCCACCCGTGGATCGATATCGCCTACACACTGGAGGCGCATGAGTGGAACGGGACGCGCACGCTTCGGCTCAACATCAAAGACCTGCGGCGCGCCTGAGACCCGTGCCGGATATCCGCCGCTGCATATCTGCGCAAAGGGGGAGAGTCTGTGAAAACCGTCAAGGGACTGTTGCAGAAAAAGCCGGCCCACATCCTCTCCGTCACGCCCGACACGCCCGCCAGCGACGCGATCGAACTGATGACGGAGGCCGATGTCGGCGCGCTCCTGGTCGTTGAGAACGGACGGTTGGTCGGCATCGTCTCGGAGCGCGACTTCACCCGTGAACTGTTCCACCACAACCGTTCGCCGGAGAGCACACCGGTCGGCGAGGTGATGACCCGCCGCGTGTTGTATGTGCATCCGGAGAACACCCTGGACGAATGCATGGCGCTGATGACCGAGATGCGGCTGCGCCACCTGCCGGTGCTGGAGGGTGACCGCGTGCTCGGCATGATCTCGATGCGCGATCTCGTACAGGAAGTGATCGCCGACAAAGAGTTCATGATCGAGCAGCTCACCAAGTACATCACGGATCAGCGCGCATGACGGCTGCGCTCCGGCGCAGGTGGGCCGCCTGGGTCGCCGTCGTCCTGTTCTTCGGCGTGGCCACCGTCTGGCTGCTCTGGCCGCTCCCGCTGCGCGCCGGGGCGGTGCTGCTGCACCGCGGCGACCCGCTGCACCAGCTATGGACGCTGCGTTGGGTGCAGCACGCGCTCGCCGCCGCGCCGGCCCGGCTCTTCGCCGCCAATGTCAACTTCCCCTACGGCGCGGCGCTGGCGCTCAACCAGCCGATGTACACCAACGCGCTGCTTACCGCGCCGGTGCTGGCGCTGAGCGGTAACCCGCTGCTGGCGTTCAATGGCGGTGTGATGCTGAGCTTTGTGCTCGGCGGTGTCTTCACTGCACTGCTGGCCCGCGAGGTGACGGGAAGCTGGTGGGGCGGCCTGGCGGCGGGCGTCGTCTATGCCTTCGCGCCGGTGCGGCAAGCCCATATCTACCACCTGAATCTGCTGAGCGGCTTTTGGACGGCGCTGGTGCTCTGGGGGCTGCACCGGCTCTGGGCGCCGGGGATGCGCGACACCGAGGGGATAGGCGCAGCGGGCGCGCCGCCCCACCGCCCTCCACAGGCCATCGTGCCGCCCGCACCGAAGCGGCGGCGCCTGGTGCTCGCCGGGCTGGTGGGCGTGGCCACGGCGGCGCAGGCACTCTCCGAGTTCTATCTGGCGATCTACCTGGCGCTGGCGGTAACGCTGTTCCTGCTGTGGCAGGTCGCCACGCAGCGGGGCGTGGTGCGCCACGCCCTCCCGCCAACCCTGCTGGCCGGCGCCGTCGCGCTGGCGCTGGCGCTTCCGGCCGTTCTGCCGACGGCGCGGGCCTGGGGCGCGCTGGATCTGCGCCGCACGGCGAGCGACCACGACGCCTACGGCGCACGGCTGGCAAACTATGCCGTGACCGACCAGCCGCTGCCGCTCCGGCCGTTGCTGGCGCGCATCGGCGGCGACTCCGCCGAGTCGAATTCGGCGGAGCTGTCGCTCTATCCGGGAGCGCTGGCCGTGCTGCTGGCGCTCGCCGGGGTCTTCGCCGCGCGGCGCATGGGCCGGCGCCATGCCCCGCTCTACCTGCTGCTGGCGTTCGCCGCCTTCGTCCTCTCGCTTGGCCCGACCATCCGCCTGACCGACACGCCGGATGGCCTGCCATCGCCGATCTACCGCTGGCTGTACGCGCATCTGCCCGGTTTTCAGGGAGCGCGCGTCCCGGCGCGCTGGGCGCTGCTGCTGCAACTCGCGTTGGCCGTGCTGGCCGGCTACACCGTCGCCTGGCTTGCCGCGCTGCGTCCGGCGCGCTGGTGGAGGCCCACCGCAGGCACGTCTATCATCGCGCTGCTGCTGCTGGATGTCGCCGGGACGCCAGGGCGCGGCGCGTACCGCCCGCCGCCGCTGCCGGAGATCTATCGGGCGCTCGCCGCGCAACCGCCCGGCGTGCTGCTCGAATTTCCGCTCATGAACGCCGATGAGACGCTGCCCTACCGCTACGAATATTTCTCAACCTTTCATTGGCGGCCGATCGTCAACAGCGGTAGCAGCATCGTTCCACCGGCCTACATCGCTCTGCGCGACGCACTCGGCCGCTTCCCGGAGCCGCAGGCTGTGGCGCTGCTGCGCGCGCTGGATGTCCGGTACGTGGTGGTGCACCGGGAGGAACTGGCCGGTTGGGCCGCCTTCGAAGCGCGGCTGGCGGGTGCTCGCGGCCTCACCGAGCTCGCCCGCGCGCCCAATGGCGACCGGCTGCTGCGGGTCGAGCCGGGCGACACACCGGCGGTCTCCGCGGCGCGCGGGACCGGGCCGGATGGGATGCTGCTTATGAGCGCCGCGCCGCGCATGCTGGACGCCGCCCACGTGTATGAGATGCGGCGGCCGGCTGAGATCGGGCTGGAGCGCGCCGATGGCAGCGTGATCCGCGCGACGGTTGAACTCCCAACCTGGCTGCCGGGCGGGACGGTTGCGCTGCCGTGGGTACCGCCGGAGGATGTGGTGGCGCTACGTCTGCCTACGTCCGCCGGCGAGGTGCGCCTGCCGATCGCGGCAGCGCCGGCGCTCGGGGCACAGGCCACGGCGCCGCATGTCACCGGGGCGCCGCTACCCGAGCGGGTGGCGCCGGGCGAGACACTGCCGTGCCGGGCCTACGGGCGCGGCCCGGCTACGACAGGCGGGATGGTGCTCTCGGTGAATCTGGTGGATGGACGTGGCGCAGTGCGCGTCAAACAGGATCGCTTTTTCGACGAAGGGTTCGCCCCGCCCGACCGCTGGCCACGGGCCGGCGCGGAGCCGGCGCCATGCGACCTGGCGCTCCCAACCGACCTGCCACCCGGCCGCTACGCCCTGGAGATCGGCCTGTTCGACCCAGCCAGCGGGCAGATGATCCCGATCGCCGGCCCGTCCGGCGCGCTCGGGCCGTGGTGGACGCGAAGCGTGCTGGTCACGCCGGAGCGCGCCTCCGGCTGAGCGGCGCATCACGCCACCCACGCCAGCAGCGCCCCCGCCGCCACGGCCGCGATGACCGGCGCGGACAGGTTGTCCGTGCCACGCGGCGAGACGGCCTCGGCGGCGGTCGCGGCGGCAGCCCCGACCAGCGCCGCGGCCAACGCGCCCCCGGCGCCGACCGGCGGCGCGAACGGGGCGAGCCGCGAGCCGGGGAGCAGCACCAGCGTGAGAAGGATCGCCACGGTGCTCGCGGCAAACATCGCCGCCGAGCCCTCCAGCGAGCGCTCGCCGCCGATGACGCGGTAGCGTAGGCGACCCCAACGCCGCCCGACGAGCGCCGCCAGCGCATCGCCCCAGGTCATCGCCATGACCCCCGCGGCGGCCACCGGCGCGCGATCCGCCGGCCCCTCCGGCCGCCAGAGCAGCGCGAACAGCAGCGTGACCGACAGCGCGAAATAGGCCGTGCCGGGCGACTCGGGCACGTCGTCCATCGCGCCGAGCAGCCGGTAGCGGTAGATCAGGTAGTTGATCGGCACGAAGCTGGCGAACGGCACGACTCCCCACTGCCAGGTGTCGAACAGCGCCAGGACGCCGAACACCCACATGCCCGCGCCGATGTGGATCAGCTTGCGCGTCAGCTCGCCCGACACTCCGGCGACGCGGCGAAGCGCCTCGCCGAGCGCGAGCAGCCCGCCGGCGTAGCCGTAGGAGGCCAGCAGGCCGACCATGTCCCGCGATGTCATACGTCCGCTCCACTCTGGATGAACGGCCGCCATTCTACCACCGGCAAACTGCGCTACAATAGCCGCATGGCCGACGACCTCGCCCTTGAACTGATCGATGTCGCCGCCGACTACGGGGCGCGCCGGGTGCTGGCGGGCATCTCGCTCACGCTGCGCGCCGGCGAGACGCTGGTGGTCGCCGGGGCGAACGGCAGCGGCAAGAGTACGCTGCTGCGCCTGCTGGCCGGCCTGCAACGCCCGACCGCCGGCAGCATCCGCTACACGCTCGGCGGGGCGCACTACCGGCCCGACCAGGCGCTGTGGCTCGTCGGCTGGGTCGCGCCGGATTTGATTCTGTACCGCGAACTGACCGCACTGGAGAACCTGCGCTTCTTCGCCGACGTGCGCGGCCTGCGCCTGAGCGACGCGGCGCTTGATGCCCTGCTGGACGAGGTGGGGCTCGGCGGACGCGGAGACGATCTACTGGCGGCCTACTCCTCTGGCATGGCGCAGCGGCTGCGCTACGCCTACGCGCTGCTGCACCGCCCGGCGGTGCTGCTGCTGGACGAGCCGACCGTCACACTGGACGAGCGCGGCGCGGCGCTGGTGGAGCGGCTGATCGCCCGACAGCGCGAGGGCGGCCTGGTGGTGATCGCGACCAACGACCCACGCGAGGTGCGCCATGGCGATTATGTGCTGCGGCTGGGGGCCGAGGGCCAGGGGCTGGGGGCTCGGGGCTAGAGGCTGGGAGCCAGGGACGAGGGGCTGGACGCTTGCGATTTAAGTGCTAAAGCAATTTCGCGTGAAGTTATGGTGCATGCTTCGGGCAGCATCTGGTCATCGCCCGAAGGCGACACATGCCGATGTTGCGAAATCAAAGAGGGCTGCTACAATGGAAGCCGCGAAACTGGTTTACCATGCCACAGAAAACTTTCCATCAGATGAAAGGTCTGGACTCACGGACCAAATGAGACGTGCTGCTGTCTTGATTCCTTTGAATATTACCGAAGGTCACGCAAGATCAAGTACTGCTGAATTCCGGCGATTACTAGCATTAGTCTGGGATCATTCGCAGAAATCGAGACGCACGTATTCTTAAGCCGCGAGCTTGGGTATCTTCGAGAAGATGATATGCAAGAGCTATTCCAGAGGGTTGATCGAATTGGAAAGATGCTGCGTGGCCTGTGTCGATCACTTGCTCGCCGAACGAAAGGCGAAGCGTGACAGGCCAGCGAAAAGATGAGTTAGCAGCGAGCATTGCAACGCTCGCCTCCAGCCTCCAGCCTCCGGCCTCCAGCCTCTTTCGTAGCTCCTGGGCGATCTTTCGCAAGGATGTGCGCAGTGAGCTGCGAACGCGCTACGCGCTGAACGCCGTGCTGCTGTTCGCCGTGAGCACGGTGGTGGCGCTGAGCCTGGGGCTTGGGCCGCTGCTGCCCTCGCGCAACGCCGACCTGCCGGTGATCCAGGCAGCGCTGCTGTGGATCGCCGTGCTATTCGCAGCGTTCACCGGGCTGGCGCGGGCGTTCGTCCACGAGGAGGAGGCGCGCACCGCCGCCGCGCTGCGGCTGGCCGCGCCGCCGCTGGCCGTCTATCTCGGCAAGCTGCTGTTCAACCTGGCCCTGCTGCTGCTGTTGGAGGGGCTGACCGCCGCGCTGTTCGTCGTCATGCTGCGGGTGCGTGTCGGCAACCCGGGGCTGCTGGCGGCGCTGCTGCTGGCCGGCGGCCTCGGGCTGGTCGCCGCGACGACGCTGATCGCCGCGATTATCGCGCGGGCCAACGCCAGGGGCGCCCTGTTCGCCGTGCTGTCGTTTCCGCTGCTCGTGCCGCTGCTGGTGGTCGCCATCCAGGGCACGGCACTGGCGCTGGAGGGCGCGCCCTGGGCGCAGGGCCTCGCGCCGCTCCAGGTCTTGATCGCCTACACGCTCGCGCTATTCGTCGCATCGCTGTTCTTGTTCAGAAGCGTGTGGGAGGGGTGAAGGAGTTGTGAGTTTTGATGGTCCAACGCTGGATGCTACAGGCTGCACGTTGCATCTGGCACGTTCTGAAGGGAGGAACGGATGGAAACCCGCCCGCTTGGCCACGCTGGACTGACGGTTTCGCGGATCGGTTTGGGGACCGCGCCGATCGGCCATCTGTACGCCCCGGTGCCCGAGGATCAGGCGCAGGCCACGGTGCGTGCCGCGCTCGATGCCGGGATCACGCTCTTCGACACCGCGCCGCTCTACGGCGCCGGGTTGAGCGAACGCCGGCTAGGCGCGGCGCTGGCCGGCCTGCCCCGCGCGGCGTTCGTGCTCTCGACCAAGGTCGGGCGGCGGGTGCAGCCGGATGGCAGCGTCGTTTTCGACTGGACGCGCGACGGCATCCTGCGCAGCATCGAGGAGAGCCTGGTCCGCCTCGGCCTCGATCGGATCGACATTGTGCACCTGCACGATGTTGACGCGGCCTTTCCTGACCCGGCGGAGGCCCATCGCGCGGCGCTGGATGTCGCCTTTCCGACGCTGGCGGAGCTGCGGGCGCAGGGCGTGATCGGCGCGATCGGGGCGGGCATGAACCAATGGGAGATGCCGGCCCATTTCGCCCGCCACGCAGACTTCGACTGCTTCCTGCTGGCCGGGCGCTACACCCTGCTGGAGCAGGGCGGGCTGCCGCTGCTGCGGCTCTGCCGGGAGCGCGGGATCGCCGTGCTGCTCGGCGGCGTGTTCAACAGCGGCATCCTGGCGACCGGCGCGCGCCCCGGCGCGAAGTACAACTACGCCGACGCGCCGCCGGACGTGCTGGCGCGGGCCGCCCGACTCGAGGCGGTCTGTGCAGAGTTCGGTGTGCCGCTGGCCACGGCGGCGCTGCACTTCCCGCTGCGCCACCCGGCGGTCACGGCGCTGGTGCTCGGGGCCGTCGCCCCTGCCGAGGTGCGGCAGAACCTGGCGGCGCTGGCGGCGCCCGTGCCCCCCGAGCTATGGCAGGCGTTCGGCGATGCCGGGCTGGCGGACACTGACATCGACTGAGCCCCTGCGGTCGGCGGCGCCCGCCTGCCGCGGTTCGTTGCTATAATCGTGCACCATCGCCACACCTTCGCATCGGCAAGGCTACGCGGAAGGAGGCCGCCTATGACGCTTACGGACACCCGCACCGACGCCCTGCTCGCGCTGCGCGCATCCGCCGTGCCGCGCGGCGTCGCCAACGCCCACCCGCTCATCGCCGAGCGCGCCGCGGGGGCGCGGCTGTGGGACGTGGACGGTAAGGAGTACATCGACTTCGCCGGCGGCATCGGCGTGCTGAACGTGGGGCACAACCACCCGCGGGTGGTGCAGGCGGTGCACGAGCAACTCGACCGCCTCACCCACACCTGCTTCCAGGTCGCGATGTACGAGCCGTATCTGCGGCTGGCAGCGCGGCTGAACGCGCTCGCGCCGGGCGACGCGCCGAAGAAGACGATCTTCCTCACCACCGGTGCGGAGGCGACCGAGAACGCTGCCAAGATCGCCCGCGCCGCGACCGGCCGGCCGGCGATCATCACCTTCGCCAACAGCTTCCATGGGCGCACGCTGCTGGGCATGACGATGACCGGCAAGTCCAGGCCGTACAAGCAGAACTTCGGCCCGTTCGCGCCAGAGGTGTACCAGGCACCGTATCCCTATGAGTATCGCGGCTGGACGGCCAAGCGCGCCCTGGCGGCGCTGCGCGAGCTGTTTGAGACTCAGGTCGCACCGGAACGGGTGGCCGCGGCGATCATCGAGCCGGTGCTCGGCGAGGGCGGGTTCGTGCCGGCGCCGGCGGCCTACCTGCGCGAGCTGCGTGCGATCACCGCGCAGCACGGCATCCTGCTGATCGCCGACGAGGTGCAGAGCGGGTTCGGCCGCACCGCGCGGATGTTCGCCATCGAGCATAGCGGCGTGGTGCCCGACCTGCTCACCGTGGCCAAGAGTCTGGCGGGCGGGCTGCCGCTCGCGGGCGTGATCGGCCGGGCCGACGTGATGGACGCACCGGAGCCGGGCGGGCTGGGCGGCACCTACGCCGGAAACCCGCTGGCCTGCGCCGCGGCCCTGGCGGTGCTCGACATCTTCGAGGAGGAGCGGTTGCTGGAGCGGGCACAGCGCCTCGCGGCGCGGCTGGACGGGCATCTCGCCGGCCTGCAGGCGCATTACCCGCAGATCGGCGATGCCCGCGGCCTCGGCGCGATGCGGGCGATCGAGGTTGTGCGCGACCCGGCGACCCGCGAGCCCGCGCCGGAGATCGTCGATCGGATGCTGCCCGCCGCCCGCGAGCGCGGCCTCATCCTGCTGCGCGCCGGGCTGTACGGCAATGTCGTCCGTATTCTTGTCCCGCTGGTCATCGAGGACGATCTGCTCGACCAGGGGCTGGCGATCTTCGATGCGGCGCTGGAGGCGGCGCTGCGAGGGTGAACGCCCGGGGCGAACACGCGATCACGCGCGTTGCCAGAGCGCGCGGCTATGCGGCAACCAGGGGCAGGTACACAGCCCCGCCCGCCGGCACGACCCACACCGCCGCCGCCGCTGCCCCGCTGCCGAGCCACGGCGGGAGCGCTGCCGTGACCAGCACGGCGCCCGGTTGTCCGCCTGCTATTGGTATGTCGATCTGAGATGCGCCGGCAGGGATGGTGACGCTCGCCGGAACCACCAGCGCCGCCGGGTCGCTCGCGCTCAGCGCCACGGTCGCCGCGGCTGGCAGCGGCGCGTTGAGGCTGAGCGACAGCCGCGCCGATCGCCCGGCTTCCACCGAGGCCGCTGGTGGGACGAACGCCAGCTCGGGTGGCGCTACGACCTGGAGCGTCACCGCAACCGGGCGCGGGCTGCCTTGGGCGCCGAGGGTGGATGTCTCGATCTGGAGCATGGCGCTGTAGCTGCCGGCCGCGAGCCCCGCGCCGCTCGCACCGCAGGAGAGCTCGACGCTGGCGCCGGGGAGCACGCCCACGCCGCTTGGCGGCGTGCAGCGCAGCCAGCCGCTCGCGCCCGGGCCATAGCTCACGGCAAGGCGCCAGTCGAGCGGGCCGTAGGCCGCCGGAACGTTCCCGACCGCCACCGCCTGCGGCGGCGGGCGCGGCGCGCCGACCGCGACGACGAACGCCAGGGCCGCCGGGGTCACCGTCACTGTCGGGTCGGCGAGCACCACCCAGCCGAGTGCCGGGTTGTCGAGCCGGTCGGTGATCTTCGCGGCCACGGCGGCGAACTGCGCCGCGTCGAGCGCGGCGCCACGCCGGCCCTCGAACGTCGCGCCGCGCGCGTCCACGTCGTTCGGCGCGTTGTCGAGCGTCACATAGTCGCCGCGCTGGCCCGAGAACGCCGTGTCGCCCAGGTCCACCTGCACGCCCGGCCCGGCGACCAGCACACCCACCCCGCCGCCGCTGATGCGGTTGCCGCCGCGGAACGCCGCCTGCCCACCGGACTGCACCAGCACGCCCACTTCGTTCTCGGCCAGCAGGTTGCCCACCAGGCGAACCGGGCGCTGTGCGCTAAAATCCCGCCCCGCCAGCCATTCGAAGCCGATGTTCGCGCCCTGCACGCTGTTGGCAGCGTAGGTCACGGCGGTCGTCTCGCTCGAGTGCGAGGTGATCCGGAAAGCGCGCTGGCGATTCTGCCGCGGGTCGTTGCCCGCCGCCACATTCTCGAAACGGTTGCCGCGCACGGTGATCGCGCTGGTGTGGGCGTGGCCATTCTCCCAGATGCCGAGCACCGTTTCCGGGTCAGGGGCCGGCGCGCTCAGGACGCGCAGGGTATTGCTGATGATCGCCAGCCCGTCGTAGACCGCGCCGCCGCTGGCGTTGGATTGCAGGCCGACCGACGCGGCGCGCTGGCCCGTGGCCGAATCACTCAGGCCGCCGCCGTCGATCTCGATCAGGTTGTCGGCGATCGTCTGGTTCGCGCCGAACGACAAGTGAATGCCGATATTCTGCAGCGGATCGGCCGGAGCGACGGCGGCGTTCAGGTCACGCGGCACACGGATCGTGGTGCCGGCGATCGTCGTGCCGCTGAAGGCGGTCACGCCGCCCGCGCCGGCGAACATGCCGATCGACAGGTCGAAGTCCAGAATGCGCAGGCCACGGATCGTCCAGCGCTGGTTCGGCCCGCCATCGAACAGGAGACAGGACTCGAGGCTGGCATCCGGCAGATCGCCCGGGCCCTGGATCGTGGCGCCGCCCGGCGCCGCCACGAGCGCGACCCCGCTGACGCCGGCGCGGACCAGGGCGCTGTAGTCGTCGTCGGTGCCGGCCACCCCATCGCCCCCGAGCTTCCAGCTGGCCGCAGCCTGCGGCGGCGTCCAGTCGAAGACACCGGCGAGCGTGATCTGCTGGCCGTGCGTCGCGCAGCCGACGGCGTTCGCGATCCGGCGGAAGTCGTTATCCGCCAGGCTGGGCTGGCCGCCAGGGCGCAGCGTGTAGGCCGGAACCTGATAGCCTGGCGCGGGGTCGGCATCCGCCCCGGCCACCGACCACGGGGCGAACTGCGCGGGAGAGGTCGCGCCGAACAGCGCTGCGCCCGCGCCGCCGGGGTTGAGCGGGGTGCTCGGGCCATCCGGCGCACCCCACCAGTTGCAGGTGGCCGGCACGGGCCCGCCGGCCAGCCCGGCGGCGCTTCCGGCCAGGCTGTTGCCCGTCACTGCGACGGCCACGCCCGGCAGCAGGCCGCCGTAGCCACCGCCGAGCGGATCGTAAATCGCAACAGCGGCACCGAAGCCGGCGATCAGGTTTTCGGTCACACTGATCGCAGCGCCGGGCAGGAGCGGCCCAAGATTCGGGTCGTTCGTGCGAATGTAGACGCCGCTGGCCGGGGGCGAGCCCGCCGCGCCCTGCCCGCCCCCATCGAGCGTGTTCTGGTCGATCACGACGGCGCCGGTGGCGCTGCCGCCCACCACGATGCCATGCACAGCCACGCCGGCCGGCGTGTCGCTCACGAGCCGGACCGTGTTGCCGCGCACCATGCTCGTTCCGGCCACGCCGCGCAGCTCGATCAACGCGCTGCCGCCGCTCTGAAGCGCGGCGGTCGTGGCGACCTGGTTGCCAAGAATCAGCAGATTGGCATTCGGCCCCAGATCCCCACCTGCCGCCGCCAGGATCGCCTGCGCCGGCACATCGCTGAAGCGGTTGTCCTGGACCATCAGGCCGCGTACGTTGCCGCGCAGGTACAGCCGGCTGTCGGCATCAGGCGCGCCGTCGAAGCTGTTGCCGCGGACCGCGCCGCCCCGCGTGCCGGCCAGGATGGCGCTGTCCTCGACCGCGCGATTGTTCTCAACCAGCAGGCCAGCGTGCGGGCCGCCGCGCACTTCGAGATTGGCGCGTATGCACCGGTAGCTGTCGTTATTGCGATAGATCGCGCCGTTCGAGCTTCCGGCCAGCAGCGCACCGGGCCCACCAAGGGCGTTGAACCAGTTTCCCTCGATACGCGGGCCATCGGCATCGGCCAGGTACACCCCACCCGGCGCGCCGGTGAAGGCATTGTTCAGCACGGCGACGCTCTGGTAGGGCCCGCCGCCGGGCGCGCCCTGGCCGCGCACCGTCCATTCAGCCGCGGTGCTGCCCATGTCGAAGGCGAAGCCGTCGATCGTCACGCCATCGGCCAGCAGGTCGACGGCCGGCGCGCCCCCCGCCGGGCGGATGACCGACTCCGCGCCCACGCGCCCGCGGGCCGGCGTCCCGGCCCCGGCGCCGCGCAGCGTCACCGGCCGGTCGAGCGTAAGGGCCTCGGTGTACTCGCCTGCTGCGACGATCACCTGCCCGCCGCGCGCCACCTGCGCCAGCGCCGCCGTGATCGTCCGTTTCGGGTCGCCCGGGCTTGCGCCGCCGTTGGCGTCGTCGCCGCGCGCCGCATCCACATAGCACACGGCGACGCATGGCGGGCCGGCGGCGCGGACCGGCGGCCCGCCCAAGGCGCTGAAAGCGACGGCGATCAGGGCCAGTCGCGCGCCCCGGCGGGCTGCGCAGGTGCACGAAGCAAGCATGCCCAGGATCCTTCCCAGACGGCGCGCCGCGGGCGACAGGGGCCGCGGTGGCGTAGAGGCGCGTTACGTTCATCCTCAGGTATTCTATTCTAACGCCAGAGCCATCACACAAGATACGCTCCCAACGCCTCTGCCCGCGCGCCGTAGACACCTGGCGCGACAGGGACTCCGCTGGCGGGCATGGGGCAACCGCCAGAACGCCAAACGGCCAGCGATACGGTAGCCGGCATCGCCGCACGCCGCCCCCGATCGCTGACCGACGTTCTGTCTGACGCTCTGGCTGCGTCCCGCGTTTATACCGGCACGCCCTGCGGTTGGTCCGCCGCCGGCGCGTCCATGTCGGCGCAGACGCTCAGACCAGCTTTCGCCCCTTCGCCGAGCGCGATCAGAATCTGCTCGGCATGCGCCGTTTCGGTGATGTCGCCGGCGGCATAGATTCCAGGGCAGGAGGTCGCGCCGCGCGCATCCACGACGATCTGCCCCAGCAGCGTGCGCGCCACCAGCGCGCCAAGGAACTCTGTGTGCGCCACCAGGCCGTTCTCGATGAACACGCCTTCCAGCGGGATCGTCCGCCGGTTGCCATCTTGATCGGCGACGACCAACCCGCTGACGCGGTCGTCGCCGAGAATCTCCACCGCTACGTAGCCGGCGAGCACGGTCACCCGGTCGTCCTGCATCAGATGGCGCGCCAGCCGGAAGCTGCCGAGGTCGGCCTGCCCCACTGGCACAAGCGTGACATGTGCCGCGACACGGCGCAACTCCTGCACCGCCCGCAGCGCCCGCAGGTCGGCCCCGACCACCGCCACCCGGCGGCCCTCAAAGACGTGGGCGTGGCTCACCGCTGAGTAGGTGACGCCATAGCCCAGGAGCCGCTGCTCGCCCGGCACACCGAGCGGGCGGGGCGAGACGCCGGTGGCGACAACCACGGCCCGCGCGTGGTAGGCGCCGCCCTCGGCGGTCATGAGGTGAAACACCCTCTCGCGCCGAAAGACAGTTTCCACGGTCTCCAGCCGGCGCGCGATCCGCGGGTCGCTGATGATGATCTGGCGAAGCTGCTCGACCGTCTCCTCGCCGAGGATCACCTCGCGCCCTTGCAGCCACGGCAGGCCGAGCCGCCAGCCGGCTTTGCCGGTGAACTCCGGCGCGATGATCAGGGTCGAAAGGCGGCCGCGCGCGGTGTAGGCCGCCGCCGCCAGCCCGGCTGGCCCCGCGCCGATCACGACAACATCGTACATGATGCACCTCCCCGGTGGCTATGCTCCGGCCCGGAAAGCTGTCTGAAACGGGGAGGTTTGGAAGGCTTCGCCCGTTACTGTGCGTGATGTCCACCGCACGGCCGGCGAAGCAGGCGTTCTTGTCGGGGCTGCAGCCCTACGTCCCCCGCCTTTTGGGGGTACGTGTGTAGTGATTGTCGTGGGGCAGCATAGCCCTCACCCCCGGCCACCGCTCCCGGATTGGGAGCGGTGGCCGGGGGTGAGGGCCGCACGTCCCTAGCCACATCGGCACAGTAACTCCCCCCTCAGACCTCCCCTGCTGGAAGCGTTTCAGACAGCCTCTGAAAGGCATCCTACCGCGGCGCCACCGTGCTGTGGGAGAGGGTTCGGCTACCGGGCGTTGCCATGTTGCGACTTGGGGGCACCGGTGGCGAAAGGATGGCCGACCGTTCCGCCTTACGGGTGCGCCGGCGCCCCACTGGCCGTGAGCATGTGGCGGATCACCGCCGCCGGCCCGCCGTCGGCCTCCAGCGCGAGCATCTGCTCCAGCAGCGGGCGGTAGGGGTGCATGGCGGCCCGCATCCGCCGGGCGGCGGCGGTGCAGCCGAGGAAGAGCAGGTGGCGGTAGGCGACCCACTCGGCGAACCCTTCGCAGAGCGCCAGATCGTCCAGACTGGGGCAACGCTCCGCCTGCCAGGCGTGGGCGTATTCATGGGCGACGACGGTACGGAAGGTGAGGCGCGGCAGCCCGTACAGGGCGTAGATCATGCGCACGGCCCCGTTCCGCTGGTAGAGGCCGAGGGTCTTCTGTTCGGCATCGATCGCGCCGCCCTCCCGGCGGGCCTGCTCCAGCGCCGGAGCATCCACCAGACGGAACACCACGCCCGCCTGCAGCCGTAGGCCAAGCTGCACCGTGACCGCCGCAACGGTCTCTTCGTACAGGCGCTGCGCCTCGGCGACATCATAGACGGCGGTGGCGTGGCAGCGCGGGCAGAGCGCCCGTCCATCATGCAACCGCCAATGCTCGCGGCCCAGCGGCGCAGCGCAGGCGTCGCAGCGGCGCGCCCCGGCGATGCAGCGCGGGCAGTAGCGCTCCGGGCGGTCGTCGAAGGTATAGTAGCCACCCCAGAGCGGCGCGCCGCATGCCGCGCAGCGCGTCAGGTCGGGCGTATGTGTCCGGGTGGGCTGCACGTCGGTCAGATGGTCGAAAGGTCTCAAACGCGCGGAAATAGGATAGCACGAAGCATCTGGCGGACGCAAGCCACCTCAGCCACCTGCGTGCTGCGCCACCCACGCCAGCGCGCCCTCGACCGTGTCGAACGCGCCATCGAGCTGGGCCTGGTAGGCGCGCCGCAGGAGCGCGCCAAGCGCCGGACCGGGCGCATAGCCGGCCTGCAGCAGGTGCTGCCCCCGCAGGATAGGCGCAGGGCGGCCCGTGACGACACCGAGCTGCTCCGCCACGGCCACAAACGGCGCGGCCGGGGTGGCCGGCGGGAGCGGCGGACGCCCCGCGGCATCCGCCTCGACCAGCCGCCCCCAGAGCGCCACCGTCGCCGGGGCCAGGCGCGCCGCCAGCCGCCGGACCACCCGTGCGGTCGGCGCAGCGCCCAGATGCGCCAGATGCTCGCGCACCAGCGGCACGATGCGCTCCGCCAGGGCGCGCGGGCAGCCGATGCGCGCCAGGAACGACCGGGCGAGCAGCGCGCCGGCCTGGTCATGGCCGGGGCTGCGGAGGCGCCCATCGGCGCCGGGCGCGGTCGTCGCCGGCTTGCCCAGATCGTGGCAGAGCGCGGCGAGCAGCAGCGCTACCCGCGCCTCGCCCGCCAGCCCGTCGCGCGCGGCGATCCGCGCCGCCGCATCGCAGACGTGGCCGGTGTGCACCCAGACATCGCCCTCTGGGTGCCATGTGGCATCCTGCGGGCAGCCGACCAGCGCCGCGAGTTCCGGGTACAGCGCGAGCCAGCCGCTTTCCGCCAGCGCCCGCAGGCCGGCGGACGGATGGGTGCCCCGCGCCGCCCACTTCTCCCACTCCCCCCACACCCGCTCGACCGGCAGGGTCGCGGCCTCGGGGAGCAGATCCCGGCACAGTGCCGCGGTCTCCGGGGCCAGGCGGAGTCCGAAGCGGGCGGCGAGCTGCATGGCCCGCAGCGGGCGCAGCGCGTCCTCGGCAAAGGCCGGCGAGACGTGACGCAGCACGCCGACGCGCAGGTCGTCCGCCCCGCCGAAGTAGTCGAGCAGCGCGCCGTCCGGCGTGAGGGCCATGGCGTTGATCGTGAAATCGCGGCGGGCGGCGGCCTCGCGCGGCGTCACCGACGGGTCGGGCGCGAGCACCACGCCATGCCGGTGATCGGCAGCGGCGGTGCGGCGCTGCGGCAGTGCCACATCCACCTCGCGCTGGTCCGGCAGGCGCAGCTTCAGCACACCGAAGGCCCGCCCCACTGCATCGACCCGCCCGAGCAGGGCGAGCGCCGCCGCCAGCCGGTCGGCGTCCAGGCCGTAGACCTCGACATCGACATCGGCCGGCGCGCGGCCCAGTAGCCAGTCGCGCACCGCCCCGCCCACGAGCAACGGCCGGCCACCGGCCGCTCCGATCGCGGCGAAGAGCGGCCGAAGCTGCGCGAGGAGCGGGGCGGGGTCGGGCAAGCGATCGTTCATGCCGGGTAGTATATCACCGGGATGGTAGGCGATGGGCCGCCGGAGAGACACGGCTAACGAGGAGATGAGGAGCAGAGGAGACCGGGAGCGAGAGTTCTCCCGGTCTCCCGTCTCCCTGCCTCCCCGCTGCCCTGGCGTCCCGTGTCTCCCGCCCGTTGTCACCCGCCATAGCGCTCAAACACGCTCTCCGCTGCGGCATTGCCGCCGCAGATCAGCGCCGCCGGGCAGGCGCAGCCGCTGACATCGACCGCGCCGCTCTGGAGCGCCGCGACGACCGCTGCGCCCGCCGGCTCCACCATCTGATTGCACTCCGTCCACAGCCAGCGCATGGCCGCGACCATCGGCGCATCCTCGACGAGCACGATCGTGTCGACGTAGCGTTGCACCAGCGCCAGCGTCCGCTCGCAGGCAGCGCGCGGCGAGAGGGTGTCGGCGATGGTATGCACAGACGGCAGCGCCACGACGCGCCCGGCTTCCAGGCTGCGCAGCATGGTCGGCGCGCCGGCCGGCTCGACGCCGATCACCCGCACATCCGGCCGGCGCTGCCGGATCGCCGCGGCCATCCCGGCGATCAGACCGCCCCCGCCGATCGCGATCAGCACACAATCCAGCGCCGGCAGGTCGTCGAGCAACTCCAGCCCGAGCGTGCCCTGCCCTTCGAGCGTGCGGTCGGCGTCGAACGGGTGGATATAGGCCAACCCTTCGGACTGGGCGAACTCGACGGCGGCGGCGTGGGCGTCGTCCCAGTTCAGGCCGTGCTGGACGAGCCGCACGCCCCAGGCTCGCACGCGCGCCACCCGGTCGGGGCTGGCGCTCGCGGGCAGGAAGATCGTGGCCCGGATGCCGAGCCGCCAGGCGCTATAGGCCAGCGCCAGGCCATGGTTCCCGCCGGAGGCGGCGCACACCCCCCGGGCGCGCTCGTCCGGGCTGAGCTGGAGCAGGTTGTTGAAGACGCCGCGCGACTTGAACGAGCCGGCGACCTGAAGATTCTCCAGCTTCAGCCGGAGCGGCGGCGGCAGGTCGCCGCGCAGGGGCGGCAGTGGCGCGAGGGGGGTGTGGCGGATGTAGGGCGCGATCCTCGCGCGCGCGGCTTCGATGGCCGCAAGGGGCAGGTGGTAGGTCATGGGCGCTCCAGCGGCGGTGCAGCTTGCCGGATCGGCCGAAGGACGGACGATGAATCAGGCGCTCTCGTATCGGCCCACCGCTACACAGGCGCCGCATCCGCCACGGGAAGCGGGAGCGGCCTGCGCCCGATCCGCAGCGCCAGCAGCCCGGCGGCCAGCCCCAGCCCGCCGGCGACCATGAACGCCAGCACGTAGCTGCCGAGCGCATCGCGGGCCGACCCGCCGGCCCAGGCCGCCAGCGCCGCGCCGAACTGGTGCGCCGCGAAGATCCAGCCGTAGATCGTGCCGATGTGCCGCCGGCCGAAGGTGTTCGCGGTGAGCGCGATCGTCGGCGGGACGGTCGCGATGTAATCCAGCCCAAACAGGATAGCGAAGAAGATCAACCCGTACTGATTGGTGATGAATGGCAGCAAAAGCAGCGACAGCCCCCGGAACCCGTAGTAAGCGCACAGCAGCTTGCGCGGATCGTAGCGGTCGGTCAGCCAGCCGGAGCCGATCGTGCCGGCGAAATTGAAGACGCCCATCAGCGACAGGTAGCCGGCGGCGACCGTCTGGCCGAGCCCGCAATCCACCGCGTAGGGGATGAAATGGACGCCGATCAGCCCATTGGACGTTGCGCCACAGATGAAGAACGTGCCGGCCAGCAGCCAGAAGGTCGGCGAGCGCAGTGCCCGGCCAAACGGCACGCCCGGCACGGACGAAGGCGGGTGGGGCGCGGCAGGGGCAGCGGGCGCGCCGTACGGCCGCAGCCCCATGTCGGCCGGGCTGTCGCGCATCAGCAGCGCGATCAGTGGGATGCTGGCGGCCGCGATGATGCCGATGAGCAAGACACTCGTGCGCCAGCCGAGGCTGTTCACCAGGACGGCGAGCACCAGGATGAACACGAGCTGGCCGGCGGAGGTGCTCGCGCCGAAGATGCCGGTTACCAGCCCCCGCCGCGCGACGAACCAGCGCGTCGCGACCGCCGCGCCGAGCACGGCCGAGGCGAGGCCGGTACCGATGCCGCTGAGCGCGCCCCAGAACAGGTGCAGCTCCCAGGCGCTCGCCATCCGCCAGCTTACCAGCATGCTCCCGGCGACGAGCAGCATCCCGGCGAGCATCAGGCGCTTCGGCCCGAAGCGATCCATCAGCCAGCCGCCCAGCGGCGCGCCCAGGCCGAAGAGCAAGATGCCGAGCGAGGCGGCGAACGACAGCGCGCCCCGATCGAAGCCGAAGTCCGGCAGCATCGGCACAAGGAACACCCCCGGCGCCGAGCGCACCCCCGCCGATACCAGCAGCGTCAGCGCGGTGACACCGACAACCACCCAGCCGTAGTGGAAGGATCGTTTGATGGACATCGTCCATCCCTCTGGGGGCGCATCAACCTATGCGCCCCGTGCCGGCACCGTCGATTCGCCCCGGCGCGCCAGTTCGCTCCTACAGGCGGCCGACAATCTCGATCAGATCGCGCAGCATGGCGGCGGCGGTCGGTATCGGGTCGGTTTCGCGAGTGGTCGCGTGCTGCACGCCGGCGATGTCGGTGTAGTAGACGATCCCCATCTCATCGCCGCCCATGCGCGCGAGGGGATGCCTAGCGGGGAGCACCGCCGGGCGGACGCTCAGGCGGTAGTCGTCGCCGGCGTGCTCGGCGAGGCCCAGCAGGACGATCCGTTCGCCGCGCGCCACGGCGGCCCGCAGATCGTCCACTGTCAGCCCGGTGATGCCCTCGACCTGCACATCGGGCAGGGCGGTCGGGCGGCCAAGCACCGCGTTGGCCAGGATCACCAGCTTGTTGGCGGCATCCCAACCCTCGACATCTAGCGCCGGGTCGGTCTCGGCCAGGCCGCGGCGCTGCATCTCGGCCAGCGCGTCGGCGTAGCTCACGCCGGCCTCCATCATCCGCAGGATACCCTGCGTCGTGCCGTTCAGCACCGCCTCGACGCGGATGATGCGCGCCCCCGCCAGGTCGCGCCGGCCGATGTTGACGGTCGGCAGGGCGCCACCAACACAGGCGGAGAAGCGCAGCGCCGGCCAGTCGCGCGGGTCGCCGCGCTCCTCGGATGCCGGCCCCATGTCGCTCAGTGCGGCCAGTTCCTGATATGCCAGCGCCAGCGGCCCCTTGTTCGCCAGGACGACATGCATCCCGCGGCGCAGCGCGGCGCGCGCCGTGTCCAGTCCGGGCTGGCCGTCGGTCAGGTTGACGGGCGTGGCTTCCAACAGAACGTCCGCCTCAGCCGTGCGCGCCAGCTCCACGGCGGACGCGCCAGGCCGCCCGCCGGGCAGCGTGGCGATGCTGGCACGGCGCTGCTTGGCCGCGAGCACTGCGGCGATGTCAAGGCCATCAGGGCCGAGCGCCGCGCCGCCGGAGTCCACCGCCCCCACGACGCGAAACGCGATGCCGTAGCGCTCGCGCAGCAGCGTCTCCTGGGATTGTAGAATGCCGAGAAAGCTCCGGCCGACGTTGCCCAGACCGGCGAGGAGTAGACGGCAGGTGACGAGAGGCATCGCGCGCTCCGCTTGCGTGGCATGATGACACAGTGACATGATAACGGCAGGCAGACGGTCTACCCCCTGCCCGCCCGGCTTCCGCCGCCTGGCTCGTGGTTCCTGTCTGCTGCTCCGCGTCTCAGGCCGGCAACACCGGCGCTTCATCGGCCTGGCCGGCTGATTGCCTGGCCGCCTGGCTGTCTGACCGTCGCAGCTCGGACCTCAGCAACTGCGGCAGGATGATCGCGATCAGAATAAGCGCGATGCCGAGCGCCTGCGGCCATTCGAGCCGCTCGCCGAGGAACAGAACGGCGATCAGCGTCGCCAGCGGCACTTCCAGCACAGCGATCAGGCTGGCGAGCTTGCTCGGCACCGAGCGCAACGCCAGGGTAAAGATCGCATAGCCGCCGAGCGTCGGCCCGAGCGAGATGAACAGGATGGCCAACCAGGGCGCGGCCGTCTCGCCGACAGCGAAGAGCTGTCCAGGTGTGCGCAGCAGCGTGAGGGCCAGCAGCACCAGCGAGCCGAACAGGAAGGTATAGGTCAGCGATGTCCACGGGCTGCGGCTTTGCACCGAACGCTGGCTGAACAGCACGTAGACGCTATGCGTGAGCGCGGTGAGCAGCCCGACCAGCGCACCGAGCCAGTTCGCCCGGAAGACGGCCGGGGCGTACAAGCGAACGATCAGCGCGCAGCCGGTGAGCGAGAGCGCCAACGCCACCACGTGCTGCCAGCGCAGCGGCTCGCGGAAGAGCACCCGCGAGCCGATCGACACGAATGTCGGGTAGAGGAAGATCATCACCACCGCGACGGCTGCGCCGTTCAACGCCACCGACCAGATCCAGAGGCCGTGGTAGATGCCGATCGAAACGGCGCCGATGACCGCGAAGGACGCCAGTTCGCGCCAGGTTGCCCGGAGCAGCGGTGGCCGCAGCAGGCCGATCGCCGCCAGGCAAGCAGCGGCGATCACGGCATCGCGCCAGAACGCGAGCGTCAGCGCCGGGACGTGGTAGTGAGTCAGCAGGTAGCTCAGGCCGGGACTGGTGAGCGACCAGACAAATGGGGCGAGGAAGGCCAGCGCATAGCCGGCACGATCACCTTTCTGCACGCAATATACCTCTTGTACAACCTGCTTCGATATCAGAAGAGCAGCGTAGCTTCTGCCATTTCGACAGCTTGCTGGTGCCGCCTCAGCGGCCCTGCCGTCTTGGCGGCAGGGCCGCTGAGGCGGCACGGTTTCGCCCGCAGCATATCCATCGCACTGCTCAGACGAGCATGGCGACCACGCCAAGCACGAATGTGCCGAGCACCGCCGCCGGGATGATGTTCAGCGGGTTGCGCCAATCCCAGTGCGGGTGGATATCCAGTGGGGCGTGCGAGCCGCCGCCGAGCGGGGTCTGGTGCTGGGGGCGCTCGAAGCGCGGCAACCGTGGCCGGCGTGGGCCACCGAGTCGCGCCAGCGGTAGGGCGAATGCCGACGTGCGGTACGTGGGTGTGAGCGGAGCCATGGAGCTACTCCTTCCTAGCGCGCGCCGGACGCGCCGCCCGTTCACCGGCAGCCTCCTCCGCCGGTGCGGGGAGCGACAGCCGGGTCGTCTCATAAGCCGCCGATGTGGCGAGCACCGTCTGGGTGCGGCGGACGCTCGGGTGGTGCCGGAGCTGGCGGTAGACCAGATCCTCCAGCGTCTGCGGGTTCTGGGTGCGCACCTTGAGCAGCATGCACCATTCGCCGATCAGCCGGTGAATCTCCTGCACCTCCGGCAGCTCGCGAAAATCGTGGATGGCCGCATCCAGGTCGCAACCGGCCGTGGTCTCGACAAACACGAACGCCGTGACCGTCAGCCCAAACGCGAGCGGGTCGAGCAGCGCGGTGTAGCCCTTGATATACCCGTGCTCCTCCAGCAGCTTCACGCGCCGCAGCACGGTAGGGGGCGCCAGGCTCACGCGCTGGGCCAACTCCGTATTGGACATGCGGCCGTCCGCCTGCAGCAGGCGCAGGATCTCCATATCAATTGCGTCGAGTTCGGCCATCACCACACCCCGCGTTTCTATGTTTATAAGCCACTGACAGAGTATCACTCTACTATTATGAGATCAATATGTCGAAAGTTGTAATTTGTTTGCACGGCATGGCCGGCGCGGTCCCTGTTCCGGTTTCGCGACGGTTGTTCGCCCCGCCCCTTCGGCCCGGGTTCAGGGACGGGCGGATGTTCAGCACCTCGCCTCCCGTCTCTACCGGAGGCAGGTTGGTCGTGAGCGTCCGCACCTCTCTACACCAGCGGCAGGCAGTCCGCGAGGGCAGGTGCGGCGAAGGTGCGGCGGGTCAGTTGGGCGCCGATCAGGTCGCCAAGGATCTGCACCACGCCGGCGATCACGTGAGGTGGTTGGGTGCTGAACGACAGGCGCATGTACGGCCGCGGCGGCGGCCCGGCGAAGAAGACGTCGCCAGGGGCGAACGCCACGCCGCGCTCGACCGCCGCCAGGTAGAGATCGGCGCTCGAGACGCCCGGCGGCAGCGTCACCCAGCTCGAAAACCCGCCGGCCGGCTCCGTCCAGCGCAGGCCGGCCGGCAGCCAGCGCGCCAGCGCATCCAGCAGCGCATCGCGCCGCTCGCGATAGTGCGGCAACGCCCGGCGCAGGTGGCTCGTCAGCGCGCCACGCTGGAGGAAGATCGCGATCGCGCGCTGCAGCAGCGGCGGCGAACAGAGGTCGTCGGTCTGCTTGGCCTCGACCAGGCGGGCGATCACCGACGGCGCGCCGACGCAGTACCCGATCCGCGCGCCGGGCAGCAGACACTTCGACAGGCTGCTAACGTAAACTACGAGCCCGCCCGGGTCCTGCGCCTTGAGCGCCGGAAGGACGGCGCCCTCATACCGCAGCAGGCTGTAGATGTCGTCCTCGATGAGGGGGACACGGTAGCGCTCGGCGAGCGCCAGCAGCGCCGCGCGCCGCGCCGGCGTCAGGCAAACACCGGTCGGGTTCTGAAACGTCGGAATAGTGTAGATGAAGCGTGGGCGGTGCGCGACGATCAGCGGTTCCAGCTCATCGACGCGCATCCCGTCCTCGTCCATCCCCACGCCGACCGCCCGTAGCCCATATGCGCCGAAGACCGACAGCGCGCCGAGGTAGGTCGGCTGTTCGACGATCACCGCGTCGCCCGGGCGGGCGAAGGTGCGGGCGATCAGCCCCAGGCCCTGCGTAACGCCGGATGTGACAACGATCTCGTCGGCGCCGGCGTGCACGCCTCGCTCGCGCAGCAGCTCGGCGAGCGCCTCGCGCAGCGCCGGGTCGCCCTGCGGCGAGGTGTAGCTCAGCACGGCGGGCCCGGCGGCGAGCGCATCGTTCAGCGCCCGGCCGAACTCGCGCTGCGGGTACAGCTCCGGCGCAGCATCCGCCATCGCCAGCGAGCGCAGGCCAGGGAGCTGCGCCATGCGCAGCATATCGGCGACCACGCCACGCGCCGAGAGCTCGCGCCCCAGTTCGGCAGTCAGATCGGCCTGGGGCCGCGAGGCGACAAACGTGCCGCGTCCGACAGTCGCCTCGACCCAGCCGCCGGATTGCAGCTCGCTGTATGCGCTGTGGACGGTCAGGCGGGTGACGCCCAACTGCCGCGCCAGCTCGCGCACCGTCGGCAGCCGCGCGCCGGGGGGCAGCGCGCCCGACCCGATCCGTCGCTGGATGTCCTGGGCGAGCTGCAGGTAGAGCGGCTGCGGGCTCTGGCGATCAAGCATAATATGCATGCGACATTCCTGATTGTTCGTATTTGTTCTGCCTGCCGCTGCCAGCCATGAGTGCGACGCGCTGTCTGGGCGGCCATCCGCTCTGCACGGACTGTGCTCCCGTACATACGCGGAGAAAAACGCCTGCCCATGCGTTCCGCACCCTCTGCTGCGGCGGAGGCGACCACCTGGCTCGGGCCGCCGGCCCGCCGTAAGTATGCCGCGCAGCCGACGGATTGTCCAGGAACAATAGGGGCGGTCGGCGCAGAACAATCGGGACACGGAGCTGCAGGGTTGTCCGCTATGTCGCGCACGGAGGAATCAGGGGCTGCCACCCTCCAAGGCGCCTCGTTTCAGGCAGCCTCTAAGCAAACTGTCACCTCCCGCAGGAATGGCCTGTGCTATAATTCGCCCAGTCGGAGTTCTCGCACGCTCACGAGGCGCGGATGGCAGGCGGCGCAGGCCGGGCGGTACACGGCGACGACTCGCAGTTCGCACCCTTCGCAGCGAAGATGCGCGCGGCCGGCGTGCCGCAGGCATCGATCGATAACTTCCGCTTTTACTTTAACCAGCTCCGTGAAGGGCACACCGGGCTCATCCCCGAGGCCGACATCGAACCGGTCGCATGCGCGCCGGATATCTGCGACCTCGGCGGCGAGGTCGCCGCGGGCGCCGCGCACCTCTCCCAGGTCGCCGTGCTCAAGCTGAACGGCGGGCTTGGGACGAGCATGGGGCTCGACCGCGCCAAGTCGCTGTTGCCGGTGCGCGATGGACTTTCATTTCTGGATATTATCGCCAGCCAGACGCTCACCTTCCGGCGGCGCCACGGCGTTCACGTCCCGCTGCTGCTGCTGAACAGTTTCAGCACGGACGCCGACACCCGCGCCGTGCTCGCCCGCTACCCGGATCTGGCCGGCGAGCTGCCGCTCACGCTGCTGCAGAGCCGCGCGCCCAAGGTGCTGCGGGACACGCTCGCGCCGGTGAACTGGCCGGACGACCCGGAGCTGGAGTGGTACCCCCCTGGTCACGGCGAAGTCTACACCGTGCTCGAGACCTCCGGGATGCTGGACGCACTGCTCGACCGCGGCTACCGCTTCCTGTTCCTCTCGAATGTGGACAACCTCGGCGCGACGCTTGATCTGCGGATTCTGGGCTACATGGCGCGGCGGGAGGCGCCATTCCTCATGGAGGTCGCCGACCGCACGGACGCCGATCGCAAGGGCGGGCATCTCGCACGGCGACAGGACGGCCAGCTCATCCTGCGCGAGGTGGCGCAGTGCCCGCCGGGCGACATGCCGGCGTTTCAGGATATCCAGCGGCATCGCTTCTTCAACACCAACAACCTCTGGGTGTCGCTGCCGCATCTCAAGCAGGCGCTGCGCGAGCGGAACAATGTGCTCGAACTGCCGATGATTTGCAATGCCAAGACGGTCGATCCGACTCAGCCCGACTCACCGGCGGTCTACCAACTGGAAACGGCGATGGGCGCGGCGATCGGGATCTTTCCGGGCGCCGAGGCGCTGCGCGTCGAGCGCGACCGCTTTCTGCCGGTGAAGCTCTGTTCCGACCTGCTGGGGCTACGTTCGGATGCCTATGTGCTGGACGACGACTACCGGCTGCGCCTGCACCCCTCGCGCGACGGACGGCCGCTGATGATCGCGCTTGACCTGGATTATTACAAGATACTCAGCGCGTTTGAGGCGCGCTTTCCCGGCGGCCCGCCGTCGCTGGTCGGATGCACCTCGCTCAGCGTCCAGGGGGATGTGCTGTTCGAGGCCGGCGTCGTGGTCCGCGGCGATGTCCAGGTGATCAACACAACGGCGACACAACGGCGTGTGCCGGCAGGTACGATTCTAGAGTCGGGGCGGCTGGATTTGATCTGACAAAGGACGAGCGGCGACGGCAGGCGGCTTCCGGCGACGGAGCGCTCTCGAGGTCGGTCGCTCGCCCATCGGTCCGCAACCATTCAATGGCGATTGTGCGCGGAGGAGCAAGCGTTGATCGTCTCACAGATGAAAGGGACCGCCGGCGACGCGGCCGGCGGCCAGGCCGCACCGCAGCGGCCAGCAGCGCAGCCAGGCCCCGATACCGGGGCGTCGTACACCGGTTGCCGGGAAGCGCTCGCGCCAGCGGCGAGCGAGCGCGCTCTGGTCGAGCACCTGGTGGCCTGCGTCACAAACGACGGGCAGACATGGAGCCGCGCGCTCGTCGTCGATTACTATACGTCCCTGAAAACCAACCCGTTCGTGATCCTGGGGGGCCCGGAAGGGGCAGGCAAGCTGGCGTTCGTCCAGCGCTTCGCCGAGGCCTTGCTCGGGCCGGCCAGCCCGCAATATGCGCTGATCCCCGGTGGCGCGCGGTGGACCGCCGGCACTGGCGAGGACGGCTACTACCGCGCCCTGCACGAGCGCTTCAGCTCGCTGCGCTTTCTGGAACTGCTCCACGACGCGGCCTCGCCATCCAGCGCGGGCAAGGCCTATCTGATCTGCCTCAGCCGGCTGACACCCGGCGAGCTGGCTTACTACTTCACCAATCTGCTGGCGATCGACGAGCACGGGCGGAAGCGGCTGCGGCTACCCGGCTTCCCCGCCGCGCGTCAGCCGGTCGTTCCCGATAATGTGGCGATCACGGCGACGCTCGACCTGGAAGAAGCGGCCTGGCCGGTCAATCCGGTCGCGTTGCGCCACGCCGGGCTCATCACCTTCCGCGGCGGCATGCCGCTGACGGCTGGCCGCCGCACGATTCCGCCGGTCGGCTACCAGCGCCTCTGGTTGCGGGCGCTGCGCCGGGGGCTGGATGCCGGCACACGGCTTGCGACCCTGCTTGATGCCCATGCGATTCGCACGCTGCGCTGCTCGGACCCGCTGCTGCAGCTCGTCTGGCGGGCCGGCCTGGTCTTTTCCCAGGAATTGTTAGCCCAGATCGAGCGCTACGTCGCAAACAGCTTCGACGACGAAGGCCGCGGCCTGTTCGATCCGTACGACGAGCGCCGCAACGCGCAACTCGCCTACGATGCACAGGTCGCGCAGCGCATCCTGTGGCGGCTGCGCGGCACCCAGGACGAGGCGCTGCGGCGCGACCTGCTGGCCTATCTGGAGACCACCGCGCCGCCGCCGCGCCAGCAGGTGGCCTGAGGCATTTGACAAGCCATCTTATGCATGTTACCATCACCGTGTTGCAGGAATTTTATGTCTCATAGCGTTCCTGGAGACACCGAGCGCGTAGACGCGATGTCTATTGTGCCGCGGCCTCGTGATTTGCAGCAACGCCAGCCACACTCACTGCGCCAGACGGGCGCGTCGCTCCCACACGCGGCGGCCCGCTTCCCGGCGGCCGGCCTGGCCCGGCGCGCCGCTCGTTCCTGCCCGGCTATCCCGCATCACCGGCCAGCCCCGGCTGCTGCGGCTCGCTTGCGACTCCAAGGAGGTAGCCTATCGCCCATGCCCCCTGCCCGGCGCAGTGTCGCTGCGCCGCTCCCTGCCCTGCAGCAGACTCATGGAAAGGAGCAGACTCTCGTATGAAGCGATGGAACCTGCGCCGCAGCTTTGCGCTCACGCTGCTGCTCGCGCTCACGATCCCGATCCTTGCGGCTTGTGGCGGCGCCCCCGCGGCCCAACCGACTGCCGCGCCGCAGGCCACGGCCGCGCCGCAGGCCACTGCCGCACCTCAGGCCACCGCAGCGCCTGAAGCGACGAAGGCGCCGGAGGCCACCGCTGCGCCTGAAGCGACGAAGGCGCCGCAAGCGAACTTCAAGCCTGGGATTCTGCGTCTTTCTATCGGCTCGGAGCCGGATAACACCGACCCACAACAGGCGTCGTTCGTCGGTGAGATCCAGATCATCATGCTAAACTACCAGGCGCTCATGACGTTCGACCAGGACATGAAGCCTATTCCAGGGCAGGCCGAAAAGGTCGACATCTCGCCAGATGGCAAGACCTACACCTTCAAGCTGCGCCCCGACTCGAAATACTCGGACGGCAGCCCGCTGACGGCTAAGGACTATGAGCGTGCCTGGAAGCGCCTGGCCGATCCGGAACTGGCCGGCCAGTACCAATTCATCGGCTGCGACATTATCAAGGGCTTCAGCGAGTACGCGGTGACGACCTGCGCTGACAAAGAGGGCAACACCAAGACGATCACCGAAGCCAAAGCGCTGGACCTCAACAAGCTGCGCGACGGCGTCGGCGTCAAAGCCGTCGATGACCAGACGCTCCAGATCGAGTTGGTCAACCCGGCGCCGTACTTCCTGAGCATGGCCGCCCTCTGGATCGGCGTGCCGGTGCGCGAACAGGACACCAAAAATGTCGACGCGCTGTCGAAAGCCGTGCCGGAGAACTACATCGGCAATGGGCCGTTCATCCTGAAGGAGCACGAACCGGACTCGAAGTTCGTGTGGGAGGCGAACCCGAACTACCAGGGGCCGCTCGGACCGGTCAAGCTCAAGGGCATCGAGATGTCCGTCATCAAGGAGAGCGCGGTCGCTTTCCAGGCCTACAAGAACGGCGAGCTCGACATGGTCGGTGTTGCGGCGGAAGACCTCAAGACCGTGCAGGGCGACCCGGAGCTGAGCAAACAACTGATCGACATCCCGGGGAGTTGCACCTTCTACCTCGGCTTCAATCTCCAGAAGCCGCCGTTTGACAACCTCAAGGTGCGCCAGGCGTTCGCGCAGGCCTTCGACCGCGAGGCGTGGGTCCGCGACGTGCTGCAGGGCCTTGGCAAGCCAACCCAGACGTTCATCCCGCCGGGGTTCCCTGGATACGATCCAAACGAGACGCAGTGGAAGTTCGACCCGGCGGCGGCCAAGAAGACGCTGGCGGAGGCTGGCTTCCCGGACGGCAAGGGCCTGCCGGAGATCAAGCTCACATTCGCATCCAGCGCGCGCAACAAGGTGCGCTTCGAATGGATCGCGAATCAACTCAAGCAGAACTTGGGGATCGATGCCAAGCTCGATCCGGTCGACCCAACCGCCTACACCGCGCTGACCAAGGATCCGAAGACGACCCCGCAGCTCTTCTATCTCGGCTGGTGCGCGGACTACCCCGATCCGCAGGACTGGCTGACCGTCGTCTTCAAGACCGGGGGTATCGGCTCGGGCCGGGTCGGGTGGTCAAACAAAGAGTTTGACGATCTTGTGACCAAAGCCGACGTCGAGCCGGATCCGGCCAAGCGTCTCGAACTTTATGCCCAAGCGCAGAAGATCCTGGTGCGCGAGGCGCCGGTCGTCTTCACGAGCAACGACGCCGGGAAGGAGCTGATCAAGCCGTACGTGAAGGGGGTCAAGGTTACGCCGCTCGACTATATCCCTGGCTTCTTCAACTTGAAGGAGCTGTCGGTCGGCGAGTAGATCTCAGACGTCATCCAGAAGCGAGGGAGTGCATCATTCCCTCGCTTCTGGTATAATGCGGATTCGCGCAGCCCTGGGTTATCGACCCTCGCGGGAAGGCTCTCTTCGCGGCACAACGTCGCTGCGTGGCCGGCCAGCCAGGCGCTGCGTTACAGGCATAGCGGGCACGGCACTGCCCTGGTAACCTGAGTGTGCCACATTGGTACTGAGGCGCGGCTTCTGGCCCGCTAGGTGTCGAGGATCGTTATGGGCGCCTATCTCATCCGCCGTATTCTCTGGTTCATTCCAGTGCTCCTTTGTGTAGGACTGATCACCTTTACAATTGCCCGACTCACCCCCGGAGGTCCGTTCGATACCGATCCGAACCGGCGACAGCTGTCCCCGGCGGCGGAAAAAGTGTTACGCCAGAAATTCGGGATGGATTTACCGATCTGGCGCCAATTCACCCGCTATATGTTATTCGATATCGAGAAGAACGCAGAAACCGGCCAAAATAAACTGGTGTGCGGCGCGATCTGTGGCAACCTCGGGCCGACATACGTCTCGCGTGGGGCGCAAACCGTGCAAGACTATTTGTTCAAAGGCTCCAGCAGCCGGCCGAGCAGATTCGCCTATTCAGCACGCCTTGGGCTTCAAGCACTCGCCTTTGCACTTATTCTCGGTATTCCACTCGGTGTGCTCGCAGCGCTGAAACAAAACTCATGGATCGATTATGTCACACTCTTGTTTGCGACGACGTTCGTAGCTGTGCCAACGTTTGTATCCGGCCTATTGCTGGTGGTCATCTTCGCTGGCTGGCTGGGCTGGTTCAACGTCATCCCTGATTGGAACGACCCGATCAAGCCCTGGATTCTGCCGACTCTGACGCTTGGCATGAGCACGATGGCGTTCATCACCCGCCTGACGCGTGCCAGTGTGCTGGAGATCAAGCGCCAGGATTACGTACGCACAGCTCGCGCCAAAGGGCTGGGCGACTACGCGGTGAACTTCCGCCACATCCTACGTAACGCCATCTTGCCGATCGTCACCATCCTGGGCCCACTGCTGGCCGGCCTGATCACCGGCGCGTTCTTCACCGAGCTCATCTTTCAAATTCCCGGCATGGGGAACGTGCTCTTGACCTCAATCGGTCGCCGCGATTACTCGATGATCATGGGGCTTGCGCTCTTCTACTCGTTCCTGCTGACGTCGGGCAACTTGCTGGTCGACCTCGCATATGGCCTGGTCGATCCGCGGATCAGTGTGAAGTAGAGCTTTCTCCGTGGCGGTTGAACAGGAGTAGATCGATGGCAACTGAGGTGCAACAGATCGCAGGCACCGGGACGATCGAGTTCACCGAGCGCCGGGTGCGCAGCCTGTGGGGCGATGCCTGGCGCCGCCTGACCCGTAACAAGGCGGCGGTCAGCGGAATGGGTATTATTCTCTTCTTTGTCTTGGTCGCGATCTTCGCGCCACAGCTTGCGCCATACAGCCCGATCGAGCAAACCCCTAACAACAGTTTGCGCCAGCCGGCTTGGGTCAAGACCAGCAGCCCCGCGACGAGCGGCGTCCCCCAGCATCTGCTCGGCACGGATGCGATCGGGCGCGATATTCTATCGCAGTTGATCTACGGCACGCGGGTGTCGTTGATTGTCGGTTTCATTCCAATGATCGTCATTCTGCTGATCGGCGGTACTATCGGCTTGATCTCGGGATATCTGGGCGGACGTATGGATAATATCCTTATGCGCTTTACGGATATTATATACGCCTTTCCCGATACGTTGTTCGTCATTACGCTGGCAACGGCCTTCCGCGAGACCTGGCTGGGGCAAACGTTTAATGGCCTGCTGCTGGTTTTTGTCGCGCTGTCGATCGTAGGATGGACCGGACTGGCTCGTCTCGTTCGCGGCCAGGTGCTCTCATTGAAGGAGAAGGAGTTCATCGAGGCGGCCCGGGCAGTCGGGGTGCCGACGCCGATCATTCTGGCGCGGCATATTTTCCCAAACACATTAGCGCCGATCATCGTATCGCTGGCGTTTACTGTGCCGGGCGCGATCGTCGCTGAAGCGGTGCTGACGTTCATCGGCGTCGGCATGCGCCCGTCGCTCGACCCGAATAACCCCTTCCCGATCAGTTGGGGACAGATGCTGAACGATGGCTATGCCAACATCAATAGCGGGCCATGGCACCTGCTGTTTCCGGTGCTCTGCGTCGGCGCACTGACAATGGCCTTTACGTTTCTGGGTGATGGCCTGCGGGATGCGCTCGACCCGCGTGACCAGTGAGTTTGAACGAGCGGCCAAGGACGTACGGCGAAAGCCCGATCGTCTGGATCGGGAAGACGTACCGATCGGGCATCGCCGGGCTGGTGCGTTCGGTGGGGTCGATGGCCTCATGCGCGGCCACGACCGGCCCGCGCCGACGGGCCCGGTGCACCAAGCCGGGCTGTGAGCCCCCCGGCGGAGGAGCATCAGAAGCCTCGGGATTGTTCGCGTTCGTTCGTGATCGCTGGTCGTTGGGCAGGATCATGCACGATCGACCTACGTAAGAGGATCTGCCATGGCGCCACTACTTGAAGTTCGCAACCTCGAAACTCAGTTCAAGACCCAGGACGGGGTCGTCAAGGCGGTCAGCAACGTCTCGTTCCATGTCGACCGTGGCGAGACGCTGGGGATCGTCGGCGAGTCGGGCTCCGGCAAGAGCGTGACGTCGCTGTCGATCATGCGCCTCATCCCGAGTCCGCCTGGCACAATCACTGGCGGGCAGATCCTCTTCGACGGCGAAAACCTGCTCGACCTCAGCGAAGAGGAGATGCGCCACATCCGCGGCAACCGGATCGCGATGATCTTCCAAGACCCCATGACCTCGCTCAACCCGGTGCTGACGATCGGGCGGCAGATCACCGAGTCGCTCGAACTGCACATGAAAATGAGCGCCAAGGAGGCCCGGGCGCGCGCGATCGAGCTGCTCGGCATGGTCGGCATCCCCAGCCCGGCGAAGCGACTGGACGACTACCCGCATCAGTTCTCCGGCGGGATGCGCCAGCGCGTGATGATCGCCATGGGCCTCTCCTGCAACCCGGAGCTGCTGATCGCCGATGAGCCGACCACCGCGCTGGACGTGACGATCCAGGCGCAGATCCTCGAATTGATCAACCGCCTCAAGAACGAACTCGGGACCGCGGTTATTTTAATCACCCACGACCTGGGGGTGGTCGCCGGGATGACCGACCGGGTGGTGGTGATGTACGCCGGGCGTGTCGTGGAAGAAGCGGCGACCTCCGAGCTGTTCGCCAACCCGCGCATGCCGTACACCATCGGCCTGTTGCGCTCGATCCCGCGCCTGGATGAGCGCGCCGGCCGCAAACTGACCCCGATCCGCGGCCTGCCGCCGGACCTGATCAATCTGCCGCCGGTCTGCCCATTCAGCCCGCGCTGCGACTACTTCGTCGCCGGTTCGTGCGACCAGCAGGTGCCGCCGCTGCGCACGGTGGCCGCCGATCACCGCGCGGCCTGCCTGTACGATATCACGATCGAGACGCCGATCCCCGAGGTCAAGAACCCGGTGGAAGTGGCGGAGATGGCATAGCCGGCTGCACGCTGATCGATTGCCAAACAGCTTCTGACACAGAGGATGCGCCATGGCTGAGACAGGGAATGGCTCCGGCGACCTGGTCCAGGTCACCGATCTCAAGGTCTACTTCCCCGTGACCCGCGGGATCATCTTTCAGCGCCAGGTCGGGGCCGTCAAGGCGGTCGACGGCATCAGCTTCTCCATCAAGAAGGGGGAAACGCTCGGCCTGGTCGGCGAGTCCGGTTGCGGGAAATCCACAACCGGCCGGGCCGTGCTGCAACTCAACCGCCCCACGAGTGGGAGCGTCAAGTTCCGCGGCACGGAGCTGACGACGCTGAAAGGCGAGGAGATGCGCCGGATGCGGCGGCACATCCAGATGATCTTCCAGGACCCGTACGCCTCGCTCAACCCACGCATGACCGTCGGCGATATCATCGGCGAGCCGATTCGCATCCACAAACTGCGCAATACCAACAAAGAGGTACGCGAGCGGGTGCAGGAACTGCTGCAACTCGTCGGCCTGAACCCGTACTTCGTCAACCGCTACCCGCACGAATTCTCCGGCGGGCAGCGGCAGCGCATCGGTGTGGCGCGCGCTCTGGCGGTCGAGCCGGAGTTCGTGGTCTGCGACGAGCCCGTCTCGGCGCTGGACGTGTCGATCCAGGCCCAGGTGATCAACCTGCTGGAAGAGTTGCAGGACAAACTTGGGTTGACCTACCTGTTCATCGCGCACGGGCTGGCGGTGATCAAGCATATCAGCGACCGTGTGGCGGTGATGTATCTGGGCAAGATCGTCGAACTGGCGGAAAGCTCGAAGCTCTATTCGGTGCCGATGCACCCTTACACGCAGGCGCTCCTGTCCGCTGCGCCCATCCCCGACCCGTCCGTCGAGAAGCGACGCAAACGGATCATCCTCGAGGGCGATGTGCCAAGCCCGCTGAACCCACCGTCCGGCTGCCGTTTCCATACCCGCTGCCCGATCGTGATCGAGCGCTGCAAGACGGAAGAGCCGCCGTTCATCGACTATGGCGGCGGGCACTTCGCCGCCTGCTGGCGCGCGCGCGAGTCGATCGACCTGCTGCCCAGCCCGATCGCCCCTGCCGAGACCAGCGCGCCGGTGTAGACGGCATACGCGCCGCATCCATTCGCCCGCGGCACTCGCAGCGGGACCAGCGCACCGCGGAGCCGCCTGGGCGGCTCCGCGGTGCGACGTGGTATCATTCGCCGATGATGACACACTACGCTGATCTCCCAACCAGCTACCAGGTCGGGCATCTCACCATCAGCCCCAACATCGTCCTCGCGCCGATGGTCGGCGTGACCGATACGGTGTTCCGGCGGCTTATCCTCAGCTTCGGTGGGTGCGGGTTGGTCTCGTCGGAGATGACCAACGCCAACAGCGTCAGCCCCAAGGCGCGCGCCCGCCACCGCCAGCTCGACTTCCTGCCGGAGGAGCGGCCGTTCACCGTGCAGCTCAGCGGCAACGAGCCGGAGCTGGTGGCCCAGGCGGCGCGCGTGGTCGAAGCGCTCGGTGCGGATATCCTCGATATCAACTGCGGCTGCCCCTCGCCGAAAGTGACCGGTGGCGGGCACGGCTCGGCCCTGCTGCGCGACCTGCCAAAGATGGAGCGGCTGTTGCGGGCGGTGAAGGCAGCCGTCCAGATTCCGGTGACGCTTAAATTCCGCGCCGGCTGGGATGATGCAAGCCTGAACTTCCTTGAAACAGCCAGAATGGCCGAGTCGGTCGGGATCGCTGCCCTGGCGCTGCACCCGCGTACCCGCGCCCAGGGCTACAGCGGCACTGCCGACTGGAGCCGGGTCGCCGCGGTGAAGCGCGCAGTCAGCATTCCGGTGATCGGATCAGGCGATATCAAGGACGCCGCTGACGCGCTCGCGCGGCTCCGCGCCAGCGGGGCGGACGGCGTGATGATCGGGCGGGCGGCGATGGCTAACCCGTGGATCTTCCGGCAAATCGCCCAGCTCCGCGCCGGCGAGCCGGTCTTTCAGCCGACACCAGCGGACAAGTACGAGCTGCTGCTGCGCTACTTCAGGATGTGCCTGGACGAGATGCCCGAGCGGATCGCTGTAAACAAGATGAAACAGCTGATCGGGCATTTCTTCGTCGGTATGCCGGGCAGCGCCGCCCTGCGCGAGGCCATCCACCGCTCCGCCGGGCCAGACGAGGTGCGCGTCCATCTCGAGCATTTCTTCGCACCGCACCTGGAGGCTGCCGGGGCCGCCGCCTGAGCGGATCGACTCCGTAGCCGATTTTCCCCGTTCTGATGCGGAAGGGAACGTCCGGCAGGCCTGACGCGCCGTGTTGACAGCCGGGAAGGGTTGCGGTAACATACCAAAACGCATCGCACGGCTACGCGCCGTGCTTCTCGCACGCTTCCGCCTTGCAGCAACCCCAACCAAGCGCTCGGGCGCTGTGTGACGGAGCGTCTCAAGCATAGCACCACGTGCTGGCCGACTGTGGCCGCACGCACCCACGCTGCGGAGCCGAGCATGGACGAGCAAGTCACCGCTTTTCTGCAGAACCTGGCCGACCAGCGTGGCCTGTCAGCAAACACGATCGCCGCCTACCGCACCGATCTGGACCAATTCGCCGCCTTTCTGCACGAGCGCGGCATGAGCGCCTGGACGGAGGTGAGCCAGGAAGACCTGCTGGCCTTTCTGCTGTTCCTGCGCGAGCGCCGCTACGCGAACTCGACCGTCGCCCGCCGTACGGCCGCGATCAAGTCGTTCTATACCTTCCTGACCGAGCAGGGGGTCGTCGCGACCGATCCGACCGAGCAGATCGACTCGCCGAAAGTCGATCGCTATCTGCCCAAGGCGCTCTCGCCGACGCAGGTGGACGAGTTGCTGGAGCTGCCGCTGCGCAGCCCCACACCCGAGCGACTGCGCGACAAAGCGATGCTGGAGCTGCTCTATGCGACCGGCATGCGCGTGAGTGAGCTCGTGGCGCTCAACATGCGCGATCTGAACCTGGAAGCCGAGGTGGTGCGCTGCGTCGGCAAGGGCGGCCGTGAGCGGGTGCTGCCGATCAGCATGTCGGCGAACACCGCGCTGGAAGAGTACCTCGACATCGCCCGGCCGCAACTGAGCCGCAATGCGCCACAGAAGACCGAGGCGCTGTTCCTGAATCATCGGGGCAAGCGCCTGACGCGCCAGGGCTTCTGGCTCATCCTCAAGGGCTACGCCGAGGAGCTTGGCCTGAGCGACCTGACGCCGCATACGCTGCGGCACTCGTTCGCCGCCCATATGCTCAGTAGCGGGGCCGATATCCGGTCGGTACAGGCGATGCTTGGCCACGCCTCGATCTCTACCACCCAGATTTATGTCCACCTGAACGACGGCGCCATGCTGGCGCCGGTCGATAGGGCAGCGGCGAACGGCAGCGAGCCGCACACCGAGCCTTCGGAATCGGTCCTGATCGAGCAGGAGAGCCAGCCGACGGGCTGAGGTCCGCAGCCACGGGACAGCTCCGCCCCGCGTCCGATTGCAACGGGCCGGGCAGCATGCTATACTTTCGGCAGCGGCTGTGAAACAGAGGAGTACCCGCGCGGCCAGCCTGCAGCGAGCCGGGGATGGTGCGAGCCCGGTGGTAGCGGCGGGGAACGGCGCTGTGGAGCCGCAAGTTTTGATGAGTGACCGCGCGGGGCGGCGCAGCACAAAGGACGATCGAACACGTCCGATGTTGATGCCCACGCTCTCGCCGGTAACTGGGGTGGAACCGCGCATCGCGCCGCGATGCGTCCCCAGGCGACACACAAGCGCCTGGGGTTTTTTGTTGCCCCGGGCCAAGTGGGCGCCAAGAACGAAGCGCAGAAGATAGCCAGCGCCGCGCACATGGGCTGTTGATCGAGCATCGCCGGCGTTCGTCGATCATCGTTCGTCCTTCGTCGCCCGCAAGGAGCAAACCATGCCCGCACAAACGCTGGAACAGGTCGTCTCACTCGCGAAGCGCCGCGGCTTCATCTTCCCCAGCTCGGAGATCTACGGCGGAATCCAGGGCGTCTTCGATTACGGGCCGCTCGGCGTCGAGCTGAAGCAGAATCTGGAGAACGACTGGTGGCGCACGAATGTCTACGAGCGCGACGACATGGAAGGGCTCGATGCCGCCATCCTGATGAACCGGCTCGTCTGGAAGTACTCCGGCCACGAGGAGACGTTCAACGACCCGCTGGTGGACTGCCGCGCCTGCAAGAGCCGCTGGCGCGCCGACCACATCACAGGTATCTGCCCGAACTGCGGCTCGACCGACCTGACCGAGCCGCGCCCGTTCAACATGATGTTCAAAACGCAGGTCGGGCCGGTGGCCGAAGCCGGCTCGTTCGCCTACCTGCGGCCCGAGACCGCGCAGGGGATCTTCGTGAACTTCCTGAACGTGCTGCAGACCACCAGCCGCAAGCTGCCGTTCGGGATCGCGCAGATCGGCAAAGCGTTCCGCAACGAGATCAACCCGCGCAACTTCCTGTTCCGCGTGCGCGAGTTCGAGCAGATGGAGATCGAATACTTCGTGCTGCCGGGTACAGAGGACGAGTGGCACCAGCGCTGGCTAGAGGACCGCCTGCGCTGGTGGGAAGGGATCGGCATCCCCCGGGCGCGCATCCGGGTCTATGACGTGCCAAAGGCCGACCTCGCCCATTACTCGAAGCGGACCTTCGATCTGATGTACGATTACCCGACTCTGGGCTACGAGGAGATCGAGGGGATCGCGAGCCGCACGGACTACGACCTCGGCTCGCACAGCCGCGACCAGGAGACGCTCGGGCTGACGGCGCGGGTCAACCCGAACAGCGACAGCCTGGCGAAGCTGACATACTTCGATCCGGAGACGAAGCGCCATATCGTGCCGTTCGTCGTCGAGCCGTCGATGGGCGTCGGACGCTGCATGCTGGCGGTGCTTTGCGAGGCGTACGACGAGGAGATGGTCCGGCTGCCGTCGCCGGAGCGGCTCGACGCAGCGAGCGCGGCGCTCCAGTCGTTCATCAAGTCCGCCGGGCGGAACGACCGCCTGTCCGGCCAGACGCGCGACGCGCTGATCGCCGCGGGCGAGCGGATCGCGACGGCGCTGCCGGAGGCGCTGCCGCAGGTCGAGGTGCTGCTCGGCATGCCCGGCGCGGACCAGATCGAGCTTGGCAAGAAGCTGCGCGGCCAGGCCCAGCCGCTGATCGACGAGCACTTCCGCACCGTGCTGCGGCTGGGCCCGAAGCTCGCGCCGGTCAAGGTCGCGGTCTTCCCGCTCAAGCGCAACCACGAGGGGTTGGTCGCCATGGCGCGCGGCATCCGCCGGGCGCTCCAGACGAGCGGGATGCGCACGGTCTACGACGACACCGGGGCGATCGGGCGGCTCTACCGCCGGCAGGACGAGATCGGGACCCCGTTCGGCGTGACGGTGGACTTCCAGAGCCTGGAGGACGGCACCGTGACCGTGCGCGACCGCGACACCATGGCGCAGGAGCGCGTGCCGGCGGCAGACCTGGAGCGGTATGTGCGGGAGCGGATGTGAGCGGGCGAGCGGATGAGCGGGTGAGGGCATCACCCTTCACCCGCTCGCTCCCTCACCCGCTCACCCGTTCGCGCTCAGCGCCTCAAGCTCGTCCAGCAGTGCCTCGAAGCGATCCATCGCAGCCTGGATCGGCTCCGGGGTCGTCATATCCACGCCGGCATCGCGCAGCAGGTCGATCGACGAGCGGGACGCACCGCTGCCGAGGAAGCGCAGGTAGCGCTCGACCGCCGGCTGTCCGTCGGTCAGGATCTGGCGGCTCAGCGCCAGCGCCGCCGACAACCCGGTGGCGTACTGGTAGACGTAGAAGTTGTAGTAGAAATGCGGGATACGCGCCCATTCCCAGGCGATCTCCTCGTCGAGCGTCACCTCGGGGCCATGGTAGCGCGCCACCAGGTCGTAGTAGCGGCCGCTCAGCGCATCGGCGGTGAGCGCCTCGCCGGCCTCGGCGCGGGTGTGCATGTCCAGCTCGAACTCGGCGAACATCGTCTGGCGGAAGATCGTCGTGCGGATGTCCTCGAGCTGCTGGACGACCAGATACTTGCGCAGCGCCGGGTCGTCGCGGGTCTTCAGCAGGTAGTCGGTCAGCAGCGCCTCGTTCAGCGTCGAGGCGACCTCGGCAACGAAGATCGTGTAGTGGCCGTAGACCGGCGGCTGATGGGCGCGGGTAAAGTATGAGTGGATCGAGTGCCCGAGCTCGTGCGCTAGCGTGAACATGTCGTCGAGCCGGTCCTGATAGTTCAGCAGGATGAACGGCGGTGTGGAGTAGGCGCCGCCGCTGTAGGCCCCGCTGCGCTTGCCGACATTCTCGTACACGTCGATCCAGCGGCTGCCGAATGCGCGCTCGATCACCGCGCGGTATTCGGCCCCAAGCGGGGCGAACGCCCGCGAGACCGTGGCCGTCGCCTCGGCGTACGGCACCGTCACGTCGATCTCCGGCACGAGCGAGGCGTACAGATCGTAGACGCGCAGCTCGTCCAGCCCCATCAGCCGACGGCGAATGCCCATGTAGCGGTGCAGGCGCGGCAGGTTGGCGTTGATCGTCTGCACCAGGTTGTGATACACGTCGATTGGGATGTCGCGCGGCTCCAGCGCGGCCACCAGCGCCGACGGATAGTTGCGGATGCGCGCGTCGATCACATGGCTCCGCACCGCCGCGGAGAGGGTGGTCGCCAGGGTGTTGCGGACGCCCTTGAACGCGCTGTACAGCCCTTTGAAGGCATCGCGCCGCACCCGCCGATCCTTGCTCTCCATGTAGCGGCCATAGCGGGCGTGCGAGAGCTGCACCGGCTGCCCGCTCTCATCTGCGATCGTCGGAAAGGCCAGGTCGGCGTTCGTCAGAATGTCGAAGGTATCGCCCGGGGCGCGGGTCACATCGCTGAGCTGGGCCAGCACCTCCTCGACCTCGGCGGAGCGGATGTGGGCACGGCGGCGGTTCAGCTCCTGCAACGCATACTCGTAGACCGCCAGCCCCGGCTCGTTGCGCTGCCACTCGGCCAGGGTCGCCTCGGGGATCGCCAGAATCTCCGGTTCGATAAAGGCCAGCGCCGCGCTGACGCGGGCGTAGAGCGAGCCGGCACGCTCTTCGAGCGCCTGCCCGACCGGGTCGGTGCTGTCCGAGTCCTTGCGGTGGCTGGCGTAGACATAGAGCTGCGACACCAGCACGCCGATCTCATCCTGTAGCTGCAGGGCGCGCAGCAGGTTCGCCGCGCTCGCGCCGACCTGCCCCTGCAGCGCGGCGACGGCCGGCAACATGCTCTCCAGTCGGGCGACATCCGCCTCCCAGGCGTGCTCATCAGGGTAGATCAGGGTGAGATCCCAGGTATACTCCGCCGGAAGCTCGCTCCGGCGCGGGACGGTCTGTGTCACGGTCACCTCGGCCTCCGTACTGTCGCGTGGCGCGCCCGGCGCGCAAAAGTATGAGGGGCATTGTACCATGTCCCACCGGAGCAAGTTCGCGGCGGCGACGCCTCCCCGATATCTCCTTCCACCGGCTGGGCAACGGCCCGCCCCGCCCGCTCGCTGAACACGGCCGCATGGCTCCGGTCGTCTTGTCGTCGATAAGCCCCGCTGGTATAATCGCCGTACCCCGCGATCAGCCGGCGCCACTGGCGCGCCAGAAAGGAAACCGACGATGGAGTACGAGTTTTCTGACGATATGAAGATGCTGCGCGCGGCGATTCGCGAGTTCGTCACCAAGGAAGTCGCGCCGATCGCCCGCCAGATCGACGAGGAAGAGCGCGTGCCGTTCGAGACGGTCCGCAAGGCCGGCGAGCTCGGCTTTCTCGGCATTCCGTTCCCGGAGGAATACGGCGGGATCGACGCCGGGCTGACCGGCTACTGCATATTCATGGAAGAGCTGAACCGCAAATGCGCCTCGACGGCGACGATCATTGGCGCGCATGTCCAGCTCTGCGCTATGTCGATCTTCCTGGCCGGCAACGCCGATCAGAAGGACCGCTACCTGCGCCCGCTGATCGCGGCGGAGAAACTGGGGGCCTGGGCGCTCACCGAGCCGAACGCCGGCTCGGACGCAGCCCACATCCGCACCTCGGCGGTGAGACAGGGCGACGCGTGGGTGCTGAATGGCAGCAAAATGTGGATCACCAACGGCTCGTTCGCCGATGTGCTGGTGGTCTTCGCCAGCACCGAGCGCGAGCAGGCCGGGCGCGGCGTGACGGCTTTCATCGTCGAGCGTACTTTCCCCGGCTTCAAGGTCGGCAAGGTCGAGCCGAAGATGGGGCTGCGCGCCTCACACACCGCCTCGCTCTATTTCGAGGACTGCCGCGTGCCGGCGGAGAACGTGCTCGGCGAGGTCGGGCAGGGGTTCGCCATCGCCAAGCAGACGCTCGACATCGGGCGGGCCGGCCTGGGGGCTTCATCCCTCGGCTCGGCGAAGGAAGCCTATGAGTTGGCGCTGCGCTATTCGATCGAGCGGCAGCAGTTCGGCCGGCCGATCGCCGATTTTCAGGCGATCCAGTTCAAGCTGGCCGAGATGATAACGCACATCTACGCCATGGAGCTGATGGTCTACGACACGGCACGGCGGGTGGACCGCGGCGAGTCGGCGCACCTGGAGTCGAGCATCGTCAAGCTGTTCTGCACCGACGCCGCCTCGCAGATCATCGATGAGGCGATCCAGATCTATGGCGGGATGGGTTTCTCGCGCGAAGTGCCGCTGGAGCGGATGTATCGCGACGCGCGCGTGACGCGCATCTTCGAGGGAACGAACGAGATCCAGCGCTATGTGATCGCCAGCGAGATCCTGCGCAAGGCCGGGCACAAGATCCGGCTGTACTAAGAAACTATCTCAAAACTCTGTTGCCGCCAGACGAACGGAGCGGCGATACCAAATCAAGGCACCCGCGAGCTTGAGCAGCCCGAGGTAGTTCGATGCTTTCTTGTCGTAGCGCACCAGAATGGCGCGACACGTGCTTA
>JBHOQX010000073.1:0-1981 GCA_042408595.1 Roseiflexaceae bacterium | reverse complement strand
TCGAATACAACACGGACCTGTTCGACGCGGGGCGCATCGCGCGGCTGGTGGCGCACTACACCACGCTGCTGGCCAGCGCCGCCGCCGCGCCAGCGACGCCGCTCAGCCGCCTGCCGCTCCTCCCCCCCGCCGAACGCGCCCAGCTCCTCGCCTGGGCCCAGGGCGCCCCCCTCCCCATCCCGCCCCCGCCCGACGCTACCCTCCTCACCTTCGTCGCCCACTGGGTCGCGACCACCCCGGACGCCCCGGCGGTCCTCGCCGCCGACGGCACCCCCCTCAGCTACGCCGCCCTCCACGCCCGCGCCGCCGCCATGGCCCACGCCCTCCGCGCCCACGGCGCCACCCCCGCCGCTCCGGTCGCCGTCCTGGCCGACCGCACCCCCGCCCTGGTCGTCGCCGCCCTCGCCGTCCTCCAGGCCGGCGCCCCCCTCCTGCTGCTCGACCCGGCCTACCCCCCCGCCCGCCTGGCCGGCATCCTGGCCGACGCCCAGCCGACCGCGCTGCTCACCGCCGCTGCCACCCCGACCAGCCCGGCAGCCCAGGCGCAGGCCGCCCTCGGCGCCGGCCCCTGGGCGTGTCTCACCCTGGCCCCCGACGGCGCCCTCCCCGCCCCGGCCCCTGCCCCCGCCGCGCCGCTCCCCGCCCCGGCCCTCGACGCCCCGGCCTACCTGGTCTACACCTCCGGCTCGACCGGCCAGCCCAAGGGGGTCCTCCTCCCCCATCGCGGCCTGCGCGACCTGGCCGCCTGGCAGCGCGCCTTCTTCGCCCTCACCCCTGCCGACCGCGTGCTGCAGTTCGCCGCCCTCGGCTTCGACGCCGCCCTCTGGGAGCTGACGATGGCGCTGGCCAGCGGCGCCGCGCTGGTGCTGGCCGACCCGACCACCCTGGCCGACCCCCCCGCCCTGCACGCCCTGCTGGCGGCCCGCGGCGTGACCCTCGCCACCCTCCCCCCGGCGCTGCTGGCCCAGCTCGCCCCCACGGGCCTGCCGGCGCTGCGCACCGTGGTGGCGGCCGGCGAGCCCTGCCCGCGCGCCATCGTCGCCCGCTGGAGCGTCGGCCACACCCTGGTCAACGCCTACGGCCCGAGCGAGACCACCATCTGCGCCACCGCCCACGTCTGCGCCCCCGACGCCCCCGGCGACCCGCCGATTGGCCGCCCGCTGCCGCACGTGCGCTGCGCGGTGCTCGATGCGCACGGCCAGCTGGCGCCGATCGGGGTGGCCGGCGAGCTGTGGATCGGCGGGAGCGGGGTCGGGCTGGGCTACCTCGCCCGCCCGGCGCTGACCGCCGCGCACTTCGTCGCCTGGCCGGCCAGCGCCGGGGCCGACCCGGGCGGGGCGGGCGGGCGCTGGTACCGCAGCGGCGACCGCTGCTGCTGGCGGGCCGACGGGACGCTGGCGTTCCTGGGGCGGCTCGACCGCCAGCTCAAGCTGCGCGGCTACCGGATCGAGCCGGGCGAGGTCGAGGCGGCGCTGCGGGCCCAGGCGGGGGTGGCCGACGCGCTGGTGCAGGTGCGGGACGGGCGGCTGGTGGCCTACCTGCTGGCGGCGCCGGGGGTGGCCCGGCCGGCGGATGCGGCGCTGCGGGCCGCGCTGGCGGCGCGGCTGCCGGCCTATATGCTGCCGGCGGCGCTGGTCTGGCTGGCGGGCTGGCCGCGGACGCCGGCCGGGAAGATCGACCAGGCCGCGCTGCCCGCCCCGGACGGGGCGGCGCTGGGGGGGGCGGCGGACACGGCGGTCGGGCCACGGACGGCGACCGAGGCCCGGCTGGTGGCGCTGGCGAGCGGGCTGCTGGGGGTGGAGGCGGCGGCGGTGGGGGTGGAGACGAGCTTCTTCGCGCTGGGGGGGCACTCGCTGCTGGCGACGCAGTTGCTGGCACGGGTGGCGGCGGAGTGGGGGGTGGGGGTGCCGCTGCGCGCGCTGTTCGCCCGCCCGACCCTGGCCGCCCTCGCCGCCGAGATCGACGCCCGCCGCGCCGCGGA
>JBHOQX010000056.1:0-26428 GCA_042408595.1 Roseiflexaceae bacterium | reverse complement strand
ACGTCGTGTGTCGGAACCGGACTCAGCTACGCTACGAGTTGCGCTTGGCGACGGCTCGCCTCCGGCATAAGCCGCACGTCATCCAAGGTTGCATCACCCAGGCCGGGCTCTCACTTTAGATGGCTGTGCAGCAGGCTATAGAACGCATGGTAGCACAGAAGAGCCGGCGGCGCAAGCGGTGCCACGCCCGCGGCCCGCTTTCGACTTTCCCTCCCGCTTTCGTAGAAAATCTCGATTTTCATCCACGAAAATCACGACACATCCGCCCACTGCTAGGCTATGGTATGTGTGCATCCCAACCCAGACGCCATCAGCCTGATGACGGCATATCTCCAGCGAGGCAGATATGGAAATGCGCGCTGATCATGTTGCGCAGTCACAGCAGGCCACCCCCACCGCGTCACCCGTGGGCACCCGCCACGATGCGCTCACCTGGCGCAAAGATCTTCAGCTGCTGAAGAACCGATCGAGATGAGCGCCGTGCTGAGCAAGATTTACCCATAAGCACCATGAGGGAGGCCGTAGCCGGTCATCGCCCCCGGCAATCCGGGCAATGCGCAGGGGCCGCGTGGCGAGGTGTCGAGGCCTCGCCACGCGGCCCGCGCGGCACCCGGCCGATGGGTATGGCCGGCGGCCCGGCGGCCCGTGCTACCATGCCGCCGCGAGGCGCGCACGTCCGCCTGCTTTCAGGCAGGCTTGCTGAAATGATGGAACAGGAGCGGCACCTATGCCCGGCTATGCCAACTGGCGCACATTGTACAAAGACGAATACCGCCAGCTCTATGAAGAGGGATACCCGGTCGGCGACAGCCCGACCCCCGACCTGTCCGCCGACTACCTGCCCTTCCCGGTCGAGGTGCGCGGCACGCTCGACGAACAGGCGATCGCGGAGGCGGACTGGGAGCGCGCCTACTACAACCTGCTGCAGGTCCGTGAGCGGGGGCGACGGCCGGACTACTCCTACGTCGAGCCAGACGGCTACGCCGAGATCATCGCCGAGGCCGCGCCGCCGCCGGCGCTGGAGCCGCTCAGCGCGGACGAGTACCCTGGGCGGATCAAGGGGGCGTGGTTCGGGCGCTGCGCCGGCGTAGTACTGGGCAAGCCGCTTGAGATGGGCTGGGACCGCCAGATGATCCGGCGCTACCTGGAGAGCGTGGACGCCTACCCGCTCGATGACTGGGTGCCGGCCCGCTCCGAAGCACTCGATATCACGCTGCGCACCGATTGCGTCCCCTCAACGCGCGGCAATGTGTGTTACACACAGCCCGACGACGATATTCACTACACCGTGATGTCACTGCTGCTGGTCGAGCACAAGGGCCTCGACTTCACGCCGCTGGATGTTGGCATTAACCTGCTCGACAATGTGCCGATCCGCTGGCTGTGGGGCGCCGATCATCAGGCCTACTACCATCTGGTCAGCCGCATGCGGGGCTACTGGGAGTACAACAATGTGCCGATCGCGGATATCCCAACGACCCTGAACCCCTGGCGCGAATGGATCAACGGCCAGCTCAAGGCCGACCTGTGGGGGTATCTGACGCCCGGTGCGCCGCGCGCCGGGGCGCGCTACATCCACCGCCAGGCGTCGTTGAGCTTGGTGAAAAACGGCATCTACGGCGGGATGTTCGTGTCCGGCTGCCTCAGCGCCGCGCTCACCCGCCGCCCGACCGTCGAGGCGATCATCGCCGGCGGGCTCGCCGCCATCCCGCAGCGCTCGCGCCTGGCCGAGGCGGTGCGCCAGGTGGTGGCGTGGTATGGCGAAACCGATGACTGGATCGCGACATGCGACCGAATCCAGGCGCGCTACGGGCATCTGCACTTCGCCGACCAGATCAACAACCTGGCCATGGTCGTGCTGGCGCTGCTCCACGGCCGGCTGGACTACACACGCAGCATCACCACCGCCGTGATGGCCGGGATGGACGTGGACTGCAACGGCGGGACCGTCGGCAGCATCGTTGGCGCGGCGATCGGCTACGACCGCCTCGACCAGCGCTGGATCGCGCCGCTTCACGACACCGTCAAAACGGTGGTCGCCGGCTTCGGTGAGGGCACGATCTCTGGCCTGGCCGAGCGCACGATCGCGTTGCGCGCCCGCCTGCGCGAGCAGCTCGATGCATCTGCCACCGAAGGTGCGCACCCATGACCGACATTACCTACCAGCCGGCGCGCGCGTCCGAGCTCGATCCCCGGGGCGAGATTCACATGTTCATCGGCATGGTCAACGCGCCGGACTCGCTCAAGACCTGTCTGGAGGCCGAAGGGTGCTTTTCGCCGGGGGTCGGCAGCTACGGCATCTATCTGTGGCTGTACGACCGCGACCAGCAGGCGCTGGCGGCACCGACGATGGCCGGTGTGCCGTCGCGGCGCGGGCTGAGCCCGGAGGGCTACCTCATCCCATGGGTCGAGTGGCAGGCGTTCGGCGTGGCGGTGCGCGGCCAGTATTGCAGCCTGGCGCAGCCGTCGCCGGCAGGCGAGGCGACCGTCACCGCGCTGCGGCTGCGCCTCACCAGCCACGACAGCGCGCCGCGCCGGCTGCGCCTGTTCGTAGCACTGCGCCCGCTCGGCCCGGCCGGCTACGACGTGCGGGCGCTCGCCGTCGATGACTCGCGCCTGGCACTACTTGCCGACGGGCACCCGGCGATCGTTGGCCCGCGCCCCGCCGACGCGGCCGGCGTGAGCGCGAGCGACCGCGTCGGCGAGTACGCGCGCGCCGGCGCCGTGCCGCCAGCGCCGGCGGCCACGTCGCCCACCGGCGACTGCTCCGGCGCTCTGGCCTACGACCTGACCCTGCCGGCCGGGGAGGCCGCGCAGTTCGAGTTCATCTTCCCGGTGCTCCCCGGCCGGCGCGCCCCAGGCCATCGCTGGGACGGCATCACCGCCTGGTTCCAACTCGATCTGGCCCGGCCGCAAACCGAAGGCGCGCTTCAGCCCGACCCGGGCCTGGCGTGGTACCGGTCGCTGTCGGCGGACGCGCTGGTCGCCGACGCCTTCCACTACTGGGAGGCGCGCGTCGGCACGGCACGCCTGGACCTGCCCGATCCGCGCTGGGGCCAGTTCGTGCGCGCCGCCGCCGGCCACTTCGGCATGATGCTCAACGACGACGCCCCCGACCTCGCGCCGGTCAACCTGAACGTCTTCAACCGCGACCTCTCGTACATGACCAACCTGTTGGAGACGATCGGCGACCACCGGCAGGCCGAGACGTTCTTGCACTGGTACCTGCGCTTCCCCTTCTCCGGGCGGGTGGAGCCGGAGGCGGACAACCCCGGGCAGATTCTCTGGACGCTGGCCGACCACTGGCGTTTCACCCGCGACACCGCCTTTGTGCGCGAGGTCTACCCGGCGGTGCGGCAACTGTGCGCCCTCATCCGCTACCTGCGCACCACGCCCGAGCCGCATTATGTCTACGACGACACCTTCGCCTTCGGCGAGCACCTGCCGCCGGAGCGCCGCAAACGCATCCGGCCCGGCGCCTGCGACGGCACGCACCCGGAGTACACCGAGGCGTTCGACATCGCCGGGCTGCGGCACGCCGCCGCGCTGGCCGAGGTGGCCGGCGCACCGGAGGACGCCGCCGCCTGGCGCGCGCTGGCCGACGAGCTGTTCGAGCGCTACGACCGGGCGTTCGCTGGCGACCTCGGGCGGGAGTACGGCAGCTACGCCGTGCTCTGGCCGTGCCGCCTGTACCGGTTCGACGACCCGCGCGTGGTGCAGCGGTTCGGGGGGATCGGGCGCATGGATTCGACCACCTGGCGCTATTTTCCCCTGGCGACGGCGCACCAGGGGTTGTTCGCCGGCAGCCGCGCTGCCGGTTACGCGACGATCGCCTCGCACCTGGACGAAGAGCAGATGCAAGGGTGGTATGTCTTGGACGAGGGCGGCCCGAGCGGCGTCGGCGGGTGGCCGGCGCTACGCACCACCTGGAGCTGCGCCCTGAAGCACCCGGACTGGGCACCCCTGTCGGCGATCGCGATGCCGGATGGCTGGGGCATCGCCGAGCTGTGGCGGCTCATGCGCGACAGCCTGGTCTACGAGTACGACGACCGGCTCGTACTGTTCAGCGGGATCGACCCGGCCTGGTTTGCCGCGCCCGAGCCGTGGGCGTTCAGCGGCCTGCCGACGTGGTACGGCAGCCTGGCCTGCCGCTGGCGCTATCGCAGGCGCTGCGCTGCGTCGCAGTGCGCCGAGCTGCACCTGGCAGGCGGGGCCGCGCCGCCGGGCGGGTTTGTGCTGCGGCTGCCCGAGTCGATGCGGGGCGCGACCATCCAGGTGAGACCGGCAGGGGCCGCGGTGCTGCTCGGTCCCGGGAGCTGGGTGCTCCCCGCGGAGACGGACCTGGCGCTGGTGGAGTGGTAGGCGGCGCACCCGGCGGCGCTCCCGCTGGCGCCCCGCCTGGCGCGCCACTGCGTTCGCAGCGGCGGTCTGAAACGTTTCTGGCGAGGGGTGAGGGCTGCCGGCCTCAGATACCGCTGTGCGGTCGGCGACGCAGCCGTCGACCGAATACAGAGGGCGTAGCCCTCCAGGCCAACCTGTTTTCAGCCAGTTTGTCGGAGGGCGCCCGAAGCGGGAAGGTAGGGAGGCGACATCCAGCCACATGCCCCTTTTCCCACCGAGTGGTATAATGTCCCTCACGCGCATCCTGAAGCCATGCCCTCCCTACCGCCCATCTCCGCTACCGGGGAGTTGATGCTCGTTCGCCCCCCGCACGCGGGGCAAGGCGCAGGGCCAGCGACGGGCGGCGGGTGCGCAACGCCTGGCGTCTGGAGCGGCACATGAACCAGCCCTGGCGCGGCATCTTCGCCATTCTCGCCACCCCCTTCACCGCCAGCTATCAGCTGGACGAGGCCAGCCTGCGCCGCGAGGTGCGCTTCTGCCTCGAGGCCGGTGTGCACGGCCTGGTCGGCCCGGCCAACGCCAGCGAGTTCACGACGCTGTCGGACGACGAGCGCCACCGTTGGATCGAGATCGTCGTCGCCGAGGCCGGCGGGCGCGTGCCGGTGATCGCGGCGACAACCTCCGGCCACGCGCTCCCGGCCGCCGCGCTCAGCCGCTTCGCACAACAGGCCGGCGCGGACGGCATCATGGCCATGCCGCCGCACGTCTTGCATCCCAACGCCGAGGGCTACTACGACTATTACCGCGCGCTGGCCGAGGCGGTGGATATTCCGATCTGCGTTCAGAACTACATCGGCCCGATCGGCACGCCGATGAGCGCCGCCCTGCTGGCGCGCATGTGCCGCGAGCTCCCCGGCGTCCAGTACATCAAGGAGGAGACGCCGCCCGAGCCGCGCCAGATCGGCGCGGTGATCGCCGCCGCTGGCGACGCCTGCCACGGGGTGTTCGGCGGCCAGGGCGGCATGTATTTGCCGGACGAGTACCGCCGCGGCGCGTGCGGCACCATGCCGGCGGCCCAAGCCACCGACGCCCTGGTCGCGATCTGGGGCCGGCTGGAGGCCGGCGACGAGGCCGGGGCGCGCGCGCTGCACACCCGCCTGCTGTCCCTGCTCAGCTTCGAGCGCCTGCATGGCGTCGCCGCCTACAAGGAAGTGCTCTATCGCCGGGGCATCTTCGCAACCCGCGCCAGCCGCGCGCCCGGCGCCGCGCTCGACGCGGACGACCGCGCCGAACTGGACGCCATCCTGGCGGACGCTGCGGGGTTGTTCCACGTTTGACGGGGGATGTGAGCCGGTCGTCCGGCCGTTGTCCCCCGTCTCGTCCAACCTATGCAGGAAGAACGCGCCGGTGCGAAGGATAATGCCATGCGCATCACTGGCCTGACAACGATCGTGGTCGGCAACCCCTGGAAGAACTGGACGTTTGTCAAGGTCGCCACCGATGAGGGTCTGATCGGCCTTGGCGAAGCGACTGCGGGGCTGAGCACCCGGCCCGACGAGGCCGGCGTCCACGAACTGGCACGCTTTGTGATTGGCGAAGACCCGCTGCATCCCGAACGCCTCTGGCAGAAGATGTACAAAGGGATGTTTCTGCAGGTCAGCGTCGCGATGAACGCGATCGAGATCGCATGCTGGGACATCCTGGGCAAGTGGCTCGGCGCGCCCGTCTGGCAGCTGTTGGGCGGTATGCAGCGGCCGCAGCTGCGAGTCTATGCCAATGGCTAGTACCAGGGGCCGCGCGACCCCGGCTTCTTCGCCGAGGCAGCGGCAAGGGTATGCGAGCTGGGCTACACCGCGCTGAAGTTCGACCCATTCGGCGCGGCCTACCGCTTCTTCCAGGCCGCCGAGGAACGCCGCTCGCTGGCGATCGTGCGCGCCGTGCGCCAGGCGGTCGGCGACGATGTCGACCTGCTGATCGAGGGGCACGACCGGTTCAGCGTCTCGACCGCTATCCGGATCGGCAGGCAGCTGGAAGAGTTCCGCCCGATGTGGTTCGAAACGCCGGTGATGTCCACCGACATCGCCGCGACGGTGGCGGTCGCGCGGGCGATCCCGGTGCCGGTGGCGGCCGGCGAGCGCTGCCGCCGGCTCTCGGAGGTCGCCGAGCTGGTGGCGCACCGCGCCGTGGATATTGTGCAGCCGGAGACTCTGGCAATCGGCGGGATCTCGGGGGCGCGCAAGGCGGCCGCCATCGCTGAAGCAGCCGAGGCGCTCGTGGCACTGCACCAGGCGCAGAGCCCGCTCAACACGGCGATCAACGCCCATATCCACGCCAGCCTGCCGAACTTTCTCATCCAGGAGTGCTTCGACGACTTCCTGGCCCCCTGGACGCGCGACCTCTTCGAGGGCGTGCCGCGTGTTGTGGATGGGTATCTCGACGTGCCTGACCGACCGGGTATCGGCGTGGAGCTGAACGAGGCCGTCGCCGCGGCGCACCCCTACGGCGAGGACAACTTCCTGCGCCTGTTCGAGGAGGGCTGGGAGACGCGGCGGCGGGCGTAGGTCCCGCCGCTCGATGGAGCGGCGCGATGCAGCCGATACCAGGCGACGAAAATCTTGCGATCCCGGATCGCGCGGCTGTCAGCGTTTCGACGCCGCACGTCACCGGCCATGGCGCACGCGACCCGAACGTGCTGCTGCGCGGCCGGGTGTGGACGAGCGACACCTGTGCGCTCGCGGACCTCGATCAAAGCGCTACCTTCGACACCTACGACGGCCAGAACCAGGCCAGGGGGCCGGAGTGGTACGCCCTTCACTTCATGGCGCCCACCACGTTCAACTGCCTCGAATTAACCATGGGCTTTCCCTACCGCGATGGCGGCTGGTGGACGAGCCTGGGGGTCGAGGTCCAGTTGGCCGCTGGCGGCGCCTGGCAGCCGGTCGAGCGGCTTCGGATCACGCCGCCGTACAACTTTCGTGACAGCCGCTACCAGCGTCGCCCCTACGAACACTACACGCTCACCTTCGCGACTACCACGGCGCGCGCCGTCCGGCTGATCGGCGCGCCCGGCGGGCTGGCGCAGTTCACCTCGCTGGCGCAGTGGCGGTGTATTGGCGCGACCTGGCCCGCTGGACGCCGCAGCCCGCGCCCACCCCCATCCCGCGTATCTTCCGCTTGATCCCGCCCCACCTGGTCTGCGATCTGGCAGAAAATCTGGAGAAGGTCTCCGGCCTTGTGATCGGCGTTCCGTTTATGGAGTTTTACCTGGACGACGACCACGCGCTGCAGCGCTGGCAGCGCCTGCGCCACAACTACGAAGGCCAGCCGGACCTGTGGTTCCTGGTGGGCGAGGCGCTGGGATGGGCCGCCTGGAACCATCTCAACGCGCTGGCGGAGCCGCCGGAGCCGGTGCTCGCGCCCTACGTGCGCGCCAGCTTCCACGACACCTTCGCCAGCGCGATCGCCCCGGTGGTGGTCGAAGGCGAGGTGCTGGGGACGATGAAGACCCACCCGGTGATCCTGCGCGATAGGTTCGATCTCGCGGCACAGCGTGAGTACGCCCGCCAGCTTGGCATTCCGTGGGCGCGCTACCGCGCTGCGCTCGCCCGCTCGCCCAAAATGACGCGCGAGCAGCTCGAAGCGGCCGGCGCACTGATCGGCCAGATCGCCAACACCATCGTCGGCCTGGCGCACCGCCTCAATCACGCGCAGGATCTCTCGGCCAGCCGCGCCCGGCAGCAGGCACCGATCATCCAGCGCGCGATCGCCTTCATGGAGGCGAACCTCGAATCCGCCATCGATGTGCCCGACGTGGCACACGCCGTGTGGCTCAGCCCGTCATATTTTTCTGCGCTCTTCAGCGCGCATGTCGGCCAGACGCCCGGCGAGTACCTGGCGGCCCTGCGCACCGAGCGCGCCAAGGAATACCTGGCCCACACCACCATGCCCATTCCGGCGATCAGCGCCGCCCTGGGGTACGATCCCAGCTACTTCGCGCGGCTGTTCAAGGCGCGCACCGGGATGACACCGCGCGCCTACCGGCGGCGCCTCCGCGCGCCCGAACGTAGCGCCGCGGAGGAATGAGTCCGCCGGGCGCGTGACGCGCAGGGCCAGGGGTCAGGGTGCAGGGTTCGTCCGAAGAAGCTGTCTGAACCGGGGAGGCCTGGAGGGTTACGCCCTCCAGGCATGCTTATTGCGCTGCCGCGCGGGCGGCAGCGGCGCCGGATGTTTCCCGAAAGCCCCAACTCCCCCATCAGCACTCTTTGGACAGCCTGCAACAACGCTCCCACGGACATGCGTGGCCATGCGGGAATTTGCTCGCGCTTGACACGCCACACGTGACACGCTATACTGTCAGCAGCACTTGCGCGATGAGGCTCGCGTAATGCCGGTATCCCGGCTGATGGCCTCTACGGAGAACGACCCACACGGGTCGGCCGTAGAGGTTTTTTGTTGACAGGCAACCTATGGCCCTCAACGCTGCCCAACGCAACGCGCTCGCAGCGACGCTGCGGCTGCTGGAGGAGCGCTGCGATCAAATCGATGCCCTGCTGCGCCACACGCAGGGCGGGCAGGCGCTGCAGCAGGTCGCGGCGGATGTGCCGGCGTGCGCCGCCCACGCGCTGGCCGCCGGGCTTGCCGGGCTGCGCGGCGAAATCGCACGGCTCGCCGTGGCCTACGGCCTCGCCACGGAGCCGCGCTCGGCGGCGCGGACGATCGATGCCCTGCTGGCGACCAGTTGGGCCGAGCTGGAGGATATCCGCCCGGCGAAGCTGCGGGCCTACGGCCAGGTCGATCCCGGCAGCGCGGCGCGGCTAGAGGCCGACATCGCGCAGGTGCTGGCGCGAATCCGGGCGCTGCGGGCGCTTCTGAACACTGAAGACAGGAAAGGAGTACTCACCGGGCAGAATCGCTGACACTCCTCCAGCACGTCGCTGGCGCGATGAAGCTCGCGTACCGCCGCCTCTGGCGGCTGATAGCTTCTACCTGATCGCCCGATTGGGGCCGGTAGGAGCACGCCGCGCGCGACGCCTGCCGTTGCCCCACGGGCAGCGGCAGGCGTTTGTTGTGCTGCCGCAGCCATCGACCCACTGAACCTGGTGATGGAGGAGCCCCATGACCACTCAACAAAACGTAACACCCGGCAGCTACGGGCGCGGCGTCTACGCCGGCCACAGCACCTTCGGCCTGGACTGGAAAACTCCCGGCAGCTACGGGCGCGGCGTCTACGCCGGCCACAGCACCTTCGGCCTGGACTGGGCACCCCGCGACGACTACGCGCGCGGAATGCGCGCCGCGGCGCAGGTGGCGCCAGCGGAGCGGATGCCAACGCGGGAACGGCCCGCGTCGGCGGATTGAGCGTACTGGTTGCGGGCGCGCGGAATGGCGAGGGAGGGACTCGAGCCCTCCCCGCTCCTGTGCAATGCAAGCGCAGCGATACAACACACACTACGCGGCGGGGAGGTTTTGGAGGGCTGCCTCCTCCAAGACCATTCCTGGAACACGCAAACCAGATTCGTGGCGGGCCATAGACTCGCCACACCTCCTAAGCCGCAGGCGACCGGATCACTCTGCGATAGAATGTCTGACAGATGCGTATCGTTTATGCATCCGATCTCCACGGCGATCAGTCGCACTACGTGGAGCTGCTCCGCCTGGCTCGGGATGAACGGGCGAGGGCGGTCGTCCTCGGCGGCGACCTGCTCCCGAGCGATCACGAGCCCGGCCGGGGGCTGGTGCTCCAGCGACAGTTTCTGCGGCACGCGCTCACCCCCTGGCTTCGGCAGGTGCGGGCGCTGCCCCGCGCGCCGGCGGTCTATGCCATGCCGGGCAACGAAGATTGGGCATCGACGATCGACCTGTTCGATGATCTGGCGGTCGAAGGTCTGATGCGCCCGCTGCACCGGCTGGCCTGGCGGCTGGGCGCCGGTTGGTGGCTGGCCGGAATGAGCCTGGTGCCGGTCACGCCATTCGTACCGAAAGACTGGGATCGCCTCGAAGGTATCGGCGACGAGCCGCCCTTTCCAGCGATCGGCGGACTCAGCAATCGCCGCGGATTCCTGCGTCCGGTTTCACTGGCAAGCTTGCAGGGGCTGCCGACACTGTGGGACGAATTGAACCGCCTGGCAGCGCAGAGCGACCCGTCACGCACGATGTACGTCATCCACTGCCCACCCTACGGGACGGCGCTAGACCGGCGGTGCGATGGACGGCCGGTCGGGAGCCGGGCGGTGCGCGCGTTTATCGAGCAGTATCAGCCGCCTCTCACGCTGCACGGGCACATTCACGAAGCGCCGTCAGTCAGCGGGAGCTTTGCGGAATGGATCGGGCCGACGCTGTGCGTCAACCCCGGCCAAGCTGGCGGCCGGCTACACGCCGTCATCTTCGATACGCGCAGCCCGCGAACGACACTGTGCCATACCGTCTTCGGCCGCGCGCGGCACACCCGTGAGGGGTCATGGATGAGCAGGTTTCACTGGAGCGGGCGGCGCGCACTGGGCGCGCCGCAGCGGGCGAGAGGCGGCGTGCCGGCCTGCTGCCGGCGGCGTTGCTGTGGAGGAGCGCCATGACGCAGATCCTGGTTATCGCGTTGGGCGCCGCGGTCGGCGCGAACCTGCGCTACGGCCTGTCGCTCTGGGCCGCGCAGCGCTGGGGGACGACCTTCCCGTACGGCACGCTGCTGATCAATGTGATCGGCAGTTTCTTGATCGGGCTGCTCCTCGTGCTGGCCACCAGCCGCATCACGCTGAGCGAACCGGTGCGGCTGCTGCTGGTCACCGGGCTGCTCGGCGGCTTCACCACCTTCTCCAGCTTCAGCTACGAGACCTACGCGCTCCTGATGAGCGGCAGCCTCGTCGAGGCGGCACTGTACGTGCTCGGAAGCATCGGCCTCGGTCTGCTTGGCGTGTTCTTGGGGGCCGGGCTCGCCTGGCTGGCGCCGTAGCGCCTCCCCTGCGCCGCAGGCGATGGGCGTGGCGAGCGCGCGCCCATCGGAGCCGAACGTAAGGCCGGTAATGTGTTGCAATTCCGGAGACAGAAGTTCGACCGTGTAAACCACGTGGGTATCGCTGGTTCGCGCCAGCCGCACCGCCTGGTCATCGACCAGCGCGAGCCAGGCGCCGTCCGGGCTGAGGGCGATGCGCTGGACCTGGGGTGCCAGCGCAGCTGATCACGCTTTCGGGAAGCCTGATTTAGTTGACAGGGCACGAGCGACGGTCGGGAACATCGCAGGCATAGACGGCGCCATTCGAGGAGACAGCGATGGGGCGCCCCCAGGCAAGGCTCCGAAGGTTTCAGACAGCCAGGGGCTCCGCGGGGCGGGCCATTACCCAAGCGGCGACCAGCAGCGCTCACCCAAGGAGGAGCCCCGCACTCCGCACGGAGGTCAAGGGATGCTCCTTTCGCTCGCCGCGTGCCACAGGCACGCGGCCTGTGGCACGCGGCGGGCGCGTTGTCCGATGTGCTAGGATAGCGTCCCGCCGCCGACGTCATCCAGTGTTTTGGGCGTCGAGCAGCCAGGCGCCGGCGCGGCCGCCGCTTACCGCACCTCCTCCGGCAGGCGGCGTAGCAGCAGCGGCTGCGCGACCGGGAAGCATGTGTAGCTGAACATCGGCATGTCAACTTCTTGATCAAGTGATCAACCCCTGCCGTGTAGACCACGGCGCGGTTATCGGGCGTCCAGCCGACGTGCCGGAGTTGACCGGGCGAGCGGAACAGCGGCAGCGGCAGTTTGTCAACCAGCGCGTGGTCGCTGGCGCGGTGGATGCCATCCGGCCCAGCCTAGAACCGCCCATCGCGCGTGTAGCAGACCGACGGCTTACCAAGGCCGACCTGCACGCCATACGTCGCTGGGGCGGGGCTTGCTTGACATTAGGTGTGATCCTTCTCGGAGCCAAGCCGCTCCGGCGCCTCGAACAGATGACCGTACTTCGCGCCCTTGTTGGCCCAGAAGCAGACGGTATTCGGGTCTACATCGAAGGAGGGCGGGTTGGTCGCGCTAGCCCCAGCAGGAAGACCAGCGGCGCGATCCGCGCCAGCGGGATGCCGACCGCCGCACTGGCCTGCTCCGCGCCGCTGGTCACATGAACCTGCAGCGTCGCCGCCTCGGAAGGTTGTAGCCACACCGTGGTGTCGAACCTATTGGCAACTCCTTAAAATGTGGTAGAAGGACGCAATACTTGGAGTGTAGCCCAGCGCTATGACCAACGCATTACCAAAAGCGGTGAAGTGAACCATCGACCGATGGCTGAGATGAGGCTCTCTGTCCTCCTGAGTCCCGCTCTCCTTGTCTATGTTCCCGATCCCGCGAGCGAACACGGCAGTTCGCCTCCTGTTCCCGCCTCAGCGCACCTCCCTCTGCTATAATACAACCAACACACGCTGGGGCCGGTCAGGTGCGACCAGGCCCTGTTTGGATTGCCTGAAAGCGCGCTATTGGCTACCGAACTCTCCCAGATTCTCGACCAGATCGCCGCCGACCCGGCCACCCGCGCGATCGCGGAGGCGCTGCGGGCGCCCGCCGGGGCGCGGCTGCGCGTCGCCCCACTGATCGGCGCGGCCCGCCCGCCGCTGGTCGCCGCGCTGGCGCGGCAGCTCGGCGGGCCGCTGCTCTACGTCGTCGGCAGCGGCGACGCCGCCCTCCGCGCCCGCGCCGACCTGTGCATGTGGCTCGACGCCGAGGGCGTGCTCCTCTTCCCGGCCAGCGACGCCTTCCCCTACGAGCATATGTCCCCCGGCGCGGATGTGCTCGCCGGGCGGCTGCGGGTGTTGGCGCGCCTGGCGGCGCAGGGATCAGGGATCAGGGATCAGGGGTCCTCGAGCGGGCATCCGTTGGGACACGCATCTGCACCCCCAACCCTGAACCCCGGACCCCGACCGGTCGTTATTGTCGCTCCGCTCAAGGCCCTCACCCAGCCGACGCTGACGCCCGAGGAGTGGGCCGAGGCGGCGGTGTGGCTGCGCCAGGGCGCGGCGGCCAACCCGGATGATCTCGTCCGACACTGGCTGGAGCTGGGCTACCGCGCCGCGCCGACGGTCGAGGAGCCAGGCGAGCTGAACCGGCGTGGCGGCATTCTCGACATCTTCCCGCCCGGCAACGACGCGCCGCTGCGGATCGAGTTCTTCGGCGACGAGATCGACAGCCTGCGCCGCTTCGACCCGCTCTCGCAGCGTAGCCAGAGCCGCGAGCGCGAGGCGCTGGTCGGCCCGCCGCATGATATCCCGCTCTGGCGGCGCGAGGCGGCGCTGGCGCGGATCGCCGACCTGTCGCTCGACACGCTGCGCCCGGAGGCCCGCGAGGAGTGGCAGGCCGCCGCCGAGCGCCTCGCAGCCGGCGAGCGCTTCGAGGGGCGCGCCTTCTACGCGCCGTTCTTCCGCGACCCGTCGCGCATCGCCACGCTGCTCGACCACCTGCCGCCCTCCGCGCCGGTGCTGGCGAGCGAGCTGATGCTGCTGCGCCAGCAGGCCGCCGAACTCGAACGTCAGGCCGAAGAGCAGCGCGAGTCGCGCATCGCCGGCGGCGAACTGCCGCCCGACTTTCCGCGCCCCTACCTGCTGTGGAACGAGCTACTGGCGCGCGGGCGCGGCCGGACGGTGGTGGATCTGAGCAACAACGAGGAGGGACCAGGGGCTGGCGACATAGTGCAGGCGGACGGCGCTGCTGCCATCCTTCCTAGCCCCCAACCCTTAGCTCCTCCGCCCTTTGTCGTCACCGAACTGTTCGGCGGGCAGCTCAAGCGCCTGGTGGCGGATATCGCCGGACGGCTGCGCGCCGGTGAGCAGGTCGCGGTCGTTACACCGCAGGCCGCGCGAATCCAGGAGTTGGTAGAGGAGGCGCTGGGGCACGGGTCAGGGACCAGCGGCCAGGGATCGGCACATACCGCCGCTGATGGCAGGGATGGTGTAGCGGCCTCGCTGCCCCGCACCGTGAACGCCGAACCCCGAACCCTGTTCACGGTCGTGCATGGCAGCCTCGACGCCGGCTGGCGCGCGCCAGGGCTGAACCTGACGCTCTACACCGACGCCGAGATCTTCGGCTGGCGCGAGCGCCGCCCGCTGGCCGAGCGCCGCCGCAAGGCCGACAAGGGCGCCGAGGAGCGCGCCGCCTTCCTGCGCGGGCTGAAGGTCGGCGACTATGTGGTGCATATCGAGCACGGCATCGCGGTCTTCGACGGGCTGGTGCGCCGCACCGTCGGCGGCGTCGAGCGCGAGTACCTCAACCTGCGCTACGCCGAGGGCGACCGACTGTACGTCCCGGTCGATCAGGTGGACCGCGTCTCGCGCTATATCGGCTCCGGCGAGGCCCCGCCGCCGTTGACGCGGCTGGGCACGCAGGAGTGGGAGCGGACCAAGCGCAAAGTGCGCGCCGCCGTCCAGGAGCTGGCCAACGAACTGCTTGACCTGTACGCCCGCCGCCAGCTCAGCGAGGGGCACGCCTTCAGCCCGGACACTGAGTGGCAGCGCGAGCTGGAAGCGTCGTTCCCGTACATCGAAACCGACGACCAGCTCCGCGCGATCGCCGAGGTCAAGCAGGACATGGAGCAGCCGCAGCCGATGGACCGCCTGATCTGCGGCGATGTCGGCTTCGGCAAGACCGAGGTGGCGCTGCGGGCCGCGTTCAAGGCGGTGCAGGATGGCATGCAGGTGGCCGTGCTCGTACCGACGACCGTGCTCGCCCAGCAGCACTACGAGACCTTCAGCCGGCGCATGGCCGCCTTTCCGGTGGCGGTCGAGATGATCTCGCGCTTCCGCTCGGCGAAGGAGCAGGACGAGATCGTGCGGCGGCTGGCGCGCGGCGAGATCGATATCATCATCGGCACGCACCGCCTGCTGTCGAAGGATGTGGTCTTCAAAAACCTGGGCCTGCTGATCGTGGACGAAGAGCAGCGCTTCGGCGTGCGCCACAAGGAGCGGATCAAGCAGATGCGCGCCAACGTGGACGTGCTCACGCTCACCGCCACGCCCATCCCGCGCACGCTGCACATGGCGCTGGCCGGCATCCGCGATCTGAGCGTGATCGACACGCCGCCGGAGGAGCGCCTGCCGGTGAAGACCTACCTGCTGCCGATCGACGAGCGCACCACGCGCGAGGCGATCCTGCGCGAGATCGACCGCGGCGGCCAAGTCTTCTACCTGCATAACCGCGTCCAGAGCATCTACTACGTCGCCAACAAGCTGCAACAACTTGTGCCAGAAGCCAAGATCGCCGTCGGGCACGGCCAGATGGATGAGAAGCAGCTGGAGCGGGTGATGCTCGACTTCTTCGCCGGCAAGGACGACGTGCTGGTCTGCACGACGATCATCGAGAACGGGCTGGACGTGCCGAACGCCAACACGATCATCATCGACGACGCGACGCACTATGGCCTGGCGCAGCTCTACCAACTCCGTGGGCGCGTCGGGCGCAGCTCGCAGCGCGCCTACGCCTACCTGTTCTACCCGCCCGACCGCCGGCTGACCGCCGAGGCGCAGGAGCGGCTGCTGGCCATCCAGGAGGCGACCGAGCTGGGCGCGGGCCTGCGGATCGCCATGCGCGACCTGGAGATCCGCGGCGCCGGCAACCTGCTCGGCGCAGAGCAGAGCGGCCACATCGCCGCCGTCGGTTTCGACCTCTACTCGCGCCTGCTGCGCCAGGCGGTCGAGACGATGAAGGCGCAGTTCGACGCCCTGGCGGACGGCAGGCGAACGGCGAACGACCAGCGCACGCTGTTCCAGGGCGTAGCCGGTTCCGCACCCGACGGGCAGCGTCGGTCCGCCGTCCTTCGTCCTTCGTCCCCGATTAAGGTGGACGAAAAGGTGCTCGTCAGCCCGCTCGTTACGCTCGACCTGCCGCTGGACGCCTACCTGCCGCCGGAGTATGTCGCAGATGAGCAGGTGCGGCTGGAGATGTACCAGCGCCTGGCCGAGGTGCAGACGCCGGCGCAGGTGCGCGATCTGCGCCAGGAGCTGCGCGACCGCTTCGGCGAGCCACCGGCGCCCGCCGAGCAGTTGCTCACCTGGCTGCTGATCAAGGCGCTCTGCCTGCAGGCCGGCGTCCCATCGGTCGTCACGACCGACGAGGAGTTTATCGTGCGCCTGCCGGAGCTCGGCCCCGCTGCCCGCGAGCGGCTACGGCGCAGCCTGCCGCGCGACCCGGCGGTCAGGCTGGGGCCGCAGTTCCTGCGGCTCGACCGGCGCAGCGTACGCGACGCCTGGGTCGCGCCGCTCACCGGGCTGCTGGAGACCCTGGCGGGCGTGGCGGGCGTCGGCGCGCAGCCGACAAAGACCGGCGCACAGCGGGTGTGAACCGTCCGTAACTTTGTAGGTCGGTAGTAGGTTTGTTATAAATACAACCGCAGAATCGCGGCGCATCTGGGAAGCCTGGCAGCGGGGAAGGCAGGAGCGCAATGGCCTACATTCTCGTCATCGAGGACACGCGCGACAACCGGGAGATCGCCGAGATCATCCTGCGCGACGCCGGACACACGGTCGTCAGCGCGACCGATGGTATGAGCGGGGTAGCCGCCGCTGCCAGCGCCCGCCCCGACCTGATCCTCATGGATCTCTCGCTGCCGCAACTGGACGGCTGGGAGGCGACGCGCCGCCTCAAATCCGATCCGGCGACGCGCGACATCCCGGTGATCGCCTTCACCGCGCACGTGACCCGCGCCGAGACCGAGGCGGCGCGCGCCGCCGGCTGCGACGCGGTGATCGCCAAGCCGTTCGATATCGACACCTTCTTGCGGGCGGTGCGCACGGCGCTCGCGGCGCAGCCCGCCGAGCGCAGCCTCGGCGCGTGAGGCCTGGTTGGAACGCTGCTCAGCCATCCTCTGGTTGTAGCACCTCGCGCGAGCGGCCGTCCTCCGCTGGACCGACGATCCCCTGCTGCTCCAGCAGGTCGATCAACTGCGCCGCCTTGCTGTAGCCGATCCGCAGCCGCCGCTGCAGCAGCGACGCCGAGGCGCGCCGGTGCTGCCTGACGAGCTTGATCGCCTCCGGCAGCAATGCGTCTTGCTCCTCGACGCTCAGATACTCGCCGGGACCCTGGAGCGCTGAAGGCGGCGTCGCGAGTTCTGAGCTCTGGGGTTCCCCGTCGCCGTTCCCGGCCGCCCGTCGCCCGTCGCCCGCAGCCGGTCGTCCGGCCGGCTCCGGCGGCTTCGCGTTGCGCCAGAAGCTCACGATCCGCTCGACCTCGTGGTCCGAGACGAACGTGCCCTGGATGCGGACCGGCTTGGCGGCGTCGGCGGCCATGTAGAGCATGTCGCCCCGGCCAAGGAGTTGCTCGGCCCCGTTCATATCGAGGATGACGCGCGAGTCGATCTGCGAGGTCACGGCGAAGGCGATCCGAGAGGGGAAGTTCGCCTTGATCAGGCCGGTCACCACATCCACCGAGGGGCGTTGCGTGGCGATGATCAGATGAATGCCGGTGGCGCGCGCCATCTGCGCCAGGCGGCAGACCAGCGTCTCGACTTCGTCCGGCGCCATCATCATCAGGTCGGCCAGTTCATCGATAATAATGACGATGTAAGGCAGCGGCTCCAGGTCGGCGCGGCGTCGCGCGGCCTGCTTGTAGCTCTCGATATTGCGGAAGCCGTGCTTGGCGAAGACCTTGTAGCGCCGCTCCATCTCGCGCGTCGCCCACTTCAGCGTCGGCACCACCCGCTCCAACTCGGTGACGACCGGCGACAGCAGGTGCGGGATGTGGTTGTAAACGATCAGCTCGACCATCTTGGGGTCGACCATGATGAAGCGCAGTTCGTCGGGCGTATGCTTGAGCAGCAGCGCGCAGACGAAGGCGTTCACCGCGACGGACTTGCCGCTACCGGTGCTCCCGGCGATCAGCAGATGCGGCATGCGCTCCATTCCGGCGATGATCGCCTGGCCGGACACATCCTTGCCGAGCGGCAGCTTCAACCGCGCCTTGCTCGCCTCGAACTCCTCGCTCTCGATCACCTCGCGCAGGCCGACGAGCGAGATCGCCGAGTTTGGGATCTCGATGCCGATGTACTTCTTGCCGGGGATGGGCGCCTCGATCCGAAGCGACGAGGCAGCGAGCGCCATCATCAGGTCTTTTTCCAGGGTCGTGATCTTGCTCACCTTGACGCCGACCGCCGGCTCGACTTCGAACTGGGTGACGGCCGGGCCAGTGTTCACGCCAACGACCTGCGCTTCGACCTTGAAACTGGCGAGCGTCTCTTCGATCAGGCGCGACTTGAAGCGCCGTTCGTCGTCGGTGATCGTCCCTTCGCTATAGGTGTCGAGCATGTCCAGCCCGGGCAACGGCCAGGCGCGCTGCACCGACGAGACCTCGAAGCCATCGAGCGCCTGTTGCACGGTTTCCTTCGGCGCGGTGGCCGACTGGCCTGGCGGGGCCGCCAGCAGTGCGGTGAGCAGCGTCTCAGCGCCGGGCTTCGGCCCGTCCCCGCCCTTGCTGGCGGCAGGGGTAGCGGGCGCAGGGGGCGCGGGCCTGGCTGGCGATGATGTGGGGGCGACCGCCGGCCGCTGGAACAGGCTGGCGCGAGTCGGCCGGGCAGCGATCGGCGTCGGCACGATGTCGTCGTCCCTGGCGTCCGGCGGCGGGACGAACGGGTGATCCGGGTCGGTGATGCGCGGCGCGGGCGCAACCCGGGCGCGGTCGGGCGGCGCGGCGGCGCCCACCGGCCAGACCGCCGCCCAGAAGCGGGCCGCGCCGTTGCTCAGGTCGGTCGCCAGCTCGCGCAGGGTGATGTTGAAGGTCAGCATGATCCCGGCCAGCCCCATCACGCAGGCGACGATAAAGGTCGCCGGATCGCCGATCGCGCGGGCCATGCCGAGGCGGGCATAGTACCCTGTCAGGCCGCCCCCGGCGCCGACCTGGTCCGCGGCGTCCTGGCGCGGGCCGAGGGCGAATTCGAGCAGAATCTGGAGCGAGAGGAGCGTGAGCAGGGTGCCGAGCACCGTTGCCCCGGTGAAGCGCTGGTCCTCGCGACGCTCCTGCCAGAGGATGGCCAGGCCGAGCAGCCCGAGCGCCAGCGGCACCAGCAGCGAGCCCCAGCCGAGGAGGTTCTGCGTGAAGGCCACCCAGCGCTTGCCGACGAAGCCGGTCGAGCCGGAGAAGAAGAAGATCACCGTCACTGCGGCGACGGTGATCAGGCCGAGGGCGAACAACTCGCGCTGATGCTCTGGGCGCAGCGAGACGCCGAACGACGGCGGCGCCTGGCGGGCGCGCGCGGCGGGTTTGCGGCTCCGCGTCGCCGGTTTGCGGGCGGTCGTGCTGCGCTTGGCCATCAGTCCCTCCCGAAAGTCTGTTCTGGGATTGACTGATTATAGCACATCCGCGCTAGCGGGGAAGGGGGTGGTCGGGGGTCAGGATCAGGATCACGATCCACTTCTCACAAGAAAGCAGGCCCCGATCCCTGACCCCTCAGGGCATCACCGCCGCCCGATCGGCAGGTAGGCGTAGAAGCGGCTCGGCGCCAGGGTTGCCGCGTCGGATGTCGCCCACAGCTCCGGGCCGTGCACACCGTCGTCGGCGCTGCGGGGGCGTATGGGGGTTCTCCTTCTCTTTCTCTCGGCACAATTGGGAGAGAGCCGCCGCAGCCGCACAAGCCCGGGGCCGGGCGCGCGGGGACGGCGCGCGGCCGGAGGCGGTGGGCAGCGTCAATGAGGGATCATGCGGTGTCGCGGCTATAGCAGCGGGAGATAGTTCTTGTCTAGGATGTTCCGCGCCGCGGGCTGCGTCCACGTCGCGGCGCACGCTGGACATGGCCCCGCCGGGCTCCCGTTCACCGACGATCATCTCCGAATGGCGAAATATTCATACCAGCGCGGCGGCCGATTTACGCGCCATTCATCAACCGCTGGTATGCTGTGCCCCACGACGCAGCAGGCCGCACCGCGGCGGCGTGCCAGCGGCAGACCCTGGACGCAGCCAACAGACGGTGCCCCGCCAGCAGCAGACCCTGAGCGGCGCGCACCATGCGGGAGGAAGCAACCATGTCCGACACCGATAGCAAGCTGGAGAACGGCAAGACCGCCCCTGGCGACAAGAAGACCGGCATCAAGCTGGTGGCGCCAACGCTGCGCCAGGATGAGCGTGCCGTCGAGATCAAGTTCGCCGAGATGCCGCGCGAGAAGAGCCCACGCCTCGACGTGCTGGTGCTCAACCCGCCCTCGCCCGATGGCGATCTGTTCCTGCGCGACATCGCCCGCGTGGGCCGCCGCACGCGCGACGGCATCATTTGGCCGCAGACGGCGCTGGCCCAGATCGGCGCGGTCGTCAAAGAGGCCGGCTACACCGTCGAGGTGGTGGACGCGATCGGCCTGATGATGGACTGGAAGTCGTTCGAAAAATACATGTGGGAGAAGAAGCCGCGCTACATGATCATCCACGCGACGGCCCCCACCCTGACGAACGACATGCGAACGACATTCATCGGCAAGGCGGTCGGCACGATCACCATGGCGATCGGCACGCATGTGACGCCGATGAGCCGCGAGACGCTCGAAGCCTACCCGACGCTCGATATCGTGGTGCGCGGCGAGCCGGAATTGACGATCATCGATGTCATTCAGACGATCGACCGTGTGGTGGCGGCCGAGAAGGCGACCGACACGGTGCTCGTTGGCAACCCCGACATGACCGCTCCGTGGCGCAAGCTGCCCTTCCCGGACGCGTCGTACCTGACGACCCGCGGGCGGTTCCTCGGCGTGCATCAGAACCTGATCAGCCGGGCGCTGCGCGAAACCCGCGGCGTCGCCTTCCGCACCGAGCACGGCGAGGTGCAGATCAACCCGGATCGGCCGTTTATCGAGAACTTGGACAGCCTGCCGCTTCCGCTGCACGATCAACTGCCCTGGCGTAAGTACAAGGAGCCGATCATCGGCGGGCCGTACACCTTTGTGCTGACCAGCCGCGGCTGCCCGGCCGGCTGCCGCTACTGCATCAAGCACGTGACCTACCAGGCCAGCGTGCGGCACCGCAGCCCGGATCACGTCCTCAAGGAGATGTACATGCTCAAGGAGATGGGCATGCACCACATCCACTTCGAGGCGGATCTGTTCACGGTGAAGAAAGAGTTCGTCTACGACCTGTGCAATGCAATCATCAAGGACGGCATCAAGCTGCAGTGGAGCTGCAACAGCCGCGTTGACTTCGTGGACGCAGAAGAGCTCGCGCTGATGCGGCGCGCCGGCTGCTTCATGATCGCTTGGGGCCTAGAGAGCGGCAGCGAGATGGTGCTCAAGCGGGCGCGCAAAGGCACTACCGTGCAGCGCATCCGCGAGTCGATCGCCGCCAGCCACAAGGTCGGCATCAAGAACTGGGGCTATTTCATCATCGGGCTACCGGGCGAGACGGTGGAGACCATCCAGGAGACGATCGCGCTCTCCAAGCAGTTGCCGCTGGATATCGCGCTGTTCCACATCGCCACGCCCTACCCCGGCACGCCGTTCTACTACGAGGCGGTGCAGAACGGCTGGATCCAGATGAACCAGTGGGAGGACTACGATATGTACTCCCACACGGTGCTGAACTACCCGCACCTGTCGTCGCAGCAATTGGAGTACTGGGCGCGCCGCGCCGCCCGCGAGTGGTCGCTGCGCCCCGGCCCGATGCTGACGTTCCTCAAGGCGGCCAGCAACCCGGAGACGCTCGGCCAGCTCTGGAAGATCGGTACGAATCACCTGAAGTGGATCGGCGGGGGCCTGGCGGGCAGCGAGGCGTAGGCCCTCTCGCGGCGGCACGCCCGTCGGGCACGCGGCAGACAAGCCGGAGGAGCGCTCCTCCGGCTTGTCTGCGCTTCGGTACGCGCCAGACTTACAAAACGTTCAGCCACATACCATTCACATTTAGCCGGTCGTCAGCCGCGGGGCGTACGATAGACGCAGTCTGCGAAGATCGTGTCGCCGCACCGAAAGGAATCCGTATGCGCCGGGTCCCACTCTCGTTCGCGCGCCCTGGCCGCGCACTGCTGGCGTTCGCCCTGCTGCTCGCCGCGCTCGCGCCGTGGGCCGCCGCCCATCCGCCGGCCTCGCTCGCCGCCGGGCCCGCTGCGCTCGCGTTCAACGGCACGACCGCCTACGTCAGCGTGCCGGACAACGCCAGCCTGCGCATCCCGGTCAATCTGACGATCGAGGCCTGGATCAAGCCGACCGCGCAGCCGTCCGGCTATAAAAACGCCGTCGGCAAGCACAACTACGAACTGGCGGTCGAGCCACTCGGCGCCGGCTTCAAGGCGACCTTCTCCTTCTCGCGCAACAGCGGCAGCTGGATTTCGCTCAGCTCGGGGGAGCTGGCGCTCAACCAGTGGTACCACGTCGCCGGCACCTACGACGGCAGCAACACGCGCCTGTTCGTGAACGGCGCCAAAGTGGCGACGACCCTGACCAGCGGCAACATCGACCAGAGCAGCGACCCGCTGCGGATCGGCTCCGCCGACTTGTCTGGCGATTTCTTCACCGGCCTGGTGGATGAAGTGCGGGTCTCGAACGTCGTCCGCTACACCGGCCAGTTCGTCATCCCGCAGAGCCCGTTCACGCCCGACGCCAGCACCGCCGGCCTGTGGCACCTGGACGAAGGCAGCGGCACGACCGCCGCCGACGCCTCCGGCAAGGGGAACAACGGCACACTGAACGGCGGCGCGGCCTGGACGACCGACGTGCCCTTCGCCGGGCCGGACACGACCCCGCCGGCGATCACGAATGTCGCGGCCAGCACGATCAGCAGCACCAGCGCGACGATCACCTGGACGACCGACGAGCCGGCCACCTCGCAGGTGCGCTACGGCTTGACCGCCGGCTACGGCAGCGAAACGGCGCTCGACAGCGCCCTGGCGACCAGCCACAGCCAGACGCTCACCGGCCTGACGCCGAACACGACCTACCACTACGCGGCGGTCAGCCGCGACGGCGCGGGGAACGAGACGACCTCGCTCGACTACACCTTCACCACCCTGGCGAGCGACCCGCCGGCCGCGCCGGTGATCTCCGGCATGGCGGCGAGCAACATCAGCAGCTCCGCGGCCACGATCACCTGGCAGACCGATGTCCCGGCCGACAGCCAGGTCGAGTACGGCACGACGACGAGCTACGGCAGCCTCACCGCGCTTGACACGGCGCTTGTGACGAATCACAACCAGGCGCTCACCGGCCTTGCGCCCGCGACCACCTACCACTACCGGGTGCGCAGCCGCGGCGCAAACGGCCAGCTCGCGATCTCGGGCGACGGCGTCTTCACCACCAGCGCCTCGGGCTCGGCGGCGTCGATCGGCCAGTGGGAGCCGGCGATGAACTGGCCGCTGGTCGATGTCCACAGCGCGATGCTCCCGAACGGCAACATCCTGATGTGGGACGCCTGGGAGCTGGCGCCGAACGTCTCAGCGCGCATCTGGAACCCCACCAGCCAGACCTTCACCGGGGTGACCAACCAGTTCTCGTCGATCTTCTGCTCTGGCCATATCGCCCTGGCCGACGGGCGCCATCTCGTCGCCGGCGGCTTCTACCAGGACGGCTACGGCATCCGCGACACCAATATCTTCAACCCGAGCACCAACAGCTGGTCGAAGGTCGCCAGCATGTACCAGGCGCGCTGGTACCCGACGGTCGTCGAGTTGCCGGATGGCCGGGCGCTGGCGCTCGGCGGCGATCTCCAGCCGGGCGTCACCGCCGACACGCCGGAAATCTACGATGCAGCCAGCAACACCTGGACGCAGATGGGTGCGTCGGCCAAACTGGCGCTCGGCGAGTACCCACACAGCTACGTGCTGCCGAACGGCAAGGTGTTTGTCCTGTCCGCGCCGGACTACAAGTCGCGCACGCTGGATATCGCCTCGCAGAGCTGGGCGACCATCGGCACGGCGCCGGTGCCGTCCGGCAGCTCGGTGATGTATCGCCCCGGCAAGATCATGACCTCCGGCGGCGGCTCGCCAAACGTCGACCCGGTGAGCAAAGGCACGGCCGTGATCGACATGACCCAGGCCGCGCCCGCCTGGCGCACCACCGCCGACATGGCCTACCCGCGCTTCCAGCACAACTTGGTCGTCCTGCCGGACGGCAAGGTGCTGGCGGTCGGCGGCTCGACCCTTTACAGCCTCACATCGACGCAGGGCGTGAAGCAGGCCGAGCTGTGGGACCCGGCCACCGAGAGCTGGACGACCGTGGCGGCGATGCGCGATCTGCGGATGTACCACTCGGTGGCGCTGCTGCTGCCGGACGCGCGCGTCCTGGTGGCCGGCGGCGGGCGTATCGCCCCGGCGGTGGATTATCTGACCGCCGAGATCTACGATCCGCCGTACCTGTTCAAAGGCACGCGCCCGACGATCTCCGCTGCGCCAGGGAGCGCCGCCTACGGCACGAGCTTCACGGTGCAGACGCCGGATGCCTCCGGCATCGGCTCGGTCGCGCTGGTGCGCCTGCCGTCGGTGACGCACACGATCAACTCGGAGCAGCGCTACGTGCCGCTGACCTTCAGCCAGGGCAGCGGCGCGTTGACCGTCCAGGCGCCGGCCAATGCCAACATCGCGCCGCCGGGCTATTACATGTTGTTCATCGTCAACGCGAACGGCGTGCCGTCGGTCGCCAAATTCATTCAGATCAGCGGCGCGTCGCCGGCGGATACCACCCCGCCGACCGTAACAATGACCGCGCCCGCCGACGGCGCGACCGTCAGCGGCACGTCGGTCACGGTCTCGGCCAGCGCGAGCGACGACGTCGGTGTGACGAGCGTGCAATTCCTGCTGGATGGCGCGCCGCTCGGCAGCCCGGTGACGAGCGCGCCCTACACCCTCGCCTGGAACAGCACCACCGCCGCCAACGGCGCGCACCAGCTCAGCGCGCGCGCCAGCGATGCCGCCGGCAACACGGCCACCAGCGCGCCGGTGAACGTAACGGTCAACAACGCGGCGCCCGACACGACGCCGCCGGTGCTGTCCGCCATCGGCGCGAGCAACATCCAGGCGACCTCGGCGGTAGTGAGCTGGACGACCGACGAACCGGCGACCTCGCAGGTCGAATACGGCACCACAACAGCATACAGCAGCCAGACAACACTTGACACAACGCTGCTCACCAGCCATTCGCAGACGCTGACCGGGCTGGCGGCAGGCACAACCTACCACTACCGGGTGCGCTCGACCGACGCCGCCGGCAACACCGCCGTCTCCGCCGACGCGACCTTCACCACGGCGGCGAGCGGCGCGCCGGTGGTGCTGGTCGGCGAGACGAGCCTCATGCCGAACCAGGACAGCAACGCGGCCGGCATGGCCGAGGCGTTCCAGTACCTCGCCAGCACGGGGGGAACGGTCAACCAGATCAAGGTCTTCATCGATCAGGGCTCGACCGCCGGCCAGGTCGTTGTGGGCCTCTACACCAACACCCGCGACGACAACCCTGGCGTGCTCCTGACCCAGGCGACGATCAACAATCCGGTCGCGAACGCCTGGAACACGGTGAGCGTGTCGCCGGCGACGGTACAGGCCGGCACGAAGTACTGGCTGGCCGTGCTCGGGCCAGCCGGCGGCGGGATCGTGCGCTTCCGCGACGCGGCCTCCGGTGGCAAGGCCCAGACCACCTCGGTCAGCACGCTGAGTATCCTGCCAACCAACTGGAACGTCGGCGCGACGTACTTCAACGCGCCGATGTCGGCCTACGCCGTGCAAACGGAGAGCGGCAGCCAGCCGACCGCCACGCCAACCGCCACCCCGGCGCCGCCGACCGCCACGCCGACCAGCACACCCACCAGTCTGCCCACCGCCACGCCGACCCGGACCCCGACCGCCACACCAACCAACACGGCGACGCCGACCAACACCCCAACCAGCACGCCGACCGCGACCGCCGGCCCGAGCAGCACGCCCACGAGCACCCCGGCCGCCACCAGCACGCCCACCGCCACGCCGACCCGCACGCCCACCGCGACCGCCACCGCCACCGCCACGCCGACCACTCCACCGCCAGCCGGCGGCGGCTTCCCCAGCACCGGCGTGCTCGACGGCTTCAACCGCGCCAACGGCCCGCTCGGCCCCCCTTGGGGCGGCGCGACCAGCGCCTACAGCCTCAGCAGCAACCAGCTGCGCCCCGATGCCCAGGGCGATATCTACTGGACCGGGGCGACCTTCGGCCCCAGCCAGGAAGC
>JBHOQX010000072.1:0-3978 GCA_042408595.1 Roseiflexaceae bacterium | reverse complement strand
TGCTTATTCTGCCAGCCCTGTTCGTGCAACTCCCAGGCGCGCAACCGGCGCCCTTCGCGCCAATCGGTCGGTTTGCGTTCTGTACTCATAGCCGGCATGATACCATGCCGATTTAGGTTTTAGTACAGCAGGCTATAGCACAGCCACACCTGCTGATTCAGACGCGCGGCAGGATGGAGATGTTACGCCTCGCCCGCCGCCCCCGTGGCAGGCCCGCACCCCACCGCTTCCGCGCCGCCGCGCGCCGTGTACCGGCAGCCTCCGCCCGGAGCGGCGGTGGCATGCGAGCGTGGATCACACGTTGGTCGCCGCGGTCTCGGCCTGCAGCGCCCGTTCAAGCTGCCGGACGAGGGCGGATACGCTGGCTGTCGTCAGCGACGTGGGGTGGGCGCGATCCAGGGGGATCGTTTGGGCGGGCGCGTGGGCATCGGGCAGGGGCAGATATGCGGCGGACAGCGCGACAACATCGTGGCGCTCAAAAGCCCGCATGAACGGCTTGAGCTTGTCCAGGGCCACAGCGTAGGGCAAGAACTCCGCGAAGCGCTCCACCGGCGGCGCCGCGGCGTCGAGCGACCCGAGCGAGTCGGCGAACCCTCGCCAGGCGGCCCGGGCGTCCGCGCCGCGCTGGGTGACGCCGCGCACCTCCTCGGCGATCACGATGCCGATGCAGATCAGCAGCCCGAGCCCCAGCAGCAGCCAGCTCCACCAGCGCATATTGTCGGACAGCCACACCGTGGCACTCGCGGCAAGCAGGCCGAGCACGGCCACGATCAGGCTGACGCTGCCATGGATGCGCCGCCGCCGGGCGCCATTGGCGTCCAGCAGCCCGCGTTCGAGCAGATCGTGCTCCCACAACGCGGCGAGTTTCTTCTCGATCCCCCGCGCCTCCGGCCAGGCAGCGCGGAGATCGACCTGCGGCATCTCGTCGAACAGGGCGTCCAGCAGCGCCTGCTCGAACGGCGCGAGCGGGCCGTCTTCCCGGGGCGTGCGGGTGAGGATGATGCGGGTACGCCGGGAGTCGATCGCGCTCGGACGGCAGGTGAGGCGGATGTGGCCGCGGCGCGCGAGATCCAGCAGCGTCGCCACGATCAGTCGCTCGTTGGAAGGTATCCCCCGGTTCAGCAGGCGGGCGGCCAGCGCGGGCGGCAGGTCGTCCGGCGGCTCGAGGATGCGCCCCACATAGCCGATATGCAGCGGGTCCCGATACGGCCGCAAGCCCCGATTCACGGCGATGCACCCGAGCGCGTAGACGATCATGGGCAGCAGTGTGATCAATGTCCAACTCATGGCGCGCGACCCCCGGTAGCTGTTGAGCGTGCTGAGCGGCGCTGCTCCACGACCATGCCCGGATCAATTATACCGGCCTCATGCCTCCGTCTCAATTTTAATCGAGCTCATCCGGGCCGCGATATCGACCTCGTAGCGCTGCGCCGCCTCGGCGTAGTCGGCGGTGCGATACGGTTTGCTCCCGGCGGCGCTGAAATCGTGTCCATCGATGGTCAGGCTGGGAGCCATCAGGCTGGGCGCGCCATGGCGCAGGCGCACCTGCATTGCGGTATCGGCTGGGCGGCGTATCACCACATCGCTGGCGTTGCCGGCGATGTGCAACGGGACACGCATGCTTGGCCGCGGCAGCATCACGGTGATTTCGCTGGCGGTGCCGTCCAGATCGAGCGCCTGCAGCGGCACGGCACGCAGGTCGATGGTGCAGGATGCGGCGCTGCTCGACAGATCGAGCCGCCACGGAATGCGGCCGCTCAGCGTGACCTCAGCCGCGCTGGCGCTCATCCGCAGCAGCGAACGGCGATAGGCCACCTTCACCAGGCCACCCCGCACGAACACGGTCGGGATGCGCTTGTGAAACGCAGCACGGAACAGCTCGGCCTGCGCTGGGTCACCGCTGAGGCGGAGCGTTATCGCATCGGCCGCAAACACGAGATGACCGGCCTGCGCCGATCCGAGCGGCACGGCAACCTGCTCGCCGCTGAGCTCATAGCCGGGCGCGGCCTCCTGCGGGGCTATCGTCCGGCGCAGTTTGTGCGTCTCATCGAGGAGCTGGGCGCTGGTACGGGCCATGAAATCAACCAGCAGCGCCAACTCCTGGTCGCTGTACTGGGCGCGAAGCGCCGCCTGCGCCTGGGCGAGCGGTTCGTAGAGCGCGCCGATGTCGCGCTCGAGCGCCTCGCCGGCGGCATGCACCAATATCCGCCGCCGATCGGCCGGATCGATCTCACGCCGGACATATCCCGCCCCTTCGAGACGGTCGATCATTGCGGTGACCGCCCCGCTGGTCAGCCCGGTAAGCTCGGCAAGTTGCCCGGCCGTCATCGGTCCCATCAGTTGCAGCAGGCTCGCACAGTGGATATGCAGGATGTTGAGCTTGAGTCGGTCCGCGACAGCCTGTTGAAACAGGACAGTCGCGGTGCCGAGCAACTGCGTCTGTTCGCGGTATTGGGCAAGAAGGCGAGATCGGTCTAAAGTCTGACTTGACATGGCGCCGCACCTCCGCTATCATCCATTTATCTTAAAAAGTCAAGATAATCAATAATTCTAATAAGCGTGCTGATAAAGATTATAGCACACGTGGCAACGAGGAGGACGGGATGTTCATCATCGAGACCCATGAGCTCCGCAAAAGCTTCCGCAGCCGCAAGACGACGGTCGAGGCGGTGCGGGGTGTGAGTCTGCGGGTTATCGCCGGGGAGACATTCGGCTTTCTCGGGCCGAATGGCGCGGGCAAAACGACCACGCTGCGTATGCTGGCGACGCTGCTCCCGCCCGACAGCGGCAGCGCGCTGGTGGCCGGCCATGACCTGCTGCGCGCCCCGGCGCGGGTGCGCGAATGTATCGGGTATGTGAGCCAATCGGGCGGCATCGACACCCACGCGACGGCTCGCGAGAATCTGGTGCTGCAGGCGCGGTTGTATGGCATGAGCAGAGCCGATGCGCAAGCCCGCGCCGCCGAGCTGATCGACGCGCTGGAACTGGGGACCTTCGCCGACCGCGCCGGGACGTACTCCGGTGGTCAGAAACGCCGGCTCGACATCGCGCTCGGCCTGGTGCACCGGCCGAAGCTGCTGTTTCTAGACGAGCCGACGACCGGGCTTGATCCGCAGAGCCGCGCGCGGGTATGGGACGAAGTGCGGCGCCTGCGGGCGGCCGGCACGACGGTCTTCCTGACCACCCACTACCTGGACGAAGCCGATGCGCTGTGCGACCGGGTCGCAATTATCGACGGCGGCCGGATCGTCGCCGAGGACACGCCCGGCGCGCTCAAGCGCCAGGTCGCGGGCGATGTCGTGACGATCGGCCTGGACGCGCACAACGGTGAGCTACGCCGCGCCGAGGGGTTGCTGCACGCCCAGCCGTTTGTGCGCGAGCTACGGAGCGCCGACGGCACGATGCAGGTGTATGTCGAGCGTGGCGAGGAGGCATTGCCCGCCATTCTCCGCACGCTGGATGGCGAGGGATTGCGGCTGCGCTCGATCGCGCTGGCCCGCCCGACGCTGGACGATGTCTTTCTCCGGCTCACGGGGCGCTCGCTCCGCGACGATGCCGCGTAGCACTGTACCAGGAGGTGATGACCATGAAACTCGTCCGGGATACATGGCTGCTCTTCGTGGCAAGCATGCGATCAACGCTGCGCAACCCGGTCTGGATCGTCTTCGGTCTGTTCCAGCCGGTCTGCTTTCTGTTGCTGTTCGCGCCGCTGCTGGAGGGCGTCGCCCAGGCGCCCGGCTTTCCGCCCGGCGGCGCATTGAAGGTCTTCACGCCCGGCTTGCTGGTGATGATCGGCATGTTCAGCACGCTGTTCGGCGGCTTCGGGCTGATCTCCGATCTGCGCGCCGGCCTGATCGAGCGGCTGCGGGTGACGCCGGTCAGCCGGCTCGCGCTGCTGCTCGGGCGGGCGCTGCGCGATGTGGTGGTGCTGCTGACGCAACTGGCGCTGCTGGTCGCGGTGGCCACGCTGATGGGGCT
>JBHOQX010000054.1:0-78432 GCA_042408595.1 Roseiflexaceae bacterium | reverse complement strand
CTACGGAATCTGGCTATCAATCTCATACGACGGCACCGCCCAGGCGCGTTCCTTCCTGATGTCTGGAGTGAACTGAGCGCCTACCTGCCCACTGCACTGCGCTGGCTACTCGCACCGTTAATGAACTGAGAAGCCCTAGGTGGCGGGTGAAGCGGCTGACAGTTTCGCAATCTGCTGGACACAATCGAGGGGCGTTCGTACGAACGCCCCTCATCGCGTCGCTCTCGCGCCGGCTGCCCTCGCGTAGGCTCAGTCGCCGGCGGGCGGCTCCTCGGCACGGGCCGGCGCGTCACCCGGCAGCTCGGCGGCGGGCGCGGGCGGCTCCGGCTGCGTGGGCGGCTGCTGCGCCACCGGTACCGTCACTGGCTCGGGCTTCTTGCCGTTTAGCCGGCCGTTGCGCCGGCTGGTGGCTGCCGGCTCCGGCAGCGCGCGCTGGGCGTGGAACCCGAAGACCTGGTCCTGCGGCCGCTTGTTCGGGTCGACGAACGGATGCTCGGCCTCGACTCGCGCCAGAATTTCGCTCACGTCGATGTCGGTCAGTTCGTTGCGCAGGATCAGCGCCTCGGCGATCGCCGTCACTGCCTCCTTGTTGGACTCGATCAGGCGCTTGACCTTGCGATACTCCTCGTTCAAGATCGCATCGACCCGCATCTTCATCTCGCCGCCGCCCATGGCCTTCAGCAGCCCGTCCATGCCGAGCGGTAGGTAGGAGATGAAGCTGTCGTCCATGCCGAACGCGCCGACGATCAGCGCCGCGCGGATGGTCGCCTGCTGCAGGTCGCTCGTCACGCCGGTCATCTGCACACCGAGGAACACTTCCTCGGCGGCGCGGCTGGCGAGCGAGATCTGGATGTCGTTCAGTTCTTCTTCTTTGGTGGACGTGTAGGTCTCCTCGACCGGCTTGGGTGCAGCCAGGCCGAGCGCCCCGCCATGCCGGATGATCGTCACCTTGATCAGACGCTCCTTGCGCAGCAGCTTGACCATGGCGTAGGCGTGGCCGGCCTCGTGGTAGGCGATCCGCCGGCGGTCCTCATACGTCATATTGCGGATCGGCTGGCGCAGGCCCCACTCGTGAACTTCGCGGGCGCGGGTGAAATCCCAGTAGTTGATCGCCTGACGCCCATCGAAATGGGCATGGATGACCGCTTCGTTGATCACATATTTGATCGCCACAGGCGTGTAGCCGATCGTGTCGGAGATCATGCGGTCGATCGGCATCGGCTCGTGCTTGACCTTGCCAAGGTAATACTCGATGATCTCACGCCGCCCATCGGCATCGGGCCGGTCCACCACGATCTTGCGGTCGAAGCGGCCGGGGCGCAGCAGCGCGGCGTCAAGCGTCTCTGCCAGGTTGGTGGCGCCGATCGTCAGCACCGGCGGCATCTCGACTTTCTTGCGGATCAGGCCCAGGTTGCGCAGCAGCTTGCGCCACCACTTGACCTCCTGCGGCGGAGGGTCCATCTGCAGCAGCAGCTCGTTGAGGATGCCAGCGCCCATCATCCCCAGGAAGCCGCCGCCTAGCGCAAGGCCGCCGCCACCGGCCATGTTCGAGCTGCGCGCGCCGCCGATCGCGTCAATTTCGTCGATGAACAGGATGCAGGCGCCGTACTCCTTGGCCAGCTTGCGCGCTTTGCCGTAGAGCATGCGCACTCGGAGCGGGCCGACGCCGACGAACATGTTCTGAAACGATGGCGCGCTCGCGTAGCCGAACGGCACCCCAGCCTCGGTCGAGATCGCCTGGGCCAGATAGCTCTTGCCGGTGCCGGGCGGGCCGACGAGCAGCAGGCCGCGGGTGGCCTCGCCGCCCATATCCTTGAACTCCTTGGCACCCTTCAGCAGCGTCACAATGCGCTGCGCGGCCTCGACGACCTCGGGGTTGCCGCGGTAGTCCTTGAACGAGACACCGGTCTCGCCGGGCTTGACCCAGTAGACCCTCCCGCGGCCGAGAAACCAGAAGATCGCGACGAACTGGATGATCGCCAAGGCGATCATCAGCGCCATCTGGACGGCGAACATCAGCGCGTCCAGCACCGGGTTGCCGTTGGTCAGCCAGGCGTAGGTCGAGGGCCAAAGGTATTTGAAGAACAGGAAGGCCCCCAGCACGATGAAGATCGTACGGCGGATGAGCCGCCACGTTTTGGTCGGCCAGCGATCAAGCGCCTTGTCGATCCGCTGGTCGATCTCGCGGTCGAGCTCGTCGCGGTAGCGCGGCTGGTAGGGTTCAAGTGCCATTGTGCTCTCCCTGCGTGGGGCGCCGGCCCGGCGGGCGGCTTAATTCTCATTCAACGCCCAGTTGATGCGGACGATCTTTCCGTCGCCGTCCACCGAGATAATCATCGGCAGCTTGGCGCGCTGTCCCTGGAGCTCCAGATCGACGGCGTAGAAATACATGCCGCCGCCATCTTCCAGCTTCACGCCGCCGATGTACGCGTAATTCACGTATTTCAGCCCGCGCAGGCGCTCGTTGTCGGCGCGCGCCTGGAGCGTATCTTTGGATGCGCCGCGCTGGAGTTGCGCCGACTGGAAGCCGGTGCTGAAGGAGGCCCACATCTGGTCGGCGTTGAAGTTGCGCTGGCCCTGGATGAAGCTCTCGACCGCTGGGGCCGGCGGGAGCGCCGCGACGCGTGGGTCGGGCGGCGCGACGGCTTTCGGCCCCCAAAGCTGCCAGCCCATCCAGGCGATCACACCGCCGAGCACAAGGGTGATCGCGATCGGCAGCGCGAAGGGGCGCAGCGCCCGCCCCAACAGCACCACTCCTCGCAGGAAGCGCCGCAGCAGCAGGCGCAGCATCCGCCCGAACACGGCCAGGCGGCCCGGGCGGGGCGGCGCTGGGGGGGCGTAACCATATGGCGGCTGGTAGCCAGGCGGCAGCGCCGGCGCCTGGTAGCCAGGCGGCGGCTGTGGTTGCCCGGTGATGATCGGCTGCTGCCCGCGCGTCTCATCCATACCCTTGCTCATCTTTCGCTCGGGGCCGGCGCGATACGCTGCGCCGCGGGGGTCGGTCGGCAATTGGCATGTGGGGCGGTGCAGATGAGTGCACCCTTTTCATTATACTAAAGTATACTTATTCTGCCGCTATCTGGCAAGAAACTTCTGATGAGATTACGATGAGAGGGGTTGCACTGGATGTTCCTGCCCGCGATTGAACGCTTCGAGACGGCCGGCGGCGCGCGCGTGTATCGCATCCCGTTGCGGGTGTTTCCGACTCTCACCAGCAATGTGTATGCCGTGATCGCCGGCGACTACGTCGCTCTGATCGACTGCGGCAGCGGCCTGCCGGAGAGCGACGCCGACCTGCGCGCCGGGATGGACGCCCTACGCGCGCGGTGGGGCGAGCGGGTCGGCTGGGGCGATCTCCGCCGAATCATCATCACCCACGCGCATATCGACCACCACGGTGGCCTGAACACGGTACGGGCGCTGACCGATGCACCGATCGCCATCCACGAGCTCGACCGGCGGGTGCTGGTGCACTACGAGGAGCGGCTGGCGCTCACCAGCTTTCGCCTCGGCATTTTCCTGCGGCGGGCGGGCCTGCCCGAGGCGCGCCGCACCGAGTTGCTGGCGATGTATGCCTGGAGCAAGGGCCTGTTCCGCTCCGTCGCGGTGCAGGATGTGCTGCGCGACGGCGACCTGCTGGACGGGGTGTTTCGTGTCGTCCATGCGCCCGGCCACTGCCCCGGACAGGTCTGCCTGCAACTGGACGATGTGCTGTTCACCGCCGACCATCTGCTGCCGCGCACTGCGCCGTTTCTGCCACCGGAGAGCCTGAACGCCTCCACCGGCGTGGACCACTATCTCCAGTCGCTGCGGCGTGTCGGTGGGCTGGCGGGCGTGCGCCTGGCGCTCGGCGGGCATGAGGAGCCGATGCACGACCTGGCGGCGAGCATCGCTCAGGCCGAGGAGATGCAGCGTCTCCGTATCGAGCGGGTCGCCGCCGCCGCCGCGACGCCGCGCACGATCGCTGAGTTGACTGCGGCGATCTACCCGGAGCTTGGCGGCTACGACGCGCTGCTGGCGGTGCAGAAGATCGGCGCCTATGTCGAGTACCTCGACCAGCGCGGCCTGTTGGCGATCGCCAACCTGGAGGAGGTGGCCAGCGACGAGCACGCCGCACCGCGGTATGTCAGGGTGTAGGGGGCAAGGGGCAGACCGTCAGACCGTCAGATGGGCAGATGGGCAGAAGCCACGCTGCACGCTGCAATCGACAAGCTGCACGCTGCCCTCATAGCGCTACCCCCTGACCCGGCGCTACAACACCGTCTTGATCTCGAACAGGCCCGGCTGCTCGGCCAGGGCGGCCTCGAGCGCCGGCCGGCCCCCCATGACCACCACGGCGCCCTCGGCGCTCAGCCGGTCGAGCACATCGGCGAAGGCGCGGAAGTCCGCGGCGGTCGTGCCGAGCACCTCGTCGCGGAAGCGCTGCCGCTGCTCGTCGGTGTCGCCCACCAGATAGCGCACCAGTGCGGTGAAGCCCTTGGCATCCGGAAGCTGGTAGGCGTCCAGGTCGCCGATCGCGCCGATGATGTTGCGCGACAACTCCTCATCGCTCAGATCGAGCCTGCGCAAGTAGGCGGCGGTGCGGTCGTAGACATCCAGCGTGCCGAGCAGGTTCGGGTCGCGGTAGCTCAGAAAGGTGAAGACGCCGGAGCGCTGGTCGAAGGCGCAGAAGCCGCCGTAGGCGCCGCCCTGCTGCCGCACTTTCTCCCACAGCCAGACATTGCGCAGGTAGTTCGAGATCACCAGCACCGAGCCGTGCAGCCGGTAGCCGAGCCGGTACAGGTCGGCGCCCTTGCCGACGAAGTTGACCTGCGCGGGGATGGCCAGCCCTTCGTTGCGGGCGATCATCTGGGGCGCCCAGGCGGCCGGCGCGGCGGCCCCGCCCGGCAACGCCGCCAGAAAGGCTTCGAGGCGCGGCCCGAGCTGCGTCCACCCGTCGGCGTCGAGCGTGGCGTTGGCGATCATGCCGCCGCGCCGCACCAGGAGGGTGCGCATGCGCTCCAGAGCGGCCTCGACCGCCGGCCAGTCGCGATCGACCTGCTCCGCCAGCCGCCGGAGGAACTCCAGGTAGCTCACCCCGCCGAGCAGCTCCGAGGCCCAGTCGGCCTCGTTGAAGCGGCTGCGCAGCCGGCTGTTGACGAAGCCATGCCCGCTCGGCGCCAGCGCGCCCTCCAGCCCGGCTTTCGACTCGAGCACCATCTGGCGGAAGCGCTCGCGGTTGTTGAGCCGCGCGGTGAGCAGCACGTCGCGCAGGATCGCCAGCAGCTCCGGGGTCTGCGCCAGCGTCGCTTTGCCACGCAGGAAGAGCCAGGCCGCGCTATGGTCCGAGTCGCGGATGGAGGTCACCAGCACCTGCGGGCGGATACCGCCGGTCTCGCGCCCGATGCGCTGGAGCAGTTGCACCGGACCTTCGCGCGCCGTGCCGAGCTCGACCAGCGCCCGGCCGAACAGCGGCACGTACGGCAACAGGTCCTGCGGCAGGGCGTGGAGGTCCATTCCGATATCCAGGTAGGCGATGCCGTTGGTGAACAGGTCGTGGTACAGCGTCCGGACGCCGGCACGCTCCTCGATGGCGCACGGGATGGTTGATGCCGCGCGCTCGATGTCGCTCAGTTTCAGCGTCGGTAGCAGCGCCAGCTTCTCCGGCGGGTCGGGGGTCTCCTGCATCTCGCGCAGCGCCTTGGCCGTCGCGGCGATCGCTTCCAGCGCGCGTTCGTCCATGGCGGCGCGGGCCGCGTCGAGCCGGGAGCGCTCCTCGGCGCTCTCGCGCGCGGCCAGCTCCGGGTCGGGCCGTAGCACAACCGTGATGCGGTGCGGATTGGCCAGGAAGAAGCGCTCGATCAATCCCTCGAAATAGCGTTCGCCCGCGGCGACGCGCGCCTTGATCGCCGCCAGCGGCGCCTCGAACATCAGCGGTGCGAGCGGGTCGCCGCCGTACAGCCAGGTGTCGAGCGCGCGCAGCATCAGCGAGAGGCCGCGCGGGAAGGAGCCGGTGTTGTTCTCGCGCAGCGCGAACTCGACCGTGTTGAGCGAGGCGGCGACGGTCGCCGGGTCGATCCCCTCGCGCGCCAGCCGCTCCAGCGTCTCCAGCGTCAGCCGTTCCACCGCTTCCACGCTGTCGCCGGCGATATTTTTCAGCCCCACCCAGAACGCCACCTGGCGCAGCGAGTCGGTCAGGCCGGAGCCGGTGAGGTTCTCGCCCAGGCCCGAGTCGATCAGCGCCTTGCGCAGCGGCGCGGCTGGCGTGCCGATCAGGATGTGCTCCAGGATGCCGAGCGCCAGGTCGGTCTCGGTGTCGGTCGGCTCGCCCAGCATCCAGGCGATATTGACATACGTCTTGCGTTGGCCGTCGGCCTCCGGCCCGCCGGCATACAACCGCTCGACGCGGCGCGGCGCGTCGAAGCGCGGCTGCAGCGCGATCTCGGAGTTCGGCTCCTGGCGTTCAAACGCGCTCAGATAGGCGTCGAGCAAGCGCAGTCGTTCAGTCGGGTCGTCGTTGCCGTAGAAGAAGATGCGGGCGTTCGAGGGATGATAGAGTGCGTGGTGGAACTCCGTGAACGCCTCATAGGTCAGGTTCGGGATGTCCGTCGGGTTGCCGCCCGAGTCGACGCCGTAGGTCGTGTCGGGGAAGACCGCCTGTTGAGTGAAGCGTGAGAGCAGCGAGTCGGGCGAGGAGTAGGCGCCCTTCATCTCGTTGAAGACCACGCCTTTGTACGTCAGCCGGCCGTCCGGCTCCAATTCATAGTGCCAGCCCTCCTGCAGAAAGGTCTCGCGGCGCAACAGCGGGTTGAAGACGGTGTCGAGGTAGACATCGACCAGGTTGTAGAAATCCTGCAGGTTCGTGCTCGCCACCGGGTAGACCGTCTTGTCCGGGTAGGTGATGGCATTTAAAAACGTCTGGAGCGAGCTTTTCAGCAGCTCGGCGAACGGGTCTTTCAGTGGGTACTTGCGTGATCCGGAGAGCACCGCGTGCTCCAGGATGTGCGCCACGCCGGTCGAATCGCGCGGCGGGGTGCGGAAGGCGATGCCGAAACATTTGTTTTCGTCATCGTTGATTAGCGAGAGGAGCTCCGCGCCGGTCTTGACGTGGCGGTAGAGCCGCGCCAGCGTCTTGATCTCGAGTATCTCCTGCTCGCGCACGAGTTCGAAGCCGTGAAGCTCCGCCATACTTGCCTCTGCCTTTCAAAAGATTCGATCCGATGGCACGGTACCACCATGCATGGCAGATCGTCAAGCCGGAGCCTGGGGTGTGGTAGGATAGATGACGGATGACCGACGAACGCCAGGCGCAGGCGCCACGATGACACGATGACACGGTGACACGATGAGAGGGTGACATGGTGACACGATGTGTCATCGAATGCTTCATTATTCATGGTTCAATCTTTGTGTATCGCTCGTCTATCGTCCACCGTCTATCGTTCTCCATTCACTGCCCGCCATATGCACCCGGAGACCTGCCCCATGACCACCGACACCCCGTTGATCGTCACGCCCGCCTGGCTCGCCGCGCGCCTGTCCGACCCGAACGTGCGTCCGGTGGATGTGCGCTGGTATCTGACTGAACCGGGCCGCGGGCGGCAGGAGTACCTCGCCGCGCACATCCCCGGCGCGCCGCACCTGGATGTGGACGACGACCTGGCCGCGCCGCGCGGGCAGGGGCCGGGGCGCCACCCGCTGCCCGCCCCGGAGGCGTTCGCCGCGGCGGCCGGGCGGGCCGGGATCGGTGCGGCGACGCATGTCGTCGCCTACGACAGCGCCGGCAGCTTCGCCGCCGCGCGGCTGTGGTGGCTCTTGCGCTACTTCGGCCACGAGCGCGTCTCGGTGCTGGATGGCGGCTGGGAGGCCTGGCTGGCCGGCGGCTACCCGACCGAGTCCGGCGAAGTGTCGGCCGCGCTGACGGTGTTCACACCGCGACCGCGCCCGGAGCTGGTGGTCGACGCCGCGGCGGTCGAGGCGCTGCGCCGCGATCCGCGCGCGCTGCTGCTGGACGCCCGCGCGCCGGAGCGCTATGCGGGGCGCGTCGAGCCGATCGACCCGAAGGCCGGCCACATCCCCGGCGCGCGCTCCGCGCCGTACAGCGGCAACCTCGCGCCGGACGGGACGCTCCTGCCGCCCGAGGCGCTGCGCGCCCGCTACGCGGCGCTCGGCGCCGACCGGGCCGAGCGGATCGTCTGCTACTGTGGCTCCGGCGTCTCTGCGGCCCACAACATCCTGGCGCTGCACCTGGCCGGGCGGACGGACGCGCTGCTCTACGAAGGCTCCTGGAGCGATTGGTGCAGCGACCCGGCCCGCCCGGTGGCGATCGGCCCGCGCCCGGAGGGGGAGGAGCCCGGTTGAGAGGCCCACGAGTCGCATGATCGTACGCGCATCTCGCGTGATGGCGCTGCTCTGCGCCGCGCTGCTGGCCGGCAGGGGCGCCGCCGCGCCGCCCGCCTATGTCTGGCTGCCCGCCATCCAGGCCGACTACTGCCCGGCGTTCCGGGACGACTTCAGCGACCCGGCGAGCGGCTGGCTGGTGGCGAGCGACGACCTGGCGCGCTTTGAATACCTGGATGGCGCGTACCGCATCCTGGCGAAGCGCCCCGGCTTCCTCTACCGCACCGCCGCGCCCCACTGCCCTGGCGCGAGCTACACCGTGCAGGCCGACGCCCGCTGGGCCGGGGCGAGCGGCAGCAGCTACGGCCTGATCTTCGGCGTGGCCGCCGGCTACAGCGCGTATTACCTGTTCGATGTCAACAGCGACTACCGCGAGTTCCGCCTGGCCCGTCGCGGGCCGTCCGGCTTCACCGAGATCGTCCCGCCCACGGCCTCGCCGGCGATCCGGCCCGGCGCGGAGCCGAACCGCCTGATGGCGACCCGCAGCGGCAGCCGGATCACCCTGGCGGTGAACGGCATGCCGCTCGGCACGTGGACCGACGCCATGATCGGCGGGCTGACCGGCGCGGGGCTGGCCGCCGCACCCTACAGCGACCTGCCGAACGCCGACGCGCGCTTCGATACCTTCACGATCACGCCGCTGCCGGCGGCTGCGCCGGCCGGCGGGCCGGGCGAGCCGCCCATGCCGCGCCCGGCCGGGTTGCGCGAGGCCCGCGACGCCTGGGACACGCAGAGTTTGCGGCCACGCCGACCACCCCCACGTACAAATCGGCCCCAAGACTGAGCGCTCTCTTGCGCCGTGTGGTACAATAGGCAGCAACAGGCTGCGACGGAGACGAGTACGCGTCGCCTAGCCGGCACAGAGAGCGCGCAGACGGTGCGACGCGCGCCCGGCCCGACGCCGAACATCCCTCCCGAGCCGAGATGTGAACAGTCCGGAGTTCATCGTTCAAGGTTCAGAGTCGGCCCATCCCTCTGAGCGCTGAACGTTACCTTCCGAACTCGCGTAGCGTCCTCCGGTCTCGCCCGCCGTTATCCGGGCGGAGGCGTGCTGGCGCCTCACTGAGCGCAGTCGTTCAGTGCATGGCTTCTCGGCTTCGGATCGAACGCTCGGTCTGAACCCCGAACGCTGAATCCTGAACGCTGAACAAGGGTGGTACCGCGGGGTGAACGGCCTCGTCCCTAATCCGGGGACGGGGCGCTTTTGATTCGAGGGGAAAGTTCACAGCTTCGTGCTCAGAGGTGCCGCTTCTGCAACTTCGAACGCTGGACTGAACAAAGGGGGTGCTATGCCGTTCCAGCCAGTTGATACCAGGGTGAGCTTCCCGCGGCTCGAGGAAGAGGTGCTGGAGTTCTGGAAGCGGGCGCAGATCGTGGAGCGGAGCCTTGCTGGCGGCGACAAGCCGTTTGTCTTCTTCGAAGGGCCGCCGACGGCCAACGGGCGCCCCGGCATCCACCACGTGATCAGCCGGGTGTTCAAAGATGTCATCCCGCGCTTCCGCGCCATGCAGGGCTACCGGATCATCGGCCGGCGCGAGGGCTGGGATACCCACGGCCTGCCGGTCGAGATCGAGGTTGAGAAGAAGCTGGGCTTCAACGGCAAACCTGACATCGAGCGTTACGGGATCGCTGAGTTCAACGCCCGCTGCCGCGAGAGCGTCTGGGAGTACATCCAGGAGTGGAAGGCGTTTACCCGCCGCATCGCCTTCTGGGTGAGCGAGGACGCCTACATCACCTACGAGAACGACTACATCGAGTCGCTCTGGTGGATCTTCCGCCAGTTGTGGGACCGGGGGATGCTCTTCCGCGACTACAAGGTCACGATGCACTGCCCGCGCTGCGGCACCTCCCTCTCCGACCACGAAGTCGCGCTCGGCTTCCAGGACGATGTCGACGATCCGTCGGTCTGGGTGCGTTTCCGCATCGCCGCGGACCACGGGTCAGGAGTCAGGGGTCAGGAGGGTGCGGGCGCTGGCTCCCCAACCCCCACCCCTGATCCCGCTACCCTTGACGGCGCATCGTTCCTGGCCTGGACGACGACGCCCTGGACGCTGCCGGCCAACGTCGCGCTGGCGGTGAAGCCGGACGCCGATTATGCCCTGGTGGAGCACGACGGCGAGCGGCTGCTTCTGGCCGCCGCGCTGGTGCCGCAGGTGCTCGGCGAGGGCGCGCGGACGCTCCGGACTTACCGCGGCAGCGAGCTTGTCGGGCTGCGCTACGAGCCGCTGTTTCAGGGCGTGCCCGGCCCCGGCGACACGGTGGATTGGGACAGCGCCTACCGTGTTGTTGCAGACGATTTCGTGAGCCTGGAGGACGGCACCGGCGTCGTGCATATCGCGCCGGCCTACGGCGACCTCGAGATCGGCCGGAAGTACGGCCTGCCGACGCTGTTCTCGGTCGATCTGAGCGGCCATGTGCTGCTGGAGTTCCGCGAGCTCGGCTTCGCTGGCAAGTTCTTCAAGGAGGCCGACCCGGACATCACCCGCAACCTGCGGGAGCGGGGGCTGCTGTTCCGCGGTGGGCGGGTAAAGCACGCCTACCCGTTCTGCTGGCGCTGCGGCACGCCGCTGCTGTACTACGCCAAGCGCTCATGGTACATCCGGACGACGGCCCGGAAAGACCAACTGGTCGCCAACAACCAGCTGATCAACTGGGTGCCGGAGCATATCAAGGAGGGGCGCTTCGGCAACTGGCTGGCGAACAACATCGACTGGGCGATCTCGCGCGAGCGCTACTGGGGCACGCCGCTACCGATCTGGATGGCGGAGGACTGCTATGCCGAATGCATCGGCTCGGTCGCCGAGCTGGAGCAGAAGACCGGCCGCAGCCTGCGCGATCTCGATCTGCACCGGCCCTATGTGGACGCGATCACCTGGGATGATCCGCAGCACGGCACGATGCGGCGCATCCCGGACGTGGCCGACTGCTGGTACGACAGCGGCTCGATGCCGGTGGCGCAGTGGCACTATCCGTTCGAGAACCAGGAGCTGTTCGAGGTGGCGCAGCAGGCCGACTACATCTGCGAGGCGGTCGATCAGACCCGCGGCTGGTTCTACACGCTCCATGCCATCAGCACGTTGATGTTCGACCGGCCGGCGTTTAAGAACGTCATCTGCCTGGGCCACATTCTGGATGGCGAGGGCCAGAAGATGAGCAAGAGCCGCGGCAACGTAGTCGAGCCGCAGGATGTCTTCGATGAATGCGGCGTAGACGCGCTGCGCTGGTACCTCTTCACCAGCGCGCCGCCCGGCAACCCGCGCCGCTTCTCGATCGCGCTGGTGAACGAGAGCCTGCGCAAGTTCCTGCTCACGCTCTGGAACACCTACAGCTTCTTTGTGACTTATGCGAATCTGGATGGCTGGACACCGCCGGGAGGGGCGGCTGGCCAGCCGCCCCTCCCAGCGGCGGCCATCGATCGATGGGCCCTGGCGCGGCTCAACGCGCTGGTGCGCGACGTGTCGGCCGCGCTCGAGGCCTATGACGTGACTGGGGCGGCGCGCGATATCGAGTGGTTCGTGGACGAGCTGTCGAATTGGTACGTCCGGCGCAATCGTCGGCGCTTCTGGAAGGCCGAGGACGACGCCGACAAGCAGGCCGCCTACCAGACGCTCTACACCTGCCTGCTGACCGTCACCAGGCTCGCTGCGCCGTTCATCCCGTTCGTGACGGAGGTCATGTATCGGAATCTTGTCGGACTGGCCGGCTCCGCGTTCAACGCTCAACGTTCGGAGTTCGCTTCGGCGCCAGATCTGGCGGCGGCTCAGCGCCGAACGCCAAACGGAGAACCCGGAATTGCTGAGTCCGTGCATCTGGCCGCCTGGCCGACGGTGGACGAGTCGCTGCTGGACGAGCGGCTGGTGGCCGATACGGAGCTGCTGCTGCGGGCCGTGAGCTTGGGGCGGGCGGCGCGCCGCACGGCGGGGCTGCGGGTGCGCCAGCCGCTGCGCGAGATACTGGTGCGCGCGCCCGTACCCGAGGCGCTGCGGCGCTTCGAGGCCGAGCTGCGCGACGAGCTGAACGTCAAGGCGGTACGCTATCTGGACAGCTCGGCTGACCTGGTCGAGTACCGGCTCAAGCCGAACCTGCGGCTGGTCGGCAAGAAATATGGCCGGCTCGTCCCGGCGATCACCGCCGCGTTGCGCGAGCTGCCCGGCGATGCCGCGCGCGCCGCGGCCCGCGCCGTCGAGGCCGGCGAGCCGGTGCGGCTGGCGGTCGAAGGGCAGGAACTGGAGCTGCTGCCGGAAGAGCTGCTGGTCGAAAGCTCCTCGCCGGAGGGGTACGCCGTGGCCGAGGAGGGCGGCGTGCTGGTGGCGCTGGATGTGGCGCTCACGCCGGAGCTGACCGCCGAAGGGCTGGCGCGCGAGCTGGTGCGCAACATCCAGGATGCCCGCAAGAGCGCCGGGCTGGCGATCGCCGACCGGATCGTGCTCTACCTGGGCGGCGTGGCCGGCGACCCCGAGCTCGAAGGCGTCGTGCGCGAATGGGGCGAATACATCCGCGAGGAGACGCTGGCGGAAGACCTGATCCTGGAGAATCCGCCGGAGGCCGCCTACACCGAGCCGGTGGAGCTGGACGACCGCACCGTGACCGTCGGCGTGCTGCGGCGCCCGGCGTGATGAGGCGGCACGGTGGCAGGGTGACGGGGTGACACGATGACACGATGACAAGGTGACAGGGTGACAGGAAGCGTCTTCTGCATCTTGCCATCGTGTCGTCACCAAGCTCCGAACGTCGAACGCCGAACGTGAACTCACCCGCCCGGGGCGCGGCCGGTCGCCAGGGCGCGCAGGGCGATGCCGCACAGGAACAGGCAGACCCCGGCCAGCGCCAGCGGCGTCCAGCGGGGCGAGCGCCGGCGCAGATAGAGCGCCGCGGCCGGCAACGTCAGCATGGCGACCGCCCCATAGATCAGGTGCAGCTCCTGGCGGTACGCCCGCCGCCCGGCCGCCAGCAGCGCCACGCCGATCAGGGCCTCGGCCAGCAGCAGCAGCCAGCCGATCCACAGCCCGGCGCAGTAGCGTTGAGCGACCGGGCGCCCCCGCAGGAACGCCACCAGGCCCCAAATCGCCAGCGCCAGAAACACGACCGTGATCGTGATCACCAGGCGGGCGTGCATGGTCAGTAAGAATGCCATGCCCCGAGTATAGCGCATGTGGCCGCGGGTGGGATCGGGGGCGGCGCACAAGGTCAGGCGTTCTTCTGGATGGGGGAAAGGCGGTACGGCTTGCATCCCCATCCCCAGGTGCGGGGGGAGAGGCAGTGCATCGCGGCGCCGCACGAGCCCCGAGGTGGTACAATAGCCGCGCGCCGCACTAGTGGAGCACTGCCTGATGTTCAACCGTCTGCTGCGGGCCGGGCGCGCATTGCTGGGGCTGGAGCCGGCCGCGCCGCCGGCGGCGGCCCAGCCGGGGCCGCGCGCCGCCCCGGTGGGGGCCGTGCCGCCGGTTGCACCGCGTGTCCTTATGATCGTCCACGACCCGCCGGCGCCGAGCGAAGGCGGGCGGCGCCTGCACGAGGTCTTCGGCTGGAACGACCCGGCGTGGCTGGCGCAGGGCTACGCCGATGATCTGCGCGCCGCGAGCGGCGGCTACCTCAACTATCAAATCGTCGAGCGGATCGACGCCGACTGGTTCCCGGTGAAGCTGGACGGCTTCCGTTACACCGCTGAAAGCTATCTGCGCGCCTGGCGTACCCGCACCTTTCACGAGCCGGACCGGATCGATTACGAGGCCCAGGTGCGCGCCTTCCGCCTGATCGAGCGCTACAACCGCGATGAATTCGACGAAGTCTGGTTCTTCGCCTTTCCCTACTCGGGCGACTACGAGTCGACCATGGCCGGGCCAGGGGCGTTTTGGTGCAACGCGCCGCCGGTGCCGAACACCGACGACGCCCGCCGCCGCTTCGTGATCATGGCCTTCAACTACGAGCGTGGCGTGGACTGCATGCTCGAGAACTTCGGCCACCGGGTCGAGTCGATTATGAGCCGCGTGTATGAGCGGCTGGGCCGCGAGCGCGATATGTGGGAGCTGTTCACGCGCTACGACAAGATTGCGCCTGGTCGCGCCCACTGCGGCAACGTCCATTTCGCGCCCAACAGCGAGCGGGACTACGACTGGGGCAACCCGCGCCCGGTGACGAGCTACTGCGACGACTGGTACAGCTACCCGGAGCTGCCCGGGCGGGCGCGCACCGTCACCTGCGCCGAATGGGGCGGTGGCGACATGCGGCTACACCACCTGTGGTGGCTCGGCCATCTGCCCCGCGTCCCCGGCACGACCGGCGGTGTCGCCAATAACTGGTGGGAGTACGTCGTCGATCCGAATCGTGTGCCGTAGGGCCAGGTCAGAGTTCGACGGGATACATGAACGATCCAACCGTCCGTCGCCCATTGACCCAGACAAGGAATCACACCCATGCACTCTCTCAACATCTACTTCACCGGTGCGAATCAGGTCGAAGTGCGGGAAGTTCCAGCGCCGGCGCCGGGTCCGGGCGAGGTGCTGGTCGAAGCGCGCGCCTCGCTGATCAGCGCCGGAACAGAGGGGATCTGCCTGCGGCGGGCGTTCGAGCCCGGCTCGCACTGGGACGAGTGGGTGAAGTACCCGTTCGCGCCTGGCTACAGCATGGTCGGCGTGGTGCGCGAGACGGGCGCCGGCGTCACCCGCTTCCGCCCCGGTGACCGGGTAACGGTGCGCGCGCCGCATCACCAGTTCGTCACCTTTCCCGCCGCCAGCCAGTCGATCGTCGCGGTGCCGGACGATGTCAGCGACGAGGACGCCGCCTGGTTCGCGCTGGGGCTGATCACGCAGGTCGGGGTGCGGCGCGCGAGCCATGTCCTTGGCGACGCGGTCGCGATCATCGGCCTGGGGCCGCTCGGGCAGCTCGTGACACAGTATATGCGGCTGCTCGGTGCGCGGGCGGTCATCGCCATCGACCCGGTCGAGTCACGGCTGGAGCTGGCGCGCGCCAACGGCGCAACCGCCACCCTGGCGCTGCGGGCGGACCAGGCGCGGGATGCCGTCTTCGAACTAACGGACGGCCACGGTGCGGACGTGGTCTACGACATCACCGGCGCGGCTCCGGTCTTCGCAGCGGCCCTGCCGCTGGCGCGGCGACTGGGCCGGCTGGTGCTGCTGGGCGACACCGGCACGCCGACGGCGCAGCACCTCACGCTCGATGTCATCCGGCGCGGGTTGACGATCATCGGCGCGCACGTGCTGCTGGTCCCGCCGGAGGCGACGGATTTCACGCCGTGGAGCGAGCTGGAGATGCAGCGCCTGTTTTTCACCTATCTACAGCGCGGCGACATGCGCGTCGCACCGCTGCTGACGCACCGCTTCGCGCCTACGGACGCCCCCGCCGCCTATCGGCTGCTCGCCGAGCGCCCCGCCGAAGCGATGGGAGTGCTGTTCGACTGGCGCTAGGTCGGCGAGGGTTTCAAGCCGCCTCCGAGCGACGGGTTGAAACTCTTCTGGCTGGAGCGTAGGGGCAGTGGGCTTCCAAAAGCATGTTCGTTCCGCTCTGCACTCGCGCTGCGGCTCGCGGGGGCTGGCGCTGCCTTGAACGCATCCTGGCGGGAAGCGCGTCCATGCCCGCGGCGTTGCGTGAGGCGGAGGCTGGGCGCGATCACGCCCGCGTGCTGGCCACTGCGCTCAACGCCGCCGGGCGTCTGGTCGCATTTCAAGGCGACTTTGCCCAGGCCCGCCGGCGCCTGGAGGCCGGCGGGGAGATCTGGCGGGCGCTGATTCGGAAGACGCCGACGGCGCCGCTGGTGCAGCAGGGGCTTGCCTTCGGATGCGCCTCGCGCCGGCTGACGGTGCCGTTCCAGGGCGACGGCCCGGCGCTGGATGGTTGTGTGGCGACCGCTGTCGCTGGTCGCTAACCTGGCCCGGATCGGGGCCGCTCTCGTCGCGCTCCGGGGGCTACTCATCACCCTACCTCCTGGGCAGCGCCGCACTCGATGTCTTCGCCGAAGCGCCGCTGCCGCCCGAAAGCCCGCTGTGGACGCTGCCGAACGTCCTGATCGCGCCACATTCGGCGAGCAGCAGCGATCGGGAGAACGCCCGGCTCACCGACCAGTTCTGCGAGAGCCTGGAGCGCCACCTGCGCAACATGCTCGACACGACCCGGCTGTATCGAGCGTGGCGCCGTACGCTACCCGCCAGCGGCTGGCTGAAACGCTTCCAGTGACGGTCACATGGGCGGCCACATAATACGCCAGAGCGCCGATCAGGGCGACCGGCGCTCCGCATCGGGAAGCTTCACGTGTGGTACCCCCGGGCCGACTCGAACGGCCGACACGCGGTTTAGGAAACCGCTGCTCTATCCGCCTGAGCTACGGGGGCGAACGGGGGGCATTATAGACCAGCGCCGCCGTGCCGTCAATCACATTGGCGGCCAGGGGATGTTCCGCCCCGCGCCGGCGTCCGGGTGGCGCCCGCTCTCCAACAGGCGATCCAACCTGCGGCGCAGCGCGCGCACCTCCGCCTGCGACAGAAACTGCTCGAACGTGGCGACGGCGGCCTCATCACCATCCATCCGCTTGCGCAGCGCCCGCAGATCCGCCATGATATCCGGGCTGATCAGGCGGCCGGCGTAGTCCCACAACACCGTGCGCAGCTTGTAATCGGTGTGGAAGCAGATGCCGTGGTCGATCGCCCACAGCCGCCCGTCGGTGCCCTTCAGGCAGTGACCGCCCTTCCGGTCGGCGTTGTTCGCCAGCACGTCGAAGACCGCCAGCCGTTCCAGTTCCTTGCCGTAGCGCCCTTCGCGCTGCATCGAGATCAGGTGCGCCTCGTCGTCCGCATCGATAAACAGTTGAACCGAGCCGATACCGTACGGTCCATCGCGCAGCACCGTCGGCGGCACCAGCGACCAGCCGAGCAACTCGCTCAACAGGTATGCCGCGACCTCCCGCTGGCAGAGGGTGCCGCGCGGGAAGTCCCACAGCGGGCGCTCGCCGCGCCGCGGCTTGTAAATCGCCAGACCCTGCAGGCCATCCTGCTTCACGGTGGCGAGGAGCGTATAGTTGCTGCCCCACGGCATCACGCCCTGCACATCCAACTCGCCGCGCGCCAGCAGCTGAATGATCTCCGGAACGCTCAGCTCGGTTCGATTCGCTGGGGTATCCATGCTAATTTCGCCGGGGGCAGAAGTGCCCATCCGGATCGATCGGCTGGGCGCAGTTGCCGCAGATCTTCCGCCCACGGGCGACGACTTCGGCGGCGTGCCGGCTCAGGGCGCGCATCTGCTGGCGCGTCGCGCTGAAGCGCGCCGTCGGCGCCTCTTCCGATTCATCCTCCTGCACGCCCTGCATCACCAGCACCACCAAGTCGCGCTCGGCATCGTACCCCAGGCCCATCTGGGCGATGCGGAAGCTCGACTCGAGCGGCTCCTCGAGACTCATGTCGTACAACGTCAGCGTGTCGTCGCCCGACGACATCAGCGGGTTCTGCTCGGCCAAATTGTCGAGCAGTTGCTCGATCGCCTGGGCCAGGGCGGCGATCTGCTCCTTTTCCGCGATCAGCGAGACGAGCTGGGTGTTCCGGCGCGCCTGGATGTAGAACACGCGCTGGCCCGGCTCGCCGACGGCCGTCGCCGTGATGCGGGTGACCGGGTCGAGATCGTAGGTAAACTTTGGCATAGCCACTGTTCAGCGATTGAATTGTAGGTTGCGCCACCGCTACGGCTGCGGTGCTGGCGCCTCGGCCCCGTTGGAAGAGACGGCCACCGCCGCCGGCGCCGGGGCTGTCGTGTCGGCCGGCGCGTGTTCCGACACGGCGTCTGTGGGCTGCTCCGGAGTCGCGGCGGCCTCGGCCGGCGGCGCCACGGGCTTCGGTTTCAGGTGCTCCAGCGAGCCGGTGTCGTTGTAGGCCAGCAGCCGCGGGCCCATCCGCGTGAAGGCGATCGCCGTCACCGAGCACGGGCTGATCTCGAACCGCTGGAACAGGTCGATATGCGCGCCGACATAATAGGCGATCGCCAGGCGGATCATGTCGGCGTGCGAGACGACCGCGATCACCCCCTGCGGATGGCGCGCCCGCAGTGTGTCCAGTGCGGCGACCATGCGCGCCTGCGCCTCGCCGAGCGTCTCGCCGCCGGGAAAGCGCGTCCCGCTCGGGTAGAACTGGACGCCCGGCCACAGTTCGTGCTTGTACAGTTCCTTCAGCTCCGCGCCCTGCCACTCGCCGTAGCGGACTTCGCCGACCCCCTCCACCAGGTGCAACGGCAGGCCGCGCGGGCCGGCCAGCGCCTGCGCCGTCTCAACCGTCCGCTCCAGTGGGCTGGCGTAAATCGCGTCGATCGGCAGGAACGCCAGCCGCGCCGCCAGCGTCTGCGCCTGCCGCTTGCCCTCTTCGTTCAAATGAACGCCCGGCGTCCACCCGGCCAGGCGTCCGTGGACCCAGTCGTTCGTGCCATGCCGAATCAACAGGAGAAGTGTCACGCGCGCTCCTTCGCTTGCCAGGTGTGCTGCACCTGCATGATACCACAATCGCCCGCGACTCCGCCACGAGCCTCCAGGTGCCGGCGCCCTGCCCGCAGTCGCGTGGCCGCCGCGCTAGCCGGTGAACAGGCCGCCGGCCAGCTCATCGGCGGCGGGCTGGAACGGCCAGAGAACGACGCCGCTGACCTGGCGATCGCGGGCCAGGGCGCGCGCCGTGCGCAGGTCGCGCTGCACGTCGGCCAGGGTGCGGGCGTGGCCGGGGCCGCTCGGGAAACCGATCTCGCTGACCAGGACCGGCTTGCCGAGGCCGAGCGCGCGCAATTCGTCGAACGAGCGCCGCAGGTCGGCTGGGAAGCCCTGGCCATAGTACCAGTGCGCGGCGTAGCGCCCGCTTTCGTAGGGCTCGTTGTCGTAGTAATGGAAGCTGAACACGTCCACGATGTCGGCGATCCGGGCGGATGCCTCCTTCGGCTCGGCGTGATTCTTGGCGAAGGCCAGGCTGACGGTCGTCAGGCGCGCCGGGTCGAGCCGTTTGACCTCGTCGTGGATGGTGCGCACGAAGCGCAGCCGCTCCTCGGCCAGCGGGAAGCAGCGCGGCTCATCGGCGTTGTCCCAGTCCCAGCAGCGGATGTCCACCGGGCTGCCGATATCCGGCTCGTTGAACAGGTCCCACATCAGAATGCCGGGCCGCCCGGCGAGGTGCTGGACGACCGGCCGTACGTGCAGCTCCAGGGCGGCCTGCGCCCCCTCCGGCCCGAAGCGGTCCTGCGGGTATTTGGCGAGCAGCACCGGAAGCACGTAGATGCCGCGGGCGTTGGCCTCGGCGATCAGGGTGTCGAGGTGGGCCAGCGGCGCGGCCATGCTGTAGCTTGGATCCGCGGCTCGGGCCCCGCCGAAGACGTAGTAGTTGAGAAAGACGCGGATGGTGTTGACGCCAAGGCCGCGCAGTTGGTCGAGGTCGGCGCGGATGGGCGCGGGATCCCAGGGGCAGTTGCCGTCCGCGCCGAACTGGAGCGCTGGGCAGCGCGCGAGGTCGGCGTTCGACGGATGGATGTAGTTGACGCCGCGCACCTCCAGCGGCCGCCCGCCGGCTGCCAGGCGGCCATCCGCGGCGACAACGGGCGGGAGCGGCCCACGCGGCGCGGCGGGGGCGGCGCAGCCGGCCAGCAGGAGCGCGATGGCGAGGATCTGGCGCAACCACGAACCGCGAACCCGACGTTGATCACCGAAATCCCGCCCATGCGACGATCTGGCCGCCTGATCGTCCGACCATCTGACCGTCGCTCGCTCAGGCACGGCCGATGCCGGCGAAAACATCCGCGACCCGGCAAGAGAATCCGGGCAGCAGGGGCGATTCGAGCGTATCTGCTTCGAGGAGCGTCGCGGCGAGTCGCAGCGCGGCCTGGTCGCGGCGATAGCTCTCGACCTGGCGCTGCCGCCAATCGCCGATCCAGTACTCCTGCACGCCGCGCCGCGAGTAGAGCTTGAGCTTCGCCTCGCGGTCGCGCTGCTCGTGGGTTGCGCCGGGCGAGCGCACCTCGACCACGATCTCGGGCGCGGCATGGAGCTTCCCATCCGCATCCAGCGCCGCCGCCAGCCGCGCCGTGCTGATCCAGACCAGGTCCGGAGCGACATCGTCATCATCGTTGAAAATGACGCCCGGCGCGAAATTTACTTGACCAGCGCCCGATTGAAGACTCCAGTCGCGCAGGCGCGCTGCGAGCTCCGGGCAGACAGTCTGGTGGTGCCAGTGCGCTTGCTTCGACACAAACAGCTCACCGTCGATGATCTCGTAGCGCTTCCCGTCGTCCGGCATCAGTTCGAGATCGGCGGAAGTCCAGCGCAGCGCGTTCGTCATTTCTGCCCCCTCAGCCCGTCCCGATTTTCTCGCGCATGAATTGTAGCACGGCGGGGTCCAGGTGCGTCTCGCTGACCAGTCGCTCTTCCAGGTTTTCGACGCCGCCGTAGGCCGCGAGCGCCGCGCGCGTCGCCTGGTCGTACACGCCGTTGACCGGGCCGTGGTAGTAGCCGGCTCGCCGGAGCAGGGCCTGCACCTCACGGGCGACGCTCTCGCCCACCGGGATGAGATCAGCGGGGTTCGGCGATGTCAGATAGAAGCGGTGCAGCCGCAGCAGCCGCGCCAGCTCCGGCACCGGATCAGGGTGATCGTCCACCCGCAGGTCGATATAACGGTCGAGCACGCCGCCGTAAGAGCCGCCGGCGCGCGCGACGTACAGCGCGGCGGACTGCCGCCCGCGCCGGTCGCCGCCGGCATCGTCGCCGGCCTGGAGCGCGGCCAGCAGCCGCTCGGCGAGCTCGCCATCCGCCCGCTCGAACGCCGCAGCGATCGCCGCCACCACCGCTTCGCCGGCCAGGATGTTCCCCTGCGCGGCATACCCCGCGCCCACGCGGTGCCCGGCCCACGGAAAGCAGGCGCTGCCGGTGTGGGCCGCCGCGCCGCCGCGCCCGTCCACCACGCCGACCTGCCGGTGCTCGCGCTGCGGGTCGTCGGCCAGCAGCGCGGCGAGCGTCTCGGCAGCGGAGCGTCCAGCCGCCAGCAGCGCCAGCCCGCGCGGCCCATAGCCGATGTTCGCCAGCGCCTGGGTCGCTACCGCGCCGGCGCCGGCCTGTGCCCATGGCACCACCGAGCCGACCGCCAGAAACTTCGAGGCGACCGCCACGCCCAGGTCACCGTTGCGCGGGTCGTGTGCGACAATCGAAAATGTCGCGATGAGATGGTCCATGGTGCGATTATCCATACTGTTGATAGGGTGACGGACGACGGACGACGGACGAACGCCAGACGCAGGTGACACGATGACACGGTGCCACGGTGCCACGGTGCCACGACGTGTCATTGAATGCTTCATGGTTCATTGTTCATTCTTCATGCAGCACTCGTCCTTCGTCCAACTCACGGCAGCGCCCGGATCTCAAGGTTGTCGAACAGCGCATCGGCGGCGGTGGCGCCCCCGACGGCGACGAAGCCGTAGTTGGCGCCCATCGGCCCATCCGCCAGAGTTACGTCGGCCAGGCGGCGCCCGTTGGCGAGCAGCGTCACCTGGGTGCCATCGAGCCGCGCCACGAGCCGGTTCACGGCGTCGCGCTCCGCCATGATCGCCTCGCTCTGTCCTTCGGCAAGGGTGGTGATCGTCTCGCCGCTATGCTGCTCCAGCCGGAAGCTGCGCCGCGCCGGCTCGACGACATACGCCAGGTAGCTGCTCTCGCCGGCGAAGCGCAGCAGCAACCCGGCCGCGCCGTTCCGCACCTGCACGTCCGCACCGATGCTGCCGTTGCGAGCCCGCCCGGTGCGGTAGCTCCAGATCGTCCCCAGGCCGGGTGCAGCGGTGATGCGGTAGCGTTCGCCCTGGTAGCCGACCGACCAGCCGGGGCCACGGCTTTCAGCCCATTGTGGTTGCGCGAAGGTATCGGTAGCGAGCACCGGTCCGGTTTCCGCCTCGGGCGCGGGCGTCGCCGATGGCGCGGCGGTTGCCGATGGTGCGGGCGTTGGCGGCGGCGCCGGCGGCGCGCTGCTGGTTGGCGGCGCGGTCGGCAGCGGCGAGACGAGGGTCGGCCCGCCGAGCGCCGTCGCCTCCGGTGCGGTCGTCGCGGCAACCGCCAGGCTGCCCGTGGGAGGGGCTGGCGCGGCGCCGGACGCGCCGGGCGCTGGTGCCGCGGTGCGCCACAACACGGCGGCCACGGCGATCACCAGCGCGCCTGCCACGGCACCGCCGACCAGCAATGGTTGGGCCAGGCCCCGACGCACGGCCGGTGTTGGCGCCGGCGCCCGGCGGGCCTCGACTGCGGCCATGGCCTGAGCCAGCAACTCGGAACTGTCGCGGTAGAGCGGGTTGATCTGCTGGAGTTGTTGCAGCGCAGCGACGGCCTGGAGTGTGCGCCCGGCGTCGAGGTGCTCGCGCGCCTGGGCATACAGCGCGGCGGCCCGGTCACGCGGCGTCGGGGCGGCGGGCGGCGGCGTGGGGGCATGCCTTCCGCTCGTGCTGGCGGCGCGGCGCGGCGCGCTCCTGCCGAGGTTATACGCGCTGCGCGCTGCGAAGTCGCTCAGCGTAGCGTAGGCCTCGCTCAAGCGCTGGCTGCGGCGTTCGGCATATGCCCGCTCCTCGGCCGTCGCGGTCGCGAAACGGTCGGGGTGGTAGCGGGCGATCTCGCGGCGGTAGGCGCGTTTGATCTCCTCTGGCGTCGCCGTCCGCGCGACGCCGAGCAGTTCATAAAAATCGAGCGACTCGAAATCGTGCATGAGACGTCAGCAGCCAGCAGCTGGCAGCCAGAAGTCGGACGGTCAGCAGTCAGGCGATCCACCGAACCATACCGCTTGAATCGTTAGCTTCCGGCTCGTGGCTTCCAGCTACTCCAGATAATCCCGCAGCTTCTTGCCCAGCCGCGGGTGGCGTAGCTTGCGCAGGGCCTTGACCTCGATCTGGCGGATGCGCTCGCGGGTAACGCCAAACTCGCGCCCGACTTCCTCCAGCGTACGGCTGTGGCCGTCCTCCAGGCCGAAGCGCAACTGCAGCACCCGCCGCTCGCGCTCGGTGAGCTGGTTCAGCACCTGCTCCACCTGCTCGCGCAGCATCTGGTGGCTCGCTGCGTCCGACGGCGCAAGGACTTTCGAGTCCTCGATAAAATCGCCAAGCTGGCTATCTTCCTCCTGGCCGACCGGCGTCTCCAGCGAGACAGGTTCGAGCGATGTCTTGCGGATAGCGCGGACCTTATCGACCGGCATCTGCAGGACGATCGCCAGCTCATCGTCGGTCGGCTCGCGCCCCAAGTCCTGCAACATCCGACGGCTCTCGCGCATCAGCCGGTTGATCGTCTCGACCATATGCACCGGGATGCGGATGGTGCGCGCTTGGTCGGCGATCGCGCGGGTGATCGCCTGGCGGATCCACCACGTCGCGTAGGTCGAGAATTTGAAGCGCTTGAGATAGTCGAACTTCTCGACGGCCCGGATCAGGCCGACGTTTCCCTCCTGGATCAGGTCGAGCAGTTGCAGGCCGCGGCCGATGTACTTCTTGGCGACGCTGACCACCAGCCGCAGGTTGGCGGATGTCAGATCCTCGCGGGCGGCTTTGCCGATCTCGATCGCCAGGTTCCAGTGCCGCCAGATCGGCCCGGCGTCGGCGAAACAGCTGGCGACCGCCTCCGGCTCCGGCCAGGTCGCGGAGGCGTCGAGCGTTTGCTGCAACTCGCGGGGCAGAAGCGTGTAGATCGTCATCGCCTGGCCGACCATCTGGTCGGCTTCGTCGAGTGTGATCTTCTGGCTGCGAGCCAGCTCAGCGCGGCGCTTATCGAAGATCGATTTCTGCTCGAGCGGCAGTCGGTCGAGCATCTCCAGCAATTCGCGCAGGCGCGACGGCGCGATATGCTCCGGCGCTTCCAGGCCAAGAAAGGCGTACAACTCGGCCAGCATGTCGCGCGCGGCTGGCCAGTTCTTCAGAAAGCGGGCGTAGAGGTGTGTGCCGATCTCAGGCACCCGCTCAACGCGCCAGTCCACCCCCTCCTGCGTGCGCAGCGCGCTGACATACTCGCCGACGGCGATCTTCTGCGCCAGGTCGCGCTCCTGGCTGGTCGTCAGCAGCGGAACGCGCCCGATCTCGCGCAGATACATACGCACCGTGTCGTTGACGCTGATCCCCTCGACGTTGAGCTCATCCTCGAAATCGGCTTCTTCGTCGAAGGTCGGCTCGATGTCGGTTCCGCCGCCGATGATGTCGTCGCGCGTCGCGATGCCAGCCTGCGTCAGCGCCGACTGAATCTCCTCGAGCCGATCCAGGTCGGTTTCCGGGTTCGGGACGAGCTGCAAAATCTCGCCTTCGGTGACATAGCCGCGCTGCTTGCCCAGCGCGATCAGGTCCTGGAGCGTCTTGATCGCCGCCTGATCCGCCTCGCTCTCCTCTTCCGGCGGCACGGTGACTTCCACCGTCTCTGCCAGGCCGTTGAGCGGCAGCTCTTCGTCGATCGTCATGTCCTTGTGTTTCGCCATAGGGTGCTCCTCAGACCGAGCGCAGGGTTGTGCGGAGGTCGCTGAAGGTCGAACTCCGCTTGGGGATGCTGAGCGCGTCGAGATAGGCTTGGAGGTGTACGAGTCGGGCCAGCGCGTCCGCCCGTTCGGCGTCATCGGTGGCCTCGGCTGCCTGCTGTCCGAGCCGATCCTTCCAGCGTTTCACCAGCTCCCGTTGCAGGATTGTAGCACATTCTAATGCATCATTAACGTAGCGATACGATTGCGTTTCGGGAACGCCAAGGCGCAAAATGCGCTGCACGAAGCCTGCCAGCGGCTCGTCCAGCGTCTGCGCCCAGGCCGCCGGGTCGGTGCCCGCCGGCTGCGCCAGCCATGCCTGCCATGCCGCGCGCGTTTCGACATCATCGAAGAGCTCGAGCGGCGTTCCCCCGATGATGTCTTTGACGTCTGGAAACGCCTCCAGGTCACGCCGGAGCTTCTCCTCCACAGCGGTGCGCGCCGCTGGATAGCGAATCAGCCAGCTCAGCAAATAGTCGCCAGGCTCCGGCGCAGCAGCCGGCTGCGGCAGGACAGGGCGGAGCGCGCGCGTCGCGGAGCCGCGCCCGGGCAGCGCCCGCCGGATGACCGACTCCTCTACTCCTACTAAACGCGCGATCTGCTGCACATGGTGCGCCTGTTCGACCGGATTCGCGATCTGCGCGATCAGTGGCGCGAGCCGGGCGACCGCCTCGGCCTTACCCTTGCCGCTGCGCAGGTCGAGGTCGGCGGTCAGCGCCGCGGTGTAGAAGTCCATCACCGGCTGCGCGCCGGCCACCAGCGCCCGCCAGCGGTCGGGGTTGGCCCGAATGACCTCGTCCGGGTCCTGGCCGTCCGGCAGGGAGATCACGCGGATCTCGGTCTCCGCCTCGCGCTCCCAGCGGATGTAGCCCTGCGGCGTGGGGACCGGCACCACCTCGCCGTCGCCGCTCCGCCGCAGCGTGTCGGCCCCTTTCAGCGTGGCGCGGATGCCTGCGGGGTCGGCGTCCAGCGCCAGGTAGACGCGTTTCGCCAGCCGGCGCAGCGCCGCGGCGTGCTCGGCGGTCAGCGCGGTGCCCAGCGGCGCGACGACGTTGCGGAAGCCGTGCTGGTGGGCGACGAGGACGTCCATGTAGCCTTCGACGATCACGGCGGCGTTTTCGTTACGAATCGCGTCGCGCGCCAGGTCCAGGCCGTACAGCACCCGGCTCTTGGCGAACAGCGGCGTCTCGGGCGAGTTCAGGTACTTGGGCTGCGCATCGCCGAGCGCGCGCCCGCCGAAGGCGATCACCTCGCCCTTCGGGTTGCGGATGGGGAAGATCAGCCGGTCGCGGAAGCGGTCGTACCAGCCGCCGCTCTCGCGCCGGATGGCCAGTCCGGCCGCCTCGACCTCCTCCGGCTCGAAGCCCTTCCGGTCGGTTAGGTAGCTCAGCAGGGCGCTCCACTCCTCGACGGCGTACCCGAGTTGGAAGGCTTCGACAGTCGCCGTGTCCAGGCCGCGGTGTGCTACGTAGGCGCGGGCCGCCTCGCCGCGCGGCGATTTGAGCAGAACGTGCTGGAAGAAGCGGGCCGCGGCGGCGTTGACCTCCAACAGCCGGGCGGTTTGGCGGTCACGCGCTTCGTCCTCCTGGGTGCGCGGGCGCAATTCGACCCCGGCGCGGCGGGCGAGTTGCTCCAGCGCCTCGCGGAACTCCAGCCCTTCGCGCTGCATCAGAAAGTCGAAGACCGTGCCGGACGCCTTGCAGCCGAAGCAGTGATAGCTCTGCGTCGCGGGAAAGACGTACAACGCAGGCGTGTTCACATTGTGATGAAACGGACAGAATCCAACGAAATTGCGGCCTGACTTGCGCAGATTGATATATGCCGAGATGAACTCGACGATATCGATCCGCTCTTTGATCTGGTCGGTAACAGAAGACATCGTTTAGGGTATATCAAACAAAGCGCAGCGTTCGAGCGCTCTCCGCAACTCCGAGCTCTGAACGGTGCACTTCGAACTCTAAACTTCGAACTCCCTATGCTCCCCACGTGCGCGGGACATACAGATCGTTGAAGACCTTGATCGCGTAGCGGTCGGTCATGCCGGCGATGTAATCCACCACAGCGCGCTCGGTCGGCTCGCCGCGCGCGCGGTTGATCGCTAGCAGGTCGGCGGGCAGCTCCTCCGGGTGCTCCAGGAAGTGCATGTAGAGCATATGGATCATCAGCCGCACCTTGGCGTCGTCCGCCTTGGCGCGCGAGTCGATATAGACCCGCTCGTACATAAACTCGCGCAGCGCATTCGTGGCCGCCAGGATCGGCGGGCTCATGGTGATCGTCATGTCCTCTGGCGGCTCGCCCTCGCCGGTCGCCCACCAGTTGGTGTCGATCAGGTCGCAGACCATCGTATCGATCCGTTTGGCATGCGTCGCGCCCAGCACGTCGATCAGGTCGCGCGGCAGGTCGTCGTTGCGCAGCAGGCCGGCGCGGATGGCGTCGTCGATGTCGTGGTTGATATAAGCGATCGCATCGCAGACCTTGATGATCTGCCCTTCGAGCGTGCTGGCGTTGCCCCAAGCGCGGGTTGTGATGTCGCGGCGGGCCTTGGAGTGCATGTAAATGCCTTCGCGCACCTCGTGCGTCAGGTTCAGCCCCTCGCCGTTGCGCGTCAGCACCTCGACCACCCGCAGGCTCTGCTCGTTGTGGCGGAAGGCGTGTCCCTGCGCCCGCGACAGCGCCGCCTCGCCGGCATGGCCGAAGGGTGTGTGCCCCAAGTCGTGCCCCAGGCCGATCGCTTCGACCAAGTCCTCGTTCAGGCGCAGTGCGCGCGCCACCGTGCGGGCGATCTGCGTCACCTCGAGCGTGTGCGTCAGCCGGGTGCGGTAGTGGTCACCAAGCGGCGCGATGAATACCTGCGTCTTGTGCTTCAGCCGGCGGAACGGCTTGGAGTGCAGGATGCGGTCGCGGTCGCGCTGGAAGCTGGTGCGCACCGCCGAGGGCTCCTCCTCCCGGTCGCGGGTGGCGGCGTCGCTGAAGGCGGCCAGCGGCGAGAGGCGGCGGCGCTCGTCGGCCTCCAGCCACTCGCGGACTCCGGAATGCGCGGACGGGTGGGTCGCCATAGCATCTCCGTCTCAGAGCCAGGGGCCAGGGTCGGGGTTCAGAGCCTGCGAAGCGGCCTGCCCATATGCCTGCCTGTCCGCCTCCCCGTCTGCCCGTCTACCCGTCTGTTGCCTACGCATCATGCACGACGCACCGCCTCGCCTGCTGCCGTCTCCGGCGCTATTGTATCGCCAGCCAGGGCGCGGTGCAACGCGATCGCCAGCGCCGCGGCGATCTGGATGGCGACGATCGCCTGGAAATAGATCGCATGGCCGTTCGCGGCCGCCAGCCGCTGGGCCTCGCCGGTCTGCGTGACGCAACTGACAAGATCGAAACGGCCGTGCACCACCGTGCACGACTCGTAGCGGGCGGCGACGAAGGGTGAGAAAAAATAGACGCAGAAGCAGGTGAACAGCGCCCACCAGCGCTCGCGCCAGCGCGCCGCCAGCCAGCCGAGCAGGGTCCCGAGCGGCGTGGCGAAGATCGCCCAGACGAGCGGGCGCAGCTCGCCCTCGTTGTAGGGGGGCTGCACCTGGCCGCGATTATAGAGCGCCCAGGCCGCGCCCAGCAGCGCACCGCCGAGGATCGGCAGGAACGCGCGGAGATCGAAACGTCGGATGTGCATGGCGGCGATTATAGCACACTGCGCCCGGCGGAGATGGTACAATCGCATGACTCAGCAGCCCTGGAGTGCGGGAGAGAAGCGCCATGCCGATCACGACCTACAAGGAGCTGGCGGTGCGCATCGAGCCGCGCCGCGACGCGGTCTATCCCTTCTCGCTCGGCGGCCTGATCGACGGCCGGGGCGAGTTCGCGCCGCCCACGGCCAGCCCGCAGTTCCGGGCGCTCGCGGCGCGCCTGGCGGCGCTCGACACCGACGAACGCGCGCTCGAGGCGATCGGCACGACCCTGTTCGACCTGCTTTTCCAGGGCAGCGCCCGCAACGCCTACAGCGCCGCGTTCGGCAATGTGCGGGCCGCGCCGGATACCGGGCTGCGCATCCGCTTCGAGATCCCCGCGGCGGAAGCGGAGGTGGCAGAACTGCCATGGGAATATCTGTGGGACCCGGACAGCGGCCCGCTCGCGATGCTCGACGCGCCGGTGGTGCGCTACCTGCCCCAGCCGACCGTCATCCCCGAGCTGGCCGCCACCTTGCCGCTCAAGGTGCTGCTGACCGGCGCGCAGACCCCGCCCGCCACCGATGTCGCCGCCGAGCTCGCCGAGGCGCGCGCGGCGCTGGCCGACCTGGAGGGGCGTGGCTTGGTCGCGGTAACGGCCGAGGAGCGCCTGACGGCGCAGACGCTCCAGCGCCGGCTGCGCGAGGGCTTCCATGTCTGGCACTTCGTCGGTCACGGCGGACTCGCGCGCGATGGCAGGACCGGCGCCCTGTTTTTTGAAGACGCGAGCGGCGACCCAGAGGCGGTCAATGCGCTGCAACTGAACATCCTGCTGAACCGCAGCGGCGTGCGGCTGGTCGTCCTGTCGGCCTGCAACAGCGGCAGCCTGAACGCGCTGGCGCCGTTTCGCAGCGTCGCGCCGGCCCTGATCCGCGCCCAGATCCCGGCGGTCGTAGCGATGCAGTTTTCGGTGCCGGAGGATGCGACACGGGCGTTCGCCGGCGAGTTCTACCGCGCGCTCGCCGGTGGCCTGCCGATCGATGGCTGCATGACCGAGGGGCGCAAGGCGGTGATGGGCGCGACCGGGCTCGGCCGGCCGGACTGGGGCATTCCGGTGCTCTACACCCGCGCCGCCAGCGGCCGCCTGTTCGATCTCCCGGCACAGCCGCCTGGCGGTGTTGCCGCAGCCGGGCCGCAGCAGGTGAATACCGTCCACATCAGCGGCACCGGCCCGGGCAGCACGACCAACGTGACCGTCGGCACGGTGCTGACAGGGGGCGCGCCGGCGGGCGAGCAGACGGCGGAGGCCGAGGCCCTGGCGCAGCAGATCCAGCTCCTGAAGCGGCGGCTCTGGCTGCTGGAAGAGCAAAAAGCCAAGGCCGGCGCGTTCGCCGACCCGAGCATCATAATGGAGATCGAGGATCTTCAGCAGGAGATCGCCGCGAAGGAACGGGCGCTGGCCGAGCTTCGGCGCTGATGCGGGAGCGGGCGTGTGCCTATGGTGGTGGCACGCGTCGCGCAGTCGCCCGCGATGCAGGAGGTGGCGCGGGCCGCACGCTCGCCACACCTCCTGCCGCGTCACTCGGTTATTGACGGCCATCCGCGCCCGGTGCTACAATCCCGGGAAACCCGCGATTGCCACAGGAGCCCCGCGATGAGCGAAGCGAGCGCACGCGTTGTGGTCATCGGCGCCGGGATCGTCGGCGCCTCGATCGCCTACCACCTGGCCGCCCGCGGCTGCACCGACGTGCTGCTGCTCGAACAGGCGGAGACCGAGGTGAGCGGCAGCAGCGCCCGCTCCGCTGCCGGCGTGCGCCACCAGTTCTCCAGCGAGGTCAACGTCCGCCTCTCGCTCTACAGCATCGAGCGGCTGAAGCACTTCACCGAAGAGGTGGGCGGCCACGCCGAATTGCACCAAGTCGGCTACCTGTTCCTGATCGACAACCCCGAGACGTGGGAAGCGTACCAGCAGAGCGCCGCGATGCAACGGCGGCTGGGCGTGCGCGTTGAGTTGCTCGCCCCGGAGGACGTGCCGCGGCTCGTGCCGCATACAGATATCAGCGACCTGGTTGGCGCGACCTTCGGGCCGGACGATGGCTACTGCGACCCGCACGGCGTCGCGATGGGCTACCTGAACCGGGCGCGCGAGCTGGGCGTGCGGCTTCGGCGGAATACTGCGGCGACCGGCTTCCGCATCGAGGGCGGGCGCGTCATCGCGGTCCAGACCAGCGCCGGGTCGGTGGCCTGCGAGGTGGTGGTGAACGCCGCCGGGCCGTGGGCCGGTGAGGTCGCGGCGCTCGCCGGGCTGGGCGTGCCGGTGCAGCCCTACCGCCGCAATATCTACGTGACCGAGCCGTTCCCGCTGCTGCCAGCCGGCATCCCCATGACGGTCGATGTCGGCAGCGGCTTCTATATGCGCAAGGAGCAGGAGAACGTCCTGTTCGGCATGTCGAACCCCGCCGAGCCGCCGAGCCACAACACGATGGTCGATTGGGACTGGCTCGACACGGTGCTGGAGGCCGGGCTGCGGCGTTTTCCGATCCTCGAGCGCGCCGGCCTGGCCGAAAAGCTCTGCTGGGCCGGGTCCTACGAGATCACGCCGGACCATATGCCGATCCTCGGCCGCCACCCGGAGATCACGAATTATGTGGATGCGAGCGGCTTCAGCGGGCACGGTGTGATGCACGCGCCCGCCACCGGCCTGCTGATCGCCGAAGAGATTCTGGATGGCCGCGCCCACACGATCAACATCGACGACCTGCGTATCACCCGCTTCCAGCAGCGCAATCTGCAACGCGAGCGCAATGTGATTTGAGTGGCTCACGTGCATGCGCCGTGGGGGCCATCTGCTCCGCCCGCGCTCGCATTGGACGGAGGCCAACAGACGGATGACCCTTGCCCGGCATAGATACCGTTGTCAGGTGGACATCGCCTCAGACCGCCGCCCATCGGACCGTCTGACCGCCTGACCGGCAACCCTTCCATGCCACGCACGCTCCGTGAGTTGTTCGTCAACCGCACCCGCCAGACCGAGGCCTTCCGCAAGATGCTGGACGGGCAGACGTCGCGGCGGATCATGCTCCTCACCGCGGGCCCGGGTATGGGCAAGTCCTGGCTCTGCCAGATCTTCGCCCAGGAAGCGGTGGCGCGCGGGCTGCCACTGGCGCAGGTGGACTTCGCCGATGGCCAGGCGTACGATCCGCTGCTGCTGGTCCGCCGCTGCCGCGACGCCTTCGGCGGCCAGCACTTCAACGCCGTCACCCAGGCGATCAACGATGCCACCGCGGCGCGGCTGGAGGTCGCCGCTTCTGCTGCCGTGAACACCGTCACCATCGCACCTTCCGCCGCGGGCGCGATCAGCGGGACGATCAACGCCGAGGTTGGCACCATCGTGAAGGACAACCTGTTCGTTCTGCAGGCCGACACGCCGATCGCCCGCCAGGCGCTGGAAGACCGGATCAACACCGCGTTCTTCGAATGCCTTGCTGCGCTCTGCCAGCAGCAGAAGGCCGTCTTCCTGTTCGACACCTACGAGCGCACGTCGCTGGAGCCTGAGCGTTGGGCGCCGGGCGCGGCGGATCGCTGGGTCAGCGGGCAGTTGCTGGCGCGCATCCGCGAGGGCAGGCTGACGAACGCCATCGCCGTGCTGTCCGGGCGGCGAGCGCCGGAGTTCGGCGCGGAATGGAACGACGTGCTCGGGCGCATGTCGCTCGACGTGCTCGACTGCGCCGACATCCGTGTGTACCTGCGCGAGCGGCGCGGCCTGGCGGCGATCACCGACGCCGAGGCCGACCGGCTGTGCCAGGCGGTCGCCGGCGTGCCGCAGGTGCTCGGCCTGATCGGCGACAACCTGGAGCTGGCGAACGCGCCGAAGAGCCGGGATGATGAGTGGTGACATGGTGTCGTGCCCTGTCCTCAAACGGACAACGTACGACGGATGATAGCCCATGCCGGACGACGAACTGCGGTGCCCGAACTGCGGCGCCCGCAACAAACCGGGCGCGCGCTTCTGCGGCCAGTGTGGCCAACCGCTCGACCGTCCCGAGCTGGCGGCCGCTGCCGTGGGCGCGGCGGCCTCGTCGCTCGGCGGCGAGATCGCCGCGATCACCGACCCGCTGCTGCGACTCGCCGATGTTGGGCCGGGCGTCCTGCTCACGGCGACGCTTGAGCGGGTGTTGGCCGAGGCCGGGCCGCGCCAGGCCGAGGTGCTGCGCCGCTGCGCCATCCCGCGCTGGTTCGACGCCGAGGTGCTCGCCGTGCTTCGCGAGCGTCCGGACGGCAACGAGCGCGTGCTGGAGCTGCTCCGCGATTACAGCTTCGTGCGCCAGGTCGCCCCAGCCCGCTTCGCCTACGACGAAGCCGTCCGTGCGGCGCTGCTGCGGGAGTGGCGCGATGCGCGCCCGGACGAGCTGCGCGCCATCGCCGCGCGGCTGGCCGCCGCCTTCGACGCCCGCGCCGCCGCCCTCGCGCCCGCCGCCGGCGATGGACGGGCCGTACGCACCGGCGCATGGGAGCTCTACGAGCGCGAGGCGCTCTACCTGACGCTGCTGGCCGACCCGCCCAGCGGCATGGCGCGCTTGCGCCACATGTTTGACCAGGCCGAGGCCGGCCACCGCATCGCCGACGCCGAGAGCCTGCTCCAGGCAGCGCACGGCATCGCCGTCGGCGAGACGGACGCGCTTTGGCTGCGCTATCTCCGGGCCCGACTGCTCCGGGCGACGGTGCGGCTGGATGAGGCGACGAGCGAGTTGAACGGCCTGCTCGACGTGATGCCGCTCGATCCGCTGCTCGGCGCGCTGGCGCGCCAGACGCTCGGCGATGTGCTGGCTGAGACCGGACAGTGGGTGCGCGCGATCGAGCTGTACGGCACAAGCCGCGAGTATTTCCAGGCCACCGGCCGGATCGATCTGGCCGCCGGTGCGAGCCTGCGCATCGCCCAAGCGTACCAGGACATGGCCCAAAGCATCGGCGGATGGTATGTGCCGGCCTACCCGCGCGCGTCGTTCTGGCGCTGGCTCGGCCATCTGTGGGCGCGCCTGCTGTCGTTGCCGTTCTACCTGGTGGCGGTCGCTCTGCGCCGCACGCCCTGGTCGTTGCCGCGCCCGCGCTACCTGGCATCGTACCAGAACTGGGTGCTCGTCTGGGTTTACCGCCTGGCGCAGCGCTGGTACACGCATGCGCGCGACGAGTGCGCCGCAGCCGGCGACACAGCGGGCGCGCGGCGGGCCGAGCAGGGCCTGGCGCAGGTGCTGACGGTCTTCGGCTACCCGGACGATGCGCTGCGCACGCTCGACGCGCTGCGCGAGCAGACGCCGCCGTACGATGGCTATGCGCGCGCCTGGATCGACCGTGACCGCGCCGCGGCCCTGATCGAGCGGGGCGACCTGGCGGCTGCCCGGCCGCTGCTGGACGGCGCGCTGGCGCAGTTCCGCGCCCTGGGCGACATCCGTGGCGAGGCGGCGGTCCTGACGCTCCAGGGGCGGGCGGCCGCGCTGGGCGGCGCGGCCGAGGCGGCGCTGCTGGTCTATGGCTCCAGCTTGGCGCGCTACCGCCAGCTCGGCTACGCGGCGGCCCGCGAGCAGACCCTCTACGACTTGCGCGCCTGGCGGCGGCGCGTCGGCCCCGGCCGCCTTGCCGACGGCATCGCCGCGCTCGTGGCCGAGGAGCCGGTCAAGCGCTACGTCGGCCGCTTCCCGCGCAGCCAGCTTCCGTACCTGCAAATCCTGTCGCTGATCGCCTTCCCGCTCGCGCTGTTGCTGCTGGCGCTCTTCTCGCCCACGCAGGTCGTCCAGGCGATCGCTGGGCCGCTCTCGCTGGAAACGTTCTACAGCCCGTTGCGGATGCTGGCCGTGCTGGCGGTGCTCGTGCCGCTCTATCTGCTCGCGTACACGGTTGTCGCCCTGGCGGTCATGTTCGTCCCGCCGCGGCGCGTGCTGGAGCGCGAGCAGCCGGACTATCTCGTCACCGCGCCGGATGGGATCGCGCGCTACGACTACCGCGGGCGCTGCAACCAGGCGTTCGCCTGGCCGGACGTGCGCCGTGTGGTGATGAACGATCGCTGCATCTGGGCGCGGCCGATGAACCTGTTCTCCGATACCTTTCTCGAGTCAAGCGACGGGCGCGATCTGCGGATCGACGGGATCACCGGCTGGTACCAGACCCTGCAGGACGACATCGCGCAGCACCTGGCCGTGGCGGGCAACCCGGCGCGCGCGGAGCAGTTCGGCTTCTCGATGCTGCGGAGCTGGAGCGGAGCGGTGCTGGCGGCGGGCATGCTGCTGCTGCTCGCCGCGGTCGCCCTGGCGAACAATTGGGCCGGCTCGCTCGCCGGGTTGTTGCCGGTGCAGCTCGTGGTCGCGGTGCAATTGATCGGCCTGAGCGGGCTGCTGATCATGCTGCCGCTGGCGCACTGGATCGGCACGCTGCCGCTGGCCGCCATTCGCCGGCTCGGGCTGCGCAGCCGCTGGCCGGCGGCGGTCGCCGCGCTCGGGCTGGCGCTCGGGCTGGCCGGAGCTTTGGGCCAGGGCCGCCTCCGGCTAGCGCCGCTGACGGGCGGCTTCCTGATCGTTGGCGCGTTCGTGCTCGCCCAGGCGGGCTGGACGCTGCTCCTGCCGCAGCGGCGCTGGCTCGGGCGCGGGCTGGTGATCGCCGCCACGCTCGCGGCGGCCTCCCTGGCGTTCCAGCCCGCCCGCGATCTGTTCTACGGTGGGGTGAACCAGGCTGCGGCGGATCGAGCGGCCGCCGGTGACCGCCGCGCGGCGGAGCAGGCGCTGCGTACGACGCAGCAGATCCTCGATAACCCGGCGGCGTCTGCCGAGGAGCGCGGCTCGGCCTGGTTCAACGCGGGCCGCGCGCTCTACGGCATCGGCGAGTACCGCGCGGCCTGGCAGGCGTATGACCGGGCGCTGCGCGAGTATCGGGCCGGTGGCGCGCTGGAGGGCGACGCCGGCCGCCGGCGCGCCGCGGTGATCATCTACAACCGCGCGCTGGCGGTCAACAAAGCGACCGGACAGGACGTTTCGGGTGATCTGCAGCAGGCGTGCGATCTGTGGGCAGCGGTGTGCCCCAGATAAAGCGGTGACCCAATCGCCCAGGCGCACGCCACCGGTCGTCAAGAGGGTCTACAGCAGCTTCTGAAAACGGTTCTCCGTGCCGTTCCGCAGCCGCTGGATGTTGGCCCGATGCAGGTAGACGATCAGTGCCGCGCCGCCCCAGACCAGCGCCGCGTAGGCCGGCGACAGCCGCCCGAGCAGCAGCAGCGCGGTCGCCACGGCGACGACCGCTCCGGCCGCCGCCAGCGAGGCGACCGACGAGATGCGGGCAGCAAGCAAAACGATCACCCAGACCGCGATGCCGAACAGCATCAGCAGTGGCGCGATCGCCAGCAGCACGCCGCCGCTCGTCGCCACGGCCTTGCCGCCGCGAAAGCGCATGAAGAGCGAAAAGGTATGGCCGAGGATCGCGCAGACGCCGATCAGCACGACCGAGGGCGGTGGCAGTCCCAGCCAGAGGCCGGCCCGCGCCGGCAGAAACCCCTTGAGCAGATCGCACGTCACGGCGACGAGAAACGGCCCGAAGCCGCAACTGCGCCAGACGTTCGCCCCGCCGAGGTTTCCGCTGCCGACGGCGCGCAGATCGACGCCGCGCGCACGGGCCACCAGGAAGCTGAACGGCACCGAGCCGAGCAAGTAGGCGCCGAGCATCAGCGCGACAGTCGCGAACAGGTCGCGTGCTGACATCGTTCAGGTACTCCCAGCAGGTACGCCACGAGGCGCGTGCGGCGGCCGGGCCGTTCGTGCGCTTCGTGGTTCTCGTCTATCCTCATCTCCCCTCAGCCCCGTGCCCGGACAGCGGCCGCCACCGCCGCCAGCAGCCGCTCCGGCTTGCCGCGGTACTCGTCCCACGGCGTCTCGCCGGTGGCGATCGCCCGCAGCACACCCCAGAGCGTCCGGTTCACCGGCGCGTCCATGCCGGTATCTACAGCCGCCCGTGCCACTGCCCCGTACAGGTATTCGCCTTCGGAGCGTGGGTTGCCGCGCCGGAGCTCGAGCAGCAGCGACGGCAGCTTGCTGCCGCGCCCGCCGGCGACCAGCCGCCGTAGCAGCGGGTCGAGCAGCGCCGGGGGGATCGTGCGCATGGCGAACGCCAGCCTGGCGGCGGGGTAGCGCGGCAGATCGATCGGGCGGATGTCGAGCCGGTCCATCACCGCCAGCGCCTCCAGCATGCAGCGCCGCTCCAGCGCGACGAGCCGCGGATCGGCGTACACCGCGGCGACCGGCATGTCAAGGATGGCGGCCGTGGCGTTGCCGAGCATGTTGAGCAGCGCCTTCGACCACTTGAGCGCGCGGTAGTCGGCGTAGCTGCGGGCGACGATGCCCGCCCGGCGCATGCGGTCGGCGCAGAGCTCGGCCTGCGCCCCGGGAAGCATCCCGGCCACGCCGATGCCGCCTTCCCTGGCCACCACCACCTGCCCCGGCGCTTCGACATCCACCGAGGTCGTGATCGCGCCGCTGAGGACGCGCCCCGGCCCGAGCGCCGCCGCGAGGGTTTCCTCGTGGCCGATGCCGTTCTGGAGCGTCAGGACGTGCTGCGGGTTCAGTTCGATGATCGCCGGCAGCGCGCCCGCTGTATCGTAACCTTTGACACACAGGATAGCCAACTCCGGAGGGCGGGCCGACTCCGCGAGCGCCGCCGGCGCGGCGATCAGGGCGACGCCGCGCACCGGACGGGCCGCACCCCGCTCACGCACGCACATGCCGCGTGCGGCCAGTTCCGCCGCGGCGCGGGGCCGCGCCAGCAACGCCACCTGCTCGCCGGCCCGCGCCAGCCGGCTCGCGACGAGCAGCCCGATCGCGCCGGCCCCGATCACGACAATCGCCACCGTCACTCCTCATCTGGCAGCCCATACGTATGCGCGCAGCCGGGGGATGCGAGTCTGCCCGCAGCATCTTGCCGGGCCGCCTACTGCCGAGTATGACGGCGCATTATAGCATCTCACGCCGCGCTGGCGATGGTTCTATGGGGCGCGACTCACGCACCCTCTGCCCCTGGCGGCCCTGCCATCGCCCTGATAGGCTGTTTGAAACGCTGGTGGCAGGGGCATTGGGGGCCGTAGGCTCCGCGAAGAAAGCCTGCGCCGCCGCGCGGGCGGTGGCGCATACGTATCGTGGAGGGCTGCGCCGCCACGCATCCCCGTTTCAGACAGCTTCCGATGGTCTTGCCGGGTGGAGGAGCGGCGGGATGGCGCGCGTCGCACGTCGCAGTTGAACGCCGGCATGATCCCCCCGCTTCCGGACACGGAAGCGGAGGTAAGGGGGTGAGAGCACGGAGCGCGCCACCGCTCCTGCACCTCCTGGGCTAGGCGAGGCGACCAGGGGAGCGGGGACGTCGCGGACATTGCTGCCGGGATCAGAATCCGCCTCTGGCAGGGGCCTCAGCCGGTGGCGGCCGGCGGCTTCATCCGCCGCGCCAGCGATTGCAGGCCGCGGTGCTGCAACGCCTTGACGGCGCCCTCGGTACGCCCCAGCCGCCGCGCGACCTCCTGCACCGATAGGTCGGCCAGAAAGCGCAGGACGATCACCGCGCGTTGCTCGTGAGTCAGATCGCCCAAGCGGGCGTGGAGCTCTTCGCGCTCCAGCCGCGCCCCGATCACCTGCTCCGGGCCGTCGTAGTGGTCATCACACTGCTCCATCGAAACGTTGCGCTGCGTCTTGCGGCGGCGCAAGATGTCGAAGGTGCGGTCGCGCGCGATGCGGTAGAGCCAGGCCGAAAGCGGCCAGCCGCGGTCTTCGTAGCGCGGCATCCCTTCGAGCATCCGCACGAAGACATCAGCCCGGATATCTTCCGCCAGGTCGGCCTCGCGCACCAGGTAGAAGACATAACGGTAGATCGCTGTAGCGTAGCGCTCGTAGATCTGGGTGACGGCGCCGTGGTCGCCGGCTTTGGCACGGCGGACGAGTTCTGAGTCGCTGGCGGGGTGGATCATGCGTGCGCCTTATAAGCGGGATCGCCGGGCGAGTCGTGGCGTGGCACGCCTGGAAGGAGTGTAGCAGGTCGACCATACCAACGAATTACCAACCAGGGATCCGTCCGTTGAGACGGCGCTGCGAAGCGGGTATAATAGGGGTGTGCAAGGAGCGTGGCGATGGAGATGGATGATGAGCGGGCTGCGATGGTGCAGACACAGCTCGCACCACGTGGGATCAGCGACCGGCACGTGTTGGAGGCCATGCGGCGCGTGCCGCGGCACGCGTTCGTGCCGCCAGGGGCCCAAGCCTACGCCTACCAGGATCGGGCGCTGCCGATCGGCGAGGAGCAGACGATCTCCCAGCCGTATGTCGTCGCGCTGATGGCGCAGGCGCTCGAATTGAACGGCGACGAGCGTGTCCTCGAGATCGGCACGGGCTCGGGCTATGCGGCGGCGGTGCTCAGTCTGCTGGCGCGCGAGGTCTACACGATGGAGCGGCGCCCGGCGCTGGCCGCCGAGGCGGCAGCGCGGCTGGCGCGGCTCGGCTACACGAATGTGCACGTCGTGGTTGGCGATGGCACGGCGGGCCTACCGGAGCACGCGCCCTACGATGCCATTACCGTCGCGGCGGCCGCTCCCTGGATTCCGCAGCCGCTGCGCGACCAGCTGGCGCCCGGTGGGCGGCTGGTGATCCCGGTCGGCGGGCGGGACGAACAGGTGCTGCTACGGCTGACCCGCTATGCAGCGGGAACGCGCGTCGAGCGGATGAACGGCGTGCGCTTTGTGCCGCTGCTGGGCGCCCACGCCTGGGATGCGCCGCCGACTGCCTGACCTTGCCGCGCTGTGGCTCGGCACAACGCTGAGCTACGGGCTGCTACAGGCGGGCGTGCACCTGCGCCGCGCCGATGCGCTGGCCGCGCTGGAGCGGGCCGTGCCGCTGCTGCCGGCCAACCTGGCGACGGCCGGGGTGGCCTGCGCGCTGGCCCTGGCGCTGCGCGAGCTGGCGCGGCAGCGGGCGGCCTGCCGGGCGGGGCTGTCCGCCGAGGCGCGCGCGCCGGCGGCCTGGGTGCTTGTCGCAGCGCTTGTCTGCCTGGCCGGGTGGTTCGCCCTCGCGCCGACCGCCGCTGTCTATCGCGGCGCGGCGACGCCACGCGAGTACGGGCGGGTGGCGCTGGCGGCCCCGGCAGCGAGCCTGGCGCAGTCGCTGGCCTGGTTCGGCTTTCTGGCGGTGATCGTGGTCGGGCGGGTCGCCATGCCACCGTGGGTCGCCGCCATGGGCTACGCCGGGTTTCTGATCAATGCCTGGCTGGCGCTGACCGCCGCCGTCCCGTTCGGGCCGTTCGACGGTGCGGCGATCCTGGCCTGGAGCCGGGCCGCCTGGGCGGCGGTGGCGGCGGCCGGGCTGGCGCTGGCGTGTGGGCTGACGAATGAAACGGTGCTACAGGCGCTGCTGCGCCTGGTGACGCGCGGGTGGTAGCGCCCGCGGTTGGAAAGGAATGACACAGGTGCGAGGACTGCTCAGCCCGCCGGACGAAGCGATCTTTCGCGGCCAGGCGCGGGACAACACCGAACTGCTTAAGGCATGGGCCGGTACCACGCTGGCCTATGCGATCGCGCAGGTCGGCGCGACACGGATTCTCTCCAATCTCTTTCTGATCTTCCTGCTGATCGCGGCGATCGTCTGCGGCCTGGGCTTCGTGCTGCACGAGCTCGGCCACCGGATCGTCGCCCGGCGCTACGGCGCGCAGGCGCATTTTGTGGCCAACAACGCCTGGTTGCTGATCTCGATCGCCATCGCATTCGCCGGCATCTTCATCGCCGCGCCGGGGGCGGTCTGGTACCGAGGCTACCTGACAAAGGCCCAAAGTGGGCATATCGCCTTGGCCGGCCCGGTGGCGAACTTCGGGCTGGCGGTTCTCTTTCTGGTCGCCTTTCCGATTCTGCACGCGCTGGGGGTCACGCAAAGCGATGCCGCGCTCCTCGGCGCGCCGCTGCCCGTGCTGGTCTACCTGATCTGTTCGATCGGAGCCGGGCTGAATGCCTTCATCGGCCTGTTCAACATGATTCCGGCCGGGCCGTTTGACGGGGCGAAGGTGCTGGAATGGAGCCCGCTGGTCTTCGGTGTTACCGTCGCCGTCGGCCTGGTGCTGACGTTCGTGGTGCGGCCGGAGACGATCTGGCGGCTGCTGGGCGTGCCACTTCCGTTCTGAGCGAGAGCCGGAGAGGCGCCCTCGTGGAGATCGGGGATCACCGCTCTGGAACCGCTCTCAGCGCTGGCGTCGTTCGCCCTTCTCCAGCCCGATAGAGGTGCCGCGGCAGCGCTGCACGTGCCCTGGCGCGGCATCCGCACGTAGCTTGAAGGAGCCTCCATGCGTACACCGATCATTGCCGGCAACTGGAAGATGCACAACACCGTCGGCGAAGCGGTCGATTTGATCGAGAGCATCCTCAACGGTCTGGGCGATACAACCGGCCGCGAGGTGGTCGTCTGCCCGCCGTTCACCGCGCTCCAGGCGCTCTCGGCGCTCTTGCAGGACACGCCCGTCGGCCTCGGGGCGCAGAATCTCTTCTACGAGCCGCAGGGCGCCTACACCGGCGAGATCTCCGCGCCGATGCTGCGCGACCTGGGGTGCCGCTACGTGATCGTCGGCCACAGCGAACGACGGCAGATCTTCGCCGAGACAGATGCCGTGATCGGGCGCAAGGTGCGCGCCGCGCTCGACCACGGCCTGCGGCCCATCCTGTGCATCGGCGAGACCAAGCCGCAGCGCGACGCCGGCGATGCCGAGGCGGTCGTGCTCGGGCAACTGCGCGCCGGCCTGGCCCAGGTGGCGCCGGATCTGCTTGGCGACGTGGTCATCGCCTACGAGCCGGTCTGGGCGATCGGGACGGGTGACACTGCCACGCCAGCCGACGCCCAGGCGATGCACGCCGCCGTCCGCCGCACCCTGGCGGAGCTGGCCGGCGACGCGGTGGCGCAGCGCATGCGGATCCAATACGGCGGCAGCGTTAAACCGGAGAATGTCGACGAACTGCTGGCCCAGCCGGATATCGACGGTGCGCTGGTCGGTGGGGCATCGCTCAAAGCGGAGTCGTTCCTGCGGATCGTGCACTTTCGGTAGATGCCGGGGCGCGACGCAGCGCCGCGGCGGCCAGCCGCCGCAGCAGCGAGAGCGGCACCGGCTTGGTGAGATAGTAATCGACATGGAGCCGCTGCGCCGCCTCGTACAGCTCCGGCGAGCTGTAGGCGGTGATCAGGATGATCCGCGAGGCGACCCCGCCCTCGCGTGCCCTGGCGATCAGGTCGAGGCCGTTCATCGCCGGCATGTGATAGTCGGTGATGATCAGGTCCGGCGGCGTGCTCAGGGCAACCTCGATGGCCTCCTGGCCGGTCGCGGCTGTGGCGATACGGCAATCGCTGCCCAGGGCCCGCAGCGCCTGCTCCAGCATCAGGCGCTGATTCGGCTCGTCGTCAACGATTAAGATCATCTGCGAAGCCATCGCGACCCCGGAAGCAACTACACCGGTCGTACCTGTTCGTTGTTGCCATCATACCCGCGGCGTGGGGATGCTTCGCAGGCAAAACATTATCGGAACAGTGCCGGGGCTGTAATCTTGCGGCGCGCAACATGTGCTGGCTGTCGTGCGTAGAAACAGTACGAAACGAACGCCCGCCGGGCGCGACCGTATCCTTGCCGGCCCGGCGGCGTTACATACAATAGGAAGGGACCACGCATCTCAGGCAGCCCTCCTCTCTCAACTGCCGGAGTTGTGGTACCATGGAGCCAAAGTTGTGGATCTGAAGCCCGGCGCCCTGGCTGCGTCCGGGCTACGCAAGCGCGGGCGGGTTGGCTGAGTGCGGCGGCCCCGCCGGTGCTCGTGAGCGAGGAACCGAATGAGCGACATGACAGGAGTGAGCGAGCGCGACCTGATGGACGCCCTGACAGATGACGAGATCGTCATTCCAACCGGCGAGCGCGAGCTGCCCCTCGTAGTTCTTGGCGAGATGGTCATCATGCCGCATATGACCGTCCCGCTTCAAGTTGGTCAGGGGAAATCCTACCGGGCGATGGAAAAAGCGTGGGGCGAAGATCAAGATGTGTTGTTGATCTTCGTCTCGGAAGATGAGATTGAAAGCTACAAGAGTGGGCACCCACAGAAGCTGCCGCCGGTTGGCGTGATCGCCCGTCTCCAGCAGTTCGATAAACTGCAGGATGGCACGGTCCGCATTATTCTTGAGGGGCTTGTCCGTGCTACCATCGGCGCGGTCGTGCAGAGCGAGCCGTTCTACCGCGTGCGGGCGGCTGCCGTGCCCGACGCGGAGGCGAAAGACATGCACGTCGAGGCGCTGATGGACACCGTCAAGCAGCAGATCGACGAGCTGGTCGATTACATGGGCGAAGTGCCGCAGGACGCGGTCGCCTTTGTCCATCGGATCGACAAGGCGGGCCATCTGGCGGATATCGTCACCTATGCCCCGGCGTTCCAGTTCAGCGAAAAGCAGGAGATTTTGTACGAGCTGGACCCGGCTGCGCGGCTGCAGAAGGCGTATCTGATGCTGGCGCGCCAGCTGGAGCTCCTCAAGCTGCGCCAGAAGATCCAGCAGGATACGAAGGAAGTGCTGGACCAGAGCCAGCGCGAGTATTTCCTGCGCGAGCAGATGCGGGTCATCCGGCGCGAGCTGGGCGAGGATGATGAGAGCGACGACCCGATCGACGAGCTGAAGCGCAAGATCGCCGAGCTGGACGCGCCGGACTACGTGAAGGAGCAGGCGACCCACGAGCTCAAGCGCCTGGCGCAGCAGGGAATGAACAGCCCTGAGGCCGGCGTCATCCGCACCTATCTCGACTGGATCTTGAACCTGCCATGGTCGGATGAGGAGTTGCCGGAGATCAGCATTCTCGAAGCCCAGAAGGTGCTCGACGAAGATCATTACGGCCTGGAGAAGGTCAAAGAGCGCATCCTTGAGCACCTGGCGGTGCGCAAGCTGGCCGGCGCGAAGATGCGCTCACCCATTCTGTGCTTCGTCGGGCCGCCTGGGGTCGGCAAGACCAGCCTGGGCCGCTCGATCGCGCGGGCGCTCGGGCGCAAGTTCGTGCGCACCAGCCTGGGCGGCATTCGCGACGAAGCCGAGATCCGCGGCCATCGCCGCACCTACATCGGCGCGATGCCGGGGCGGATCATCCAGGGGATGAAGACCGCCAAGTCGCGCTCGCCGGTCTACATTCTCGACGAGGTGGACAAGGTCGGGCAAGATTTCCGTGGCGATCCGACCTCGGCGCTGCTGGAAGTGCTCGATCCGGAGCAGAACAACGCCTTCTCGGATCATTACCTGGAGATCCCGTACGACCTTTCCAAGGTGATGTTCATCGCGACGGCCAACCAGCTCGATCCGATCCCCAGCCCGCTGCGCGACCGGATGGAGATCATCGAGATCGGCGGCTACACCGAGGATGAAAAGCTCGGCATCGCTCAGGGCTTCCTGGTGCCGAAGCAGCGCGAGTTTCACGGCCTGACGGCCGAGCAGCTGACGATCACCGACGCGGCGATCCTGAAGCTGGTGCGCGAGTACACCCGCGAGGCGGGCGTGCGCGGCCTGGAGCGCGAGATCGCCAGCCTGTGCCGCAAGATCGCGCGCAAGGTCGCGGCGACAGCCGATGGCGAGGGAGAGCCGGCCAGCTATGTGATCGACGCCGGCGACCTCGCCGCGTACCTGGGGCCGGAGCGCTTCACCTACGGGCTCGCGGAGGAGCGCGATGAAGTTGGCGTGGCGACGGGCGTCACCTGGTCGCCCACCGGCGGCGATGTGCTGTCGATCGAGGTGCTGCCGGTGCGGGGCAAGGGGAACATCCAGCTCACCGGCCAGCTCGGCGAGGTGATGAAGGAGTCGGCGCAGGCGGCGCTGTCGTATGCGCGCTCGCGCATCGAGCAGCTCGGCGTCGATCCGAACTACTTCGATGAGCACAACATCCACATCCATGTACCGGAGGGCGCTGTACCGAAAGAGGGGCCGTCGGCGGGCATCACACTGACCACGGCGCTGATCTCGGCGATGACCGGGCGGCCGGTGCGGCGCGATGTGGCGATGACCGGCGAGATCACGCTGCGCGGCAAGGTCTTGCCGATCGGCGGGCTGAAGGAAAAGACCCTCGCCGCACACCGCGCCGGGATCAAGACGTTCATCCTTCCCAAGGACAACGTCAAAGACCTGGCAGAGGTGCCGCAGAAGGTGAAGGAAGACTTGCAGATCATCCCGGTCTCGTCGATGGACGAGGTGCTGAAGATTGCGCTGACTCAGCGCAAGTAGCCATGGCCCAGAGCGACACCGAGGGCGCAGGGCGGGGAGCACCCCCGATCCCTGCGCCCTCGGTGTGTCCGGCAGCCACGCCCGGCCAGGCCCTCAGGCCGGCTGTGGCACCAGCAGCCCGCCGCGGCTCAGAATCATCGCGCCCAGGCCGGGTAGCGCCAGCAGGTAGAACAGGGTCAGCCCGGCCAGCGGACTGAGCAGCGCCAGCGCGGCAGCCACCAGCGCCAGCAGCGCCGCCGCGCTGTACTCCCTCCGCTGCACGTCGAAGGCGAGGCTGCCACGCCGGCCGAGCGCCCGCCCCAGCACGGCCAGGCCGCAGAGGTAGGGCAGGTGCAAGGCCAGCATCACCAGGCCCGCCAGCGGCAGCCCGATCAGCGAGGCGGCCAGGATGCCCAGCAGCACCGGCGCGACGAACGCGACGATCAGGCTCGCCAGCAGGCCGGCGAGCGTCGCGCGGCCTGGCATCCGCCGGAGCGTCTCGGCGGCGGCGGCGCTCCGGTTCGGCCAGAGCGCGACGATCAGGATAGTCCCGGCGGCCGCCAGCCCCCCAAGCGCAAGCGCCGCCAGCATGCGCAGCAGCGCGCCGTTTCCTGCCGTGTGCCCGGAGGGCGGCACGATCAGCCCGGCGACGCTGCTCATCGTCTCGCGGGTATCCGTCATCCGAATGGCGCGCCCGGCGACGCGCGCTCCGCCGCTCTGCCGGACCGCGCCGCTGATCGACAGAACATGGCCGCCGACCTGCCCGCCTGGTCCGATGATCACCGCGCCAGTATAGCTCACTACGTCGCCCTCGACCCGGCCGTTCACGGTGATCGTGCCGCTCATGCTGGTCACGTCGCCGGTGACCACGCCCTCGACCAGGATATCCTGATCGACCGTCGCCAGATTGCCGTCGTGCGTCGTGCCAGCCGCCACCACCACGGGCGGCTCGCGCGTCTGCGCTGCGGCCAGGGCGGGGAGCGCTGCTCCGAGTAGCACAATTGCGACAACGAGCAATCGCCGCATCATTCGATCATCTCCAGGTCGTCGCGTGCTGGGGTGCGCCGTAGCAGCCACGCGCAGAGCAGCCCGCCGGCGACGCTTACCACGGCGAGGAACGCCAGCGCCACAGCGGCGCTGCCTCCGAGCGCACGCAGCAGCGGCTTCTCCACCAGGCCGACGCTCAGCAGTATCCGGCTGAGACCGTTGCTTCCGTCGCCGAACAGGAGCGCCAGGCGCGGCCCGCCGCCGGCCAGCCCATAGATTCCGCCGGCCGCGACCAGCAGCATCGCCCCCAGCGCGACGCCCAGGAGCGCGGCCCGCGCCGCTTGCCGGCGGCGGGCCGCCGCCGCCGCTTCAGCAGGGGTGAGCGCCGGCAGCCGCCGCACCACCCGCTCCGGCACATCGGCCGGTGGCGGGGGCGCCGCGGCGCTCGCCAGCACCCGCCGCATCATCACCTCCGCTCGCTCGTCGTCTAGGAGGTTGTCGTCTCGGTGTTCCACAACAGGCTGCCCTCCGGCCCGAGCGCCTCGGCGAGCATGGCGCGCGCGCGGTGCAGGCGGGTCTTCACATTCGCCAGCGACAGACCGGTCGCTTCGGCGATCTCCTCGTACGACATGTCGTGGTAGTAGCGCAAGATCGTCACCAGCCGGTAGCTCTCCGGCAGTCGCTGAAGCGCCCGCCGCACCATGGCCTGCTCCTCGCGCGCCAGCGCGGTGCGCTCGGGGCCGGGCTTGCCGGTCGGCACGCTGTAGGCGATATCGTCGAGCGTGAGCCAGGCGAAGCGCCGCCGCCGCAGCACATCGATACAATAGTTCGAGGCGATCGCCAGCAGCCATGTCGAGAACCGGCGCGTCTGGTCGAAGCTGGCGAGCCGGGTGTAGGCGCGCAGGAAGATCTCCTGGGTCGCATCCTCGGCTTCCTGTGGGTTGCCGAGCATCCGGTAGGCCAGGCTATAGACCGCGCCGGTGTAACGCCGCACCAGGTTCGCGAACGCGGCCTGGTCGCCACGCAGCGCCGCCTCGATCCAGCCGAGCTCTTCGGCCTGCTGCTCCATCGAGCCGCCTCAATCATGTGATGTACGCGGAAGCTGCCGGGGAAGTTTCAGCCGCTTGCGCAACCGGCCGGCATCCGCTACCATGGCGCCGCCGGCGTTGCCGGATGCAGCGGTGGGTCGCCTTCGCCCCCGGCGCTGCACGCTACCGACCAGCCAACCAGGAGCATATCGTGGCGCCAACCTACAATCACGATCACATCCGCGCGGCCTTAGCTCTGACCGACCCGGCGACGAGCGCCTACCTCGATCTTCAGACTGGCGCTGTCATCCAGGTGTGCGACACCGACGAGTCGCCGGCGGCCGTGGAACTGCGCGACGCCATTATGGCGGCCTATGGCGAGCGCTACCGCTACATCCCCGGCGGCAACCCCGCCGCCGACGAGGCAGCGGTCGCGGCCTGGCTGGAGGCCGAGGGCCTCCTATCCTCGGCCTGAACCGCAGCGACGCGGCGGCTGCCGGGTGGTCCCTGGTTCTCCGCGCCGCCGCGGCGTACCGTCGCGGCGGCGCGCTCAGGCGTCGTTCAGGACGGCGACGCCCGGCAGCTCTTTCCCTTCGAGAAACTCCAGCGACGCGCCGCCGCCGGTCGAGATATGGCTGATTCGGTCGGCCAGGCCCATCTGCTCCACCGCGGCGACCGAGTCGCCCCCGCCGATCACGCTCAGCGCGCCGCTCTGCGCCACCGTCTCGGCGATGCCGTGCGTCCCGGCGGCGAACGGCGCGATCTCGAACAGGCCCATCGGTCCGTTCCAGAAGATCGTTTTCGCCTGAGCGATCTTCGCGGCGTAGGTCTTGACCGTCTCCGGGCCGATGTCCAGGATGCGCCAGCCGTCCGGCACCTGGTCCGCCGGGACGACCCGACGCGGCGCCGTCGCGCTCGCCGCGTCGGCGATGACCACATCCGTCGGCAGCAGGATCTCCGCGTTGCGGCGCTGCGCCTCGGCCAGGATCTCCCGCGCCTGCGGCACGGCGTCGCGTTCCACCAGCGAGTCGCCGACGTTGTAGCCCTGGGCGAGCAGAAAGGTGTTGGCCATCCCGCCGCCGATCAGCAGGGTGTCCACCAGCGTGAGCAGCCTGCTGATCACGCCGATCTTGTCGCTGATCTTCGCGCCGCCCATGATCGCGACAAACGGGTGCTCCGGGTGCTCCAGCAGCCCGCCGAGCGCGGCCAGCTCCTTCTCCAGCAGGAAGCCGGCCACGGCGGCGGGCATGTGCTCCGCCACGCCGACGGTGGAGGCGTGGGCGCGGTGGGCGCTGCCGAAGGCGTCGTTCACGAACACGTCGCCCAGACGCGCCAGCTCTTGCGCCATCGCCGGGTCGTTCTGCTCCTCGCGTGGGTCGAAGCGCGTGTTCTCGAGCATCAGCACCTGGCCCGGCTGGAGCGACCGCGCGGCGGCTTCGGCTTCCGGCCCGGTCGTCGCCGTGATCGCCTGCACCGGGCGGCCGAGCAGCTCGCTCAGGCGTGCGGCGACCGGGGCCAGCCGCTCCGACTCGACGACCTTGCCTTTCGGGCGCCCGAGGTGTGACATCAGCACCACCGATGCGCCATGGTCGAGCAGGTACTGAATGGTTGGCAGGGCGGCGCGGATGCGGGTATCGTCGGTGATTCGGCCGTTTTCCAGCGGTACATTGAAATCCACCCGGACAAGCGCCCGCTTGCCGCTCCAGTCGATATCGCGGATGGTCTTTTTGTTCATGGTGTGCTATGCTCCTGTGATTACGCCGCACAGAACGGCGGCTATTGTAGCACAGGTGGTCGGGCGCGCAGGCGTGGCCCGTGCGCTGGCCAGAGCACTGCCAGGCGCCCGCGATCAAACCGATGCAGCACCTCCCTCTTCGCTCTGTCCGGCAACGGCGCACCGCCCGCTGCCTGCTGGTGATGGCGCTCGGGTGCGCCGCCTTCGCCATGGTCGCATGGGGCGTCTTCGCCACAGGTCGGCTGCTGCCGTTCGATGATGCCTTCAGCCTGCGGGTGCATCTGGCCGCGCGCCCGGCGCTGGTACAGGCCATGCGCATCGTCTCGCTGTTGGGGTACGAGGGCGTGATCGTGCTCGCCGTCGCGCTGGGCCTGTGGTGCATCAGCCGCTGGCACTGGCGCCGCGTGGCGCTGCTGGCGCTGGCGTTGGGCGGGGGTGCGCTGCTGAACCTGCTGCTGAAGCTGGCTTTCGGCCGGCCGCGCCCGGTGCTGCCGGACCCGTTCGTGACCCTCGAAAGCCTGAGCTTCCCCAGCGGCCACGCGATGGTCTCGACGATCTTCTATGGGTTGGCCGGCTGGCTGCTGTGGCGGCGGGCGGCGGCCCGGTGGCAGCGGCGGCTGGCGGCGCTCGGCGCGGCGGGGATGATCATCGCCGTCGGCGCCAGCCGCGTCTACCTCGGCGCGCACTACCTGACGGATGTGCTGGCCGGGTTCGCCGCCGGCGCGGCCTGGCTGGCGTTCGCGATCCTGGCTGTCGAGGGGGCGGGGTGAGGACGGGCCGCCGTCACGGCATGACCAGCGCCTGCACCGTGGCGCGGTAGGTCGCCGTGCCGTCGGCGTTGTCGACGACTTTCTGGATGTCGCCGACGGTGCTCAGCGTGCCGCTGTTGACCTTGACCCTCGCACCGTACTCCGACTGGATCTGCGCGACAAACGCCTCGGCCAGCTTCTGCCGTATGGTGGTGGCATCCGCGCCGGCCGGGACGCTCGCCGTGACCTCGCGGCTGATGAACTGCGGCGTCGCTGGCGGCTGCGGCGCGGCGCGCACCAGCCCCGGTACGACCTGCTCGACCAGTTGGGTGACCGGCGGCACCGCAGCGGGGAACTGCCAGGCGAGCACTCCGGCGGTCGCTGTCAGCAGCGCCAGCAGCACGACCGTGCCGACCAGGAAGCGCCACAGCCGGCGGAGGAAGCCGCCGCGGCGTGGTTTGGCCGGTGGCACGGCGGGCTGGGCGGCCCGGGGCTGGGGTGGGGCGGCCGCCGGGCGGGCCGCCGCGACGCTCGGCTGGGGCTGCGGGAGGGCCACCGTCTGCGGCGCGGGCCGGGGCGCGGCGGGCTGGGCCGGCGGTTCCGGGGCCGGCTGGGGCCGCAGGTCGCGCCAGAACGCCTGCACCGACCGGTAGCGGTCGTCGGCCTTCCACTGGAGCGCCCTGGCGATCGCGTCCGCCGTGCGCTGCGAGACCTCGGGCTTCAGTTCGCGCACCGGCGGGAATGAGAACGGCTTCTCGTCGCGCGGATCGCGCCCGGTGAGCATATGGTGCAGCGTCGCCCCGAGCGCGTAGATATCCGACTCGGGGGTGGCGATGCCCTGGTACTGCTCGGGCGGCGCGTAGCCGGGCGTACCGATCTGCGTGCCGCGCTCCGCCGGCTTGAACAGCTTGGCGATGCCGAAGTCCACCAGCTTGATGCCGCCGTTCTCGTAGTCGATCATGATATTCGACGGCTTCATGTCGCGGTAAATGAACTGCTTGCGGTGCAGGTAGTCCAGCACGTCGCACAGTTGCTCGGCGAGATCGAGCACACTCTGCTCCGGCAGCGCGTGCTCGCGCTGGAGCACCTGCTCCATGTCCTCGCCGCGGATGAAGTCCATCACCAGATAGTTGCGCCCATCGTCCTTGAAATGGCTGTAGACCCGCGGGATGCGCGGGTGCTGGAGGTGCTGGAGCAGCTCGGCCTCGCTGTTGAAGCGCGTGATCGCCTCGGCCCGTTCCTTCGGATCGACGAAGCGGTCGAGCATCTCCTTGACAGCGAACAGCCGTTGGCCGATCGGCTGCCCGGCGGCATCGACCTCGATCGCGCGGTAGACCGCGCCCTGGCCGCCCCGCTTGATGATTCCGGTGATCTTGTAGCGCCGCGGGCCGTCGTTGTTCAGCAGGATGTCCGCGCCGCAGTGCTGGCAGCGCTTGGCGCGCCGCAGGTTCGGCCGGTGGCACTGCGGACACAGAATGTCTGCGACATTGACGGTCGGCGCTCCGGTGGTCTGGCTTGCCATGCGTTTGCTCCGCCGGTAGCGTAGCACACGGCCGGGCTTCCGGCAAGGCCGCGCGTCCGAATCGACGCTCCGGCGCGGCACAGAGTTGCGCTTGACCGTCGCGCCGGGTCGGGGCTATACTGACGGAGCTGACCGAGTGACAACTGTTCCCTGGTTCCCGCGCTCTGCTATGCTATGGCCCTGCTGTTCCCTTGCTCTGCTCGCCTGGAGTACACACCCATGCCCCCGCTCGTCGGCCTGATTATGGGCTCAACATCGGACTGGGAGACGATGGCCCACGCCGCGGCCACCCTCGATCAGCTCGGTATCTCGTATGAAGTGCGCGTCGTCTCGGCGCACCGCACCCCGACGCTGCTCGCCGAGTACGCCGGCTCGGCCGAGGCGCGCGGGCTGGAGGTGATCATCGCCGGGGCGGGCGGCGCCGCCCACCTGCCCGGCATGGCCGCGGCGCAGACCGCCTTGCCGGTGCTTGGCGTCCCGGTGCAGTCGAAGGCGCTGAACGGCCTGGACTCGTTGCTGTCGATCGTCCAGATGCCGGCGGGCGTCCCGGTCGGTACGCTGGCGATCGGGCGGGCCGGCGCGGTGAATGCCGCGCTGCTGGCCGCGGCCATCCTCGGCCTGAAGCACCCCCCCATCCGCGAGGCGCTGCACCGCTTCCGCGCCGCGCAGACGCAGACGGTGCTCGATAGGCCCGATCCTCGCCAGGACGCTGCGAGTGCTGAGTCCAAGGTGCAACGCTGAGGGAAGGTCTAGCCTTGAACTCTGAGCGTCAAACGCTGAACGCTGTCGGGATCCTCGGCGGCGGGCAGCTCGGGCGGATGCTGGCGCTGGCCGGCTACCCGCTCGGCCTGCGCTTCCAGGTGCTCGAGCCGGCGGTAGCGGCCCCGGCGGGTGTGCTCGCGCCGCAGATCGTCGCCGGCTACGACGACGCGGCGGCGCTCGCACGGCTCGTCGCGGCGGTCGAGGTCGTCACCTACGAGTTCGAGAATGTGCCGGTCGCGGCGGCGCGCGCGCTGGCGCGGCGCGTCCCGGTGTACCCGCCGCCCGCCGCGCTGGAGGCCGCCCAGGACCGGCTGGCCGAGAAGGAGTTCTTCCGCAGCCTCGGCATCGCCACCGCCCCGTTCGCCTCGGTCGAGACCCGCGCCGACCTGGAGGCGGCCGCCGCGGCGATCGGGCTGCCGGCCGTCCTCAAGACCCGGCGGCTCGGCTACGACGGTAAGGGCCAGGCGCTGCTCAGGTCGCCCGCTGATCTTGAAAAAGGATGGTCCTTGCTCGGGGGCGCGCCGCTGATCTTGGAAGGGTTCGTACCATTTGTCCGCGAGCTGTCGATCCTGGCGGCGCGCGGGCGCGACGGGGCGACTGTTTGCTATCCGTTGGTCGAGAACCACCACCGCGACGGTATCCTGCGTTTGTCGCGCGCCCCGGCCCCCGGCCTTACGCCGGTGCTCCAGGCGGCTGCCGAGGCGATCGCCACCCGCGCCATGGCTGCGCTCGACTATATCGGCGTGCTGGCGATCGAGCTGTTTGCGCTCGAGGAGCCAGGCCCAAGGAGCCAGGGGCAGGGTGGGGGTGAGTACGGCCTGGCTTCTGGCCTGGTCGTTAACGAAATGGCCCCGCGCGTCCACAACTCCGGCCACTGGACGATCGAGGGGGCCGAGACTAGCCAGTTCGAGAATCACCTACGGGCGGTCGTCGGACTGCCGCTCGGCTCGACCGCAGCGCGCGGCCACGCCGCGATGCTCAATATCATCGGCGAGGCGCCCGACCCGGCGGCGGTGCTGGCCGTGCCCGGCGCGCACCTGCACCTTTATGGCAAAGCGCCGCGCCCGGGCCGCAAGCTCGGCCATATCACGCTGCGGGCGGACGACCCTGCCGCCGTTGAGGCCGGGATCGCCGCGCTGTCCACCCTGCCGGGGGTTGGGTAGCGACCAGTGTCGGTGGCCTCAGGAGAACGACGCAATGGCAATCGCACAGGCAGCCGCCACGAGCACGGCGGGAATCCACCAGACAACACGGGGCATGCGCCGGATGCTGCTGATCGCCGCCGGGCTGGTGTTCATCACCGGCGTGCAGCTCTTCGTACTGAGCACGCAGACGGACCAATTCTTCGCCTGGACGATCAAGCCGCCGCTCACGGCAGCCTTTCTCGGCGCGGCCTACTGGGCGAGCTGCGTGCTCGAGTTGCTCGCCAGCCGCGAGCGTGTCTGGGCGCGGGCGCGCTGCGCCGTGCCGGCCGTGTTGATCTTCACGGCGCTCACCCTCGTGGCGACGCTGCTGCATGTCGACCGCTTCCACTTCGGCGCGCCGGAGGCCTCCGCGCGGGCTGCGGCGTGGGCCTGGCTGGCGGTCTATGCCGCGGTGCCGGTGGCGCTCATACTCCTGCTGGCGCAGCAGGCGCGCGCCTCGGGCGGCGATCCGCCGCGCGCCGCGCCGATGCCCGCCTGGTTCCGGCGGATGCTCGTGGCGCAGGCGGCGCTCTTGCTGCTGTGTGGTGCGGCACTGTTCCTGGCGCCAGGGGCGGCGGCGCCGCTGTGGCCCTGGGCGCTGACGCCGCTCACCGCCCGCGCAGTCGGGGCGTGGCTGCTCGGCCTGGGTATCGCTGTTGGCCAGGGGGCATGGGAGGGGGATTTCGTGCGCACGCGGCCCGTCGCGATCAGCGGGGTTGTGCTGGCGCTGCTGCAAGCCGCCGCGATCGCCCGCTTCCCCGCGGATGTGCGCTGGGAGGGTGTGCCCATCTGGCTGGTGCTGGCCTTCCTCGCCAGTCTGCTGGCCGTCGGGCTGTATGGCTGGCGCCGCGCGCGCCCAGCGTGACGGGCGCCGGCCTTTTGGTTATCCTCCGGTTGGCGCTCGGGCCGCCCCCTTCACAAGTGCGAACATATGTGCTATACTGCCGCTGCGCTACGCTCTCGCTGAGCCCTGGCCGTCGGGGCGCTCACCATTGCCATGCCTGCATCATCATTTCGCGCCACCGCGGTGTTGCTCGCGTGTCTCGGCGCGCTGTTCATCGGCCAGTGGTTCGTCCTCGAGGTGCGTCCGCAGCCGCTGCGGCTGGCGCGGGGCTGGCCGGCGCCGCAGCCGCTGATCGGCATCGCCCGTGCGGAGGCCCTGCCCGCATCCACGGCGGCGCCGGCCGCCGTGGATGCGCTGGAGCGCTACAACCAGGGGAGTACGCTCCAGGGGAGCCTGGCGGACGGCCGGGTGCGCTTCTACCGCCGGGCGATCGGCGGCGGCGAGATCGCCTACATCGTCGCCGAGCCTGGCGATACGGTGCGCGCGACGCTCATCAACGCCGACAACGCCCGCCCGGCCAGCGACGCGAACGGCAACACGATCTGGGCGGATGGCGGGCAGCATCTGCGCACGGTCGCCGAGATGGCCGCCGCGCCGTATGCCGCCCGCGACGGCTGGGAGCTCGCCGCGGCGATGGCCTTCGGGTTCCATGGCGATGTCCGCACCTCGAACGAAGGCTCGGTCGTGATCGACCGCGAGGTGTTGCGGGTCAACCCCGGCCGCGCCGCGCTCTGCATCTATGCCGATGGCCGCGCCGAGGTCGGGCTGTTCGGCCGGGAGCGGCTCGCCGGCTGCGCGCAGGCGGTCGGTGCGGGGCCGATCGTCCTCTGGGAGGGGCGGATCGCGAACCCCGAGATCGCTGCGCCGACGACCGAGTTCATGCCGTACAATCCGTTCCGCGAGGATTTCGTCCAGATCGACTGGCGGCGGCAGGTGTACACCAGCGACAGGCCGAAGTCGCTGATCGGCGTCGGCGCGCGTCCGGGCGGGCGGACGTTCCTGGTCCTCATGGTCTCGTACGGGGTTGGCGGCGTGGAGGCGGTCCGGCAACTGCGCGACATGGGGTGCGACCAAGCGCTCGCCGGCGACGACGACTCGTCCACGCAGGCGGTGTGGCGTGGGCAGCCGGTGCGTGGCGGCGAGGTACGCCCGGTGCCGGATGCCTTCGCGATCTACGTGCGGAAGGCGCCCGGGTGAGCGGGGAGCGCGCACGTGCAGTGTCAAGGGAGGTTTTGGGGCATGGGCACAGCAGGAACAGCACCAGAACGCTGGAACCCCGACCCCTCCACCCGAACCCCTCCCCTGGAAGCGCACTAGCGCACCAGCCGCGCGATCAGGTGATCGAGGGCGAGAAAGAGCGCCACCCCGAGCAGCAGCAGGCCCCACCACGGCATCTGGACGAACAGCACGATGTGCAGCCGGCTCCAGATCAGCCAGAGAACGATGACCAGCGCGATCGCGGAGACGAGACTGATGCCGCGGCGTTTCATGGCCTACTCCTGGTTGGGTGATTGCAGAGTGCGGATCGATGGGGCGGGGTGATCCGATTACGCGCGCAGTGCTGCCTGACTCTGTACACCGGACGTTCCGCCATCCGCCGACATGCCCCCGGGCACGTCGATCATGGCGCTGGCACATGGTACGGGCGTGCGGGGAACCAGGTTGCAGTCGTGGCCCTGGCCAGCCCGATTCCCCTCTGCTGTACTCGATGGGTCCTTTTTCCTGATCGGGGACCGCGGTCGCACCCTGCTGGCTTCATCCGCATCCGCCCACGATGTGCCTTGCGCGCTTTCCGGCTTTCCTCTATACTCGGCGTGTTTATCGCGCATCGTCCTCAGAGCTGTGGCCCCGCATGCCGCTGAGCGCGCGAAGAGCGCGGCGCACCGCGGCTGCCGTCTCAAGTCACCATTCGCCATCTGCAATCGACGCTCTGTACCAACCCTGGAGAAGTGTATGCGCCTGCTTATTCGCTGGATCGTTATCGCAATCGCGCTTGCGGCTGCGGTCTACCTGGTCCCCGGGATTCGCGTGGTTGGTGAGACGGGCTGGATCTCCGTGCTGCTCGCGGCAGCGGTGGTCGGGTTTGTCAATGCGATCATCCGCCCGGTCCTCAAATTCCTGTCGTGCCCGCTGATCGTGTTGACCTTAGGCCTGTTCACGCTGGTCATCAACGCCCTCTGCCTGATGATCGCATCCTGGCTGACCCTGAATGTCTTCGGCGTAGGCATCGCCGTGGATGGCTTCCTGTCAGCGCTGATCGGCTCGATCGTGATCAGCGTCGTCTCATTCCTGCTCAACCTGCTTGTAAGCGATGCCTCGTAGAGCGCTCATCGGTAGTCCGGACAGACAGCCGCCGCAGTCCGGCTTGCGCCCGGCGCAGGCATGGACTGTGGCTCGGGGGATGGACACCAACGCCGCCGGGAGGCATCTCCTGGCGGCGTTCGCGCAGTTATCGCCGGCGTTTATTCGCCGTTCCGGCCGCCACGGAGGTTCGCCACCAGCAGGTCGCGGTTCATGCGGGCGATGAACTCCAGGCCGATCTCCTTTGGGCAGACCGCCGCGCACTCACCGATATTGGTGCAGCCGCCGAAGCCCTCGGCGTCCATCTGTGCCACCATGCGCTTCACCCGCTCGTAGCGCTCCGGCTGGCCCTGCGGCAGCAGGCCGAGGTGGCTGACCTTCGCCGCGGTGAAGAGCATCGCCGAGGCATTCGGGCAGGCCGCCACGCAAGCGCCGCAGCCGATGCACGCCGCCGCGTCGAAGGCGCGGTCGGCGTTCGCCTTCGGCACCGGTATGTTGTTTGCATCCTGGGCGGCTCCGGTCGGCGCAGTGATATAGCCGCCGGCCTGGATGATTCGGTCGAACGCCGAGCGATCGACGATCAAATCCTTGATCACCGGGAACGGCCTCGCGCGCCACGGCTCGATGGTCAGCGTGTCGCCGTCCTTGAAAAAGCGCATATGCAACTGGCACGTCGTCGTCGCGCGGCCCAGGCCGTGGGCGATGCCGTTGATCATCAACCCGCAGGAGCCGCAGATGCCCTCCCGGCAGTCGTGATCGAAGGCGATCGGCTCTTCACCCTTCTCGATCAATTCCTGGTTGACGACATCCAGCATCTCCAGGAACGACATCTCCGGGCTGACATTGTTCGCCTGATAGGTGACGAACTTGCCGGGCGTCGATGCGTTCTTCTGCCGCCAAACATTCAGGGTGAGCTTCATGTCGCAGTCTTTCTAGCAATATCCACAGGCCAGGGGCCAGGATTGAGCATTGTGAGCGCAACGTGCAGAATGCGGGTTCTGGCTTCTGCCTCCTGGCTCCTGGCTTCATGCTTACTTATAACTCCGCGTCGTCAGCTGAACATACTCGTACTCGAGCGGTTCTTTGTGCAGGATCGGCTGCCGGCCGACGCCGGTGAACTCCCAAGCGGCGACGTAGGCGAAATGCTCGTCGTCGCGCAGCGCCTCGCCATCCTCGGTCTGGCTTTCGATGCGGAAATGCCCGCCGCACGACTCGGTACGGTGCAGCGCATCGATGCACATCAGCTCGGCCAGCTCCATGAAGTCTGCCACGCGTCCGGCCTTCTCAAGCTCCTGGTTCAACTCCTCACCGCTGCCCGGCACACGCACATTCTCCCAGAACTCGGCGCGGATCTCCGGGATGCGCGCCAGCGCCTCGCGCAGACTGGCATCGCTGCGCGCCATGCCGCAGTTGTCCCACATCAGCTTGCCTAGCTCGCGGTGGAACGAATCGACCGTGCGCGTACCCTTGATCGACAGCAGCCGGTCGATCCGCTCGCATACCGCGGCCTCAGCCTCGGCGAATGCCGGGTGGGCGGTGTCGATCTTGGGCGGGCGGGCGGTAGCCAGGTAGTTCGGGATGCTCGCCGGAAGGATAAAGTAGCCGTCGGCCAGCCCCTGCATCAACGCGCTCGCGCCGAGGCGGTTCGCGCCATGGTCAGAGAAATTGGCCTCCCCGGCGACGAACAGCCCCGTGAGGTTGCTCATCAGGTTATAATCGACCCACAAACCGCCCATCGTGTAGTGAACGGCCGGATAGATACGCATTGGCACTTCATACGGGTTTTCGCCGGTGATGTGCTCGTACATATCGAACAGGTTGCCGTACCGTTCGGCGATCTTGTGCTTGCCCAGGCGCTTGATCGCGTCCGAGAAGTCCAGGTACACCCCCAGGCCGCCCGGCCCGACGCCGCGCCCCTCGTCGCAGACCTCCTTAGCGGCGCGCGAGGCGATATCGCGCGGCGCCAGGTTGCCGAAGCTCGGGTACTTGCGCTCCAGATAGTAGTCGCGCTCGTCCTCCGAGATCTCCGACGGCGGGCGGGTGTCGCCTTTCTTTTTCGGCACCCAGATTCGGCCGTCGTTGCGCAGCGACTCGCTCATCAGCGTGAGTTTGCTCTGATAATCGCCGGTGACCGGGATGCATGTCGGGTGGATCTGGGTGAAGCAGGGGTTCGCGAAGAAGGCGCCCTTGCGGTGCGCCCGCCAGATGGCGGTCGCGTTGCATCCCTTGGCGTTTGTCGAGAGGTAGAAGACATTGCCGTAGCCGCCGGTCGCCAGCACCACGGCATCGCCGGCGAAGCGCTCGATCGCGCCGGTGACCATATCGCGCACGATGATACCGCGCGCGACACCATCCACCAGCACCAGGTCGAGCATCTCGTGACGCGGGAACATCTTGACCGTGCCGGCGTTGATCTGGCGGCAGAGCGCCTGATAGGCCCCGAGCAGGAGCTGCTGGCCGGTCTGGCCGCGGGCGTAGAAGGTGCGCGAGACCTGGGCGCCGCCGAAGGAGCGGGTGTCAAGCAGGCCGCCGTACTCGCGGGCGAACGGCACGCCCTGTGCGACGCACTGGTCGATGATGTTGACGCTCACCTCCGCCAGGCGGTAGACATTCGCCTCGCGCGAGCGGAAGTCGCCACCTTTGATCGTATCATAGAACAGCCGCCAGACGCTATCGCCATCGTTGCGGTAGTTCTTGGCGGCGTTGATGCCGCCCTGGGCCGCGATCGAGTGCGCCCGGCGCGGGCTGTCCTGGTAGCAGAAGCAGAGGACGTTGTACCCCTGCTCGCCGAGGGTGGCCGCCGCCGCGCTCCCGGCCAGCCCGCTGCCGACGACGATGATCGTGTGGCGGCGGCGGTTCGCCGGGCTCACCAGCTTGTAGTCCAACTTCGCCTGCTCCCACTTCCGCTCCAGCGGCCCCGGCGGGATGTGCGCGTCCAGCGCCGGGTCGCGCAGCTCGGTGGCGGGGCGTAGCGTCGTGGTTGTTTTGGTATCGATTGTAGCCATCACATCACGCCTGTTCTAGCGGTTTCAAGGTCAAGCATCAGGCGACGGAAGCCTGCCGTGCGCCGAGCGGCGCGCTGCCGCGCTCGTTCAACCGGCATCGCTGGCGGCCGCCTGGCGCCTGGCTTCTGCTCACCGCACGATCCCCAGTAGCACGGACACCGGCACCACCGAAAAGCCGAGGAACAGCAGCACGCCGGATGCGACCGCCAACCAGCGCCACAGAACGTTTGTCCGCGGCCCGGTCAGCCCGAATGTCTGAAACATGCTCCAGACGCCGTGGTACAGGTGCATCCCGAGCGCAAACATCGCCACCAGATAGATCAGGACGACCAGCGGGTTCTGGAAGCTGGCGACCAGATTGCTGTAGGCCGCCTCGTGGCCCTTCCAGTTCGCGGCGTTCGGGTTGAGCCAGCCGAAAGTCAGGTCGGCCAGGTGATAGAGAATGAACAGGAAGAGGGCCGCGCCGCCCCAGCGCATGGTCATGGAGGCGTAGTCGCCGGCGATCCACTTCTTCTTGGCGTACTTGATCGGCCGGCCGTCCCAATCGCGCTTGGAGAGGTCGATCGCCATCCAGACGTGAATGACGACGGCCGCCAGCAGGACGATACGGATGATCCAGAGCAGGCCGCTGTAGGGGAGCACCGGCTGGCCGACCGTCCGCAGGAACTCGGCGTACTCGTTGAAGGCCGCCTCGCCCTCGAAGGCGTGCAGATTGCCGACCATGTGGAGAATGACGAACCCGTAGCCGATGAACCCCGTGAGCGCCATCAGCATCTTTTTGCCGATGGTGGTGCGATACAGTGCAGGTACTGCGGCCATAAGCGGTTCCTTCTGCTGCAAACGTGGATGTCGTGATGGACGATAGGGTGGTGCGCCGCTGTGTTCACCAACGAAGCGAGTGTTGGGTGTATCCTGAAACTACGCGCCGGGCATGGGCGATGGATGGGCGGGCGCTCTGAGAATGCTTTCACAATCACTTCTATTATAGCGCGGTTATGGCTCACTGTCGAGTGATTCGGCCTTCCGGCGTATCTCAGCGGCTGTCGGAAACGCTGCTGGCGGGGGCGTCGGGGCCGCAAGCTTCCAGACCGCGCTGCGCCCGCTAGACCTCTCCGTTTCAGACAGCTTCTCGGAAACCGCAGGTTCTCCCGGCGCGTCATGATCGCCAGAAGGCGGCAGAGCCGCCGATTTGAAAGGAGAACGCACGATGATCGCCCCGTTCACCCGCCTTGCTCTGACGTTGTTCGCCGCCGCACTCCTGGCGGCGTGTGGTTTTGGGGCGGTTGCCGTGCCCCCGGCAACTCCGCTGCCAACCGCGGTGCCGACAGATGCGCCGGCACCCCAACCGACGGCGGCGCCTACCAGCGCTCCGGAACCGACGGCTGTGCCGACCGCTGCGCCGGCGGCAAACCTGAATGAACTGACGTACGTCAGCCAGGGCGGCGTGTACGCCCTGCCTGCGGCCGGCGGCCAGCCGCGCCGGCTGGCGGACGCTCCGGCGGATGCCCTGGCTGTCACTCTGGCCGGTGACGCGCTGCTGGTGCTGCGCGAGCGCAGCCTGGAGCGGGTTCCATTGAGCGGCGGCGCCGCCCGGCGCGTCGCGACGCTCGAGGGGTCGATCCGCTTCGGTGTGCTGGTGCCAGCGGCGGATGGCACCACGGTGTTCTACGCTGGCCGCACCGATGGCAACGATGCCAGGCTATTTGGCGAGACCTTTGTCGGGCGCTACAGTGTCGGCGACGGTACGGCGACGCCGCTGCTCACGATTGGCAACGGCGCAGAGCCGCTCGGGCTTTCCGCCAGCGGCACGGAGTTGCTGCTGCTCCCGCGCGGCCAGGACCCGGCGTTCGGTGGCATCCAGGTGGTTGATCTCGCCGGCGGCACGGTCGTTCGCACGCTCACGGTCGAGGGTGAGGGGAACGCGGCCCTTTCGCCCGACGGACGCTACGTCATCACAACCGTAAACATCGAGAGTGCCGAGGGGAGCGCGCCGCCGTCCGGTGGCCTGCGGCTCTACGACCTGACATCGGCGAAGCCGGAAGCGTTTACCCCGCTCGATCCGCCGCGCCCAGCCGGCGTGGTACGCAATGTTATCTGGGCGCCGGACGGCACGGGCTTCTACGTCGCGGCTGGCAAGGGTAATATCTATGAGTTAAGCGAATCTTATGGCATCTGGCGCTACGATCTGGCCAGCGGCAAGCCCACCCAGGTATCGGATGCGAATGTCGTAGCCTATAGCTACATCGATGGAATCAGCCCGGACGGGGCGATGCTGTTGCTGCGCAACCCACAGGGCGGCGCGATGCTCGTCAGCACAGCCGATGGCTACGCGACACCGATCGAGCTTGCGGCGGAAGCCAGGGTCGCCGGATGGCGGGCTCGCGCGCAGTAACGCGCGGGCCGTGTAGCCACGCCGGGCGCGAAGGTCGCGAAATACGAGCGCCCTTGCTCTTCTTCGTGTCCGGTGCGATTGATTCATGCCTCCAACCGGGCGCGGATCTTCCGCAGAAACGCATCCGCCTCCGCCTGGTCCACCGCGCGGGCGTCGTAGGCCAGGGCGAGCCAGGCGATCGGGCGGATGGCCAGCCGGTCGATGGCGCCGGCGATGACCAGCGGGCGCGGGCGGGCCGCGCCGAGCAGCAGCGCCGCGGCGAGGTCGCCGGCGGGCGGCGCCGCCAGGGGCGGGGCATCGCTCGAGATGGCGGCGATCAAGAAGGTCGCTCCGGCGAGCGAGGCGCCGGGCGCCGCCCGCGCCAGCACCCGGGCGATGCCGGCCGGACTCAGCTCCTGTGCGTCGTGGATGAGCGCCGCGCCGCGTGGCAGGACGACGCCGAGCTGCACGCGTCGCCGCACGATGACCGCCTCGCCGCCCCACACGGCGTTGAGCCGCGGGTGCGCGGCGAGCGCCGCGACGGCGGCGGCCGCGACGGTGGCCATGGGGTCGCCGCCCGCGATGGCCGCGAGATCGATGTGTGTCGCCGTGACGACCCGTGGAATCGCCACCGGGCGGGCTCCGGCCGGCCACCCCGGCGGGACGGCAAAGGTGGGCATGTGCCACGGCGCTTCTGTTTTCCCGGAATCGGGCTGCGCGACTGCCGAGCGCGCCGCCGGACCGCCCACGCCTGCCCCAGGGTCGGAGCCAGCCAGCCCCGCCGCGGCCAGCACATCCCGCTTCAGGACGCGCCCGCCAGGCCCGCTGCCGGCGAGCGACTCGATCGCGACGCCATGGGCCGCGGCGACGCGCCGGGCGACAGGGGTGGCGCGCGGGCCGGGCGGGGGGAGCTCCGGCGGGCGCAGGCGGGCCAGCGCTCCGCCGACCGGGACGGTCGCACCTTCGGCGGCCAGCACCTCGGCGAGGATGCCGTCGGCCGGGGCGGGCAGGGCGATCTCGGCGCGCCCGGTGACGACGATCAGCAGCGGCTCGCCGGGGGCGACCGGGTCGCCGATGGCCTTCAGCCAGCGCGCGACGGTGGCCTGCGCACCGCCGAGCGGCAGCGGAGGAAGCTCGAACTGCGCCGCCATGGGGGTTACCTCGCGCCAAAGACCTGTGTCCAGTACACGCCGTAGTTCAGCCGGTCGCCCGGGTCTGCGACATAGCCCACGCCGGTCTCGCGGTAGGCGCAGTTGAGGATGTTGGCGCGGTGGCCGGGGCTGTGCATCCAGAGTTGCACGACGTCGTCCGGGGTGCTCGCTCCGGCGGCGATGTTCTCGGCGGCGGCCGTGGCGCGGTAGCCGGCGTCCGCCATTCGCTGGAACGGCGAGCGGCCGTCCGAGCCAGTATGGTCGAAGAAATCGTGCTCGGCCATGTCGCGGCTGTGGGCGGCGGCGACACGGGCGAGGGTGTCGTTGACGGCGAGCGCGGGGCAGCCGACGGCGGCGCGTTCCTGGTTCACCAGCGCGATGACGTGGGCCTCCGGGCCGAGCGGATCGGGAGTGGGCGGGGCCGGCGCGGGCGCCCCGCCGCGCAGCTCCGCGCCGAGGCGGCCGAGCAGCACCGTGTAGGGCGCCGGGTTGCCGGGATGGTGCTCGAAGCGCGCCCGCTCGAACCACTGCGTCAGCACGGTCTCGCCGGAGCTGTTGGTCTCCAGCGCCGGTTCGGTGAGCGGCATGCCGAACAGCGCCAGGCTTTCGGCGAAGGCCGCGCCCGGCCGGCCGTCGAACTCCAGCCCGTGGCTCAGCCAGTAGTCCAGGAACTGCGGCGCGATCGCGTGACCGGTCTCGCGGAAGTAGGCCGGCGCGTTCCGGTCGCCCTTCGGCAACGCCGCCCAATCGCGCCCGGCGGCCTGGAGCACGTCGGCGCCGAGGTGGCCGAGCAGGACATCGTAGGGGCGGATGTTCTCCGGGTGCAGCTCCAGCCGGTTGCGCTCGAACCACTGGACCTGGTAGGCCCGGCCTTCGACCGGCTCGCTGGCCGGCGGGCCGATGGGAAGGCCGAAGACCGGCAGGCCGCCGTTCTGCTCCCAGTACTCCAGGATGCGCCCGCAGACCCGCTGCCCGGTCTCCGGGAAGGCGCGGCAGCGGCCCTGCGCGGCGGCGGGCGTAGCGGGCGCGGCGAGCGCGGCAAGCAGGATGGCGAGGGCGAGGGGGCGGGTGAGCGGCATGGAGACCTCGTGGCGCTTTGACGAAGGATGAACGATGAAGGACGATCATACCTGACGATCTTCGTCGCGACGACGCTCGTGGTACTACACGCCTTCTTTTCGTCCTTCGTCCTTTGGTCGGTACGGACCGCTGTGCCAACCCGCGCCGGCGTACCGGGCGGGGAATGACGAAATGGTCGCAAGAGCGAAGACACGAAGGGCGCGGACGGGGATGCCGCCTTGCGCGCCTTCGCGTCTTTGTGGCTCAGACCCGCTTGCGCTACTGCGCGGCGCGCCGCTTGATCTCCTCGGTCAGCAGCGGCACGATCTCGTTGACATCACCGACGATCCCGTAGGTCGCCACGCGAAAGATCGGGGCGTCGGCGTCCTTGTTGATCGCGACGATCGTGCGCGCGGTGCGCATCCCGGCCAGGTGCTGGATGGCGCCGGAGATGCCGCAGGCGATGTACAGCTTGGGGCTGACGGTCTTGCCGGTCTGTCCGACCTGGTGCTCGTACGGCACCCACCCGGCGTCCACCACGGCGCGGGAGGCGCCGTAGGCCCCGCCGACTGCCTCGGCCAGCGGCGGGATGAGCTTGAAATAATTCTCCGGCGAGCCGAGGCCGCGCCCGCCCGACACGATGATCGCCGCGTCGGCCAGGTTGACCGCGCCCTGCTTCGGCGCGGTGCTGCGCACCCGGGTGCGCACCTCGACCGCCGGCATCTCGGCGGTGATGACCTCGCCGCTGCGCCCCGGCTGCTCCTTCGCCTCGGCGAAGCTCTGCTTGCGCACCGAGACGACCGCCGGGCGCGCGCCGGAGAAGGCCAGCGTGTTGATCACATTGCCGCCGTGCGACGGGCGCACCGCTTTGATGGTGTCGCCCTCGATCTGCACATTGGTCGCGTCGGCGGCCAGGCCGACGCCGAGCTCGGCGGCCAGCGCCGCGCTGAAGTCGCGCATCTGGAACGAGGCGCCGGTGAGCACGAGCTGCGGCTGGTGCTGCCGGATGAGCGCCGCCGCCGCGCCGACGAAGGCATCGGTGGTATATGGCTCCAGCGCCGGGTTGTCGATCAGATAGGCTTTATCGGCCCCGTAGGCGAAGGCGCGCTCCGCCAAGCCGGAGACGCCCGCGCCCAGGATGAGCGCCGCCAGCGGCACGCCGCTCGCGTCCGCCAGGGCGCGCCCCTTGCCGAGCAGCTCGCGCGAGATCGCGGCGATGTTCTCGCCTTGGCCGGCTCGCTCGATGAACACCCAGATTTCGTTCGGCATATGCTCCTCAGTTGGCAGGACGGGAGAAGAGAGGATGGGCGAACGACGAAGGACGAACGACAACAGCGCCGCTTTCGCGATTGGAGCGCGTAAGCTCGCTGGTACGGCTAGCTTTCGCCCTCTGTCATCCGTCCTTCGTCAGCTTGTCAGATCACCTGTGCTTCACGCAGCTTGTCCACCAGCTTGCGCACCTTCTCGGCGCTGTCCGCCCCGTCGATGATCTCGCCCTTCGGGCGCGGCGGCGGCGGGACGCGCGCCTCCAGCGCGGCGGCTGGCGTCAGATCGGCCTCGGACAGCCCGAGGTCGGCAGCGGACATAACCGGTATCTCGGTCTTGGCGACGCGCTTGATGCGCAGGAGCGAGGGGTAGCGCGGCTCGTTGATGCCCTTGACAACCGTGACAACCGCCGGCATGCGCGCCTCGACCGTCTCGATCTGCTCCTCCAGATGGCGCTCGGCGACGATCGTCGCGTCGTCCAGGTGCTCGATCTTGCCGACGTAGGTCAGTTGCGTCCAACCGAGGGCGCGGGCGAGCGCCGGGCCGAACGCGCCGCTCTCGTCGTCGGTCGAGTTGCGGCCGCAGAGAACAAGCCCGACATCGCCGAGCCTGCGGATGGCGGCGGCGGCCACGCGCGCCGAGCCGATGACATCGAGCTTCTCGAACGCCGGGTCGCTCAGCAGCAGCGCATCGGTCGCGCCCATGGCCAGCGCGCGGCGGATCTGCTCCGTCCAATCCTCGGTGCCGATCGAGAGCACCGTCACCTTGCCGCCGAGCTTCTCGTTCCAGGCGATGCCCTCCTCGATGGCGTATTCATCGAACAGGCTGATGATCGGCTCGATCCCGCTCGCGTCGATGCTCAGGTCGGGGTTGATCTTGACCGAGTTGTCGCGCGGCACCTGCTTCATGCAAACGACAATATGCATCGGGCCTCCTGTGGGCCGCCTGTCGGCGGCTGACCGTGGCGAATAACGCGGATATGGCCTCCATCGGCGCGTATCGGCTCCCCTTATGACGCAGCGCATTATAACATCGGCGCGGCGGGCGGTCAACCGGGCGCAGGGCGGCCAGGGGGATTGCAGATGGCAGATTGCAGCGTAGGGATGGAGTGCTCTGAGGGTGTCGCACAGAAAGCTGAGTTTCTGTGCAGTCGCCGCAGGTTCCCTGAGCCAGGCTATGATCTTGAGAAACGCAACGCTACATCCATATCTGGAGCAGGGTAGCGATAGTTTGGAGGAACGAAACCTTCCTGTAAGACTCCATCGAAACGGTGTTTGCAAATGGCCGATTCATACCGAGAATCGACACAGTTCCAGATAGATCCCGCATCACAGACGGCAGATAAACCTTGTAAGGCTTTGGCGTTGATGTAGCCGTAGGCATTGTGCTCACTTGGGGAGTCGCTGTGGGTGTATTACCTCCTGGCGTTGCCGTTGCTGTCTGCGCCGGTGTATTCGTTGCCGTTGCGGTTGGCGTATTGGTCACCGCCTGCGCCGGTGTATCCGTCGCCGTCGGCGTATTGGTTGGCGTCGGGGTATCCGTGGGTGTTGGCGTATCCGTCGGCGTCGCCGTCGGCGTATTGGTTGGCGTCGGCGTATTGGTTGGCGTCGGGGTATCCGTGGGTGTTGGCGTATCCGTCGGCGTCGGTGTCGGCGCTGCTCCAACGTTGATCTGAATCGTCTGCGGCGCGTCGGCGGTCTTGCCTTCCCAGTCAACGATTGTACCGGTGATGGTGTATGTACCAGAAGCACCGGGCGTCCATGTTACGGTCCAGTCTTCGCTGGTCGTGCCACGGTCCCAGATCTTGGTTGCCACAACCTCGCCGTTGGCCTTGATCTCCAGCGTCTTCAAGCCATCCGTCGCAAATGCGCTGCCGCCGATGGCAACCGGCCTGGTTGCCGTGGCCGTGCTGCCGGAGGCCGAGCTGCGAAGCACAAGGTCAGGTGATGGTGTGCCACCTGTCTCGCTGCCCTGCGTGGTGGAGGACAGAACCGTGCAATTGTTGTACAGGTCGCACACCTTGGCAGTGATTGTGGGTTGGACGCCGTCCTGTTCATAGATCGCGGTGATTTCGTACGGACGGTTGGCGGCATCGCCCGAGACCACCGCCTGATACCAGGCCGAGCGGAAGGTCTGACGATCCGTGATCGTGAAGGGATGTGGGCTGCCGAACTTCAGATCCTGCTCGCTCAGATTGTAATCGGTGGCGGTCAGGGTATAGCGCGTGCGGATAGTTGAGCCGCCGCCCAGCACCTGGCGGGTGAAGCTGACGCGTGGCGCCAGTGTATCGATCATGCCGCTCCACGCAGCCTGGTTCAGATCTGCAGTCGCAATGTTCGCCACCGCGTCGCGACCCCGCAGATCGATGTTGTATGCGCCTTCCAGGCCCGTGGGCAACGGTATGTTCCAGCTGGTTTGGACGCTGTTTGGTTGTCCCACAGTTGCGCTGCGCCAGCCCTGAGCAGCGAGCGCTTTGACTTCCAGATCGTTCAACACGTGCGGCGAGAGCATCACCTCGTCGATCGCTCCCTTGAACTTGTAGAAACCGCCAGCATACGGCGTCATACCGATCCAGAGCGGATTATTCGTGGTATCGATCGCGCCGGTATAATTCTGGGTTACACGCAGCGCACCGTCGAGATAGACGCGCACAGTCTTGGCGGCATCATCACGCAGCACCGCCACGTGATGCCACTGGTTATCCGTCACGGTGACACTTGTATCGAACCAGTGGATCGTCGCACGGTTATCTGTTGTGAAGTCAAACAGCAGGCGACCATCGGGGGCAATGATCAGCCGATAGGCGCGGACGATCGATGTGCCGCCCACGCTCTCGTCGGAGAGGATGACCTGATAGTTAGGGGCAGGCGCGGTCTTGAACCAGGCCGCGATCGTTCCGGTGGTGAGCTGCAGCGCGCGCGTCTTGGCGATCTCCACGCGGTCGTCGATGCCGTCGAACTGCATCGCGGTTGCGCCGACGATGCCAGGCGTGAGCTTGGCAGCAGCGTCATCCACGCCGGTGGTGAGCGTGCCGTTGTGCTGCCAGCCGGAGCTATCGGCGATCGACGCGCCGTTGATCGCCTCGTTGTCATCGAAGGTCAGGCGCAGCACCGCGTCGGTGCCACGGTACAACGCATCGATCTCGGCGGCGGACAGGGCGCGGTTGAAAATGGGGACCTCGTCGATCCGCCCCTGGAAATAATTGTCAACGCGGCCGATCTCCAGGTGCGGCTGGGGATAGGGCTTCCGTCCGGCAAAGTTGGTGGTGGCATGCCGTTCGACGCCATCAACAAACAGTCGATAGGTTGTGCCGTCGAATGTGGTAGCCACATGGTTCCATGCATTCAGCCGCAGCACATTCTCCACGTCGAAAGTGTTCCAATTCGCGCCGTCACCGAAGCCGCCATGGACCGAGGTGTTGTTGTACACCCACAGGCCGGGCGCGCGTTGGGTAGAAGGCCCGCTGCCCTGGTAGCCGAGGAAGGCGTGATACGCTCCATCGGTGGCCGTGGGGTAGATCCAGGCCGATTGACTGAACTGCCCCGCGCTGAAGTCGAGCGCCGGATCGTCAATTCGTACGAAATCATCTACGCCGTCAAAGGAGAAGGCATTGCCATTATGCCCAAGCGCGGCGACTTTGGGACAGCTTGCGCCACTGCACCCTTGTACGCGATTTCCGTTGACTACGTTCGTAACGCTGAGTACGCCCGTTGAGGCAAGCTGGTCTTCCAGTGGCAGGTGCAGAACCTGACCCGTCGGCCCGCGATCGTTGAAAAAGACTGAGCCGGGCAGGGCTGAGCTAAAGGCCACGTCCACCCCCGCGACGCCTGCCGCTGTGGGCCGCGCCAGGTCACGAATTTCCTGCGGGCTCAGGGCCTGCCGGAAGACGCGCAGGTCATCGAGCGCGCCCTGGTAATAGTTGCCAAAGCTGGGCCATCCGCCGATGAACAGATCGCCGCTGCCGCTGTAGCCCTGCGGCGCAACTCGCTGCGCTACCTGAACGCCGTCACGGTAGATCGTGTGGATGCCAGAGCTGGTGTCGTAACTACAGGTCCAGTGATGCCAATCCAGGTCGGCGTACGCGGGCGTGTCCAGATCGTTGCTCCAGAAGGCGCAGGTGAAGCTATTGTTCTCGCGGAAGCCGATGTGCAGGCCCTGGCTGGTTGCGCTGGCTCCCTGGCTGACGATCAATCCCGAACGGTTGAGCGTGGACGGCTTGGCCCAGAAGGCAATCGTAAACGAGCGATTCGCAAGGTCAACCGGCCCGGCGTTCAACATGTCGTTGCTGCCGTCGAATTGCACGCCGCGCCCGTACTTGCCGGTGATCGCGGCCTGTGGACAGGTTGTATCCAGACAGGTGGCCGTGCCAGCGTTGGGCAGCGAGTTGGTAAAGGTACTTGCGCCCGCCGGTTCCTCGAAGGGCAGATCAAGCACGCCATCCGAGGGCGAGGCGGTATCGCGTACGACGCCGCGCAGTTGGCCGGGCAGCGCCCTGGGATCGGAGCGATCAAGCATGACCGTGGGCGACTTGGCATCCAGGTTCAGCGTCGCCAGCTCGACGGTGCGCTTGTTGCCGACGTTATCCATGGCTTCTGCACGTACTTTGAATTGCCCAGCGAAGCTGGCGCTGGCGAACGCATATTTGAGGCTCCACGTCCCGTTGGCGATCGTCGCAGGTTGCCCGCCCTCGCCCACCGCGTTGCCGTTGCCGTCAACCAGCGTGATTAGCAGGCTCTTGACGCCGCTGCCGTCGTCGCCGCTCGTAAGTTTGGGATCGCTGATTGTACCCGTGAGCGCAACCAACCAGCCGGTGGGGTTGGTCGGGTCTTGCTGCGGGCGGGCGAGCGTGCCATCCGTGCTCAGGGTGACGTATGGCGCGGTGGCGTCCACCAGCACCGTCATGCCAGGGCCGGGTGTTTCAACGTTGCCCGCGACGTCGGTTGCACGAGTTTGGAGGGTGTAGCGTCCTTCGCCACTCGTACGAGGATCGAAGAGTGGGCACCACGCGGCGTCGCCGTTGGCATCGATACAGGGTTCAGCGGTGGTCCATGCGCCATTGACGCCAAACTCAACTTTGGACACCGATGTGGTTTTGTCGGTTGCGTTGGCCAGCAGTACCACGTCTTGATTGGCGCGGTAGAGCGCATCGGAGCGCAGGATTGACTGCGGCGCTTCGGCGTCCACTGTGAGCGCAAAGATTTTACGTTCTTCCAGCCAGGCCGCCTGGTAGCGGAACAGGTCGGCGGTAGTGGCTAGAGGCCGAATGGTGAACGCCTGGACGGTAAAGAGCTGTGCTCGTCCTAATGCCTTCGAAGTGGTGTTGACATTGCACGCACCATTCGGCAGGTGACCACTACCAGGTCGGCCACCTGGCGCGCGCTCAACCGGGTTTCGTACAGCGCGACTTCATCAATGCGCCCATTGAACGATTCTGCGCCAACATACGTTGCGCCGATGCTGAATGCATCCGTCGGTGGATTTGGCGCGGGATTACTGCTCAGGGGTTGCTCGGAGCCGTTGAGGTACAGCTTCCAGGTGTAAGCGCCGGTCATCGTAGCGTAACTGAAAACGTATTCGCGCGTAACCACGATGTGCTGCCAGGTATTGCTCGGCAGGACAGTATTGGAGTAGGCATAGCCGACGCCGCCGTTCAAAATGGCGAGTGTACCATCCGCGGCGATAAACAATCCATACCCACTGCGGCTGGTATCGCCGTTATATGCGATGATCTGCTTGCGGCCATTGGGACCGGCCCAGTTGACCCAGGCGGTCAGCGCAATATCCTGGGTTGCGGTTGACACCAGCGGCCCAAAGATATAGTCATTGATACCGTCGAAGTGTGCTGCCAGGCCAAACTGTCCTTTCACGCCGACGACTGGGCAGGTGCCAGCGATGCAAGTCATCGGACGCGATGCCGCCACATCAGCAAAAGCAAACGTCCCGCTCACCTGTTCGTCGAGGTGGTAGAGCGCCCGGGGCGCTGCACGAAAAATCTGGCCGACCTTCGCCGTAACGTCGGGATTCTCCTCCTGATACCTGTCCTGACTCTCGATCGATACTTCGTCAAACCGTACCTCATCGATCATGCCTCGGAAGCCGTTCCCGATGGCATACACCGCCGGAGACGACGGATCAAAGCCCGGTTCCTGATCGACGACCTCGGTTGTTGCGAGATACCGGCCGTCAAGGCATAGGGAGTAGCCGGTACCTATGTCGGTGTAGTTACGGACGGCGGCGATATGGTGCCATGCGCCAGCGAGATCGCCCGTGGTGGCAGCGCGCGTAATGTGGTCGGCTGAGCGCCGATGCGCCACGACAATGCCGTCGTTGGTCAGGCGAATGCGTACGCCATTTACCGAACCCGAACCTTCGCGATGCAACACCGAGGCGATAGTACCGCCCATCTGCTCTGGTTTGATCCAGGCCGAAAAGACATAGTCACCGTCTTGCGCAACAGGGACGTTCCGTACGGTTACTAGATCGTTGCCGTCGAAGTAGGCCGCCTGGCCGGAGCGGCCCGGAAGGCCGGAGATCGGGCAACGCCCGCTGTTGTCGCAGGTGCCAGGCAGGCGATCATTCAGGTTCTCCGCGTAGTTCGATGTCGTCAACCCGTCATACTGAATAGTCTTGAACTGTCTGGCTGCTGGTGGATCGTCAAACCGCACCAGGCCGCCGCCGCTGCGATATGTGACCAGGGATTGGATCATCGTGTCGGTCAGCGCGTAGGGATAAATTGCTACTTCGTCGAGCTGGCCCTTGAATGGATAGACGCCGCCGTTGTAGGGCGAGCGACCGATCCACAGCGGATCGCTGGGCGCGAGATCGACATCGCCACTGTAGCTGCCGGCGGCGCGCCGAAATCCGTCAATGTAGAGCCTGAGGGTTTTGGTAGTATCGTCGCGCACCGCAGCGACATGATGCCACAGCCCATCGTTATAACCGCCGGTGGGGGTTGCGACCGCTCGATAAACGCCGCCTGCGATGAAGTCGAAGCGCAGCTCGCCGCTGCCCTGCATCAGGATCAGGCGCATACTCTTCGAGCCACCCGCCCCTTCGTCCGCCAGCAGCACCCGATACTGGCTCACATCGCTATCCGCCTTGAACCAGGCCGAGAGAGTGGTGTTTTTCGACTTGAGCTCGCTGCTAGCGTTCACGGCAATGGTATCATCCACACCGTCGAACTGCGCCGCGTAGCCCTGCGGACTGTCAACGACGGCGGGGCAGGATGTGCCAGAGCAGACGCCATTGCGCCGCCGGAAGTTGCCCGAGTCGTCCAGGAAGGTGGCGGCATCAGTGCCGTCATCGAGGTGCAGGAGCAGACTGGGGCGCGTGCTATCCGTACCTGCGTATGGATTCGTGACCAGCGCGCCAGCGGTCTGGTTGAAGGTGATCTCGCCGGAGGGCTGGTTGGGCGGGATCGTTTGGTACCCTGTGAGATTCAATTGCTCCTGCGGCTGCATGTGGAAGCTCTGGTACGCCGGATTGCCCAACGATCCGGCGGGAGTGCTGATCTGTCCGGTCAGCAGGCCGCGCGCGTACTCATTTGTGCGGTTGCTGGCAATGCCTTTGTAGAAGAGGGTGGTGCCGGGCCGTACAATGCCATCGCTTGCTGTCCATCCACCCGTGATGGGCGGCGACTGGTGCTGCATGACTGTGAACGCAAGGCGACTACCGTCACTGAGGGTGTAGATGCGATCACCGTAGCTGTTCAGCCTGACTACGAATTCGGCTATCAACCTCGGTGAGTCCATATCCGTGTAGAGCTGAACTGTCCACCCATCGTTCGCGCTGCCACATCTATCACTCGCAGGCCATAAGTCGGTAACTGTATTCCATCGGTAGATCGGCTGCCATTGCCCCTCCAACTGCAACCAATCGTATTGAGCGTTATTGCTGGCGATCAGCTTCGTGAGCTGGAGCCGCGAGCAGATGCCGGAGTTGCCTGGATATGGAGCGGCGTCGGTTTCCTCCAACGTCGCGGTGTACGAAAACACATTGGGCTCGTTGCTGACGCGCGGGTTGAAGCGGTAGGTCCGCTCTTGCATATCGCTGAGCGTGTCGCCGTCGGTGTCGCGGAGCAGCGGATCGGACGACACATGTGTGTAGATCGCGGTATTGCCCTGGATGCTGTACGGAAAGTCCCAGCCGTCGATCTCTTCTTTATCCGTCAAGCCGTCACCGTCGGTATCGGCGGTTTGCGGGTTCGTTCCCCAGCGTAGCTCCTGGCGGTCATTGAGGCCGTCGCCGTCCTGATCTGCCTTCGCCGGATCGGTGCCTTTTTCCAGCTCATAGGCATCCGTCAGGCCATCGCCGTCGGTGTCCCAGGTAGCATCGTTGGGATCGGCGCCGCCGTCAACAGTGTTGCGCAGGCCGTCGCCATCGGCGTCCTTCAAGCGCGGGAACGCGGCATCCCAGGCCAGCGCCTTGCCACCCTGCCGGTCGGTCAACTGGTAGAAGCCATCCAGCGTGGCGGGGAACACATCGAAGGAGAGGCTCTTGCCGATGGGCAGATGGGTCGTCTCAGATTTCGTGCGAATATAACACACGGGAACGTTGAACGCTCCGGCGGGAATGTTCCAGCACTCCTGGGCCGGAACCGCCTGCGCTTCCGACAGAAACGCATCGATCTGCTTATTCAAGCCCGCTTCCGGCAGTGGAAATGCCTGACTCACGAATTTATCCAGCTGGAACGGGCCAGGGTCGAGGCCGAGTATGCCTTCCGGGTCCATCGCGATGCGGTTATTGCTGCGCTGCCGCCGCCACTCGCTCTTGATTTGGTTAAGCTCAAGCTTGTTGTGGAAGTCGCTGGCATTGGCCTGCAGCCGGTATTGGAAGGTGGATGAGATTAAGGTGTCAACGTTGAACTGCCAGAAGTAAAAGGCCGACATCCAACTCTTATACCAAAACACGCCCGGCTGGTATTCAGCGCCGGATAGCGGAATGGGAACGAATGGAATCGGGCTGTGGTTGACATTCAGTTGCAGGGTGTTCTGAACATCAAGGTTCAGGTTGACGCTATTGCCCACGCTGTAGCCCTGCTCAGGCCGTACGAGACTGACGTTGAAGCCGGTGATTTGCAGGCGATCATGTGCATCAGCGTTGACCATCACCACATTGCTGTAAAAGCGCCAGGTGAGATACTCGGCCAGTAAGCCGCTGATCCCGCCACACAGCCAGCTCCGCGCCTCCTTACCTTCTTTCGTGTCAACACTTTCAGGGACGGCACTGCAAATAATGCCGATCAGCGCGTCAATCACGCCAATAATTGCTGCGATGATCTGGCCGACCACCGGGATCATAGCGATGGCGAATAATACAACCGCGGCGGCGATCTTGCCGACCATCACCGCCATTGCTTCGTTGAAGGCCACGCTGAACGGCGTTATCTTGGCTGCGATCACCGTAAACAGAAACAGGCCAAACGTGATGGTGGACTCAAGCACCAGGCCGACGATGGCCGCCGCTTTTACACCCTTGGTGGTCAGCTTGGCTACAGCGGCAATCTTCATGCCTTTTTCCGCTGCCGAAGCCGCCTGTACTACACTTTTCACGGTAAACAACAGCCCAATGGTGGATAGAACCAGGGCGAGGGCCTTGCCCGCAGTAGTAAGCTGGTGCTCGCTCAAGCCCACCGAAAGCCCAATGATAGTCCCCAGCACAACTACAACCGCGACCGCTCCCGCGATCAGCGCACCTTTCTTCCAGGCTTTCAACTGGGCCAGCTTCTTAAACTGATCCTTGATCCCCGTCAACTTCCCGCCGAGAAAGCCTTTGAGTTTGAGCAGCTTCTGGCTCAAGGTGGTTGATGGGCCGTTTTGGGAGGTTGCAATCAGCGTTTTAATTTTGGTGATCGGCTCCAGATCGACCAGTTTGTTGACCACGACCATCGTCACGCCCTTGACGCCGGAACCAGCGGCGCGACCATACGACCTGACCTGCGCGGCAATGTCTCGGTCGAGCAGAACAGTCGGCTGCGTAGTAATCGCATCCGAGCCTATTTTGATCACCCGCGCCGCGCCATTGGTCATAGACATATAAAACGACTGGGCGATGTTGACGGCCTGCGTCAGGGCGGCTTCGCGGTTCGGGTCATTGGGATCGTAGATACTTGGATCGGCCTGCAAGACCGGACGCAACACTGTGTCAAGCCGCGGGAGGTACTCGTCCACGCGATATGGTTCCCAGCCCGTGCTGGCCTTGCGGTAGGTGGCCCACTGCATGCCGACCAGCGTTGAAACTTTGGTCTGGTTGGGATCGAGGTTAAGCGTCAGCTCCGCGCCATTGACTGTTGCCAGGCTCGAATTTTCGATGTTGACTGTACGAGATTGTTCCTGCCGCACAAACAACAGCGTGGGCGAGGCGGCTTTGGCGCTGCCGTCGGGGTTGGTGAAGTACTCGGCGAGAATCTCCTTGCTATGCTGCATCGGCAGTTTGGCGAGATAATCTTGCTGCGGAAACGTAAAATCCTTGACGCGCAGTTTGTCGCGTGGAATGTCCCACAGCCGATCATCGCCATCGGGGATCGCGCCGTTACTGTCTTTGTCGAAGCGGCTTTCGATCTGATCGAAGGTGAAATCCGTACGACCTGACAAGAGGCTGGCATCCAGGCCAGTTGCGAGCTTCCACAGGTTATCATCCAGATCTTTGCTGGTATCCACGCCATCCGTCGGATCTTCAAAGATGGCGTTGACCTGCATTCCCTGGTCTTCACGGGCGTCCAGTCCCGCCAGCCGCCAGCTTTCTTCATAGGTGTGCACCACCGCTGGTTCGTTAAGTACCCAATTCGCTGCGTTATCGCACCATCCCTTCGGATCAACATTGCTCGGCGCGGGACGGCACGAGTCGTTGAGCACCTGTACCAGCCAGACCATGCGCACACTTTGCGGATCGCCCCAGCCGTTCTGCGGGCTGTAGAACATTCGTGCGCTAAAGGCCACGCGGGTGCCGCCCAGGTCATCCGTGACCATATTCAGCGGCACATAGGCCACCAGCGTGCCCTGTGTGTCCTTTTCTCGTACGGAAACGCCATACACTTGCAGTTTGTCGAAATCGACCATGCGATCGGTGTAGGGCCCGTTGATTACATTGCCCAAATTTGTACAGCCGACGCTTTGGTTCCCCTTCAAGATCGTGATCACGCGGTCGCCGTTCGCCAGGGCCGTGAGATTTTTGTTGGCAAGCGTGATCGCGGCATTGTTGGTCACCGAGGTGCGTGGATAAACCTCAACTCCGCGCTGGGTACAGCTGCCCTCGTTGATCACAAACGAGCGCCCGTCGGCGTCGGGGAAGCGAAAGGTGAGCCGAACATCGCCGCCTTGTTGGACGAGATCGACGGCGCCACCGCCCGCGTCCGCCAGCGAGGTGCTGAGCCTGAGTGCGGTGGTGAATGGCAGCGGAATGTTCGCGCCGCCCATCTCGATCTCCATCATCGGGATCAGCCGCATATCGCCGTTGTCGTCGCCGGGCCTGGGCGATTGCCCCTGAGCTGCGGCCACATCGCGGAAAGTGGCGTTGTTGTTGGCACGGCGCTGCACCTGGCCTTGCACGTCGCCGCTGGGCCAGTCCAGCACGTTCATGGCATACGTCAGGTGGTTCGGATTGGTCGGCGTGATCTGGAAATCAACGATCAACGGGAGGTTATTGCCGGCCTGATCAATTTTCAGCCTGAACGGGTTGGCGTTGGTGAAGGGCTGATTCTGGCCCAGTACTTTGAACGGTGATGTGTCGATATCGTCGGGCACGCCGTCGTTGTCGTTGTCGTCGTCGAGGATGTCGGGCGTGGTGTCGCCGTCCGTATCCTGGCAGGCGGTGCCAGAGGTGGTGCTGCCGCTGGTGGCGAACTGCGGGCACTCTATCGCGTCGTGCAGGCCGTCCTGGTTGGTGTCGGGGTTGAGCGGGTCGGTGTACCATTTCTGGCTGGTGGAAAAGCCGCGCACTTCCGCGCCGTCGGGCAGCGTATCGCCGTCGCTGTCGGCTTCGTCCGGGTCGGTACCGATAGCGATTTCCTGGGCAAAGGTCAAGCCATCGGCATCGTTATCGCTGTCGGCGGCAGGTTGTGTTGTGGTTTGCAGCGTCGGACCCAGGATGGGCGCGGCCTGCTCCGTGATGGCCGCTGCCTGAAGGGGGTCGGTGTGCGGATTGAACGTGTTCTTGGTTGTGGCTGCCTGCTGCGTTGCTGCCTGCTGTTTGGCTGTCGCTTGCGCTGCCGCCTGCTCGCGCCCAAATGCCGCCACGTGTTCGGCTTGAAGGTGCTGGCCCACCGTCAGCGACAGAATCACAAGCAACGCCATCGCCAGTTGCAGCCGCCGCGATCCGCGATAGGTGATCAGCAGCCACGCAAAGCTGCTGATCAGCAAGATCGCCAGGAGGTTGGGAAACAGGTTCGGATCGCGCATCAAGATGGTGCGCCCAACACGTTGCAGCCAATCAAGTGTGCCATCAACCAGGCCCTGGCTACGAATGCTTTCTAACCAGCCCTGATCCAGTGGACGGAACTTATGGAAGTAGGTCGTGATCGAGGCCGAAATCTGGTCCTGGCCTGTGGGCGGAAACGCCACGTCAACTACTAGCTTGAGCGGTAGTCCCTGCTCGTTCAGCCACACCTCGCCGCGGCCCGCCATGCCGCCAAACACGTCTGAGGTCGCCAGGCTCACCCCTGGCGGCAGTTTGCCCTGCTCCCGCAGCGTGCGCTCAAAATGGTCGCGTAGATAACTGGCAAAGCGCGGCCCGTCAAGCTGGAAGCCATAGCGTTGAACGCCGCCCGTCTCGCCCCCATCCCGCGTCGGATCGATTGTACGAAAATGCGTTGCTCCGGCCAGGTAGCCCAGCACATCGCCACCCGGGGCGAAGGTGCCGGTAAAATTTTCCATCGGTTGCCATGTCTCGCCCGCGCGCCGGCCGCGCACCTGATCGCCATGCACCTCGATCTCGATCGCGTCCGCGCTGTTCGCCACGCTGCCGCCCTGCGTCCACAGCTTGATCTGCATCGTCTGATCGAAGCGGTTGGTCCTGCCCTCGATGTGCAGCGTATCCTCGCGGCTGCTCTTACCCACATTCGCCATCGATGGGCGAGGCTTCGAGGTTTGCACGATGTCGCTGGTGTAATCAAACACGCCGGAATACTCGGCGCGTGACCAAGCCGCCTTCACCGCGCGTTCTTCGGGCGAGGAAAAGATGTTCGCCGATAAAGGAGCATTGATGTCGCTGAAAAAGTATCCGGCAACAAGTGCGAAGACCCCCAACAGCGTGAAGCAGCCAACTATCAAGACGAACAGGGGCATGCGGGGGCGAGATGGCATGCTAGGCCCCCCAGGATGATAACGGCAAAACGAAATATGTGCCGGTCGATCTAAACGATGCTTAGGTTAAGAAACGGGGTCACACCTGGGCCGAGGTGCATGCAAGACACTATACCAGAGGGCGTCGTTCAGGTATATAAACTTTGGTACTAAGAAACTATCTCAAAACGTTGGGGTATATGGTACCATCCCGTGCAGCAGAAATGAGGAAGGAGCGCACGCACTGCCACGTACCCGAAAGCAACCAAAGGAACTGCCCACCGTCTGGCGCGTGCCAGATGATCTGTGGGAGCAAATCATTCCGATTTTGGCCGAGTACGACCCACCCAAGCCGACTGGACGCCAACGGATTGACCAGCGCGCGGCCTTGGATGCGATCATTGTTCGGTTGCGCAGCGGCGGCC
>JBHOQX010000050.1:0-24675 GCA_042408595.1 Roseiflexaceae bacterium | reverse complement strand
GCCTGGGCGATCGCCCAGATGCGGCAGGAGCCGCCCCCCGGCTCGCCGCGCCGCGGGCCGGGGAGCGCCCGCGCGCCGCCGGGGCATTACAATCGTCTCGCCGGTATAGGCGTCAGTTTCCTCAAACCGATGGCGTGGCATCGCCGTTCCATCCCCTTCACGAACCGGCCTGGCTTCCCGCGGGCTGATGACGAAGGACGAACGACGAACGACGCATGCAGAGCGTTCCTCGAGCAAAGCTCGTGCAGGCCGGTGCAGACTCGCCGAACCCCAGCACCGTCCCCCGTCCATTGCCCATCGTCCTTCGTCCCCCGTCCGCCGTCCACGGCCAAGTATAGCACGCCGCTTCTCGCGCGCGGATGACGCGTGGCTCCCGCAAAAATGACGGACGGCCCGCGCCCACTCATCCGGCTGTCATCCAGGCGCGGTATACTGTCGCCCGGTGCGTGAGCGCTGTCGTGCAGCGGCGCGCATGGATGCGAAACGGAGAACGTGGTGGCGAGGTTTGGTGGGGCGCAGCCCCTCCGAGATTGGGCGCGTGCAGGAGAGCCACCTGTCGAGCGACCGCGCATGCCCTGGTCTCCACGTTCTCTGGTCTCTCTTGTTGCGAGGAAGAACGACATGGCCAGCGATATCGAACCGACGGTGGCGCGCCTGCCGTACGACCTGCCTGCCGACCGGGCCTGGATCGCCTCGGCGGGCGCGCTCCGCTCGCCGAGGCAGCGGCGCAACCGCTTCTCGATGGACCGGGGGCGTGTGACCTTTTCGCGCCCGTGGCTCGGCCTGGGCGCGCTGAGCGCCGCAGTGGCCGGTCTGGGAGTTTGGCAGTATGGCCTGCCGGCGGCGATGAGCCTCGGCGTGGCCGCGGGGGCCGGGCTGGCCTACGTCGCCGCGGTCGAGCCGGGCCGCCCGCGATTGGAGCGGGTTGACCTGCGACTGCCGGCGCTTCCCCTGGCGCTGGAGGGGCTGCGCATCGGTCATATCAGCGATATCCACCTCGGCCTGCCGCACACCGCCGCCAACCTGGCCTGGGCGATCGCCCAGATGCGGCAGGAGCAGCCGGACGTGATCGTCATCACCGGCGACTCCGTCCACTACCACACCGCCATCCCGCGCCTGGCGGCGGCGCTGCGCGCGCTGCGCGCGCCCTTGGGGGTGTACGCGGTGACCGGCAACCATGACCATTCGGAGGGGGTGGACGATCTGGCGGCGGCCTACGCGCTGGCTGGTGTGGAGCTGCTGCGCAACGAAAACCGGCGGCTGGCGTGGGGCGGCGGCGCGCTCTGGCTGGCCGGCATCGACGATCTGTGGGAGGGGCGGCCCGACCTCGACGCGGCGCTGCGCGCTATCCCCGCCGGCGCGCCGGTGCTGCTCCTTTCGCATGCGCCCGACCACGCCGATGAGGCGGCGCGAGCCGGGGTGCTGGCGCAGCTTTCCGGTCATACCCACGGCGGCCACATCCGCCTGCCGCTGCTCGGGCCGTACGCCCGCCCGCGCTACGGTGTGCGCTACGTGATGGGCCATTACACGATCGGCACGATGGCGCTGTACGTTTCGCGCGGGCTGGGCGGCGCGCCGCTGCGCTTCCTCTGCCGCCCCGAGGCGACGGTGGTTCGGCTGCGGGCGGCGTGATCCCTGGGGCGTCCTCGCTGTGGTATACTGGCATGCGCTGCCAGAGCGAGGACTCGACGATGACAACAGAACCGCAGATCCAGCGCGCCGGGGGTACGGTCCGTGCCGCCCTGCTTGCCGCGGGCGACGTGGCTGCGCTTATCGCGTTCGCCGCGCTCGGGCGGGCCAGCCACGGCGAAGCCGCCGGGCTGGACGCCTTCGCGCAGGTGCTCGAAACCGCTGCGCCGTTCGCCGCCGGCTGGCTGGTGGCCGCTGGCCTCACCGGGGCGTATCGTGCTGGTGTCGTCGCCCATCCGGGGCGGATGGCGGCCCGCGCCGGGCTCGCCTGGGCGATCGGTTGCCCGCTGGGCCTCGGGCTGCGTGCGCTCATCCGGCAAAGCGGCATCCCGCTCTCCTTCGCCATCACGACCTTCCTGATCGCCGGGGCGATCCTCCTGCTGTGGCGCGTCCTGTTCGCCGTCGTCGCGGCGCGGCGCCAGGCAGGCGCGGTATGACCGAACGACGGCCCGCGACCGATCTGTACCTTATTCGCCACGGCGAATCGCACGCGAACATCGACGGCGTGATCAGCGCCATGGCGACTGATCGTGGACTGACGGAACGTGGCCTGGCGCAGGTGCGCGCGCTGGCGGCGCGGCTGGAGACTGGCGAGATCCCGGCGGATGCGCTCTACGCCAGCACGCTGCCCCGGGCCCGCATGACCGCCGAGATCGTCGCAGCGGCGCTCGACTTGCCGGTCGAATGGAACGACGACCTGCACGAGTTGCGCCTCGGCGAGGCCGAAGGACTACATGTTGGGGAAGTGCGTGAGCGCTTCCCGCAGGTCGCCCGCTTTATCGGCGAGCCGTTCACACCGCTCGCGCCGGGCGGCGAGAGCTGGGGCGGCTTCCAGGCGCGGGTCTCCGCTACGCTGGAAGAGATCGTCCGGCGACACGCGGGCCAGCGGATCGTCGTCGTGGCGCACGGGGGGGTTATCGAGGTCGCCTGCTTGTACTTTCTCGGACTGGGGCCGGACGCTCGGGCGCGGCTCGGCTTTCCCGCGCACAACACCGCCATTACCCATTGGCGGCATAGTGAGTCATTCACCGGCCGGCGTGAATGGCAGTTCATTGCGCATAACGACCACCGGCATTTGGTTGGGTTGGGAGTTTGACGGGAGGCTTATGGGCGCGGGGCGTGCCGGAACGCGCCGCCGCTCGTGCGCCCACCGATCGTGGGTGGCCCTCAGAACGACCCGCCCGTGCTATGCCCCGCCCCTGCTCCTGGATGGAGAGCAGGGGGTGCCGCGCTTGGCTACGAGCGAGCCTTGATCCTTGACGGGGGACGGAAACCGAACTCGTCGGGAGGCCATGGTTGTATCTTTGCGATAGGCACGGCGAATGTTCGTCCTCTGTCTATCGTCCGTGGAAGCGGGGGCGCGCCATAATGCGGGAGTGGGACGACGCGCTGGCCGGGCTGCCGGGGGAAGCGTGCGACGAAGACGATATCTTCCGCGATCTGCCGGCGTCCGAACGTTCCCGGCTCGAGCGGTCGATCAGCGCCGCCGCCTACCCGGCGGGACACACCTTCTACAGCCCGGACGAGCCGGGCGACGGAGTGCTGTTGCTGCGCCGGGGGCGCGTGCGGCTCTATAAGCTCTCGCCGGAGGGCCGCGCGCTGACGCTGCACATCCTGGGGCCGGGCGCGGTCTTCGGCGAGCTGGCGCTGGCGGCCCACTGGCGGCACGACAGCTTCGCCGAAGCCATGACCGACTGCGAGGTCGGCACGCTCGGGCGCGACGCGCTGCGCCGTGTGCTGAGCGACCACCCGACGGTGGCGCTGCGCTTTATGGAACTGATGAGCCGCCGGCTGCGGGCGCTGGAGCACAAGCTGGCCGACATCGCCTTCCGCAGCGTCCCGCAGCGCCTGGCGTCCGCGCTGCTGCGGCTGGCCAACTGCGCCCCCGGGCAGCCCGCCGCCGACCCGCCGGAGGTCGTGCGCTACACCCACCAGCAGCTCGCCGAGCTGATCGGCTCGTACCGCGAGACGGTGACCAAGGCGATCGGCGAGTTCCGTGAAGCTGGCCTCATCCGTGTTGAGGAGGACGCCATTCTGCTGATCGATGTGCCGCGCTTGCGAGCTCTGGCGCAGGAGTGACAGCGGGTGAGCGGGTGACACGATGACACGATGCCAGGGGGACACGGTGACCGGGTGTGTCATTGATCATTTTTCATTCTTTGTTCTTCATTCGTCCACCGTCCTTCGCCCGTCGCTGTGCGTTCACGCCGCGCCGCGACTTGCGCCGGCTGCCGCTGGCGTGTACAATGGCCTCGCCCGGCCGCGGCTGTGCGGCTGATTCGTGATGGGAACGGGCGCGCACCGCCCGGCGAACGACGAGCGGCGAGCTTCATGTCTCTAGCTGAACTTCCGCAGCGCGTAGCTCCGGCGCCTCACGATGCCGCCCGCGCGATCGAACGCCCCCGGCGGTTGATGCTCACCCTTGAGCAGGCGCTGTACCTCGGCATCTTCGCGCTCGCGCTCGTCACCCGCCTCTGGGCGCTCGGCGACCGTGCGATCCACCACGACGAGTCGCACCACGCCTACTACTCGTGGCTGCTGTACCAGGGCCGCGGCTATGTGCACGATCCGCTGCTGCACGGGCCGTTCCTGTACCATCTCGGCGCGCTGATCTTCCTGCTGTTTGGCGACACAAACAGCACCGCGCGGCTCGGCACGGCCCTCTTCGGCAGTGTGCTGTGCGTGTTGCCCTACCTGATGCGGCGCGAGCTTGGGCGCGGCGCGGCGCTGCTGGCGGCGATCTACATGCTGATCTCGCCGACCTTCCTGTACGTCAGCCGTTTCATCCGCCACGACACCTACGCTGTGACGTTCGAACTGCTGACGTTCATCGCGCTGGTGCGCTACGCCAGCACACGCCGCCCGCTCTGGCTGTATGTTGGCGCGGCGGCGCTTGGCCTGATGTTCACCACGATGGAGACGTTCTTCCTCTATCTGGCGATCTTTGTGCCACTGCTGGCGTGGCTCTTCTTCTGGCGTGTCTGGAAGCCAGGCGCGCTGGTCGTAGCCGGGCTCGGGCTGCTGTTGGTGGCGCTGGTGTTCGTGCTGCCCGGCAAGCCGGTGATCGTGGGCGACGGCGTGGAGCGGGCGAACGGGCCGTATGTCTGCCCGTCCGCCGGGCAGCTTGTGACGCCGGAGAACCCGATGGTCTACCGGCCCGGGCCGCTGCTCGGCCTGCCGCCGCTGGCGACTGCCGACAACAACTATGCGCTCTGTGTGCGCAATCAGCCGGACAACAGCTTCGCCGTGTATTTCGTCAAGCTCGGCCAGTTCGCGAGCCACCCCTCGATCCTGGCTGCGCTCGCGCTGGCCGCGGCCGCTGGGCTGTTGCTCTGGTGGGCGGTCTGGCGGCGGCGCGGCGCGGGCGGCCAGACCGCCTGGGAGCGCGCCCGCGCTGTGGACGACCCGATCATCGGCGGCTTCGCCAGCCTGAGCGGCGGGCGGCGCTGGCTGATCGCGGTCGGCATCTTTTTCGTGATCTATGGGCTGCTGTTCACTGCGTTGCTGACCAATACTGTCGGGGTGATCAGTGGTGCGGCCGGCTCGCTGCTGTACTGGCTGGCGCAGCACGGGGTGCAGCGCGGCAACCAGCCGTGGTACTACTACCTGGTCATCCTGGCGATATACGAGCCGCTGCTCCTGCTCTGGGGCGCGGTCGGCTTCACGCTGGCGGGCGGCGTGGCCGGGCGGCGGCTGCGTGGCCGGTCTACCCTGGTGCAGGATGGCGCGCTGAACTGGCCGGTGGCGATGCCGCTGGCGCTCGGCTGGTGGGCCGCGCTGACGCTGCTGATCTACTCATGGGCCGGCGAGAAGATGCCCTGGCTGACGATGCATGTCGCCCTGCCGCTGCTGCTGCTGGCCGCCTGGGCGCTGGCGCGAACGCTCGCATGGTGGCGGGCGCGCGCTTTCTCCGACACCCCCGCCGACCAGGCGGTTCCCGGCCTGCGTGGGCTACTGCCGCGCGGCGAGTGGAAGCCGCTGCGGTCCTATCTCGGCATCTTTGCCGTGGTCATGATCACCGGCTTCATCCTGTTGGCGGTGGTCAGCCAGCCGGCCGGTACGCTGGCCTGGATGACACCGTTTATCCCGCTCGGTGCGGCGGCCCTGGCCGGGCTGCTGACACTGGGCTTCGGGCTGGCGCGCGGCGGCCGGTGGGCGCTTGGCGCGCTGGCGCTCGGTGTTACGCTGATCGGCGCGTTCGGCACGGCCCGCGCCGCCATCCAGGTTGCCTACCAGTGGGGCGACGTGCCGCGCGAGATGTTGGTCTACACCCAGACCTCGCCGGATGTCGCACGCGTGATCGACCGGCTGGAGGCGGCGTCGATCCTGCGGGGCGGCGCGCTCGATCTGCCGGTCTGGTACGACAACGAGACGGTCTGGAACTGGTATCTGCGGAACTTCACGCGCGGCGTGGAGCAGGGGCCGGATCTGAGCGCCGCGCCGGGGCCGGAGGTCGCGGCGGTGCTGATGTTGCAGGAGAATATCGACCGCAACCCGCGCAACCTGGAGGCTCTGTCCGGCTTCCGCGTGCAGCGCCTGCCGCTGCGCTGGTGGTTCCCGGAGAACGAAATGTACCGCCTGCCGCCGGGCTGGCTGACCGCTCCGGTGGACGACACCTCGCCGCTGCTGATGCGGGTGCTGCGCACGCCGCTGGATGGGCGCACGGCGGCGCAGTTCTGGCAGTTTATGCTGTTCCGGCGCATGCCCGCGCCGCTTGGATCATCCGATTTCGTCCTGGCGGTCCGCCCGGAGCTGGCCAACGAGTTCGGCCTTGGCACGGGCGTCGAGCAGCGGCCCGGCGCGGCCCGGGGGCCAGCCGCCCCGTGAGCGCGAGGCTGTGAGTCTGTCTGGCCATGGTGTGCGGGCGCTGGCCGCTTGCTGTCCTATGAACGTGGCGATGGACGCCATCATGCCTTGATCGGGGATCGCTCCCCAACGGAAACGCCATGTCTGCCATTTCGCGCGAGCACCGCCCGTACGCCGCCGGCCAGCTCGACCGCCCGCTCGACCTCTCGCGGGTGAACGTGGAACTGCTGGCCTGGGCCGGCCTGATCATCGTCGCCGTCGCTACCCACCTGTGGGCGCTCGGGCACATGGCGCTGCACCACGACGAGTCGATCCACGCCTGGTCCAGCTGGCGTTTCTTCACCGGGCAGGGGCCGTTCGCCTGCTATGGCGGGCGTAGCCACGCGACGTACTGCTACGATCCGGTCTTCCACGGCCCGTCGCTTTACATCTTCACCGCGCTAGCCTATTTCCTCTTCGGCGTGGGGGACTGGCAGGCGCGGCTGCCGCAGGCGGTCTGCGGCATCCTGCTGGTCGCATCCTGCTGGTGGCTGCGCCCGTACCTCGGGCGGCGCGGCGCGTTCGCCGCCGGCGCGCTCCTGGCGCTCTCGCCCAGCATGCTGTACTTCACCCGCTTCGCCCGGCACGACGGCCTGATGATCCTGTTCGAATTCTGGATGGTCGTCGCCTTCTTCCGCTTCCTCGACACCGGCCGGGCGCGCTGGCTCTATGTCGCTGCGGCGGCGACCGCGCTTGCGGTCGGCACCCACGAGTTGTACTACATCCTGTTTTTCCTCTTCGGCTCGTTCCTTGTCATCCGGCTGTTGGCCGAGAACCTGCCGCGGCGCTGGGTGACGGTCGGCCTGCTCGTCGCGACCGCGCTGGCGATCATCCTGGAGTTGTGGAACCCCCGGCTGACGGCCAACCTCGAAGCGGCGGGGATGGCCTTCCTGTTCATGGCCGTTGCGCTCGGCGGCCTGTTGATGATGCGGGTGTGGGACGAGCGGCCGTTGCTGACCGACCGCCTGCGCGACCTGTGGCGCTATGAGCGCGGCGCGCTCTGGACGGCGCTCGGCATCTATTTCGCGATCTACATTCTGCTGTACACGACGTTTTTTGCCGATCCACAGGGCGCGTTGGACGGCCTCTACGCCGGCATCACCTACTGGCTCGGCTCGCAGCAGGCCTACCGCCGCGCCGACCAGCCGTGGTTCTACTATTTCATGCTGCTGCCGCTCTACGAGCCGCTGGCGCTGATCGGCTCGCTGGCCACCGGGGTGTATCTCTTCGCCCGGCGGCGGCCGGACAGCGACGAGGGGCTGACGATCGAGGCAGACCCTGCCGTTCCGCTCGACTCTGAGAGCGGGCAAGACGGCGACGGGGCAGCGGCGCGTCCGCCCGCCCGCCGCCTGCCGCCCGCCGCCCAGCCCGTTCCGCTCGTCCCGCTTTTCCTGGCTTTCTGGTGCGTCGGTGCGCTGGTCGCCTTCTCGTGGGCCGGCGAGAAGATGCCCTGGTTGCTGATTCACATCGCCCTACCGGCCAACCTGCTAGCCGCCTGGGGCATCGGGCGGCTGCTCGACTCGCAGCGCTGGCGCGAGCTGCCGGATCGCCGCGCCTGGCTGATCCCGCCGGTGGTCGTGCTGCTGCTGATCGCGCTGACCGTCACCCTCTGGCGCTTCGGCGCCTCCGGCGAGGGGCAGGCGGGGCAGATCGCGCTGCTGCAGGGGATCGTTCCGCTCATCATCGTCGGGGTGCTCGTGTATACCCTCCTGACCCTCGGGCAGCGCGTGGGACGGCGCACGGGGCTCACCCTCGTGGCGCTGACGCTGGCCGCGGCGGTGGGACTGTACCAGGTGCGCGCCGCCTGGCTGGTCGTCTACCGCCACCCGGATGTGCCGGTCGAGCCGCTGATCTACACCCAGAGCTCGCCCGACACCGCTCGCCTCGCGCGCGAACTGCACACGCTGGCGGTGAACCAGACCCGCAACATCCGCACCCCGGCCGACCCGATCGGCGGCAGTTCGATGCCGGTGATCATGGACAGCGGCGACTCGAACGGCGAGGGCAGCCTGGCCTGGCCGATGCAATGGTACCTCCGCGACTTCCAGCGGATCGAGAACCGCAACGCCGATTTCTTCCGCAACGCGACCGCCGAGTCCTTTCGCGTGAATGGGCCGAACGGCGAGCAGATCTTCGCGCCGGTGGTGATGGTCGCCACGCCCCACGTGTACGAATCGACACGCCAGGCGCTGAGCGAGAACTATGTTAAATGGCTGGACGGTAAGTTGAACTGGTGGTTCCCGGAGGGCGACACGAACCGCTGCAATGTCGAGGCGAACGGCTACTCGCGCTTCTACTTCGCCTATCCGGGCGGCGTGGCCGATGCGCTGCGCCGCTGCCCGAACCTCGATGCCAGCAAGGTGCCGGGCCTGTTCGACCTGCTCGCCTGGCCGTTCGACAGTCGGCACTGGCAGCCGCTCGCGCGCTACTACCTCTACCGCGATCTGCCGGCTGGCTGGCGGATCGATGGGCGGGAGATGCAGGCCTGGGTGCGCAAGGACCTGATCGGCGGCACGTCGGCCCCGGCGGCCGAATCGCCAGGCGCAGAGGCGCTCCGGCTGGTCGGCGCGGAGGTGGTCGGCGCGGCGGGCGGCGCACTGACCGAGCCGCGCGGCCTGGCGGTGGATGCGCAGGGCAATCTCTACGTCAGTGACACGGCGAACCACCGCGTGCAGGTCTTCGGGCCGGATGGCCGGCTGGTGCGCACGATCGGCGGCTTCGGCGCGGGGCCGGGGCAGTTCAACGAGCCGCGCGGCGTGGCGGTGGACGCCGACGGCAACCTGTACGTGGCCGACACCTGGAACGCGCGGATCGCCAAGTTCGCGCCGGACGGCAGCTTCCTCAAGGCGTGGGGCGAGGGCAAGGCCGATTTCGGCGGCGGGCGGCGGGCGACGGCCACCGACGGCACGCGCGAGGGCAACGCGAAAGAGCCGCTCGGCTTCTTCGGCCCGCGCGGCGTGGCGGTGGACGCCCAGGGCAACGTCTACATCGCCGATACCGGCAACAAGCGGGTGGTGGTGACCGACCGCGACGGCAATTTCCGCTACCAGTGGGGCTACGCCGGCGCGGGGCCGGGCGCGTTCAACGAGCCGATCGGGATCGCGGTGGATGCCCAGGGCACCGTCCACGTCGGCGATACCTGGAACGGGCGGGTGCAGGTCTTTCCGCGCGGGCAGGATGGCAAGGTCACCGATGCGCCCTCGGCGACGTGGCGCGTGCCAGGCTGGCTGCCGAACACCTACGACGACCCGTTCCTGGCCGTGGGCCCCGGTGGGCAGGTGTACGTGACGGTGCCGGGTCGCAACCAGGCGCTCGCGGCGGAGGGGCGCGGCGCGGCGCTGCTGCGCTGGGGCGGCGCGGGGAGCGATGCCGCCAGCCTCATCCTGCCGAGCGGCGTGGCCGCCGGCCCGGATGGCAAGGTATATGTCGTTGATCGCGGCAACCGCCGGGTGATGGCCTACCAGTTGCCGCAGGTCGCGCCGCCGCCGGCCGCGCAGGCGGGCGGGTAGGCCAGGAGCTGGCGGGCAAGCCGGCACGCCAGGCAACCGCGATCCTTCGCCGGCAATCGGCTCACCCCTGCCCGAGATGGGCCGCCAGCGTCAGATAGGCGGCATGCGACCAGAGCAGCGGATGGGCGCTTCTGCCCCAGCGCCGCTCCCACGCCGACAGCATGGCCGGGTGGTTGAGGCGCGCCGTGATCTGCTCCGGCAGGTTGCCCGTGTCATCGGCCTGGGCGGCGACCCAATCGAGCAGCGTGCGCGCCCGTGCGGTCTCGCCGATCTCGGCATAGTACCAGCCCAGATAGGCCGTCAGCAGCACCCACGCGGCGCCGCCGTAGTAGCTGTCGTCAGCGTAGCCGAAGCCATCGAGCTGAACATTCGGCCAGTCATCTGCCCCTTCCACGGCGTCCAGTGTGTAGCGGGTATGCAACAGGTCGCCGGGCGCTGGCGGCCCCTGGGCGGCGGCGATGGCGCGCTCGACCGCCGCGGGGCGCCTGCGTACCACGGTCGCCGCCCATAAACGCGCGCGGCGCTATCGTGATGGCCGGCCAGGTCCATGGCGTAGATGATGTACGCGCCATCGCGCAACCAGCAGTAGCGGTAGGTCGCGAAAGTCGGACTGGCGACGTAGGCGCCGTTTGCCGCCTGATTGGCACGGATGAGGCCGATGCTGTGGCCGATCAGATCGGGCATGGTCGTCTCACGCTTACCCCTTGAGGGCGCCGGACATCACGCCCTTGATGAAGTGGCGCTGGAAGATCACAAAGACGGCACCCGGCACACCACCCAAGAGCACTGGGCTGGCAACGACACCTGGTCGCTGGCACGGCTGCAGTGGTACGCCAGCCGCACCGGGCGCGGGTTCGTCACGCCAGGCCAGGCGGTGGACTGGACCAACAGCCAGCCGCTGATCAGCCCGGCTGCCGAGCTGGTGACGGGTGCCTGGTATCAGATGGCGGTGCTCATGTATCTCAACCAGTTCGATCCGCGGCTGCCGAGCTATCGATGAATCAGGTGAGGCGTAACGGTCTGGAGACACGGGGAAAGAGCGCTGAGGAAACAAAGCGCGTCGTGCCATCGCTCGCTCCTTGTCCCACCCTCCTGCAACGGTCGCCCGTGACCCATCACGCCTTCTCCAACACCGCTACGCTCTCGATGTGCGGCGTCTGCGGGAAGAGATCGACCGGGGTGACGCGCAGGACGCGGTAGCCGCCCGCTGTGAGGAGGCGCAGGTCGCGCGCGAGGGTGCCGGGGTGGCACGAGACGTAGACGATCCGCAGCGGGGCGAGGCGCAGCAGCTCTTCGAGCGCCCGTGGGTGGCAGCCGCGCCGTGGCGGGTCCAGCACCGCGGCGTCGAATGGGCCGTCTAGTTCCGCCAGCACCCGCTCGACCGTCCCGATTACGAAGCGGGCGTTCGTGATGCCGTTCAGCGCCGCGCTGGCCTGGCCGTCGGCGGCGGCGCCGGGGTGCTCCTCGATACCGATCACCTCGGCGGCGGCGCGGGCCAGCGGCAGCGTGAACGTCCCCGCCCCGCAGTAGCCGTCCAGCAGCCGCCCGCCCGTGGCGGGAGAGGCGAGGCGCGTCCGCGGCTGGCCGGCCTCCGGATGGCCTAACCCGGCGCGCACAAGCCGCAGCAGCGTCTCGGCCATAGCGACGTTCACCTGGAAGAAGGTCGTCGGCGCGAGGCGGAACGCCAGGCCGTCCAACTCTTCGATCAGATGGTCGTCGCCGAGCGCGCCGTCCGGCAGTGCCACGCCGGCGATGCGCGGATCGGCGGCCCGCCAGCGCCGCGCCAGCGAGCGCAGGTCGCCCCGGCCCCGCAGCGCGGCGACGACATAGCCGAACGCCTCGCTCTGCCGCAGGATCGCGTCGGTCGGGGCGGCGCCGGACCCCGGCAGGGCAGTGCGCAGCGCGGCCAGTGCGTCGTTCAGCGCCGGCGCCAGCAGCGGGTCGGCGTCGAGCGGCTGGATGGCCCGTGTGCCGGCGGCGTGATAGCCGATCTGTCCACCGGCGATGTGCAGATGCGCGCCGGTGCGGTACTGCCACTCGCGCGCCGCCGGGATGGTCGGCTCGACCTCGACCGCCTCCAGGCCGCCGATCTTCGCCAGTTGCTCGGCCAGGATCTGCCGCTTGAAGCGGAGTTGCGCCCCGTAGGCGATGTGCTGCCAGGGCATGTGGTCCGCGCCGGGGAGGCGCGGCGGTACGCGCTCCGGCGACGGCGTGAGCACCTCGGTGACGACGCCGCGCGCGTAGGCCTCGCGCCGCTCGGTGAGGCGCAGGCGCACGCGCTCGCCGGGCAGCCCGCCGGCGGCGAAGATGACCCGCCCATCCAGCCGCCCGACAGCTTCGCCGCCCTGGGCCATGCCATCAAGGCAGAGTTCAAGCGCGTCTGGCCAGGTCATTGTGTTCCCATTGCCGCGCTGCATCTCAGCGGCCAGCGGCGCGCCGCGTGGCGTGACGCTGGATGTAGCGCACCACATCGCCCCGGCGCAGCACGCCCAGCAGCGCATCGCCCTCGATCACCGGCAGCAGCTCACCGCCGCTTTCGACCAGGGCGCGAAAGGCATCGCCCGCCGGCGTATCCGGCGCCACCCGCAGCACGTGGCTGGCCGGAGTCATCGCGTCCTGAACCTGGGTGCGGTTCCAGTCGTCCAGCCGGTAGCGGCGCAGGTTGCGCGCCGAGATCAGCCCGAGCAGCGGCTGCGGCGCATCGTCATCCGGCTGATTGAGCACCGGGTAGTCCTGCTCGGTCTGGCCCAGCACGTAGCGCCCGACAAATTGGTCGAGCCGCATATCCGGCGCGACGGCGCAGTACGTCCGCTGCATCAGATCGCCGGCGCGGATGCCGCGCAGCGCGCGGCGCACCAGGTAACGCCCGAAGCCCGCGCGTGCCGATCGGACGAGCACATACCCAATGAGCATCAACGTCGCGCCGATCAGCAGGTCGGACGCGAGCAGGCCGTAGAGCGCGCCGCCGCCGATCAGGGCCCAGCCGGCGATCTGCCCGGCGCTCATCGCGACGGATGTGGCGAACAGCTCATCATCGGACAGGTACCAGAGGGCCGCGCGCAGCACGCGCCCGCCGTCCATCGGGTAGGCAGGCAGCAGGTTGAGCAGCGCGAGCAAGAGATTCGCGACGGCGATATGCAGGCCGAAGGCTCCGGCGAGCGTGCCGCCCGCTCGCCAGCCGAGCGCCGTGCCGGCGGTAGCCAGCGCCAGGTTCGCCAGCGGCCCGGCGGCGGCGACCAGCAGCTCGCGCCCCGGTGTCAGCGCCTCTTCGTCCACCTCGGTCATTCCACCGAAGATAAACAGCGTGACTCCCCGCACCGGCAGCCCGAGCCAGTGTGCAGCGGCGGCGTGCGCCAGCTCGTGTGCCACAACCGAGAGCGACAGGAGCAACGCGGCGAGCGCGGCCAGCGCCAGCGCGCCCACCTGCCCTGCCCAGCCGCGGTAGAATTGGGCGAGGGTGAGCATCAGCAACGCAACGACGAGCAGCCAGCTCCAGTGGAGCCGGAGCCGCACACCGCCGATGCGGCCGATGGTGAGTGAGTACCGAAGCGTCACGCTTGATCTGCCTGGTTGACAGGTTTTACGCCATGGTGGGGCGCGGAGAGGTGTTGCCTCCCCCTCCCCTGGCCGACTGGCCGGCGAACAAGAAGGGGCTTGGCGGGCCGGCGGCCTCTCAACCTCCCCGCCGAGCGCTGACGTGGGCGGGGGTGTCGCTGTTGCGGCATCACACTGGCACCAGGTCCACGCTCTCTGCCCCCATCTCCCGCACGCAGGAGAAGGGGCGAGGAGAGGGAGTTCGGCCACTCCATGCCGCAGACCATCTACGCCGACCCGGGTAAGCTTCCCGCATGCGGCAAAGGGGCAGAGAGTCGGCACGACCCGCCAGCATCCCGCCCATCTCGCATGCCGTCGCACCCGTATCATAGCACATCGCGTACAATGCGCGCCATGCGACAAATGACGGGATGACCGAGGGAGGAAAAAGGATGCCACACTACGACTACGACGCCATCATCGTCGGCGGGGGGCACAACGGCCTGACCTGCGCCGGCTACCTGGCGCGGGCCGGGCTGCGCGTGCTGGTGCTGGAACGCCGCCCGATCATCGGCGGCGCGGTCTGCACCGAGGAGGTCATCCCCGGCTACCGCATCGATGTCGGCTCGTCGGCCCATATCATGATCCACCTCACGCCGGTCGTGCGTGACCTGGAGCTGGAAAAGTTCGGGCTCGACTACATCGACATGGACCCGTACGCATTCTACCCCGTGCTGGACGGCTCCGGTGCGATCGCGCTCTATCGCGACCTCGACCGCACCTGCGAGTCGATCGCGCGCGTCGCCCCGCGCGATGCGGAGAACTACCGCCGCTTTGTCGCCTACTGGCGCCCGCTGAACGAGGCGATCTTCGAGGCGTTCATGCACCCGCCGAGCGCCACCCGGCTGGCCGGACGGATGCTGGCGGCGCAGGCCCGCGCCGGCGCCGGTGGCCTGATAGAGACGCTGCGCCGCCTCATGGCGCCCTACGGCCAGGTGATCAACGAAACCTTCGAGAGCGAGGCGATGCGCGCGTTCATGGGCTGGCTCGGCGCGCAGTCCGGTCCGCCGCCGGATGAGGTCGCGGCCGGCGGGCACGTCGGCTGGTACGCGATGATGCACCTCTCCGGCGCCAAGCACCCGCGCGGCGGCAGCGGCATGCTTACGCAGGCGATGGCCCGCTCGCTGGAGGCGGCCGGCGGGCGGGTGGCGCTCGATGCTCCGGTGCGACGCATTCTGGTGCGCGGCGGGCGGGTAGAAGGGGTCGAGACCGCCGACGGCACGCGCTACACCGCGCCGGTGGTCGTCTCGAACGCCCATGTCTGGACGACGTTGCTCGACCTGGTGGGGCCGGAGCACCTGGTGCCGGAGTTCGTCCGGCGCGTGCGCAACATCCGGGTCGGCAACGGCTTCGGGATGACCGTGCGCTGCGCGGCTGAGGCGCTGCCGGATTACCCTGGCGCGCCATCGGGCGGGCGGCCGCATGAGAGCCACCACGGCCTGCAGATGCTCTGCCCGTCCCCTGGCTACCTGCGCGCGGCCTTCGCCGACTACAGCCGCGGCCTGCCGGCCCGCGCGCCGGCGGTGATCGCTATGACCTTCTCGGCGATCGATCCGGAGGTCGCCCCGCCGGGCAGGCACACGGTGTTCCTCTGGGCGCAGTATTTTCCGTACGAACTGGCGGGTGGCCAGCATTGGGACGCCATCCGCGACGAGGTGGCTGACAGTATCCTGGAGGTGCTGTACCGCTACGCGCCGAACATGCGGGGCAAGATCATCGACCGTTTCATCCAGAGCCCGCTCGACCTGGAGCGGCGGCTCGGGCTGCCGCGCGGCAACGTGATGCATGTCGAGATGTCGTTCGACCAGATGTTTTTCTTCCGGCCGCTGCCGGAGCTGGCGGGCTACCGCACGCCGCTGCGCGGCCTGTATCTCACCGGTGCGAGCACGCACCCCGGTGGCGGAGTCTTCGGCGCGAGCGGGATGAACACGGCGCGGGCGGTGCTAGCCGACCGCGGGCGCGCCCGGCGGCGATGGGCCGGCGCGAGCCTGGGCGCCGCCTCCGCCGCCGCGGCGGCCTGGCTCTGGCTCGCCGACCGACAAAGGACCGACGACCGGAGACAAACATAGCGGCGAGCGTGCGCCTCGCCCCACGCCTGCCGCCCGTCGCCCGTTGTCCGATACCCTGCCGGGCTACTGCACGCCGACCGGGCAGACCGGCTCCGGGCCGCGCCCGACATGCGCGCGCAAGAAGCGGGTGATCGCCGCTTCGTCCAACCCGTTGAGCTTCAGCATATAGGTCCAGGCGGTGACTGCAATAGGCACGTCGAGTTGATCCGCCGGGCGCGGCTGCAGCACGATGCACGGGTTCTGCTGTTGGAGCTGGCGAGTCAGCGCGGTGAGTTTCTCGATCGTCGCCTGGTCGGTCCCCTGGCGATAGTGGATGACGACGCCGCCGTGCTCCAGGTTATGCACGGTCAGCGTGTCGGGGAAGGGCTGCGTCAGGACGCCCCACGGCGCGGTGCCGCCGCCGTAGTGGTAGCCGGAGGTCGGCGGGTTCGAGTTATAGGGTTTGGGCAGCGGGTCGTTCACCTGCTGCAGGTGGAGCCCTGCGCCCATATCCTCGATCTTCTCACCCGGCGCCGCCCCGCCGAGTGCGCCGGACAGCCACAATCCGGCCAGCGCCAGCACGGCGACGGCCGCGGCGACGATCAGGCCAATGACGAGCGGGCTCAGCCCCTGCTTCTTCTGCGTTGCGCGCCGGCCGCTGCTGCGCTGCGCGGTGGATCGTGCCATGCCTGGTGCTCCCTGTTGGTACGCGAAAGGCGCCCCTCGGCGCCCTTGCTGATAGTATACCATGTTTGCGGCAGATGTAGTGCAGATAACAGACGGGCGTCGACGTCCGGCGTTTGTCCCTACTCCCCTGCGAGCGGCAGGTACGCCTCGCGGTAATGCCGTGCATAGAAGGCGGCCCGCTCAGGGTCGGGGGCGATGCGCCGCCCGGCGGGCCGGGCCGCGGCGATGGCCTCGGTCTCGGTGCGGTAGACGCCGGCGCCGAGTCCCGCCAACAGCGCCGCGCCGAGCGCCGTGCTTTCGTCGATCGCCAGTACGTCGAGCGGGCGGTTGAGCACATCGGCCTTGATCTGGAGCCACAGCGCCGAACGGGCTCCACCGCCGATCACGCGGATGGTCGCAGCTCGGGTGTCGAGCGTGGCTTCCATCGCTTCCAGCAACCGGCGCCACTCGCAGGCCACCCCCTCATACACGGCGCGCGCCAACTCCGCGGCGCCGGCCGCCCCGGTCAGCCCGATGAACGCGCCGCGCGCCCCAGCGGTCAGGCGCGGCAGAAAGCTGACGCCCAGGCTGCCCGGCGGGGCCTGCGCCGCTGCTGCTTCGAACGCTGCATAGCGGTCGGCGGCGGGCGGGAGCGCCAGCAGCCGGGCAGCCCACTCGACCGCCGCGCCGGAGCTGTAGACGCCGCGCATGGCGAAGAAGCGCCCACCCGCGACATGCGCGCCGAACGAGATGCCCACCGCGGCGGCGGCCGGGCCGGGGCGCGGCGTATCGAGCGGCAGGAACACCGGCTCCGCGGTGCCCATCGAGTCCAGGCACTCCCCCGGCACGCGCACGCCGGCCGCCAGCGCGCCGCACACGTGGTCGTGGCCGCCAAGGGCGACCGGTGTGCCGGCGGGGATGCCGGTCTCCGCCGCCGCCTCGGGGGTGACAGCGCCCAGGCGCGTGCCGGCGGGCAGCGGCTCCGGCAGCAGGTCGGCGCGCAGGCCGGCGCGGGCGATCAGCGCCGCCGACCAGCGGCGCGCCGCGAGGTCGAACAGCAGCGTACGCCCGGCGAGCGAGTAGTCGGTCGCCTGCGCGCCGCACAGCCGGAAGGCGATGTAGTCGGCGGCGTGGAGCCAGCGCGTCGCGGCGGCGTAGGCATCCGGGGCGTTGTCGCGCAACCAGAGGAGCTTGAGGGCGCCGAAGATCGGCTTGGGCAAGAGGCCGGTGGCGCGGTAGGTCTCATCCGCCGGGATGTGGGCGGCCCACCAGCGCTGCTGCGCCTCGATGCGGCCGTCGTACCAGGCGATCAGCGGCGAGACGGGCCGCCCGGCGCGGTCGAGCAGCAACCCGGCCTCGGCCATGCTGGCGACGGCAACGCCCAGCAGCGGCGCGGGGCCGGCCTGTGCCAGCGCGGCGCGCACAGCAGCAATGATCGCCCGCCACAGGTCGCCAGGGTCGTGCTCGGCCCAGTTCGGGCGCGGGTGTCGCACCGGGGTCGGCACGCGCCCCAGGCCGCGCAGCCGGCCGTGCAGGTCGAACAGCGCCGCCTTGCAGTTCGTCGTGCCAACATCGAGGCCGAGCAGCAGTCCGTCGTTCATCGTCGGGGATGGTCACATGCTGGATGGAGGAGACGGCAGGCCGCCCGCGCCTCTGTCTCATCTCCGCTCGTAGTTCGGCGCCTCCTTGGTGATGGTGATGTCGTGCGGGTGGCTCTCGATCAGCCCGGCCATCGAGATGCGGATGAAGCGCGCGTCGCGCCGCAGCGCCGCGATGTCGCGCGCGCCGACGTAGCCCATGCCGGAGCGCAGCCCGCCGATCATCTGGAAGACGGTATCGGCGAGCGGCCCCTTGTAGGCTACCATCCCCTCGATTCCCTCAGCGACCAGCTTCTTGCCCTCGCCGCCCCCCTGGAAGTAGCGGTCGCTCGAGCCCCGCTGCATCGCGCTGACCGAGCCCATGCCGCGGTAGGCCTTGAAGCTGCGCCCCTCGTACAGGATCGTCTCGCCCGGGCTCTCCTCGGTGCCGGCGAACAGCGAGCCGATCATCACGCTGTGCCCGCCGGCCGCCAGCGCCTTGACGATATCGCCGGAGTAGCGGATCCCCCCGTCGGCGATGATCGGCACGCCGAAGCGCTCGGCGGCCCGGGCGCAGTCGGTGATCGCCGTGATCTGCGGCATGCCCGCCCCGGCAACGACCCGGGTGGTGCAGATCGAGCCGGGCCCCTGCCCGACCTTGATCGCGTCCACGCCGCGCTCGGCCAGCGCCGCCGCCCCGGCGCCGGTCGAGACATTCCCGGCGATCAACTGCACCTCCGGGAAGCGCTCGCGCACCCGCAGCACCGCCTCCAGCACGCCCCGCGAGTGGCCGTGGGCCGTGTCGAGCGCCAGCACATCCACCCCGACCCGCACCAGCGCCTCGGCACGCTCCAGGTAGTCGCCGCTCGCGCCGATCGCCGCGCCGACGCGCAGCCGGCCGCGCTCGTCCTTACAGGCGTTCGGGTATTTGATCTGCTTCATGATGTCCTTGACGGTGATCAGCCCCGAGAGCCGTCCGTTGCGGTCGACCACCAGCACCTTCTCGATCCGGTGCCGGTGCAGCACCTCCTTGGCCTGCTCCAGCGTCGTGCCCTCCGGCACCGTGACCAGGTTCTGCGCCGTCATCAGCTCGCGCACCGGCCGCGTGCGGTCGGTCTCGAAGCGCAGGTCGCGGTTGGTGATGATGCCGACCAGCTCGCCGTCGCCGGTGGTGATCGGGATGCCGGAGATGTGATACTCCGCCATCAGGTCGAGCGCGTCGCCGACGGTGCGCTCGGGCGACATGGTGATCGGATCGACGATCATGCCGCTCTCGGAGCGCTTGACCTTGCGCACCATGTCGGCCTGGTCGGCGATCGAGAGGTTTTTGTGGATGATGCCGATCCCGCCCTCGCGCGCCAGCGCGATCGCCAGGCGGTGCTCGGTGACGGTATCCATCGCCGCGCTGACGATCGGGATGTTCAGGCGAATGCCGCGGGTGAGCTGCGTGCTGACATCGACCTCGTGCGGCAGAACATGCGACTCCGCTGGCACCAGCAGCACGTCATCGAAGGTCAGCCCATCGCGGGCGTACTTGTCGTTCCAGTCAATGGCCATGGATCTGCTCCCGTGTGTTGTTTCGGCTGTGCTACGCGCTCGTGGCTGCTTTGTCGGTTCACGACGCAGGTTCAGGGGCGGACAGCGCATGTGGCCGACAGGCGCTTTTTCGCGTGGTGATGCGCTCCATGCTCTGATTCCTGTCCCCGCTCTCCTGCGGCAAAAAGGCGCCCCCTGTGCGGCGGCGCAGAGGGCGCAACGAAGCGGATCGGCGCGCGGCGTGCGGGCAGCGCAGCGGCCTCCGGGGTGCTGCCCGCATGTCCGCGTGTCGCATCTCAGGCCACCTGCTCCTTCGTCTCGGCGGCGGCGGCCGCCTGTTTCTGCTTCTCCTCCTCAACGAGCTGCCGCCGCAAGACCTTGCCGACGGCCGTCTTGGGCAGCTCGTCACGGAACTCGATCTCACGCGGCACTTTGTAGTGCGCCAGATGCGCGCGGCAGAACTCCTTGATCTCGTCCGCAGTCGCCGTCTGGCCCGGCTTAAGCACGATATACGCCTTCACCGTGTCATCGCCGCGCTGTGGGTGCGGCACGCCGGCTACCACCGCCTCCAGCACCTTGGGATGGGTGAACAACACTTCCTCGACTTCGCGCGGCAGCACCTTGAAGCCCGACACATTGATCATGTCCTTTTTGCGGTCCACGATGTAGAAGTAGCCGTCGGCGTCGACCGTGCAGATATCGCCGGTGTGCAGCCAGCCGTCGGCGTCGATCGTCTGCGCCGTCTCCTCCGGCCGCTGCCAGTAGCCTTTCATCACCTGCGGGCCGCGCACGCACAGCTCGCCCGCTGTGTCACCACCGAACGGCAGATCCGCGCCGGTCTCCAGATCGACGATCTTGGCGTCGGTGTCGGGGAAGGGGATACCGATCGAGCCGGCCTTGCGCGTGCCGAAGACCGGGTTGCAATGGGTGACGGGCGAGCACTCGGTCATGCCATAGCCCTCGACCAGCCGCCCGCCGGTGATCTTGCCGAACTTCTCCTGAATCTCCATCGGCAGGGGGGCCGAGCCGCTGATGCAAGCTCGCACGGATGTCAGGTCGTAGTCGGCGATCCGCGGGTGGTTGACGATGTTGATGTACATTGCCGGCACGCCGGGGTAGAGCGTACAGCGCTCCTTCTGGATGATGGTCATCACATTGTCGATCGGCCGCGGGTTCGGCACGATCACCATCTCCGCGCCGATGTGGACGGAGTAGATCATGCAGACCGTCATGCCGTAGACGTGGAAGAACGGAATGGCGGCCATCATCTTCTCTTCGCCCGGCCGCCCGCTTGGCAGCCAGCCCGCGACCTGGAGCGTGTTGGCCACCAGGTTGCGGTGTGTCAGCATCGCCGCCTTGGGCAGGCCGGTCGTGCCGCCGGTGTACTGAAACAGCGCCACGTCGTCCGGCGAGACATCGGCCCGCGGCGGCGCGGCGGGCGTCTTGTCGAGCAACTGCTGGAAGTGATAGATGTTCGCCGCCGGTGGCACATCCACCCACTCCGGCGCTTTCCGCTGGCTGGAGCGCACCAGCATGTTCGACGGGAAACCGAGCGTATCGAAAATATGCGCCACGATCGTCCGCTTCACCGGCGTCTCGCCGATGATCTCGTTCAGGCGCGGCCAGAAGAGATTGAGCAGAATGACCGTCTCCGCGCCGGAGTCCTGGAGCTGGTGCGCCAGCTCGCGGGCGGTGTAGGTCGGGTTGTTGTTGACGACAATGGCGCCGATCCGCATCGCGCCGAAGAAGGCGATCACGAAGTGCGGCGAGTTCGGCAGCACCAACGCCACCCGGTCGCCCTTGCGCACCCCGAGCTGGTGGAGCGCGGTCGCGAAGCGATTCACCAGGTCGTACAGCTTCAGGTAGGTGAGCTTGCCGCCGACGGTGAAACGCCCACCGGCGATGTATTTCAGGACGAAGTTGGTGGCTGTGTTGTAGGGGAATCTGCGGGCGCTCTCATCGAGGAAGTCGTTCAACGTCCATTCTGGGTAGGTGAGCGTCGTTGGCACACCCGGCTCGTAGTGTTTCTGCCAGATACGTTCCATTGGCGACTCCTTCATTGAGCGCTTTCCGCAGTGGGCAGGTAGGGCTGGCCACAGAGGACGCAGGCGTACAGAAGGCATCTGTACTATCAGATGGCGCCTGGCTCGATCACGATGGCGGCCCGCGGGTTGCAGGCGGCGCGTGCTGACGCCGATGGGTGGCGCGCTCCTCCGGTGCGCTCTGTGTCCTCTGCGGCGATCCGATCGCTGCTGCGGCCTACAGATCGTCGCGCAGCCAGCCGCGCTCGCGCGCGATGAACTTGATTGTCGCATCGTCCGGCGGGTAGAGCCCGGCCGCCTGGTAGGCGTACGCCAGCAGCGCCGCCCCGCCGATCATCCCGATCAGCACGCCGACGATGAACGTCAGAGCGCCGAATATCTTGCCCATGGGTGCTTCTCCTTCGTCACAGCGGGCCGGATGGGTCGCGATGGGTATTGCCGGTATCATACCGCACGGCCCGGCCCGGCGTCAACCGCGCCGGTTGCCGCGCCCTAGCTGGGCGTGTATAATCGGGGCGCTCCGCGATGCCCGCTGCCGGCGCTCCCGCGCCTGCTGCCAATAGAAAGGATCGATTGCGATGGAACTTGGCATGGTCGGCCTGGGCCGCATGGGCGCGAACATGGCGAAGCGCCTGACGCGCGCCGGCCATACGGTGATCGGCTATGGCCGCAGCGCCGCTCGAGTGCAGCCATTCGTCGATGATGGCACCATCGCCGCCGGTGTCACGTCGTATGCCGACCTGGCCGCCCGCCTGGCGCGGCCGCGTGCGATCTGGCTGATGGTGCCGGCTGCCACGGTCGATCAGGTGATCGCCGACGTGCTGCCGCTGCTGGACGAAGACGACACGCTGATCGACGGCGGCAACTCGTACTATCACGACGACATCCGCCGCGCCGCAGAGCTGGCCTCGCGCGGGGTCCACTACGTGGACTGCGGCACCAGCGGTGGTGTCTGGGGGCTGGAGCGCGGCTACTGCCTGATGATCGGCGGCGAGGCGGCGGCGGTGCGCCGCCTTGACCCGATCTTTCGCGCGCTCGCGCCGGGGCTGGAGGCCGCGCCGCGCAGCCCGGGCCGCGGCGGCCAGCCGGCCACCGAGGAGCTCGGCTACCTGCACTGCGGCCCGCACGGCGCCGGGCATTTTGTGAAAATGGTGCACAACGGCATCGAGTACGGCATCATGGCCGCCTATGCCGAGGGATTCAACATCCTGCAGCACGCGAATGTCGGCAAGGAAGGCCGCCCGGTGGACGCCGAGACGACCCCGCTGCGCAACCCGGAGTTCTACCGGTACGACATGAACCTGCCGGCGATCGCCGAGCTGTGGCGGCGCGGCAGCGTCGTCGCCTCCTGGCTGCTCGACCTGACGGCGATCGCCCTGCACGACAACCCGACCCTCAGCCAGTTCAGCGGGCGCGTGTCGGACTCGGGCGAGGGCCGCTGGACGGCGCTGGCCGCGATCGATGCAGGAGTGCCGGCCACGGTGCTGACGGCGGCGCTCTACGCCCGCTTCGCGTCGCGCGGCGAGTCGAACTTCGCCGACCGGCTGCTCTCGGCCATGCGCTACCAGTTCGGCGGGCATCACGAGAAGCCGCCCGAGGGGTGAGGCAGGGCGCAGGGTGCGGAGTGCTCGGGCCAGCATGGCGGTGTGCCAACATCGAGCAGGCCTCTGGTTGCCGCGCAGCGGCAGCCCCGGCCTCTGCGCAGGACGCGCCCGAGGGATCGCCATGATCGAAATCGCCCCGTCCATTCTGTCCGCCGATTTCAGCCGGCTCGGGGAGCAGGTGCGCGCCGCGCTGGAGTGCGGTGTCAGGCGCATCCACGTCGATGTCATGGACGGCCAGTTCGTCCCGAACATCACGATCGGCCCGGCGGTGCAGGAGTCGATCCGCGCGCTCGCCGCCGAGTACGGGGCGCTGCTGGAGACGCACCTGATGATCGTCGCGCCGGAGCGCTACCTGGCGGACTTCGCCCGCGCCGGCTCGAATGTGCTGATCGTCCATGTCGAGACCTGCCCGCATCTACACCGCACCGTGCAGCAGATTCGCGAGCTTGGCGTGCGGCCCGGTGTGGCGATCAACCCGGCGACGCCGCTGGTGCTGTTGGAGGAGGTTCTGCCGTTCGTCGATCAGGTGCTGGTGATGACGGTCAACCCCGGCTTCGGCGGGCAGGCGTTTATCGAGACCTGCCGCGACAAGGTGGCGCGCCTCCGCCGCACCCTGGATGCGCGCGGCCTGCACGACGTGCTGATCGAGGTGGATGGCGGCATTCACCCCGGCACGATCGCCGACGTGGCGCGGGCCGGCGCGGCCCTGGTGGTCGCCGGCTCGGCGGTGTTCAACAGCCGCGCCCCGGTCGCGGAGAACCTGCGGGCGCTGCGCGCGGCGGCGGGGGCGGGGCAAGAAGCGCGTGATGAATGATGGACGGCCTGGGGTTCGGAAGCTGTCTGCAACCGGGAGGTGTGGCGGGCTACGCCCGCCAAGTTTCTTTTTTCCGCTGTGCGGCGGAGCAGGATCGCTCGTGGGGGACCGGCGGCCTGCAACACCCCCGCGGGGAGCGGGAGGTGGCGAACGGGGTGGCGGGGAGGGTGGGATTTGAACCCACGAGGAGGTGTTACCCCCTACGGCATTTCCAGTGCCGCGCACTAGGCCACTATGCGACCTCCCCAGCGCTTTGGATTATAGCAAACAAGCCGATCCAGCGCAACGCGCCGCCGCCCGAATCGTAAGCGCGCTGTCATCCACACCGCCGCGCGGGCATGGTACCCTCTCCCTGGCGCGGCCTGGCCGCCCGGTATCGCAGCACGACATCCCACAACCGGAGGCGTCACCCATGCCCGACATTCGCACGATGCGCCGCCGCGCGCGCCTGACCATCACCGAGCTTGCCCTCGAAACCGGCATCCCGACCCGCGCCCTCGCTGAGATGGAGCATGGGCTGCGCCCGCTCGATCCGGCGGCCCGCCGCCGGCTGGCCGCCGCGCTTGGTCTGCCGAGCCGCCGCATCCGCGCCGATGGCCTGGTGCTGGACCGCGAGCCGCCCCTCGCCGATCTGCTGCGCCAGGCGGCAGTAGTGGCCGGCATGTCGCTGGCAGCGGCGGTCCTGCTCGCGCCGGCGCGCCCGGTCGTCCCGCCGCGCCCCGCGGCCGCGCCTGCCGCCCGCCTCGCGGCG
>JBHOQX010000049.1:0-4448 GCA_042408595.1 Roseiflexaceae bacterium | reverse complement strand
TGTGCACGAATGACCTCGGGCTGCTCACGCAAGCGACGACACCGTTCTGCTTGTGCGTCAATCAGCGCCTCCAAGTCGCTGAAATGCTCATTCACCAGCGCTTCATTACTCAACGACCACAGCCGTTCGGCCGGCTGCAATTCAGGCGAGTAGGGCGGCAGGAACACCAGATGCACGCCCTCCGGCACGACCACGTCGTCGCTGATATGCCATCCAGCCTGATCGATGACCAGAATGACCCGTTTGGTCGGACCAGCGCCAACCGCAACCGCAAATTCGGCCAGACCCAGCGTCCACACCGTGACTGCCACCTGTGGCAGCACGAGCCAGAAGGTTTGGCCGCTCTGCGGACAGACAAAGCCATACAGGTACGCCCATTTGTACCGGTGCTGGACGGTGACGAGCGGACGTTGTCCTTTCTTGCGCCAGACCCGCCGCAGGATGGGTTTGAGCCCGATGCGATGTTCAGCCTCGCCCCAAACGTCCATCGTCGCATCGGGATGCTCAGCTTGAACCTGCGCGATGGCCTGCGGAAGCGTTTTTTTTGAACTCTTCCTGCGCCGCAGGATCCGCCTTGGCAAGGCGCGGGCGGGGAACATAGGAACGATAGCCAAGCTGCTGCAACAGTTCCCAGCCGCGTGGCGGATGCACCTTTCGCCCCAGCTTGGCGCTCATCCAGGCGGCAACTTTCGGGCCAGTCCACACCCCGCCATCGGGAGCGGAACCTTCGAGTGCCTGAGCGAGTTCAGCACGCAGCGCTTGTGACAACAGTGGAGCTTGGCCAGGGTTGTGATGGCGGCGATCACCGATGCTCTCTGGACCATCAGCGTTATAGCGGCGCACGATCGCGTACAACCAGAGCAGCGAGTAGCCGGTGATGTCGGCAACCTCGGCCGCTGCACGCCCTTGGCGCAGTAACCAGAGCATCTGCCAATGACTGCGTCCCACAGGATCGGTCGCCTGACGATACCGCTGCTCCAACGCATCAATCGTCAGGTGGTCGGCTAGTTTCAGTCGTCTCATATTATCAGTATACACCCGAATTTGGTATCAGTCGTTTCATTGGTCTCCTGTTCCTGTGCGCCATGCCGCTGGGCCTGCTCGGCAGCGCGCTGACCATCACCCCGGCGCAGGCGGCTTCCTACGTCGTCACCAACCTCAACGACAGCGGCACCGGGTCATTGCATCAGGCGATCACAGACGCGAACGCCACCGCCGCCGACGACACTATCACCTTCAGCCTCGGCGGGACGATTACGCTCACTTCGTCGTTGCCCGCCATCGTCTTTGGAGCGGGCACGCTGACGATCAACGGCGGTGGGAACATCACCATCAGCGGCAATAATGCCGTGCGCGCACTGCAGGTGGACTCGGGTGCAAACCTCATCCTGCAAAACCTGACCGTTGCCAATGGCAGCGCCGCCAACGACGGCGGTGGCATCTTCAACAACGGCACGCTGACGATCACCAACAGCACGCTCTCGGGAAATAGCGCCGCCAACGACGGCGGCGGCATCTTCAACTTCCTTATGCTGACGATCACCAACAGCACACTCTCGGGAAACAGCGCCGCCAACGGCGGCGGCGGCGGCATCTTCAACTTCTTTATGCTGACGATCACCAACAGCATCCTCGCCAATAGCACGGCGGGCGAGAATTGCGCCGGTCCAATCACCGACGGCGGGAATAATCTCGACTCCGGCAACAACTGCGGTTTTACTGTCAACGCCAAGATCAATACCGATCCGAATCTCGGCACGCTGACCGGCAGCCCGGCGTATTATCCGCTCAACCCCGGCAGCCCGGCGATTGACGCGGGCACGAACGCCGGTTGCCCGACCACCTCGCAAAATGGATTGACCCGTCCGCAGGATGGCGACGGCAACGGCTCGGCAATCTGCGACATCGGCTCGTACGAAGCGCCAGCCGTTGCAACACCCACGTCCACAGCGACACCCACAGCGACACCCACGGCCACGCCCCCCGCCACGCCCACGGCAACATCCACGACCACAGCGACACCCACGGCAACACCCACGGCCACAGCGACACCCACGGCAACACCCACGCCCACAGCGACACCCACGACCACGCCCCCCGCCACGCCCCCCGCCACGCCCACAGCGACACCCACGGCCACGCCCCCCGTCACGCCCTTCCGTCGCTACCTGTCCCTGATCCGCCGCTGATTCGCCCCCTGCCGTGCGGCCGTGACGCGCTGGCGACTGAAGGCCTTCCAGCGCAGGGTGTGGGGCGGCCGTCGCCCACCGAACCCGGCGCGTTATCCGACACCGGCCGCCGTCAGGCTTCCAGCGACGGGTCGGTCGCTGGTGCAGTCAGCGCAGGTAGCTGGCGATGACGGCGGCTTTGTGGCGAACGCCCAGGCGGTGGAACGCTGCGCCAGTCCTGGCGCCTGTGCAGCGCGATGGAGACCGCGCCTGCCATTCGGCATTTGACCGGCCGCGCCGCGGATGCGCCCTCGCCGTTCCACACGGCGGCCAGGGGCCGCCCTCACCTGAACGCGGCCGATCCTGCGGTATAATCCTCTCCATGCAGATCGATTCCGCTCCGCCCGACGCAACGCCGGAAGAGGTGGCGGCCGCGCTCGCCGCGGTGGCCTGCGCGCTCGCTGCGGAGGCGACGCTGGCCCAGGCCCCTGCCGCGCGCAGCGCCTGGCGCGACGCCGCCGTGCTGGAGGCCCTGGCGGCCGGCAGCGCCCGGCCCGTCGGACCGCGCCGGGACGCCGCCCGCGCCCAGCGCGCCGCCCGCTGGAGCAGCGGGATCGTCGGCCTGTGAGCAGCCGGACAGACCGACGTCTGGCGGCCGGACGGTCAGGCCGATGCGTTCGCTGTTCTGGCCGTCTGGCCGTCTGATATCCGGCCGCTTGCTCGCCTGTTGTCCGTCAGCGCTGATTGGACACCTACGCCCATGTTTGACACCGTCCTGATCGCCAACCGCGGCGAGATCGCGCTCCGAGTCATGCGGGCCTGCAAGGAGCTTGGGCTGCGTACGGTCGCGGTCTACAGCGAGGCCGATCGCGATGCGCCGCACGTGGCCTATGCCGACACAGCTTACCTGCTCGGCCCGCCGCCCGCCGCGCAGAGCTACCTCGACATCGAGCGGATCATCGCCGTGGCGCGGCAGGCCGGCGCGGGCGCGATCCACCCCGGCTACGGCTTCCTGGCGGAGAACGCTGCCTTCGCCCGCGCCGTGCGCGAGGCCGGGCTGGTCTTTGTCGGGCCGCCAGCCGAGGCGATGGAGCGCATGGGCGGCAAGACCGCGGCGCGGCGCGAGGCTGCGGCGGCCGGCGTGCCGTTCGTGCCAGGCACTGTCGAGCCGGTCGAGTCGGCGGAGCAGGTGCGCGCACTGGGCGACCACTACGGCTACCCGATCGCGATCAAGGCGGTCGGCGGCGGGGGCGGGCGCGGGCTGCGGGTCGTCACCGGGCCGGACGAGGCGGCGTCGGCGTTCGAGAGCGCCCGGCGCGAGGCCGAGGCCAGCTTCAAGAACCCGGAGGTGTATGTCGAGAAATATCTGCCCGATCCGCGCCATATCGAGATCCAGGTGTTGGCCGACCAGCACGGCAACGTCATCCATCTCGGCGAGCGCGACTGCTCCATCCAGCGGCGGCACCAGAAGCTGGTCGAAGAATGCCCGTCGCCGGCCCTCACCCCGGCGCTGCGGGCCGAGATGGGCGCGGCGGCGGTCGCCCTGGCGCGCGCGGTGGGCTATGTCAGCGCCGGGACGCTCGAATTCCTGTTCCAGGACGGGCACTTCTTCTTCCTGGAGATGAACACCCGCATCCAGGTCGAGCACACCGTCACCGAGATGGTCACGGGCGTCGATCTGGTGCAGGCGCAGTTGCGGATCGCGCAGGGGGAGCGGCTGTGGCTCGCGCAGGGCGATATCGGCTGGCGCGGCCACGCGATCGAATGCCGGATCAACGCCGAGGACCCAGCCCACGGCTTCCGCCCGGCGCTCGGCACGATCGGCGGCTACCAGGAGCCGGCCGGCTTCGGCGTGCGGGTGGACAGCGCCGCCCGTCCCGGCTACACCATCCCACAGTTCTACGACTCGCTGATCGCCAAGCTGATCGCCTGGGGCGCCACCCGCGAGGAGGCCATCCGCCGCATGCACCGCGCCCTGGCCGATTACCGGATCGAGGGAGTGGCGACGACCATCCCGTTCCATCGGCTGGTGATGGCCAACCCGGCGTTCGCGCGCGGCGAGACGACGGTGAACTTCATCCCGCGCGAGCTTGGCGGGCAGCTCGCGGCGCTGGCGGGCGAGCCGGCGGCGCTGGCGGCGACCGATGGCCTGCCGCCGGAGGAGGCGCGGGCGTTCGTGGTGGAGGTGAACGGCCGGCGTTTCGAGGTGCGCGTCGCCGAGCGCGGCCGGCCGAACCCGGCCGCGCGCCGCCGGCCGCAGCCGCCCGCCACGCGCCGACC
>JBHOQX010000041.1:0-96507 GCA_042408595.1 Roseiflexaceae bacterium | reverse complement strand
CGCCGGCCCGCCGCCCGCCGTCCACCGTCGGCGGTCGCGGGGCCGCAGCGCCGCGACCGCCAGCAGTGCCGGCGCCGGCCACCAGAGCGGGTAGGTGGCGAGCAGCGCGGCGAGCGCCAGGCCAAGCTGCGCCGCGCCGGGCGCGTGGAGCCGTGGCGGGACGACCAGCCAGCCGGCGGCCAGCAGCACCAGCAGCGCGCCGAGCGTCATTGCGTAGTAGCTGTGGTCGGTGTACGCCTCCAGCGAGTAGGTACGGCAGCCGAGCAGCAGCAGCACCCCGACAAGGCTCAGCCCCGCCGCCGGCTCGCCGCGCGCCCGGCCCGCCGCCAGCGCCAGCAGCGCCACCAGCGCGGCGGCCAGCCCGCCGAGTAGCGCGACGGTCGGGTAGAGCGCGGCGAGCAATGGCTGCCGGCTGCCGGCTGCCGCCGCGACGACGAGGAGGTGCAGGCCGGGCGGATAGGCGACCATCTCGCCCAGCAGCATCGCCATATCGTCGTCCGCCGGCGGCAGGCGCTTCTGCTCCGCCAGCCAGCTGATCAGTTGGAAATGATGCACTGCGTCGACCGACAGGCCAGGCGGCAGGAGCGACGGCCAGGCGTGCCACAGCCCAAGTGCGATGGCCAGGCTGGCCGCCGCGCCCACAACAAGCAGCTCCGGCCAGCGCGCTTCCCACCGCCCCCGCAGCAGCGCCACCAGCGCCGGCAGCGCCCCAAACGCCCCCGCCGCCAGCAGCAGCCCGCCGCTGATCGGCAGGCCGGCCCGCCCGGCCAGCACCCCGGCGACGATCAGCGCGGAGAGCCCGCCGCCGATGCCGCTTATCAGCAGCCAGGCGAGCGGGAAGCGCGGGGACCGGAAACACGCGATTGGAGATCGACGCTGTAACAAGGCGACAGGACGACAGGATGACACGATGAAACACCACGCCGCTGGTTGGACGATTGGCGAATGCCAGCGGTTGCTCCGCTATGGCCTGGAGGCCGTCGTCCCCGCCCTCCGCTCTCGCCGCCGGATGCGGCAGCGAAACAACCTCCTCCGTCAGCGCCCTCCGTTGTCCTGCCTACGCTGCGCCCTCGGGATCGCTGCGGCTGATCAGGCGCTCGTAGAGCCGCTGCTGGCGCGCCACCGCGGCCTGGTACACAGCGTGACGCGCCGCGTCCGGCGTGTAGGTCGCGCCGAGCGGCGCCGGCAACACCGCGACCGACGGGATGACCCCAAGCGCCTCGAGCGCCAGCAGCGCCGCGCCGCGGCTGCTCGCCTCGCGCTCCGCCGAGGCGACCACCGGCCGCCCGAGGGTGTCAGCGACGATCTGGAGCCAGGCCGGCGAGCTGAGGATCGCCCTGCCGCTGGCGACGAACATCGCATCGCCGGCCTGCGGCAGTTGCGCGGCGATCAGCGCGAAGCGGTAGGCGACCGCCTCCAGCCCGGCGCGCAGGATCTCCAGCGGGGTGGTGCCCAGCGACAGGCCGGTGATCGCGGCGCGCGCGGCGCCGGCCCAGCCGGGGCTGCGCTCTCCGGCGAAGAGCGGCAGGATCGTCAGGCCGTGGCTGTCCGGCGGGAGCGCCGCGAGCGCCGCCTCCAGATCGTCGCCTGGGCCGAGGCGCAGCGTGGCGCGCATCCAGGCGAAGACATTGCCGCCCTCGCTGGTCGCCCCGCCGAGCAGCGCCCGCCGCCCGTCCACCCGGTAGAGCCACAGGCCCTCCGGGAGAGGCAAGGCGCCGCCCTGCCCCTCGGGGTCGTCCCCCTTGCCCGGTCCGCCGCCTGCCGCCCGTCGTCCGGTGTCCACCGTCCGCCGCCCTGCGGCCGTCGGCCCTGCGTCCGCCAGCACCACCCGTACTGCCCCGGTCGTGCCGACTGTCAGGGCGATCCGGTGTTCGTCGGCGCAGCCGCTGCCGATGTTGGCTGCTGCGCCGTCGCCGATCGCCGGGAGCCACGGGACGCCGGCCAGCCCCGGCCATCGCAGGGCATGGGCCGGCAGCATCCCGCTGATCCGGGCGCTCAGGTCGGCCAGATCCGACAGCTGTTCCGGCGAGACATCCAGCGCCTGGAGCAGCGGCGCGTCCCACTGGAGCGTGTGGCGGTTCAGCAGGCCGGTCCACGAGGCGGCGGAGTAGCTGACGCGGCAGCGCCCGAAGAGCGCCAGCTCCAGGTACTCGCCGAGGGTGACGAAGCGCGCCGCGCGGCGCCAGACATCCGGGTGCGTGCGGCGGAGCCAGGCCAGGCGCGCCGGCCAGTAGGAGGTGCGCAGCAGGCAGCCGGTGCGCTGGTGCGTCGTACGCTCGTTCAGGCGGCGGCGCAGCGCGGCGGCATCGCCGTCGTTGCGGGTGTCGGCGTAGGTGATCAGCGGGGTGAGCGGCCGGCCATCACGCCCGAGGGCGATGAAGGTCGTGGCGAGCGTGGTGACGGCGACGGCGGCGATGCGGGCGGCCAGGGGGCCAGCCTGGGCCAGCGCCGCGTCCAGGCAGCGGAAGATACGGTCGAGTGCTGCGTCCGGGTCGTCTTCGGCGGCGCCGTCCGGCAGGTCGCGGGCGGGGTGCGGCGTCTGCGCGGCGACGCCGGGCACGGCGGCGCCGGCGGCATCGTAGAGCCGCGCGCGGGTGGAGGACGTACCGGCGTCGATGGTGAGGATGAGCGGGCCGTCGGCGGGCTGTGGCAAGGGGTTCGTTCTCATAACCGCAGATGTACAGGAGCACGGCGCGGTCGGTCCGCCGGCAGCGATGATAGCATAGCTTCGCCAAAGGCGGGCGAGCGTGGCCAGCGCGCCGCCGGCTGATCGCCTACCTCGCCGGCCCACCCGCTGATGCCTTCCACCCAGCAACCGATTGATCGCTGCCGCGCCCCGACTTGCGCTTCCTGCGGGTTATCGGTATAGTGAGATGCGCGCCGCCGCCGTCTCAATCCGGTGCGACGCGCCGTGACCGGACAATCGAGGCCTGGAGCGACCGATGCCCACCGTGGTCATCACCCACGCGCTGCGCACGCCGATCGGGCGCTACGGCGGCGTGCTCGCATCCGTCCGCCCGGACGACCTGGCGGCGTTGGTCATCCGTGCGCTGGTCGCGCGCAGCGGGATCGACCCGCAGGAGATCGAGGACGTGATCCTCGGCTGTGCCAACCAGGCCGGCGAGGACAACCGCAACGTCGCCCGGATGGCCGCGCTGCTGGCCGGGCTGCCGGTGGAGACGCCGGGGCAGACGGTCAACCGCCTGTGCGGCAGCGGCCTCCAGGCGGTCAACGCTGCGGCACACGCGATCATCGCCGGCGAGGGCGAGGTGTTCATCGCCGGCGGTGTCGAGAGCATGACCCGCGCTCCGCTGGTGATGGCCAAGCCCGCCGCCGCCTGGCTGCGCGGCGACGCCACGCTCTACGATACCACCCTCGGCTGGCGCTTCGTCAACCCGGCGCTGGCGGCGCGCCACCATCCATACAGCATGGGCGAGACCGCCGAGAACGTCGCCGAGCGCTGGGGTATCAGCCGCGAGCTGCAGGACGCCTTCGCGCTCGAAAGCCAGCGCCGCTACGCGGCCGCAGCGGCCGCCGGGCGCTTCGCCGATGAGATCGTGCCCGTGCCGGTCGCGGGGCGCGCGGGCCAGGTGACGGAAGTGATCGCCGACGAGCACCCGCGCCCCGACACCACCCTGGAGGCGCTGGCGAAGCTGCGACCGGCGTTCGGGGGGCGCGAGCGCCACCGCCCGCCCGAATGCGCTCCAACCGATGGGAGCGTGACCGCCGGCAACGCCAGCGGCATCAACGATGGCGCGGCGGCGCTGCTGCTGATGAGTGCGTCGCAGGCCGAGGCGCGCGGCATCCGCCCGCTGGCGCGCGTCGTCAGCACGGCGGTGGCCGGGGTGGACCCGGCGTTCATGGGGATCGGGCCGGTGCCGGCGGCGCGCAAGGCCCTGGCCCGCGGCGGGCTGTCGGCCGGCGACCTCGACCTGGTGGAGCTGAACGAGGCGTTCGCCGCCCAGGCACTGGCCTGCATCCGCGAGCTGGCGCTCGACCCGGCGAAGGTCAACGTCAACGGTGGGGCGATCGCGCTCGGCCACCCGCTCGGCGCGTCAGGGGCGCGCATCCTCACCACCCTGGTGCACGAACTGCGGCGGCGCGGCGGGCGCTACGGCCTGGCGACGATGTGCATCGGCGTCGGCCAGGGGATCGCCACGGTCGTGGAGGCGCTGCCGTGAGCGACGATCCGCGCGAGACGGCACCGCAGTCGCTCGGGCTGTACGCCAGCAAATACGCCTTTGCGCCGGTGTTCTCCGCCGCGTTCAACAACTTCGTCTGGCTCTACGTCCGTCCACGGATCAGCGGCGTCGAGAATCTGCCGGAATCGGGCGCGTATATCCTGGCTGCCAATCACGCCAGCCACGCCGACACGCCGATCGTCTTCGCCGCGGTGCCGGGCCGGCTGCGCCGCCGGCTGGTGGCGGCCGCCGCCGACGACTACTTCTTCGACGGCGGCCTGCGTGAGGCGGTCGCGCGGTCGTTGTTCAACGCCATCCCGATCGAGCGCAAGCCGCTGCCCGGCGTGGACCCCTTGCGCCACGCGAACCGGGCGCTGCGCGAGGGGTACGGCCTGCTCCTGTTCCCGGAGGGCACCCGCAGCCGCGACGGCTCCGTCGCGCCGTTCCGCCCCGGTATTGGCCGGCTGATCGCTGAGAACCCGGGCGTGCCGGTCGTTCCGGTCTGGCTGGATACCGCCGGCAAAGTGCTGCCGAAGGGCAAGATCGTGCCGCGCCCCTACACGGTCGGCGTGCGCTTCGGCGCACCGCTCTTTCTCCAGGCCCAACCGGACGACCGGGCGAGCTGGCGCGCCGCCGCCGATGCGGTGCGCGCGGCGCTGATCGCCCTTTCGCAGCAGCCGGCCCCGCCGCGGCACCCGTGGTACGGGCGTCTGCCATGGCGCCGTCCGCCCGCCCCTGCACCCGCCGATGATCGCGCTGTTTGATTCCGGCCTGGGCGGCCTGTCCGTCCTGCGCGAGGTGCGGGCGCTGCTGCCAGAGCACGACATCGCTTACCTGGCGGATACCGCCTGCTGCCCGTATGGCCCGCGCCCGGCGGCGTTCGTGCGCGCGCGCGCGCTGGCGATCGGCGCGTGGCTTGGGGCGCGTGGCGCGCGGCTGCTGGTCATCGCCTGCAACACCGCCACCTCGGCGGCGGCCGAGGCGCTGCGGGCCGCCCTGCCCATCCCGGTCGTGGCCATGGAACCAGGGGTTAAGCCGGCGGTCGCGGCGACGCGCAGCGGGCGGGTGGGTGTGCTGGCGACCAGTGGCACGCTGGAGGGCGAGCGCTTCGCCGCGCTGGTTGACCACTACGCCGCCGGGGTCGAGGTGATCACCCAGCCATGCCCCGGCCTGGTCGAGCAGGTCGAGGCCGGCGACCTGGACGGCCCGGCGACGCGGGCGCTGCTTGGCCGCTATGTCGCGCCGCTGCTGGCGCGTGGCGCGGACACGCTGGTGCTCGGCTGCACGCACTTCCCGTTCCTGCGCCCGCTGCTGGCCGAGCTGGCCGGGCCAGAGGTGGCGATTATCGACACCGGGCCGGCGGTGGCGCGGCAGGTGGCGCGGGTCGCTGCCGGGCTCGATCTGCCGCAGGGCGGCCCGGCGCGCTACTGGACCACCGGCGACCCCGCGGCGGTCGCGCCGGTGCTGCAACGGCTGGCAGGGGACGCTGGGGCGCGGGTGGAGCGGGTGTCGGTGTGATCCGCCTGCGGCTGGAGGCTGGAGGCTGGAAGCCCATGACCTTCCTCTTGTTCCCTTGTTCCCCTGCTCCTCTGTTCCCCTACTCCCTTGTGCTGAAATGTACAGTCCTCTCAACGCCCTGTCTCTTGACATGCCTTCTTAGCTGATGCTATGCTTGCATGGGCGCCGGCCGGCATCCCGCGCCGCGCGCCAGTACATCCACTCCGCCACACAAGCTGCGCCCGGCGGACGGCGCGAGAGGTGCGTCATCATGGGGCAGCACGATCCTGACCGCGACCTGGCCGCACTGCACCAGCGGATCGCCAGCCTCGAGCGCGAACTGGCGCAGGTGCGCCACGAGCACGACACCTTGCGCACCACGCTCCAGGGCTTGCACGACGCGGTAATCGCTCTCGACTCGTCCTTGCGTATCACCAGTTGGAACGAAGGCGCCGAGCGCATCTACGGCTGGCGCGCCGCCGAAGTGCTGGGGCGCCAGCTTGGTGAGGTTCTGAGCACGCGCTTTGCTGCCGGGACCGGCCCGGAAGACGCCCTGGCGATTCTACGGGAGGCCGGCATCTGGCGTGGGCATGTGATCCAGTCTCATCGCAGCGGGCGCGACCTGTTCATCGAGTCGACCGTCCGGGCGGTCTATGCCCCCGACGGCGCCGTAATCAGTCTGGTCGCGATCAACCGCGACGTTGGAGACGAGGCGCTGATCTCGCTGGACACGCTCTTTGAGCATATCCCTGCCGGTCTGGCGCTGTACGAGATCACCCCCGATTATCGCTGCATGCGGCACAACGCGCGGTTTCTCCAGATGGTCGGGAGCGCGTGGCAGCGGCGCGGCTCGATCATTGGTGTGCCAGCGCACGAGCTCTTTTCCAACGAGTCGGCCGCGGATATCATCCGGATCTTTGAAACCGTCCGCACGACCGGGCAGGTGTTCAGCGTCGACGAATATCAGGCGATCCTGCTGCCCGAGCGTCAGCCGCGCTTCTACTGTTGGAGCATGACGCCCATCCCCAACCGCTGGGGTGCGCTCACGGCGGCACTGGTCGCGGCGGTGGAGATCACCCCTTACAAGCGCGCCCAAGACTTGTTGCGGCTGCGCGACCGCGCGCTCGACGCTGCCACAACCGGGATCATGATCACCGGCCCCGCCGGGGACGATTACCCGCTGATCTACTGCAACCCGGCCTTCGAGCGGATCACCGGCTACCGGCAGGCTGAGGTCCTGGGCCGCAACTGCCGCATGCTGCAGGGCGCCGAAACCAGCCCGGCCACAATCGCCGCGATCCGCGAGGGGCTGCGCCGCCTCGAGGCGTTTCTGGTGCTGATTCGGAACTACCGGAAGGATGGGACCGCGTTCTGGAATGAGCTGTCGATCGCGCCGGTGTTCGATGAACAGGGCCAGGCGAGCCATTTCATCGGCATCATCACCGACGTGACCGCCCGCAAGGAAGCCGAGGCCGAGCGCCTGAACCTGGAGCGGCGCCTGCAGGAGACGCAAAAGCTCGAAAGCCTGGGCGTGCTGGCCGGTGGCATCGCCCACGATTTTAATAACCTGCTGGTCTCGATTCTGGGCAATGCCGAGCTGGCGCTGCTCGATCTGGCTCCGGAGGCGCCAGCCCGTCCGACGGTCGAGCAGATCGTGCTGGCTGCCCACCGCGCCGCCGATCTGACCCGGCAGCTCCTGGCGTACGCCGGCAAGGGGCGCTTTGTCGTCCAGCCGCTGAGCCTGAACGCGATCGTCGAAGAGATGACCCACCTGCTGCACGCCTCGATTCCGAAACATGTGACCCTGCAGTATCACTTGGCCGAGGGGTTGCCGGTGATCGAGGCCGATGCCACGCAGATACGCCAGGTGATCATGAACCTGGTGGTCAACGCGGCGGAGGCGATCGGCAGCGAGGGCGGCGTGGTGCGGATCGCATCCGGCATGATGCGAGCCGACCGCGCCTACCTGCGCTCGCTGGTCCAGGGTGATGATCTGCCGGAGGGAACCTACGCGTTCCTGGAGGTCTCCGACAACGGCCGAGGCATGGATGCCGCCACGCAGACCCGCATCTTCGAGCCGTTTTTCACCACCAAGGCCACCGGGCGCGGGCTTGGGCTGGCGGCGGTGCTGGGGATTGTGCGGGGGCACCGGGGCGGCCTGCGGGTCTACAGCGAGCCGGGCCGCGGCTCCAGCTTCAAGCTGCTGCTGCCGGCGTCCGGCGAAGCCGTGGCGCTCGCGGAGCGTGCGCCGGTGGACCCCGCCCGGCGCGGGCGCGGCGTGGTGCTGCTGATCGACGACGAAGCTGAGGTGCGCGCCGTGATCGCCCGCATGGTAGCGCGGCTGGGGTTCGAGGTCGCCGCCGCGGCGGACGGCGCAGCGGGCCTGGCGCTGTTCGAGGCGCAGGCTGCCAGGCTGGCCTGTGTGTTGCTCGACCTGACCATGCCGCAGATAGGCGGCGTGGAGGTCTTTCGGCAGATGCGCCAGCGGGCCACCGGCGTGCCGGTAGTGCTGATGAGCGGTTACAACGAGCAGGACGTGATCACGCAGTTCGCCGGCAAGGGGTTGGCCGCGTTTCTGCAGAAGCCCTTCACGCCCGCCGAGCTTCAGCGCGTTTTACAGCAACTCAACCTGCTCGATCCGGCCAGCGCGCCGGGCCAGTGAGAGCGGCAGCAGGCGCCCGCCGCACCAGCCGCCTGGGCCGTGGCTGGTGCGGCGAGCGTGCTATAATGGCGCCGCACCGTTGCAGCTGATCGTTCTGTTCCGCGCCTGCCATCGCCAACGGAAGCTTCGGATGTCCACGCCATGGTGGCGATCATCAACCCGTGCAAGCGCACAGCGATGGTCTACTGCCCGCGGTCGGATATCTCGCTGCTGCCCGAGCAGGACGTGCTCGATGGCGGGGACGTTGTTCCCGGCTGGCAGGTCCCGGTGCGCGACGTGTGCGTATAACTCCCGCCTGCAATCCTCTGGGGAGGCTGCCGTGTCCTATGGCCGCAAGCTCGACCCGCGCCCGATCGGCCCCGGGCTGACGGTGCGCGACCTGGTCGATCACCAACTCTACGCCTATAATGCCGCCCGGCTGCGGGAGGCATGCCAGCTCTTTGCCCGCAATATCGCCGAGCCAGATGTGACGATCGGTGTGACGCTGACCGGCGCGATGACGCCGACCGGCCTGGGCACGGCGGCGCTCGTGCCGCTCATCCGCGCCGGGCTGATCGACTGGATGGTGAGCACCGGCGCGAACCTCTACCACGACATGCACCGCTCGCTCGGCTTCGCGCTCTACAACACCTCGCCGAACACGAACGATCTGGCGCTGCGCGAGCAGCAGATCATCCGGATCTACGACATCCTGTTCGACTACGAAGTGCTGTTCAAGTCCGACGAATTCGTACGGCAGTGCGTTAGCGGGCCGGAGTTCCAACGGACGATGGGCAGCGCCGAGCTGCACTACCTGCTCGGGCGCTACACCCAGGCTCGCGAGCGGGCCCTGGGCACCGAGTACGTCTCGCTGCTCACCACCGCCTACGAGTGCGGCGTGCCGATCTATACCTCCAGCCCCGGCGACTCGACCCTCGGTATGAACATCGCCGCGCTGGAGCTGCGCGGCAACCGACTCAAATTTGATGTCGAGCGCGACGTGAACGAGACGACTGCGATCGTCTACGACGCGAAAAAACGGGGTGGCAAGAGTGCGGTGGTGATCTTCGGCGGCGGATCGCCGAAGAACTATATCTTGCAGACCGAGCCGCAGATTCAAGAGATCCTCGGGCTAGAGGAAAAGGGGCACGATTATTTTATCCAGTTTACCGACGCCCGCCCCGACACCGGTGGCCTTTCCGGCGCGACGCCGAGCGAGGCGATGACCTGGGGCAAAGTGGACCCGGAGCAGTTGCCGGATACCGTCGTCTGCTACGTGGATAGCACGATCGCCATGCCGATCCTGGCAGCCTACGCCCTGGACGTGGTCGGGGCGCGCCCGCTCAAGCGCCTTTACGATCGGCGCGACGCGCTGCTGAGCGCGCTGGCGGCCGATTACCTGGCGCGCAGCCCGGACGCCGGGCCGGCGGGCGCCGGCGGCGGGCGGTCGGCGTTCGAAAAGCGCGAGCCGGGCGCGGCGTAGCCTGTTGACCAAGGACGAACGGCAAAGGACGGCAGGAAGCTGTGCTATTGTGAAATGCGTTGAATGCAGACAAAGCCTGCGTTCGTCACGCGCCGTTCGTCGGTGGCTCACCGCCCGGCCCATTGCAGCCACTGGTCGCTGTGCGCCACGCGCACCGGCGGCCCGCCGCCGGCCGGCACGACGAAGATCGCGCCGGCGCGCTCCCGCTCGAAGAACGCCGACACGCTGATCCAGCGCCCGTCCGCCGACCAGATCGGGCCGTAGAGGCTGTCGATCGTTGTGAGCCGCCGCGGCGGGGCGCTCCTGTCCGCCGGGACGAGGAACAACTGTCGCTCCGGGTCATTGCTGACAAACGCGATCCAGCGGCCATCCGGCGACCAGGCGGCCCCATCGCCGTCGGCCAGGCGTGTCTCGCCGCTGCCGTCCACGCCGATGACGAACAGTTGCATCCTCTCCCTGTCGCGGTCCGAGCTGAACAGCAGCCGCGTGCTATCCGGCGACCAGCCGAGCACATACTCGTTCGCGGCGGAGGCGGTCAGCCGCGTGAGGCCGCTGCCGTCGGCGTTCACCAGGTAGATGTCCCAGTTCGCCGTGCCTCCAGCCGGATGCGACTCAGCGGAGAAGGCGATCCGCGTCCCATCCGGCGACCAGAATGGGACGATGCCGCGTATATCCGTCGCCAGCCCGCTGGCGAACGACGTGACCTGCCGCAGGCTCCTGGTGTCGAGATCGAACACGTACAACTGGCCGTTCGCGCCCCGGTCGTTCGCGGCGAAGGCCAGCCGCCGGCTGTCGGGCGACCAGCCCGGCTCGGAAGCGTAGCGCCCGACGCTGATCTCCTGCCCGCCGCCGGTCGGGACGAGTACGCTCCCCTCCGCGCGGAAGACGGCGATCCAGTTCCTGTCCGGCGAGACGACCGGGAGGCAGCCGGGGCCGCGCTCTGCCGGCTGGCGCTCGCCGGCGCGCAGCACCTGCACCACCAGCCGGTTGCACCCGCCGAGCCGCTCCGGATAGCGCATCACCGACCAGGCGATCACGCTGCCCGGCAGCGGGCCGTCGGCCACGTCCCGGTCCGAGCGCGGCGGCGGCAGGCTCGCCTGCACCATCGCGGTCGCCGCGCGCACCAGGTCATCGCGGGTGAGGTGCGCGCCGGAGAGGGCGATGTAGCTGTGGCCCTGCGGCCACCACAGGATCGGTCCGCCAGTTGCCGGGTCGCCGGCCAGATAGTGCCCGGTCGTGCTCCCTGGAAGCGCTACCGGCTCGCCGGTCTTGCGCGGGTCGGCGTCCAGGCAGCACCCGGCTGGGCCGGCCGCCATCACCAGGCCGCTGGCGTACTCGCTGACCGTCACCTGCCCCTCGGCCCGCACGCGCGTCGGCGTCATCCCGGGCGACCAGAGCGCCGCCGCGTCGGGCGTCGGCAGGGCTGTCGGCGGTGGGGCGGGTGTTGGCGGGGTGGATGTCGGGGGCGTGGCGCCCGCCAAATGCTCCAGCGGGCGCGCCGCCGTCCAGGCCGGTTGGGTGCCGGCCAGCTCCGGCGTGGTCACGCCGGCCCCGTCCAGCCGGAAGAAGCGCACCCGCGCCTGGCCGTTCGCGTCCGCAAACGCCAGCGCCAGCATCTGGCCGTCCGGCGACCAGGTTAGCCCGTTCAGTTGGGGAAAAAGCGGCTCATCCGTGCGGAAGGTGATGAGCGCATGCCGTGCGACATCCGGGAGATCGAACGTCACCAGGGTCGCCGTGCCGTCGGCGGCGCGCTCGAACACCGCCAGCCGCTGGCCATCGGGCGCGAACGCCGGCCAGTGGAAGGTCACGCCCGGCGGGGCGACGATCGCCGGCGGCAGGGCGGGGGGCGCGTTGTTCCCCGGCAGAAAGACCAGCTTCGAGTCGCCGAGCAGGCTCACTGCCACCGCCAGGCTGCCGCCCGGCGCGACATCCGGCTCGGCCAGGCCCACAGGCGGGTTGTCGCGGATGCCGCCGTTCGATAGGTAGCCGATCCACGCGCCGCGCGGCCCCGGCTGGATCGCCGGGTTCGGCTCGCGGTACTCGATGTCGGCAATCTGCAGGTTCGGCCCGGCCCACGCCGCCCGCGAGCGCGCCTGGAACTTGGCGTTCGCGTCGGCCGGCAGCGCCGCCGTGACCGCTCCGCTGCCCAGGTCGAACTGGCGCAGCGCGCGCCCGGCGTCCGTCTCCGCCAGGAACAGCACTGCGCCACCGCCCGGCGACCATGCCGGCGCGCTGGCGTTACGGATGCCCGACAGGGCGCGCTCCTGCCCCGTCGCCATGTCGCGCAGGATGATCTGCCCATCGCGCACGAGGGCCAGCGTTCCCTGGCGCAGCGTCGCCGGGGGTGCGGCAGTCGTGGGCGGCGGCCCGGCGGCCGGCCGCCCGCCCTTGAGCCCGATCAGCGCGCCGATGCCCAGGACGATCAGCAGGCAGGCCGCCGCGCCAAACGCTGGCCCCAGCCAGCGCCAGTGGTCCCGCTCCGCCCGCCGCGCGACGTTGGCCCAGACGCGCGCCGGCGGCGGGGGGAGCGTGTCGGCGGCGGCGAGCGTGGCGCGCAGCCTGCGCTGGAGGCGCCGAAGCCGGTCGAGATCGGCGCGCAGCTCCGGCGCGTCCGCCAGCAGCGCCTCGACCTCGGCGCGGCGCGCGTCGCTCAGCTCGCCGTCGGCGTAGGCCAGCAGCAGGTCGTCGTCAATCTCGGAAAAGCTCATCGTCTCCCTCCGCAGCCAGCGCGCGCCGCAGCCGCTCGTGGGCGGCGTGCAGCCGCGAGCGCACCGTGCCGACCGGGCATTCCAGCGCCTCGGCGATCTCAGCGTAGCGCAGGTCGTGGTAGTAGCGCAGGACGACCGCGACGCGCAGCTTGAACGGCAGCGCCTGTACCGTGCGCCAGATGCGCCGCTGCTCGTCGTTCTGGAGCAGCCGCTCGATCGGCGGCGGCCCGACCCCGGGCGGCTCGGCGCCCGCGTCGCGCGCCCGCTCGAGCGACAGCCAGCCGAACCAGCGGCGGCGGCGGTCGTTCAGGCAGGCGTTGACCGTCAGCGCATGGAGCCAGGTGGTGAACGCGCCGCGCTCCGGCCGGTAGCTGCCCAGGGCGCGATACACCCGCAGCCAGACCTCCTGCGTCGCGTCCTCGGCGCGGCCAGCCTCGCCGAGCAGCAGGTACGCCGTGCGGTAGACGAGCGCGCCGTAGCGCTCATAGAACGCCGCGAACGCCTCACCGTCGCCGTGCTGCGCCGCCTGGACCAGTTGCGCGGTGCGTGTGTCGATGCCTGCTGCCATAGCTGCTCCGTCGGAGGCGGCCGAAGGACGGAGGACGAAGGACGAAAGCAGGTTCATGGGTACGGTACGACCGTGGTCCTGACGGGCTTGCGTTCGTCCTTCGTCTTCCGTGGTTCGTCCTCCGTCTGTCCCCCGTCCTTCGTCCGAACAAACTATACGCCCCCCGTGCCGGAATAGTTCGGCGGCGCACCCCATGCGCCCCGCCGGTGTGCTACACTACACCTGACATGACTCGCTTCCTCGCAGAGACATCACGGGTTTTCCATGGATTCGGCTATCCGGTTCGTTGACCGCTGGCTCGCGCCGGCGCTGCTGCTCGTCTGGTTCGCCGCTGCCGGCTGGTCGGCCGCGCCGTGGCCGGTCGTCGGGCCGCTGCTGGCGCGGCTGGCGCTGTTCCTGCCGCTTGCCATTCTGGCGTGGCGCGGTCGCTTCCGCGCGACGGGCGCGGCGGCCTTTGGGCTGGCGGCGACGGCGGGGTTCGTGGCGGTGTCGGAAATCGGACGCAGCGCGCTGCGCCCCTACAGCGCGCTTGCCGAATTCCTGGTCACGCTCGCGTATCTGGCGCTGGTTGCTGCGCCGCTGTTGGCTTGGTGGCGTGGCCTGCGGGGCGGCTATCTCGCGGCGCTCGCCGAAGGGCTGCGGGCCGCCGGGCTGGGCGGCGCGGGCGCGCGCCCGGCCCTGAGCGCGCTCGCCCTGGCCGCGCCGTTCGCCGCGCCGTGGGTGGTCATCGGTTCCCTCGGCTCCTCGGCGCAGACGGCCGCGGCGCTGGCGCAGACGCTTCTGCTGGCCGTGGCGCTCGAACTGCTGCTGCGCGGCGTGGTCTTCGCCGCGGCCGGCGGGTGCGTTCGGGCGGTGGTGTGGAGCGTGGCGGTCGGCGCGCTGGTGATGGCCGGGCTGCCGGGCGCGTCCGCCGCCCCCGCCGATGCTGCGCTCGGCGCGCTGGCGCCCGGCCTGCTGTTCGGCGCGCTGCGCCTGGCGGGTGGATCGCTCCCCGCCGTGATGCTGCTGGCCTTCGTCTACCGCGGCGCGCCGCTCCTGTTCATCGACCCGCGCCTCGACCCGAACCTGACGATCACCGCGGCGCATCTCGGCATGGGGCTGTTGGCGCTCCTGTTCGGCGGTGGGCTGCTGCTGGCGTGGCGCCGCGGCGGTGCCGCGAGCGGAACCCGCGCGGCACACGGGCCGGCGCTGGCGGCCGGCGGGCTGTGGCTGGCAGTCGCCGCGCTGTATATCGGCCTCGGCCAACCTGGCATCCACGAGGATGGCTTCGTGATCGTGCTCAAGCAGCAGGCCGACCTCGGCAGCGCGGCACGCATCGCCGACCGGATGGAGCGGCTGCGCGCGGTGCGCCGCGAACTGATCGCCACCGCACAGCGCACGCAGGGTCCGATCCGCGCCGAGTTGGACCGGCTCGGCGCGAAGTACCGCCCGTACTACCTGGTGAACATGATCCGCGTGGATGGCCGGCCGGACCTCGCCGCGCGTTTCGCCGGTCGGCCGGATGTGGCGCGGATCGACCGCAACCCGAACGCTCGCGCCTACCGCTTCCTCACCGCCGACCTGCGCGCCGCGGCGGTCAGCCCCGGCGGCGGCGGCGACGGAATCGAGCCGAGCCTGGAGCGGATCGGCGTCCCAGCGGCCTGGGCCAGCGGCGCGCGTGGCCAGGGTGTGCTGGTCGCCGGAGCGGATACCGGCTACGACTGGCAGCACCCGGCGCTGCGGGCGCAATATGCCGGCTGGGACGGTGCGCGCGCCAGCCACGACTACCACTGGCACGACGCCTGGGACGACAGCGCCGCCCCGTTCGACGACAGCGGCCACGGGACGCACACAATGGGCACGATCCTCGGCGACGACGGCCGCGGCCACCGGATCGGCATCGCGCCGGCCGCCCGTTGGATCGGCTGCCGCAACATGCGCGACGGTCTGGGCAACCCCGCCGCCTACACCGAGTGCATGGAGTTCTTCCTCGCGCCCTACCCGCACGGCGGTGACCCGTTCAGCGATGGCGACCCGGCCCGCGCGCCGATGGTGGTCAACAACTCGTGGGGCTGCCCGGATGAGGAGGGTTGCGAGCCGCGCACGCTCGAACTAGCGATGGACCACATGCGCGCCGCTGGCATCCTGATGGTCGTGAGCGCCGGCAACGACGGGCCGGCCTGCTCGACGGTGGATGTCGCGCCGGCGCTGTACGACTCGGTGCTGGCGGTCGGCGCGCTCAACCGGGACGACCCGGCGACGCCGGTGGACGAGGGCGAGCAGATCGCGCCGTTCAGCAGCCGCGGCCCGGTGACCGCCGACGGCAGCGGGCGCGTCAAGCCGGACATCAGCGCGCCGGGGGTGGGCATCCGCTCCAGCGTGCCGGGCGGCGGGTACGCGCGGGCCTCGGGTACCTCCATGGCCGGGCCGCACGTCACCGGCGTGGCCGCGCTGGTGATCTCGGCCCAGCCGCAGTTGGCCGGCGCGCCGGACGCCGTCGAGCGCCTGCTGCTCAAGACCGCCCGCCCGTTGCGTGAGACGACCCCTGGCTGCGACCTGCGCCCGGGCGCACTGCCGAACAACACCTTCGGCGCGGGCGAGGTGGACGCGGCGGCAGCAGTGCGGGCCGCGCGGCAGTAGCCGGATCGCGCATGGCGCCGCCCGACTATCCTGATGTTGCGCTGAATCGCGGCCGGCGTGCTACAATCAGCGCTGCTGAGCTGAACGATGAGCGAACCACGTGACGACAACCCGCCGTTGACGCTGGCCGGGGCCGGGGCGGCCTGGGCCGCTGCCCAGCGCGCCCGTCGCAAGCCGCTGGCCGAGCATACGATCGAGTCCTACCTCGACGGCTGGCGCTCCTTCTGCCTGTGGGCCGGGCGACAGGGCAAGCGCACCGTCGCCGAGATCGCCCCGGCCGACCTGGGCCGCTGGATCGACTCGCTCCAGCGCGCCGCCGACGGCACCGCCCAGACCTATAGCCACGGCGCGCTGGCGGTCTGCAAGTTCCTGGCCGACCGCGGCGATCTGCCCTGCGACCTGGCGCTGCTGCGGATGCACCTGCGCGACGCCCTGCCCCGCGCCCCCGCCGGCCGTGCGCCGGACGTGCCGGACCTGCGCCGGCTGGTCGGCTTCTACGACGCCGAGCCGCCCGCCGGCGCGCCGGGCAGCCGCGCCGAGCGCGAGCGGCTGAACGCGCTGCGCAACGCCGCGCTGCTCCACACGCTCTTCTCCACCGGCGCGCGCATCTCCGAGCTGCTCGATCTGGACGTGCGCGACGTGCGCGCCGATGATGGAACGGTCGCGGCGCGGGTGCAGGTGCTCGGCAAGGGGGGGCGGCGGCGGGCGGTCTTTCTGCGGCCGCACGCGCAGCGGGCGCTCGGGCGCTACCTGGCGCTGCGGCGTGTCGCTTTTCCGGAGGCGCGGGCGCTGTTCATCTCGCACGGGCCGCGCGGGGCCGGCGGCCGCCTCACCCGCACGGCCGCCTGGGTCGTCGTGACGAACGCCGCCTACGGGCTGGCCGACCGGCTGGAGGCCGAAGGCCAGCGGCGCGAGGCGCAGGCGCTGCGGGCGGTCACGCCGCACACCTTCCGCCATTTCGTCGCCACCTGGCTGCTGAACGAGGGCGCGCAGCTCTCCGAGGTCTCGGCGCTGCTCGGCCACGCCAACACCCGCATCACCGAGCAGTACTACGCCCGCCATACCGACGACCGCCTGCAGGAACTGCACGACCAGTTCGCGCCCGACCCGGAGGGGTGACGGACGGCGGACGATGGACGGTGGATGGCGATCAGCGGGCGCACCGGGTTGCGCCAAGGAGCGACCATGGCTGACCTCGCCTTCGATCTTTCGCGCGCTGGCGCGGCCCGACTGGACGCCGGAGATGAGCTCGCGGCCTTCCGCGATGCGTTTGTGATCGACGACCCGGCGCTGATCTACCTCGACGGCAACTCGCTCGGGCGGCTGCCGCGCCGGACGTCGGAGCGGCTGCGCGACGTGATCGCCGGCGAGTGGGGCGGCGGGCTGGTGCGCGGGTGGGGGAACGGCTGGTACGAGGCCCCGGCCCGCATCGGCGAAAAGCTGGGCCGGCTGGTCGGCGCGGCCCCCGGCCAGGTGCTCGCCTGCGACTCGACCTCGGTCAACCTGTTCAAGCTGCTGATGGCGGCGCTCGCGCTGCGCCCTGACCGGCATGTGATCGTCAGCGACACGCTGAACTTCCCTTCTGACCTCTATATCGCTCAGGGCTGCATCGACCTGCTCGGCGGGCGGCACGAGCTGCGGCTGGTCGCCTCGGACGACGGCGACTTGACGGTGAGCGAGCGGGCGCTGGCCGAGGCGATCGACGAACGGACGGCGCTGGTGATGCTGTCGCATGTCGCCTTCAAGAGCGGCTTTCGCTACGACGGGGCGGCGGTGACGGCGCTGGCGCACCGGGCCGGCGCGCTGATGCTGTGGGACCTGAGCCACTCGACCGGGGCGGTGCCCGTGGCGCTGGACGACTGGGGCGCGGACCTGGCGGTCGGCTGCACCTACAAATACCTGAACGGCGGGCCGGGTGCACCGGCGTTCCTGTACGTCCGCCGCGAGCTCCAGGAGGCGGCGCGCTCGCCGATCTGGGGCTGGTTCGGCCAGCGCGCGCCGTTCGCGTTCGACACGCGCTACGAGCCGGCGGCAGGGGTCGCTCGCTTCCTGGCCGGCACCCCGCCGATCCTCTCGCTGCTCGCCGTCGAGCCGGCGCTCGATCTGCTGCTGGAGGCCGGGGCCGAGCGGCTGCGGCGCAAGTCGGTGTTGCTGGGCGAGTACCTGATCGCCCTGTTCGACGCGCGCCTGGCCCCGCTCGGCTTCACGCTCGGCTCGCCACGCGACCCGGAACGGCGCGGCTCGCATGTCAGCATCCGGCACCCGCACGGCTACCAGATCAACCGGGCGCTGATCGACGCGCTCGGCGTCCTGCCGGATTTCCGCGAGCCGGACAACATCCGCCTGGGCCTGGCGCCGCTCTACACGACCTTCGCCGAGGTGTGGGAGGCGGTCGAGCGCGTCCGCCGCGCCGTGGCGGATGGGGTGTATCTGCGCTACCCGGCGGAGCGGGCGGCGGTGACGTAGTGCTGGCGCGTGGGTGAACGATGGAAGCCCGGAGCGGTCCGCCCTCCTTCGCGACCGCGGGGGCGGGGGGCAGCAACCGCGTGCTGATGCGGCCGGCGCGACACGCCGCACCAGCGGAACGCAGCAAGGCCGCCGGTCACGGCCCGCCGTAGCGCGCGCGCACCTCCTGCCTGGCGATCTTGCCGGTGGCGTGGTGCGGCAGCTCCCCGGCGAACACCACCGATTTGGGGATTTTGTAGCGGGCGAGCTGCTCGCGGCAGAACGCCAGCAACTCGGCGGCGGTCGCCTGCTGGCCGGGCCGGAGCACCACCACCGCCCGGCCGACCTCGCCCCACGTCGGGTCGGGCACACCGATCACCGCCACCTCGGCGACCGCCGGGTGGGCGGACAGGACGTTCTCGACTTCCGCCGGGTAGATATTCTCCCCGCCGCTGATGAACATCTCTTTCTTGCGGTCCACGACAAAATAATAGCCGTCCGGGTCGCGCCGCACCAGGTCGCCGGTGTAGAACCAGCCGTCGCGCAGCGCCGCGGCGGTGGCATCGGGGTTGTTCCAATAGCCGGAACAGACGACCGGGCCGCGCAGGATCAGCTCGCCGACCGCGCCGGGCGGCAGGTCGCGGCCCGCGTCGTCCACGATCCGCGCGTCGAGATGCATGTTCGGCACGCCGACCGAGCCGGCCTTGCGGATTGCGTCCTCCGGTTGCAGCGTGAAGCAGTTCGGCCCGACCTCGGTCAGCCCGTAGCCTTGGCGGAACGGCGCGCCGCGGGCCTGGTAGGCACGGATCAGCGCCGCCGGGCAGGGCGCGCCCCCGCTGATGAAAAACCGCACCGATGACAGATCGGCCCGGGCGAAACCGGGAGCGTCGAGCATCATCTGAAACATGGTCGGCACGGCGAACAGCACCGTCACCCGCTCGGCGGCGATCAGCTCCAGGCAGCGCGCCGGGTCGAACCTCTCGGCCAGCACCACCGTCCCGCCGCAGTGGATCAGCGGCAGGGTCAGCACATTGAGGCCGCCGGTATGGAACAGCGGCGTGTGGGTGATCGTCACGTCCTGCGCCGACAGCTCCCAGCCGACGATCGTGTTGATCGAGTTCCAGACCAGCATCCGGTGCGACAGGACGGCCCCTTTCGGCCGGCCGGTGGTGCCCGAGGTGTAGAGGATCAGCGCCGGGTCCTCCGGCTCGACCGGGCTCTCGACCGCCGGGGCCTCGCCCGGTGCCTCGTAGGCCGCGGCCAGCGCCACGTCCGCCCCCGCCGCGACGCCGAGCGCCAGCAGTCGGGGTCGCTCCGGCCCCGCGCAGAGCCCGGCGGCCACCGCCGCGTATTCCGGGGCGTAGGCCAGTGCCCGCGGCGTGCAGTCGTGCAGGATCGCGGCCAGCTCGGGCGGCGTCAGGCGCCAGTTGAGCGGCACGGCGATCGCGCCGAGCTTGCCGCAGGCGAAGATCAGGTCGAGCTGTTCGATCCGGTTGGGCGCGAGGATCGCCACCCGGTCGCCGGCGGCGATGCCGAGCTGGTGGCGCAGCAGGTGGGCGGCCCGGTTGGCGCGGGCGTTCAGCCCGGCGTAGCTGTAGCGCGCGCCGGCGGCGGCATCCACCAGCGCAGTCTTGCGCGGCGTCAGCAGGGCGCGGCGCCCCAGCCAGTCACCGACGTACATGCACGGCTCCTTGTTGTCCAGTTCAGGGCGCGCCCCGGATGCGCCGCCGCCACGTCCCGGCCAAGCCGTAGGGTAGAAACAGCACCAGCAGAATGTAGACGACGCCGAACACCAGTTGCCAGCGGGCGAACTGGTTTTGCAGCACGTAGCCGATCAGCGCGTACAGGCCCGCGCCGAGCGCCGGGCCGATCAGGGTGCCGGCCCCGCCGATGATCACGATCAGCAGCGCGTTGATCGTCGTGCCCACCGCGAGCGCCGCTGGCGACACGCTGAGGTAGAACAGCGCGCTGAGCCAGCTGGCCAGCGCCGCCAGCACGCCGGCGATCACCATCGCCATCAGCTTGTAGCGCAGCGTGTCGTAGCCGAGCGCCAGCGCCCGGCTCTCGTTCTCGCGGATGGCGACGAAGACATGGCCCGCCGGCGAGCCGACGACCATGCGCAGGAACAGATAGGTCAGCGTCGTGAGCGCCAGCGCCAGCAGGTAAAAGGCCAGCCGGTGGGTGTTCGGGTCGATCCAGGCCGGCGTCTCCAGCCCGAACAGCCCGTTCTCCAGCCCCAGCCGCTCCGTGCCCCGGACGATGATATAGGCCAGCTCGGCGAACGCCAGCGTGACCATGGAAAAGTACACGCCCTGCACGCGCAGCGAGAGCAGGCCGATCACCAGCGCCGCCGCCGCCGCGACCAACGCGACCGCCAGCGGAATGGCGGCGAACGGCAACCAGCCGTGTTTCAGCGCGTCGGCGGTCAGGTAGGCCCCTATCCCGAAGAACAGCGCGTGGCCGAACAGACGATCCCGGTGTAGCCCATCAGCAGATCGTAGCTCATGGCGTAGATCGCCAGGATAAAGACCGCGATCAGCTGGCCCATGAAGAAGCGGCCGAACCCGCCGGGGATGAGCGGCGGCCCGATCAGCAGCAGCGCCAGCAGCGCCAGGAGCGGCCACTCCCGGCGGAGGGTGCGCCGCCACCCGCCCGGCTGCGCCCCGGCGCGCGCCGCAGGGTCAATCGCCCGCGCCATGCCTTACTCCCGTCTGCCGAACAGGCCGGCCGGCCGCAGCAGCAGCACCAGCGCCATCAACAGCACGGTTGACGCGCTCGGCAGCCACTTCGGCAGGCCGGGGTTGTTGACGATCAGCGTGTCGCCGAAGGTACGCGCCAGCCCGACTAGCAGCGCCCCGACCGCCGCGCCGGGGATGCTGCCCATCCCGCCGATCACTACCACGATGAACGCGGCCAACTGGAACTCCAGCCCCATCCCCGGCGAGACCCCCTGCTGCGGCGCGATCGCCGCGCCGCCCAGGGCCGCCAGCCCGGCCCCGAGGGCGAAGACCAGCGTGAAGACGCGCCGCACGTCAATCCCGAGCGCCTGCACCATCTCGCTATCCTGCACGCCGGCGCGGATGATCAGCCCCAGCCGGGTGAAGCGCAGCAGCGCCATCAGGCCGATCATCACGGCCGCGCCCAGGCCGATGATGAACAGGCCGTAGCTCGGAAAGCGCCGGTTGCCGACGATGGTGATCGACCGCGCGAACCAGTCCGGCTTGTCCAGGCTCTTGGCCAGCGGCCCCCAGATCGGCACGGCCTGCACCAGCTCGGCGAAGACCAGCACCAGCCCGAGTGTCAGCAGCACCTGGTAGATCGGGCGGGCGTAAAGCGGGCGGATCAGGCCGCTCTCCAGCGCCGCCCCCAGGCCGGCCACCAGCAGCCCGGCGGCGAGCAGCCCGGCGACGAAGCGCAGGTTGCTGTCGGCGATCGTCAGCCCCCAGTGCGCCGGGTTGCCCGGGTCGGTGTAGGTCGCCAGCGTCCAGGCGACATACGCCCCGAGCATAAACAGCGAGCCGTGGGCGAAGTTCAGCACGTCCATCAGCCCGAAGATCAACGACAGGCCTGCCGCGATCAGAAAGTACAGCATGCCGAGCGCCAGCCCCGGCAGCAGCACGCTGGTGATCCAGGCTTCGGCGGAGATGTTGAGCATCGGCGGTCACTCCCGCGGCGTCGCGCCGGCCTCAGGCGGCGCCGAGATAGCGGTGCACCAGGTCGGGCCGCCCGAGCAGGTCCTGCATCCGCCCGTGGTGCGCGTTCCGGCCATCGTCAAGGATGAAATACATGCTGCTGATCGCTGCGGCGACGCGGAAATTCTGCTCGACCAGCAGCACCGTGCAGGTCTTGCTCAGCTCCTGGATGGCGCGCATCACCTGCTCGATCACGATCGGGGCCAGCCCTTCGGTCGGTTCGTCGATCAGCAGGAGCTGGTTGTCCGGCACGAGCGCGCGGGCGATCGCCAGCATCTGCTGCTGGCCGCCCGAGAGCTGCCCGCCCTTCAGCCCGGCCAGCCGGCGCAGATCGGGGAAGAGCGCCTCGATCATGTCGCGGGTGCGCCGCAGATCGCCGGGGCGCCGCTCGGCCAGCCGCAGATTCTCGGCGACCGTCAGGTCGCGGAAGATGCCGCGACCCTCCGGCACGTAGCCGATGCCGAGCCGGGCGATCTCGAACGGCCGGCGCCCCTGGATCTCCTGCCCCGCGAAGCGGATGCGCCCCTGGCGCGGCCGCCACAGCCCCATGATCGTGCGGAGCGTGGTGGTCTTGCCGGCGCCGTTGCGGCCCAGCAGCGCAGTGATCGTGCCGGCCTCCACCGCCAGCGAGACGCCCTCCAGGATATGCGACTGGCCGATGAAGGTGTGGACCTGCTCGATGTCAAGCAGCGCTGTCATCGCGGTGCGTCGTCCTCCCTCCGGCCTGGCCGCTGTAGAGGGTGCCCAGGTACGCCTGCTGCACCGCGGCGTCGGCGGCGATCTCCTGCGGCGCCCCCTCGGCCAGCACCACGCCCTGATGCAACACTGTGATGCGGTCGGAGATGCGCATCACCACGTCCATGCGGTGCTCGATCAGCAGGATGGTCTTGCGCCCGTCCTGGCGGATGCGCCCGATCAGGTCGATCAGGTGCGGCACCTGCTCGCTGGCCATCCCGGCGGTCGGCTCATCGAGCATCAGCAGCTCCGGGTCGGGCGCGAGCAACATCGCCAGCTCGAGCCGGCGCTTGTCGCCGTGGGCGAGCGCGGCGGCGGGCAGGTGGGCCTGGTCGCTCAGGCCAGCCAGCGCCAGCGCCTCGTGCGCGCGGCGGGTCTCCTCGGCGAGCGCGACGGCGCGCCCGACGATCCGGTAGCGGCGGGGGCTCAGCGCCTGCGCCGCCAGCCGCACGTGCTCGAAGGCGGTCAGGTTGGGAAACAGGTTGCTGATCTGGAACGAGCGCCCGATCCCGTGGCGGACCGCGCGGTGCACCGGCAGGCCGGTGATCTCGCGGCCCTTGAAGATCACCCGGCCGGCGGTGGGCCTGATCGCGCCGCACAGCAGGTTGAAGAAGGTGGTCTTGCCGGCGCCGTTCGGCCCGATGATCGTGTGCAGGCTGCCCTGCACGACCTGGATCGAGACGCCCGCGACCGCCTGCAGGCCGCCGAAGGATTTGCGCAGATCGATTGTCTCCAGCAGCGTCGTCATGCTCGTGGTGCGCCGGGGCCGCCGGCGCGCCGCCCGCGGCCCCGCACGCCGGGCGGGCTATTGCTTCGGCGGGATGATCGGCGGCGCGCTCGCTTCCGCGCTGACCTCTTTGACCAGCTCGAAGAACTTTTTGTCCGGGTCGGTGATGTTGGTCAGTTTGACCATATACATCGGCTGAAGCGCCTGGTGATCTTCTTTGCGGAAGGTGTACGTCCCCTTCGGCCCCTCGAAGCTCATCCCCTCCAGCACCCCGATCAGCCGCTCGGCGCTCGGGTCGCCGCCGGTCTTCTTGAGCGCCTCGACGATCGCGATCCCGGCTGCCGCACCGCTGGCGTCGAACAGATCGGGCGGGCGGTTGAGGTTTTTCTTGTAGTAGTCGATCAGCCACTCGTTGACCTTGTTCTTCGGCAGCGTGTAGTGGTAGGCGATCATGCCGACGGTGCCGATCGCGTTCTGGTAGACCTGCGGCAGCGAGGCGTTGTCGCCGAAGCCGGTTGCCACGGTTTTCTGCTCGAAGATGCCCTGTTCCTGCATCTGTTTGAACAGCGGCACGAACGACGCGCCGGCCCATGTCACGAACAGCACTTTGGCCGGGCAGTCGAGCGCCTTTTGCAGGTACGGCGTAAAGTCGGTGGTGTCCGCCGGGATCAGTATGTCGTTGCACGGCCACGTACCGCCGGCCTTCTGGATCGTGCTGCGCCAGGAGTCGGCGCTGCCCTTGCCGAAGTCGTAGTCGGGCGCGATCTGGACGAACTCCTTCGCGACGTTCTGCGCCAGATACGGCCCGGCGGTCGCTGCGTCCTGGAAGGTGTTGCGCCCGGTGCGGAAGACGTATCGGTTGAAATTCGCACCGGTGATCGCCGGCGACGCCGCCGGGTCGATCATGGCGACCTTTTGGAACTGTTTGGCGACCTCGATCACCGCCAGCGCGACCGAGCTGGACGCGCAGCATTGGATGATCGCCGCGCCGTCCTTTTCGATCAGCTCGCGCGCCAGTTGGGCGCCCTTCTCCGGGTTGCCTTCGTCGTCCTTGGGCGGCAGGATCTCGATCGGGCGCCCGGCGACGGCGAAGGTGCCGCCGGTGGCGTAGGCGATGCCGGCTTTGAGGCCGTTCACCTCCATCTCGCCATAGTACTTGAGATTCTTGGACAGGTCGGTGACGACGCCGATCTTGATCGGCGCGCCGGCGGACGGCGCGGCGGTCGCCGCCGGGGCCGCGGTGGGCTGGGCGGGCGCCGCGGTGGGTTGGGCGGGTGCCGCGGTGGGCTGGGCGGGCGCTGTCGGCGCGGCCGGGGCCGCCCCGCCGCAGGCGGCCAGCAGCGCGAGCAGCAGCGCCATGACGATCAGGCCCGCCGGGTGCAGGTTGCGCGTCTGTGTCTTCATCGGTAGTTCGCCCCTTTGCTTGATCTCCTCGATGCCGGGCGCCGGCCCGGGCCGGCGGGCCGCTACGTTGCGGCCAGATGCGCGCGCAGCAACGCCATAAACGCCTGGGGGTGCTCAAGGTACGGCGTGTGGCCGCAGTCGGCCAGCACGTGCTCGGCGTAGCGCCCCCCGGCGGCCTGGTAGCGCTCCAGCACGGCGCGTGTCTGGCCGACCATCGGCTGCGGCGGGAACACGCTGTCCCCGGGCCAGCCGGGGACGACCCCCAACGCCCCGAGCGTGCCGAAGTCGAAGAACGAGCGGTCGGCGACGATCTGGTCGTCCGCGCCGCGCACCCACAGCACCGGCGGCTTGTGGCCGCTGGCGATGAAGCGCTGCACGCTGTCGCCGAGGTATTTGGGCGAGAGGGCGTTGATCGGCCCCCAGCGGCCCGGGGCGACGCCCGGCCAGTTCGGCGAGGGAACGAAGTCGCCGGGGTAGCGCTCCGGCCCGGTGCGCTCGCTGAGCACGCCGGAAAGCAGCGCTTCCTCGCGCGCCGGGCGAAACGGCGGCTTCCAGTAGAAGCTGTTCATCACCACCCGCGGCGCGGCCTGGCGGTCGTCGCCGCGGTACCCCTCGCTGAGCAGCCGGATGAACTCCGGGTTGACGATCCCGCCGCCCGAGCCGGCGAAATCATCGTAGCAGGGCGTGCCGTCCAGGTCCCTGGTGCCGCCGAAGCCGTAGGGCGAGCCGGGGGCGACGAGCGTGAGCGAGGCGATGCGGCGGCCCGCCGCCGGCAGCAGGCTGAAGAGCACCGCTCCGCCCAGCGAGTGCCCGACGGCGTGGAAGCGCTCCAGCTCGAGCGCATCGGCCAGGGCGCACAGGTCGTCCACCCAGTCGCCGCAGCCGCGCGTTGCGTCGATCGGCAGGTCGTCGGTGCCGCCGTAGCCGCGCAGGTCCGGCGCGATGCCGCGCAAGCCCTCTGGCAGGGCCAGCATGGTCTCCTCCCAGAAGGTGGCCGACGATGCGTTGCCATGGACGAACAGCACCGGGAAGCCATCCTCCGGGCCGCTGAAGCGGGTGTGGATGGTCAGGCACGGTGTGGCGATCCGCCGCGCGGAGATGCCGGGCAGGGCTGGAATGTCGCTCATGGCAGGCTGCTCCCTGTGTCGGGCCGCCGCGTCCGGCGCGCCGCTCAGGCGGGTCGGTCCGGCGCGATGGCGATGTACTGCGCGATAAACGCGACCGCGTCCTCCCAGCGGGTGAATCGCCGCTCGGCGTCCGACTGAACGTGCCGGATCGTGCCGTGCCAACTCGTGGCCGGCGGCGGGCTGTCCACCCCGCCGGCGGCGGGCCGCCCCTCGCAGACGAAGCGTACGACAAACGAGACGACATCGGTCTCCGGGGCCATGGCGCTCCTCGTGCGGTCCGTCCCGGACGGGCCGGCCACCGGCGAGTCGGGGCGCCCGCCCTCGCTCGATGCGCCAACTCCTGCCCTTGCCAGCCGGATGGAAGGCGGCTGCGAAATCCGGGTGTCGCGATGCGTCGGCCAACGGCGATGGCCGCAGTGTATCACCGGCCGGTTGCAGGGGAGTTACAGCGCGGTTGCAGCGCACGGAGAAGGGATGACGACGCGAGGCGCAGCGGCGCGCATGCGCCGCTTCAGTCCATCCGCTCGCCGGGCGGCGGCGCTGGGCCGCCGCCCGGCGGGTCGCGCACGATCTGGGCGTGGAGCACCGTCGTGGCCGGCGCCGGCGCGACGCCGAGCTCCGCTGCAAGCGCGGCGGCGCAGCGCTGGTAGGCCCGGAGCGCCTGGGAGCGGTTCCCCTGGCGCAGGTGGGCCAGGATCATCGTGCGGTGGGCGCTCTCCCAACACGGATCGTGCGCCAGGATGCGCTGGCATACGTCGAGCGCCTCGTCGTAGCGGCGGCGCGCCAGCAGCAGGCCGGCCAGCCGATCCGCCGCGCGCAGGAACAACAGCAGCAGCCGTTCGCGCTCCTCGCTGGCCCAGTCCTCGTAGCGCGCGTCTGGGAGATAATCGCCGCCATAGAGTTGGAGCGCGGTCTGCAACGGCGCGAGCGCCGCCTCGGGGTCGCCGTGCTCGGCCAGGTGCAACCCGGTGGTGCAGGCCTGCTCGAACGCCACGGCGTCGATCCAGAGGTCCGCCTCTGGGCGCAGCCGGTAGGCTGTGCCTTCGCGCGCCACGAACGCGAACGGCGCATCGGCGCCGCGGTGCGGCTCCAGCGCCCGGTTCAGCGCGGTCAGGGCGACCTTGAAGTCGCGGATGGCGGCGTCGGGCGCCAGGTCGGGCCAGAGGCACTCGATGATCTCCTCGCGCTGGAGCCAGCGCCCGCGCCGGGTGAGCAGCACCTGGAACAACTGGCGGGCTTTGTCGCGCTGCCAGGCGCGCGGGGCGATCTCGGCCGCCCCGCGCCAGACACGGAACCCGCCCAGAGTCTGCACGCGCAACTGGTACCCGGGATGCACCGGCGCCTCCGGCACACCGAGTGCGTGCAGCAGCCGGGCGATATAGGCGGGCCGGATGCCGCGCGCCCGCGCCGCCAGCAGCAGCGGCGCCAGTCGGCGCGCGTCCGGCGGGGCCAGCAGCGAGGGCGCGGCGACGAGAAACTCGTAGCCATGGGCCTCGCAGAGCGCCAGCAGGTCGTCGATGCAGGCGGCGAAGCGCTCGTGCTGCTGGAGGTCGTGGTAGGCCAGGCTCAGCCAGAGCCGGGCTGCGGCGCGCCCCAGGCGGTCGCTGCAATCGCGGAAGGCGTCCAGCACGCGCGCCAGGACCTCAACCGCCTCGTCAGCGCGCCCGGCCAGCACGCAGCTCGCGCCCAATGCCAGCTCGGTATGGGCCGCGATCCACTGGTCGCCGGCCCAGCGCGCGGTGTCGACCCCCTCCGCGGCGGCGCGCCGGGCTGCCGCCAGGTCGCCGGCGAAGCCGTAGGCTCGGGTGAGCCCCCACATCGCCTCGGCGCGGAGCCGCCGCACGGCGAGCCGGTCGCCGAGGGCGATCGCCGCCTGATACCAGCCGATCGCCTGGGCCACCGGCGCGCCGGGCGGCCCGTCCGCCGGCGGCGAGACCTGCCAGGCGTGCCCCAGGCGGATGTGGGCTACCGCCGTGATGAACGGCGCATCGAGCCGCTCGCCGAGCACCACACCCTCCTGCGCCAGTGCCAGCGCCGGCCCGCCCTGGCCGCGCAACGCGTGGATGAGCGAGAGGAGCAGCACCGTCTCGCGGTGGGCCCGCGGCGGGTGAAGCTGCCCGCGCGCCGCTTCGTCGCGCTCGGCGGCGGCCCAGGTTTCGAGAATCTGCTGGGCCTCGTCGATCCGGCCGGTGCGCAGTTTCACCCGAACGCTCAGCGCATCCTCGGCCGGGCCGGCGGCGCGCAGGGCGCGCGCCTGGGCCAGCAACGCCTCGGCCTGCTCAGGATGGCCCATGTTGAGCTTGTTCTCGGCCAGCAGCTCGAAGACGCGGGCGCGCGCGGCGCGGTCGGCGCTCCCGTCGATCAGGCGCAGCGCCTCTTCCAGCAGGCTCTCGGCCTCGGCGGGGCGGACAGTGTCGAGATAGACCAGCGCCTGGCGCCGCAGCGCCCGGCTGGCCCCGGCCAGGTCGCCACACGCCCGCCAGGTCTGCTCGGCCTGGGCGTACCAGTCCAGCGCCGCGTCGAACCGCCTGCGCAGGCGCGCCAGGTCGCCCAGGTAGGTCTGGAGCAGCGGCTGGTCGGCCAGCACATCCGGCGGCAGCGCGTCGATCCAGGCCGCAACCGTGTCGAGCCGGCCGGCACGCAGCACGGCCTCGCCGGCCCGCGCGATCGCGTCCGCGCCCGCGGCAAACTCGCCGGCCTCCAGCCAGTGATAGATCGCGCTTTCGTCATCGCCCTGGGCCTGAAAGAACGCCGCGGCGCGGCGGTGGCACAGACGCTGGCCGGCCGGGTCCGTCGCGGCCTGCTGGCGCAGGAAATCGTGGAACAGGTGGTGGTAACGGTAGTGGTCTTCGCCGAGCGCCAGCACGAAGAGATCGAGCCCATGCATGCGGGCCAGCAGCGTGGCGCTCGCCGCGTTTCCAGTGACGGCGGCGCACGCGGCGGGCGTCAACTCGCGCAGCACCGCTGTCTGGCACAGAAACGCCGCGATCTCGGGCGGCTGGCGGCCCAGCAGTTCGTCGGCCAGGTAGTTGAAGAGGGCGGCGAGCGACGATGGACCGCGCGCCAGCAGCTCGGCCACGCCACTGGCGGCGCCCTCGGCCAGCCCCTGCCGGACGAGTTGCAGCGCGATCGGCCAGCCTTCGGTCTTGTCGGCCAGTGCGGCGACTTCCTCCGGCGCCAGCGGCAGCCCGTAAACGTCTTGAAACAGGAGCGCGATCTCGTCCGGCTGAAACGCGAGCGCATCGCGCCCGATCTCGATCACCTCGCCGCGCGCCCGCCAGCGCACCAGCTCCGGCCAGGCCAGGGGGCGGCGGGTCGCCAGCACGACATGGAGCCCGGGTGGCGCATGGGCGACGAACCGCCGCACCAGCCCGTCGATCAGCGGGTTGTCGGCGACGAAGTGATAATCGTCCAGCACCAGCGCCGCCGGGCTGCTGATCGCCTGCGCCAGCGCGTTGATCAGTGCGTCGATCGTGGCGACCTGCACGTCCGGGTGCCCAGCCTCGAATGGCCGGTCGGCGATGCGGTCGCCGCGCTGCTCTTGCAGCACCGCCAGCGGCAGGTCGGACATGCCTGGCAGGCGGGTGCGGAACGCCGCGATCAGGTAGAGCAGGAACTGGTAGGCGTCGGCGTCCGCCTCGCCGATGCTGTACCAGAAGAGATGCGGGGCGCTATCGCCGAGGGCCAGCAGCGCCGTGGTCTTGCCGTAGCCGGTGCCGGCCTGCACCAGCGTCAGGCGATGTTCCATCGCCCGGCGGAGGCGGGCGTGGAGCGCCGGACGGGGCAGCAGCCGGCGCTGTGGCCGCGGCGGTGCCAGCTTTGTGCAGAGGAGCAGATCGAGCCGCTTCATTGCGTCCACGCATCCTGGGCCGGCGCGGGCGGCGGCTGGCCGGCCGCCCGCCGGGGGCCTTCCTGGCGACGGCGAGTGAGGATGTGGGCGCTCATTATCGCCGATGCCCGGTGCCTGCGCAAGGCGTGGCCCATGCCCGATTGTCTCCGCCCGATTGTCCCTTCCAGCCGGCGCGCCCCGCCGGTATACTGGCAGGTGTGCCTGGCTGCGCCGGCGCGTACCGGCGCGCATGCCCGCGGAGGAGGCGCCGGCGCCGCGCCCGCGGCGGGAGACTGGTGTGGAGACAACATCTGCGGCACGGCCGCTGGGGCTGCCGTTACTGCTGAACGCGCTGCTGGTCAGCCTGGCGGCGGCGGTCGGGCAGGGGTTCGCGCGCTTCGCCTACGCGCTGCTGCTCCCGCCGATGCGCGCCGAACTCGGCTGGAGCTATGCCCAGGCCGGGCTGGCCAACAGCGCCAACGCCGCCGGCTACCTGGCCGGCGCGCTGCTCGTCGGGCCGGCGGTGGCGCGCTGGGGCGCGCCGCGGGTCATCCGTCTGAGCCTGCTGGCCGTCAGCCTGAGCCTGGTCGCCAGCGGCCTGCTGCCGGCCTTCGCCCCGCTGATGCTCTGGCGGGCGATCTCCGGCGTCGGCGGAGCGCTGATCTTCGTCGCCGGCGTGGCGGTGGTGCTGGCGCTCGACTCGAGCCACCGCAGCGAGCTGCCGATCGGCGTCTACTACGCCGGCCCCGGGATCGGTATCGCCCTCTCCGGCGCGCTGCTCCCGCTGATCCTCGGCCCGCTCGGGTGGGGCTGGCAGGCGGCCTGGGTGGCGCTCGGGGTCCTCGGGCTCGGCGCGCTTCTGCTGGTCGAGCCGCCGCTGCGGGCTGCCGGGCGCGTCACGCCGCCGCGGGCTGTGCGCCGCGAGCGCCTGTTCGTCGCCGGGGACTACCTGCGCCTCTGGCCGGCGCTCACCGCTTATGGCCTGTTCGGCCTCGGCTACATCGGCTACATGACATTCGTCGTCGCCTACCTGCGCGCGATCGGCGTCGCGCCGGGGCTGGTGCAGGGCTTCTGGGTGCTGCTGGGCGTCGCCGCCGCGGCGAGCGGCTTCACCTGGCGGCCGGTCGTTCGCCGGGCGCGCCCGCCGCTCGCGCTCTGCGCCGTGCTCGCGGCGCTGACGCTCGGCGCGGCGCTGCCGGTGCTCGCCCCCGCCGGGTGGAGCTTCCTCGTGTCGGCCGTGCTGTTCGGCAGCTCGTTTCTGGCGGTGATCACGGTGATCACGCTGGAGGTGCGAGCGACGCTGCCGCCGGCGCGCTGGACGGCGGTCACCGGCAACGCGACGGCGGTCTTCGCGTTTGGGCAGTTGGTCGGCCCGGCGCTCACCGGCCTGATCGCCGACATGCGTGGCGGGCTGGCGCTCGGCCTGCTCGGTTCGGCGGTGCTGCTTGGCGTCGCCGCGCTGATCGCGTTGGCGGGGCTGCGCGGGGGTGGGCGGTGATGTACAGCAGGATCACCGGTGGAATGCGGCAGCCGGGCTGCCATGCGGGAGCGTGGCTGCCGCATTCCAACCAGGCGTATGGGGAGGTGTGGCGGGGCGACGCCCCTCCATCCCTTCGTTGGGGCGCGCACGCGCCAACCAGAGCCGCGTGAAGCGCTGCGGCCGGCCACACCCCCGCGCTACGGGCCGCCGCGTCCGTCCGCTCACGCATACAAGCCGTTGATGAACTCCAGCAGCAGCGCGTCGCGCAGGTCGGGCGACAGGGCGTTCAACACGGCGTTGACCGGGGACATCTCATCCGGCAGCGCACCCCCCTCCAGCCCGGCCACAGCGGCGATCCCGGCGTAGGTCTCCGCCGGAGGCAGCGCGGCCAGGTCGGCCAGCAGCCGGGCCATGTCGGTCTCGCCCGGCCCCGGCCCCGCCACCGCGACCTCGGCGGCGCTCGTCCGCAGCGCGGCGAGAAAGGCGTCCACGTGCGGCACGGTCGCATGGGTCACCGAGACGTGCAGGTTGAGTGGGGAGCGCCCGGCGCGCAGTTGCGGCTGGATGTACCAGCCGCGCCGCTTCATCACATCCGCCAGCCGCAGCAGGTCGAGTGTGTCGGACGTGAAGGCGAACATAGACATCGCCGGCTCGCCCAGCACCCGCAGCCCATCGGTCGCGTTCACCCCGGCGATCAGGCGGCGGGTCGCATCCATCACGGCGCGGTTGATCCGGCGGTAGCCCTCCTCGCCGAGGAAGTGCAGCAGCGCCCATGCCGCCGCGACCGGCCCGCCGGAGCGGCTGCTCTGCACCGTCGGATTGATCACCGTGTATCCGGTCGTCGCCGAGCTGGCGAACAACTGGTATTTGCGCAGTTCGCGGTCGCGGTACAGGATCACCGACGCGCCCTTGGCGGCGTAGCCATACTTGTGCAGGTCGGCGGAGATCGAGGTGACCCCCGGCACGCTGAAGTCGAAATCCGGCAGCGGCACGCCGTCGCGCCGCATGAACGAGAGCTGGATTCCGCCGACGCAGGCGTCCACGTGGAGCAGCAGGCCGCGCTCTAGCGCCAACTCGCCAAGCTCATGGATCGGGTCGATCACGCCGTGCGAGTAGCACGGCGCGGACGCGACCAGCAAGATCGTCCGGTCGGTGATCGCCGCCGCGACCTCCGCCGGGTCGGCGCGGAAGGTCGCCGGGTCGAACTCCACGACCACCGGGCGCACGCCGAGATACGCGGCGGCCTTGTGGAAGGCGGCGTGCGCCGTGCGCGGCAGCACCATCTCCGGCTCGGCCAGGCCGGGGCGCATGGCGCGGGCGTAGTCGCGCGCCGCCTTGACCGCCAGGAGAATACTTTCGGTACCGCCGCTGGTGAAGTTGCCCGCCGCGGTCTCGGGGGCGCGCAGCAGCTCGGCGACGATGCGCACCACCTCGGTTTCCAGCCGCAAGATGCTTGGAAACGATGTTGGGTCGAGCGCGTTTTCGATCAGAAAGAGAGTGTAGGCGCGGGCCAGCAGATCGCGCGCCTCCTGCCCCGGGTCGTAGATGTAGGCCAGCGCCCGCCCAGAACGCCAGGGCAGGTCATGCTGCTTGTAGGCCGCCAGCGTGGTTAGAATCGCATCAGGCGGCAGGCCGCGCGCTGGGATCGGCATGCGTGGCTCCCTGGCTGCTCGCTGCTTGCTGTGTGAGGATCGTGCAGCGGTCGAGACGACCGCCCGTCGGTTAAGCCGAAGCGTGGATGCTCGGAGACGAGCGAGCGTCACTCCAAGTGCTCGCTGACACGCTCGATCGTCATCCGGATCGTGATCCGGTGTTGCTTGCGGAAGTCCTGCGCCATCTCGTCGGCTTTCTCCTTGGGGTGGTAGCGTAGCGCCAGCCGATAGATGTCGGCTTGGGCCGTCTCCTGATCGTCGATCAGCCGCACCCGCCCGCTGAGCGTCACGTAGCGGTAGCCGTCTTCGACACACAGGGCGACACGCGGATCGCGCCGTAGATTCCGCTCCTTCAACCGCCCGGCGGCGGTGTTCATCAGAATCTCATCGCCTTGCAGCTCGTACCACATCGTGGTCAGTTGCGGCGTGCCATCGGCGTTGATCGTCGCCAAGACGCCGAAGCGCGGCTCCGCGAGAAACGCGCGCGCCCGCTCTGAGAGTTTCGTCGTCATATGCTTGCATTGCTCCTATACGTGCCGTGTTCGAACCGCCTTGCTGTCACCAGCGCAGCCGCGGAATAACATGCTCGCCGAAAGCGCGGATAAACGCCTCCTGATTGCGCCCGACATTGTGGACGTGAATTTCGGTGAAGCCCAGGTCGATGAACCGCTGCATGTAGGCGCGGTGCTCGTCCAGGTCCGGCGAGATCAGCATCCGGTTCTTGAAATGCTCCGGACGCACCAGTTTCGCGATCTCGGCGAAGTCCTCCGGCGAGCGGATGTCTTGCTTCGGGAAGGGCATGCCGCCGTTGGGCCATTCGCGCAGCGCGTTCTGCATGGCTTCCTCCTCCGTCGTCGCCCAGGACATATGCAACTGGAGGAGCTTCGGCATTGTCTCGGGGTTCTTGCCTGCCGCGCGCGCGCCCTCGGCGAACTTGTCGAGCAGCATCTGCAGCTTCTCCAGGCTCGCGCCCGGCGTGATCAGGCCATCGCAGTGCGCGCCGGTCCACTCGGCCGTCACCGGCCCGGCGGTGGCGATGTAGATCGGCGCCGGCTCCGGCGGCAGCGTCCACAGGCGCACGCGCTCCATGGTGAAATAGCGCCCGTTGTCGTGCCGTGCGACCTTGCCAGTAAATAGCTTCTTGATGATCTCGACCGCCTCCTGCATCATCTTGAGGCGGACATGCGGCTCCGGCCACACACCACCGACGACATGCTCGTTCAGCGCCTCGCCGCTGCCCAGGCCGAGCCAGAAGCGCCCGGGGGTCATCGCCGCCTGCGTCGCTGCGGCCTGCGCCACGACCGCCGGGTGGTAGCGGAACGACGGACAGGTAACGCCGGGGCCGAAGGTGAGCTCGCTGGTCGTCGCGCCGAGCGCCGCCATGAAGGACCAGACGAAGCCGTTGTGCCCCTGCTGCGGCACCCACGGCTGAAAATGATCGGCGGCCATCACGCCGCGGAAGCCCTGCCGCTCCGCCAGACGGCAGTAGTCGAGCAGTTCGTTCGGGCCGAACTGCTCGAGCGCGGCGGCGTACCCGATGATGCCCATGGAAGACTCCGGTTGCTGTGTTACTAAGGTGATGTCTATCTCCTATCGTCTGTCGTCGATCATCCGCCACCCGGCGTCCGTCGCGAGGCTACACGACCGCCATCATCTCCACAACCTGAAGTGAACGCAGCACGCGGGCGGCGGTGGTCTCGCCGCCGGCCGCCGCCAGCCAGACCAGGTCCTCCGGCCGGTCGATGTCGCGTTCCAGGCCGGGGGTGTGATAGACGCGCAGGGGAAGCCCCTGCTCCCGCGCAGCGGCAGCGTGGCGCGCCAGGCTGTCCGGCCCGAAGCGGAACGGCAGCGCGAGCGGCGGGCGCACGAGCAGCGCGTTGGTGCCGCCGTCGCCCGAGGGAACGATCAGCGCGCCACGGGCCGGCGCTGCGGCGATCAGCCGGTCGATCTCGCCGGATGTCACCAGCGGCACGTCCGCCGGCAGAACGAGGAGCGCGTCAGCGCCCGGCGCGACCTGTGCGGCGGCGCTCGTCAGCGCCGCGTTCAGGTCGCCCGCGTGGTCGGGCAGGGGGTGCGCGCCCGGCGCCGCCGCCCGCGCCAGCACCGCCGGGTCGGCGCTGATCACGCCGATCTCCGACACGGCCTGCGCGCCGCGCAGCGCCCCGAGCACATCATCGAGCATCGCCAGCACCAGCGCCGCGCGCGCGGGCCCATCCAGCGCAGGAGCGAGCCGCTGTTTCGCCTGGCCGAGCGATTTAACGGGAACAAGCGCGATGGTCATGGGGCGGATAGTGTGCAGTTAAAGTGTACAGTGCATAATTGAAAACGAAAAACAATGATCAGGGAAGGTATGAATATCGATCTTTTGTCCGCATTCATCATACGGCCGCTTTTCATCATCAGTTTTTCATTATCCATTTCTCACTTCCCCGCCCGCGGATAGCGCCGCTGCGGCCAGGGCGCGCTTCTCCGCCGGGCCGCGCATGATCGTATCGGTGACGACAACGCGCAGGCCGAGCGCGCGGATGTCGTCCGCCAGCGCGGCGTCCACCGTGTCGATCACCAGCGCATCGGCCAGTTCCTGGTAGCAGGCTGCCACGCCACGCGCCGAGACCTCGTAGCCCGCCGCACGCAGCAGCGGGGCCGCTGGCCCCTTGATCGCCGCCCCGCCGACGATCGGGCTGACCGCCACGACCGGCGCGCCGGTCGCCAGCAGCGCCTCGCGCACCCCTGGCACCGCCAGGATCGTGCCAACGCTGACGATCGGGTTGCTCGGGGCGATCAGCACCGCATCGGCTTCGAGAATGGCCTCCAGCACCCCGGGCGCGGGCCGGGCGTCCGCCGCGCCGCGGAACACGATGCCGCGCACCTCATCCTGCGCCCGCCGCTCGACTAGGTAATTTTCGAAGTGGATATGACCATTCGGCGTGTCGATGTAGGTCGCCACCGGGTCATCGCTCATCGGCAGGATGCGCACGGCGACGCCGAGCGCCCGGCGGAAGGCATCGGCCACCCGGCTGAGGGGCCAGCCGGCGCGCAGCAGCTCGGTACGGCGGATGTGCAGCGCCAGGTCGCGGTCGCCCAGCTTGAACCAGGCCGGCCCGCCGAGCCGCACCAGCCAGCGCATGCACTCGTCGGTGTCGCCAGCGATGCCCCAGCCCTGGACCTGGTCGATCTCGCCGGCCAGCGTGCATGTCACGATATCGAGATCGGGTGAGATATGCAGGCCGTAGTGGATGAAATCATCGCCGGTGTTGACGATCGCCGTCACCTCCGCCGCCGGCACGACCTGCACCACCCCTTCGAGAAAGCGGGCCGCCCCCACACCGCCCGCAAGCACAACGATCATCTGATTGCTCCGCTCTGGAGAGGGGTCGGGGTCAGAGCCAGGCTGGCCCCTGATCCCTGATACTTACACCCTAGGCTGCCGTTGCGCGGGTCGTCGAGCAGGTAGTGGACGTGTTCATCCTGGGTCGTGAAGACGACATTGCGCACCTGGTCGGCCTGTACGTTGATGAAGGCCAGCAGACCGGCGAGCGCCTCGCGCGTCTCGTAGATCAACCCGCGGATCTCGATATTGTCGTAGATGAACGCGTCGCCCATCTTGAACTGAAAAACGAAGTAGCTAACTGACCCTCCTCGAAATAACCGGCGATGCGATTCTCGGGCGCGTCGCATAGCGCGTCCAGCACGGCGGGGCGCCGGGCGATCAGGCCAGGGGAAACGTGCCGGTGGCAGGCGGAACTGCTGGGTCTTCGTGCCGTAACCAAAGTCCATGGCGCGGTAAAAGTCGAAACGAAAGGGGTAAAGAATGGCCAGCGGAGCGCCCTTTTCGCGATAATGCCGCAGAAAGCCGCGCACCAGATCGCGGGCGACCCCTTGCTTCTTGTGCGAGACGTCGGTCGCCACAAAGCCGACGCCGCCAGCCGGCAGCAGTTCGCCGAAGACGTTCATGGTGAAGTCGAACATGCGCATGCCGCCGAGCAGCCGTCTGTCGCGGTAACAGCCGTAGAGATGCACGAGCGGGTCGGGCTTCGCCATGCGCTCGGCGAAGCGCGCGATGCGCTCGGCGCCTGGCGCTCCCAGGACCGGATAGGCGTTGAACGCCTTCCGTGCGAACGCTTCGGCGTCGGTGGGGGGAATAGGGCGGATATCGGTCATCGTGCGTGGTCCATAATGTGTAGGACACTGAACAAAGGGGCAGAACCGCGGCCTCACATCTCATCTTGTCATCGTGTCCCATCGATCCTGCTGCATCGTCCACCGCCCCGAATCACTCCCACAACACCACCAGATCCTCCAGCGGCAGCCGCTCGCGGCGCGCCGGGTCCGCGGCGGCGTAGCCGATGGTGATCAGGGCGTGCGGCGTGAGCCCCGGCGCCAGCCCGAGCGCCCCGGCGACGATCTCCGGGCAGAAGAGGGGCGCGCACATCCAGCCCGAGTCCAGCCCCATCGCGTAGGCGGTGAGCAGCATGTTCTGCACGGCGCAACCCAGGCTCTGGATGGCCATGGTCGCCTCGGCGGCGTTGCGCGCCTCGTCCGGGTACATGTCCAGGTCGGCCAGGTAGAGACAGGGGACGATCAGCGCCGGCGCGCCGGTGATCCGCGCGTGCGAAGCGCGGGCGCGCCGCTCGATCGTGGCGGCGTCCTGGCCGTCGAAGGCCAGCTGCCGCCGCCACGCCGCGCCCATCGCGGCGGCCAGGCGCTCCTTCGGCGCGGCCTCCGTCAGCACGGCGAAGCGCCACGGCATGCGGCCATGCGGCGAGGGGGCCCAGCGGGCCGCCTCCAGAATCTCCAGCAGCATCGTGTGCGCCACCGGCTCCGGGCGGAAGCGCCGCACCGAGCGGCGGCCGCGGATGATGGCGGAAAGACCGCCGGCCACCGGCCACCGGCCACCGGCGGGATCGGGTGGAGAGGCGGAGGGGAGAAGCGGAGACCGGCCTGCTCCCTGTTCCCTGGCCGCCTCGTCTCCTGGCTTCCTCGTCTCGCTGTCTCCGTGTCTCATCGTCCTGCTCATCGAAACAGGTCCCGCTCGGGCGCGCGGATAAGCGCCTGCGCGCCGGCGTCGGATGGCTGGAAGGCGTAGCCGTGGATCAGCGCGGCCGGCACGTGGTCGATCTTGCCCATCACCAGCTCGGCGGCGGCGGCGAGCTCGTCGGCCACGGCGATCGCCGAGGCGCGCAGCGTCATGCCGTGCCGGTCGGCGACGCCGGCGTAGTCGGCGATCGGGGCGATGCCCGCCGCGCCGATCGCCACATTCACCTGCCCCTCGCGCCAGGCCCGCCCGAAGGTGTCGGAGATGATCACCGCCACGTCTACCCCGGTGCGCTCGCGCAGCGCCGCGCGCAGCCCGGACGCCGAGGCGTCCGGGTCGAGCGGCAGCAGCGTCACTACCTTCCCGCCGGCGACGTTCGACTCGTCCACGCCGCTATTGGCGCAGATCAGGCCGTGGCGCGTCTCGGTGATCAGTACACCGCGGTCCATCCGCACGATCCGGCGGCTCTCGCGCAGCACGATCTCGTAGTACGCGGGATCCTTGTTCCCCTGCGCCGCTGCCACGCGAGCGAAGGCGGACGGCTCAACCTCCGCCAGATCGACGAGCCGCCCCTCGGCTTTGGAGACGATCTTCTGGGTCACCACCAGCACGTCGCCAGACACGAGCGCCAGCCCCTGCCGCGCCAGCGCCGCGAATATCAACTCTGCCAGGTCATCGCCGGGGCGCACCTCGCCAATACCCCGCAGCGGGATGATCCGCACCTCGCCTGCCATGCCGCCCTCATCCTTGGATACTCCAGTGGGGTATTCTACCACGGGTCGCTTGCACGCCGCCGGAGCGCGTGGTACGATAGTGGCGCAGTGGGCCGCTAGCTCAATGGCAGAGCGCGTCGCTCATAACGACTGGGTTCCAGGTTCGAGTCCTGGGCGGCCCACCACGAAGCATGCTGCGTGCTGCGCGCCGACGACCACTCGCTCCCGCTTTCATTCATCATATACCGTTCGCTATTCATCGTGCGCATGAAGATCGCCGTCCTGGGCGACATCCACGGCAACTTCGCCGCGCTGGAGGCGGTCGCCGCCGATGTGGCGCGCTGGCAGCCAGATATCACAGTCGTCACCGGGGATATCATCAACCGCGGGCCGTGCTCGCCGGCGTGCCTGGCCTTCGTGCTGGAGCGCCGCGAGCGCGATGGCTGGCGAGTGCTGCGCGGCAACCATGAGGACTATGTCCTCGACGTGGCGCGCGATCCGTCCAGCCGCCCCGGGCTGGAAGGGGCGGTGCGCGAGAATGTGCGCTGGACGGTGCGCCAACTCGGGCCGGCGCTGTGGGTCACGGCGGAGATGCCGGAGGTCGTCCGTCTGGAAGGGCCAGACGGCGGCGAAGTGCGAGTCGTCCACGCCTCGATGCGCGGTAACCGCGACAACATCCTGACCGAGACGCCGGATGCGACGCTGCGGGAGCAGATCGCGCCCGCGCCGGCGGTCTTCTGCTGCGGGCATACGCACCGTCCGCTCATCCGCTCAGTGGACGGAACGCTGGTGGTGAACGCCGGGGCGGTCGGGCTGCCGTTCGACGGCGATGTGCGCGCCTGCTATGCCCGGCTTCAGTGGGGCGATGGCCGCTGGTGCGCCGCGCTCCAGCGTGTGTCGTACGACCGGCTCTGCACCGCGCGCGATTACCACGCCAGCGGCTTTCTCACCGACAGCGGGCCGATTGCTCCCCTGCTCTACGATGAGTTTTGCACCGCTCGGCCGCGCCTGTTTCGCTTCATCGAACGCTATCGCGAGCCGGTGCTGGCTGGCGCGCTCACCGTCGAAGAGGCGGTGTGGGATTATCTGGCAAAGGCGACATGACGGAACGCTCCGGACGAAAGACGAAGGACGAAAGCTTGGATCGTTCGTCAATGGCAACTCAAGAGAGGGGGTCATACCCGCCCCGGCCCCACGGATGGCAGCGCGCCAGGCGCTTGAGGCCAAGCCAGCCGCCCTTGAACAGGCCGTATTTCTCGATCGCCTGGTACATGTACGTCGAGCAGCCGGGCGTGTAGATACAGCTCGGCGGCAGGGCGGGGCGGATAAACAGTTGGTAGCCGCGGATGAGCAGCAGAAACGGCCAGTTGATGATCTGTTTGGCGCTCATTGACGGATCGTCTCCCACACCAGGTGCCGCAGCTCCGGCACGATGAGTTTATCCAGCGCCAGTCGCACCGCGCCGGGCGAGCCGGGCAGGCAGAAGATCAGCGCCCCCGCGCAGACCCCGGCTGTCGCCCGCGAGAGCATGGCCGCCGGTCCGATGTCCTGGTACGACAGCATGCGAAAGATCTCGCCGAACCCGGGCAGGCGCTTCTCCAGCAGCCCGTCGATCGCCTCGAACGTGCTGTCGCGCCGGGCGATGCCGGTGCCGCCGTTGGTGATGATCACCTGGCAGCCGCTGGCGATGAATGTGCGCACCAGCTCGACGATCTGTGCCGGCTCGTCCTTCACCACCGCGTACTGCGCGACCGCATGCCCGGCGCCTTCGAGCGCGGCCCGGATCGCCGCGCCGCTGGTGTCGGTCTCCGGCGCGCGGGTGTCGCTGATCGTCAGCACACCGCAACGGATGACACCGGGCGTCTCCTCCTGCGCGCGGCGCTCGTGCTCGGCGTAGCCCATACCGTCCTCCATGTGCCCGTCACAGGTATGGTACCACGGGGCGCGGGCGCTGTCCATAGGCTTGCCAGCGTCGCCATTTGCTGCTACAATAGGCGCAGTGAGCAGAGCGCATCAGTGCGTGCAACGGTCCAGGGGAACACAGCAGATGGCAAGCAAAAAGGGCAACCGTATCATCATCAAGCTGCGCAGCACCGAGAGCGGCCATACGTACACCACCCAGAAGAATCGCAAGAACGACCCGAGCCGGCTGGAGCTGCGCCGCTACGACCCGATCCTTCGCAAGCACGTCCTGTATCGTGAGACCAAGTAGGCCGCGTTTGGCGGATCGCCGCGTCTGTGCTATACTGAGCGGCGCACGGGCGATTAGCTCAGCTGGCTAGAGCGCATCGTTCACACCGATGAGGTCACTGGTTCGAGTCCAGTATCGCCCACCAGGCTGAAGAGCGGAACCCCACACGGGGTTCCGTTTTTTCGTTCTGGCCAGACAGGTGACAGCCACCGCACCATATGGTATAGTGAAGCCACGTCTGATGCTCAACCTGTCCAGGCCGCGCCGTGGTCGCCTACTCCGCGCCCGCTGAAGCTGTGGAGGTCTCCGTGCGAGTCGTCGCCATGATCATGGCCGGGGGCGAGGGAACGCGCCTGAGCGTGCTGTCCGAAAAGCGTGCCAAGCCCTCGGTGCCGTTCGCCGGCAAGTTTCGCATCATCGACTTCACGCTTTCCAATTGTGTCAACTCCGGCATTTTCAACGTCGCCATCCTCACCCAGTACCGGCCGCACTCGCTGAACGACCACATCGGCAATGGCAAGCCGTGGGACCTCGATCGGAACCGTGGCGGCGTCCGCCTGCTCCAGCCCTACCAGGGCCGCCGCGACGAAAGCTGGTACAAGGGTACGGCCGACGCCGTTTACCAGAACCTGAGCTACTTGCAGGAGACCCGCGCCGATCTCGCGCTCATCCTCTCCGGCGATCATATCTACAAGATGGACTACAGCGCGATGATCGAGTACCACCAGCGGCACCGCGCCGATCTGACCGTCGGCGTCATGCACGTGCCGCTGGAGGAGACGCATCGCTTCGGGATCATGACGACCAACCAAGCGATGGAGGTGGTCGAGTTCACCGAGAAGCCGAAGAACCGCGACAAGGGCACGCTGGCCAGCATGGGCATCTACGTCTTCTCGGTCGAGGTGCTGCGGGCGCGGCTCTCGAACGGCGCGGGCGGCTCGCGGGTCGATTTCGGCAAGGATGTCATCCCGGCGATGGTCGGCAACGACCGGGTGATGGCCTACCCGTTCGATGGCTATTGGGTCGATGTCGGGACGATCCAGTCGTACTGGGAGACGAGCATGGATCTGCTCAACCCCGACAACTCGCTCAACCTCTACGATCCGAACTGGGTCATCCGCACGCGCAGCGAAGAGCGCCCGCCGGCCAAGATCAGCCCACAGGCGCGCGTGGCGCAGAGCATGATCTGCAACGGGTGCGTCGTCCGCGGCCGGGTCGAGCATGCGGTGCTCTCGCCGGGGGTGTTTGTCTCGCCTGGTGCGATCGTGCGCGACAGCGTGGTGATGAACGACGCATGGATCGGCCCCGGCGCGGTGCTGGACCGGGTGATCGTGGACAAGAACGTGACGGTCGGCGCGGGGGTGCAGCTCGGCTGCGGCAGCGACGACACGCCGAACAAGCTGGAGCCGGACAAGATCAACACCGGCATCACCGTCGTCGGCAAGGGCGCCCGGATTCCGCCCGGCCTGCGGATCGGCCGCAACGTCGTGATCAACGCCGACCGCGAGGAGGACGCCTTCCCGGCGAACGAGGTGCCGTCGGGGGAGACGATCTGAGAGCGCAGCGTTCGGAGCGCGGCGTTTGGAGTGCAAAGGTTAGGGGAAGGCGCACCCTGAACGTTGTCCTCATGGAAGGCGGAGATGCGGGGCGCGGATGCCAACAGAACGCAACTCTGCACGTTGCACTCTGAACGTTGCATCGAAAGTGGGTGAGTTATGCCGCGCACACTCGCCATGATCCTGGCCGGGGGCGCCGGGCCGGAGCTGAGCGTCCTCACCGCCGAGCGCTCCGAGGCTGCCGTGCCGTTCGCCGGCAAGTACCGCATCATCGACTTTACCCTTTCGAACTGCGTCAATTCCGGCATCTACAACGTCGGCGTGCTCACACAATACCAGCCGCGCTCGCTTCAGCAGCATATCGGCATCGGCAAGCCGTGGGACCTCGACCGGTCGATCGGCGGTGTCCACTTACTCCAGCCGTATGTCAGCCAGTCTGGCGCGGAGTGGCAGCGCGGCAGCGCCGACGCGCTGCGAGCCAACCTCGACTGGATGTCCGACCAGCCGGAGGATACCGTGCTGGTGCTCTCCGGCGACCATATCTACAAGATGGACTACCGGCCGATGCTGCGGCTCCATGAGCAGCGCGGCGTGGATGTGACCCTGGCGGTCCATTCGGTCAGCCCGCACGACGCCAATCGCTACGGCATTGTCGGGCTGGATGCCGATGGCACGGTGACCAGCTTCGAGGAGAAGCCGCGCCGCGCCCGCTTCAGCCTGGCTTCGATGGGTGTCTACGCCTTCCGCAAGAGCTTTCTGCTCGAGGTGCTGGCCGGCGGCACGGAAGCCAATATCGGGCGCGAGATCATGCCGCGGCTGGTGCGGCAGACGGAGGTGGCGTCGTTCCATTTCCAGGGCTATTGGGCGAATGTCGGCACGGTGCAGGCGTATTATGAGGCGAACATGGCCTTGCTGGTGGAGACGCCGGCCCTCGATCTGTACGAGCCGGACTGGGTCATCCATACCCAGAGCGAGATGCGGCCGGCGGTGCTGATCGGCACGGGGGCGCGGGCCGAGGGCAACCTGCTGTGCGACGGCGCGCGGATCTACGGCGAGGTCACACGCTCGGTGATCGCGCCGGGGGTGGTGGTTGCTGAGGGGGCCGTGGTGCGCGACTCGATCCTGTTGACCGACACGGTGGTCGAGCCGGGGGCGGTGGTGGACCGGGCGATCGTCGACAAGCAGTGCGTGATCGGGGAGAAGGCGGTGGTCGGAGATGGCGACGACAACACGCCGAATCCGTCGAACCCAGAGCTTCTTAACACCGGCCTGACGCTGCTGGGGCGGCGGGTCGAGGTGCCGCCCGGGGCGCGCCTCGGGCGCAACGTGGTCGTCGCCCCGCGCGCCAGCGGCAAGAGCTTCGGCAGCAAGGGGATCGTGCCGAGCGGGCGGACGGTGACGCGGTGAGGCCGTGACAGGGTGATACGATGACACGATGACCAGGTGACAGGGTGACTGCTATCCGTCGTCTATGTCCACCGTCCACCGACGAACGACGAAGGACGCAGGAGCAACGGCGGTCATACCGATGTGGTACGACTTTGATCCTGGCCCAGGCCCGCTTTCGTCCTTTGTCCACCGTCCTGCATCCTTCGCCCTGCTTCAAAAACCATGCCCAAGAGCTACCTGATCGATATGGATGGCGTGCTGGTGTTCGGCTCGCAGCCGATCCCCGGTGCCAACGAGTTCCTGCGGCGGCTGCGCGCGGCGGGCGCCGGCTTTCTCGTCCTGACCAACAATTCGCTCTACACGCCGCGCGACCTGAGTGTTCGCCTCCAGCGCATCGGGCTGGACCTGCCGAGCGACGCGATCTTCACCTCGGCGATGGCGACCGCCCAGTTTCTGCAGAAGCAGCATCCCGGCGGCTCGGCCTACGTGATCGGCGAGAGCGGCCTGACGACCGCTCTGCACGACGCAGGGTACATCATCACCGACCAGTCGCCGGAGTACGTTGTGCTCGGGGAGACGACGGCCTACAGCTTCGAGCGCATCACGCAGGCGATGCGCTTTGTGGCGGCCGGGGCGCGCTTCATCGCGACCAACCGCGACGTCTCTGGCCCTGGCGAGGGCGGCTTGGTGCCGGCCTGCGGCGCGGTGGCGGCCCTGATCGCTGCAGCGACCGGGGTGCAGCCGTACTTCATCGGCAAGCCGAACCCGCTGATGATCCGCAACGCCCTGCGCACGCTCGGCGCGCACTCCGAGTCGTCGGTGATGGTCGGCGACCGGATGGACACCGATATCATCGGCGGGATCGAGAGCGGCCTGGAGACGATCCTGGTGCTGACCGGCGTCACCCGCGCCGAAGACGTCGCCCGCTACACCTACCGCCCGACACACGTTGTCCCATCGGTGGCGGAGATCACCGTCGAGTAGCGCGCTGCGCGGCGTCGCGGTGCGTGCGATGTGCCCTGGCATCGCTGCGACGGCGCTTGAATCGGTGGTCGACACGCTTGCGCGCTGGCCAACCTCCCTGAACGGATGCGCCATGCCCGATGTCGCGATTATGATAGTCGGCGCCGGGGCAGCAGGGCTTTCCGCCGCTGGTGCGATGCGGAAGGCCGGGCTCGACCCTGTGCTGCTCGACCGCGACAGTCGCATCGGCGGGACGTGGGAGCGCCGCTACGACCGGCTGCGCCTCCATACCGTCCGTGAGCTCTCCGGCCTGGCGCATTACCCCATCCCCGCCAACGAGCCGCGCTACATGCCCCGCGACCGCTATGCCGCTTATTTGTGCGACTACGCCCGCCACTTCGACCTGAAAATCATCGCCGGGTGCGCGGCGCGGGCCATCCGCCCCTGCGAGGGCGGGCGCTGGCTGGTGGAGAGCGACTGTGGACCCTGGCGCGCCCGGGCCGTGGTCATCGCAACCGGGCAGTACCATGAGCCGGTGCTTCCGGCCTGGCCGGGCCGCGAACTGTACCATGGCGCTCTATTGCATTCACATGAATACCGCAACCCTGAGGAATACGCTGGCAAACGGGCGCTGGTCGTCGGGCTGGGCAACAGCGGCGCGGAGATCGCCGCCGACTTGGCAGAGCACGGCGCGGCGGTCGCCGTCGCCATCCGCACGCCGCCGCCGGTCGTGCCGCGCGATCCATTCGGGGTGCCGGTGCAGCGGACTGGCATGCTCCTGAGCAGGCTTCCCACCGGGCTGGCCGACCGTTTGGGACGGCTGACCGCCCGTGCCGTGCTGGGCGACCTGACGCGCTACGGGATGCCCGCGCCGGCCTGGTTGCCGTATGCGACATCGTCGGTTCCGGTGATCGACATGGGGTTTGTTGCCGCGCTGAAACGCGGCGCGCTGGCGCTGCGCCCAGCGGTGACGCGGCTGACGCCGGAGGGCGCCGTCTTCGCCGACGGCAGCGAGGGAGCGTTCGACGTGATCATCGCCGCGACCGGCTACCGCAGCGGGCTGCCGGGGCTGCTCCACGTCCCCGGCGCGCTCGACGCGCGGGGCGAGCCGGCGTTTCCGTCGGGCGCGCGCACCGCCTTTCCCGGGCTCTACTTCATCGGCTACACCCACTCGCTGCGCGGCCATCTCTACGAGGCGAACCGCGCCTCGCGGCGGCTCGCGCCGCTGGTGGCAGAGTATCTTGCTTTGTAGACCTGCCACGTCTTGTGGCGCGTATCCGGTTGCGCATGTCCAGACGCGGCAGGTCTGACGATGCTCTACAACGCGGTCGTGGCTAGATGCCGCATGGTGAACGTTCGGGCGGTGGAGCGCTGGGCCCGTCCTCATGCCTTCGAAGCGGTGTTGCCACTGCACATACCAGCGCAGCCGTCCGCCGCAGCGCCAGCGGAGGCGGTTCGACTGCAGCGGATGTTCGGCGAGCGATCTAGCGGTTATCTCAATCACAGTGTTGTCACCTTTCCGCCGATGAAAAGAAAGATCAGGAAATTCATCGCCGTATGTCCAATAATCGCCCCCGCCACATTTCGCCTTTTCAACGTTAGCCAAGCTGCGACAAAGCCGAAGGTCGTCACTATGGCCAGTGTAAGAAAATCGCCACGCCAGAGGTAACGGTTGTGATGCAGTGGCCCAAATAGCAGCCCCACAAGCAATATGGCCCACGCCGGCGAGAACCTCCAGCGCTGTGTCAGACCAAGGAGAAAGCCGCGATACGCTAGCTCTTCCTGTAACCCTGCCGGTATCAGCGCGGCGAGAAACGTGAAAAGCCAATCATGCCAGGGGAGCCAATAGACGCCGCCGAGACGCCATTGGGCATAGAGCCAGCCAATGGGCACGAAAGCCACGCCTATCCATAAGCTATTGCGCAGAGCCAGATTCAGATTTCGGTGGGTGAGGAAGAAATCATCCCAGTGACCCCGCTCCAGCCAGAGTGCTATCGCTATCAAGATGAAATGGAGTAAGGTCACAACCCCGTAGCGTAATCCTGGATCCATCGCGGCGAGGGATGGGAAGAGCCACACGAAGAGTCCCCACTGCCCTGACAATAGCAGACCAATCGGAATAAGTGACCAGGTAAAGACGAATCTTTTCGAGGTATTCACTACCGTACAGAAAGGATGTTCGGAAAACAGGGGTGAAAGGAGCACATACCGGGCGTGATAGGATCGCCTTCGAGGTTCGCTACCAACCACCCGAAGGAAAGCCACTCATGCGCGACACGTACCGGCAGTATCGTGCCATAGCTCGCTGTTTGCTGCAACTCGCCCCGCGTGCTTCTGGCCACCAGCGCCGCCAGCTGCACGCCTTGACGTTGTTGATTTGCGGCATTGTCGGCGCTCAGCACGCTCAATTGCCCAACATTGTTGCGCACGCGCTCGGTGGTCGCGCCTGTGGCGAGCGCGTCGTGATGCGCTTGTGCCGCTTGCTCAAGCACGACGAGATGACCCTGGAGCGCTGGACGATGCCAGTCGTACAAGCGCTCGTCACGATGCTGGCGCGCTTGCCGCTGGTGTTCGTCATCGATGGGAGTCGTGTCGGTCGAGGTTGCATGTGCCTGATGCTGAGCGTCCTCAATGACCAATAACCAAATCGTAGGCTGACGATCTCCTGGCCGCAAGTCCTCGGTCTCGGGGGCACGGTGGGGTGGCACGTGCAGCCAGCCGAATCCGGCCGATGCTCTTCCACCACGCGCAGTCGGCGCTCTACCCCGCCGGCGCGTCCATCACCAGGGCCGCCTCGGCGGGGAAGGCCAGCGTCACCTCTGCGCCGTGCGGCGGCACGGCCAGACGCGGGCTGTTGAACTGGTCGAACGACAGCACCTCCCCGCCGACGCGCACCCGCACGCGAACGATCGAGCCGAGAAACTCGACATCTTCGATGGTGCCGTGCAGCCGGTTCGCCGCGTCGGAGGCGCCATCCAACGCGATCACCTCTGGGCGCAGCGCCAGCATCACCCGCTCGCCAGTGTGCCGCCCGGCCAGCGGCCGGCTGGTCGTCACCGTCTGCCCGGCCACTGTGAGGGCGCCGGCGGCCGGGTCCGCCACGCTGGCGCTGAGCAGGTTCAGCGTGCCGACGAACGAGGCGACGAACGGCGTGGCGGGGAAGTTGTAAATCTGGAATGGCGTGCCGATCTGCTCGATCCGGCCCTGGTTCATCACCACGATCCGGTCGGAAAGAGCCATCGCCTCCTCCTGGTCGTGCGTGACATAAATCGTCGTGATGCCGAGCTTGCGCTGAATGGCGCGGATCTCGGTGCGCAGCGCGACGCGGATTTGGGCGTCCAGCGCCGAGAGCGGCTCGTCCAGCAGCAGCACCGCCGGCTCGATGGCCAGAGCGCGGGCCAGCGCGACGCGCTGCTGCTGGCCGCCGGAGAGTTGGTACGGGTAGCGCCGCTCCAGTCCCGGCAGGCCGATCAGCGCCAGCAGCTCGCGCACGCGTCGGTCGATCTCCGCCCGGGGAATTTTCCGCAGCTTCAGGCCAAAGGCGATGTTCTGCGCCGCCGTCATGTTCGGGAAGAGCGCGTAGGACTGGAAGACCATGCCAACGTTGCGCCGGTTCGGCGGGCGTCGCGTGATGTCCGCGCCGTCGAGCGTGATCCGGCCGCCGGTCGGCTGCTCGAACCCGGCGATCATGCGGAGTGTGGTCGTCTTGCCGCAGCCGCTCGGCCCGAGAAACGAGACGAATTCGCCGCGTTCGACCTGCAGGTCGAAGCTCTCCACGGCGACCGTCGCGCCGAAGGTCTTGCGGATGTCGGTTAGTTCGAGGAAGGCCATGCAGATTCGCTCACGAAACGAAGGTGGTCGTATCTGATGTCTCACGCTGAACGTCGCGCCGCATTCAGGCGGCGTTCGCGTACCGCCTGGCGGCATGACCTATCACACACATTGGCTCGATGCGGGCACCCGAAACAGGGTATATGACTTCTGTGCGCTGTGTCCGGGTATCAGTCGCGAGATCGGCGACGATCATGCGGCGTTCGTGTCGGATGGGCGCGCGGCGCCCGGGCCGAGCGCCGCGCGCCCCTGGCCGAGGAGCTGGATCACGCCGATCGCCGCCCAGATCAGCGCGAAGCTGATGATCGCCAGCGCCGCCGGCTCGTAGGCCTTGTTGCGCCCGACCAGCGCCAGGTATGGCCCGAACGCCTGCGTTCCGCCGAGGAGGTACTGCGCCAGCGTCAGCTCGCCGATCACGATCGCGAAGGTCAGAAACGCGCCGGCCAGTAGCGCTACTCGCACGTTCGGCAGGATCACTCGGAACAGGATCGTCCCCCAGCCTGCGCCGAGGCTCTGCGCCGCCTCGGTGAGCGTCCGCACGTCGATTGCGCGCAGGCCGGCGTCGATCGCGCGATACATGTATGGGAAGGACAGGACAACGTAGCCGGCTACCAGCAGCGCCAGCGTGCCGGCGGTCGAGTTGGTCAGCGCGAGGGGCGGACGGGCGTAGCTGCGGATCAGCCCGAAGACCAGCACGATGCCGGGGATGACGAACGGCAGCAATGTGACAAGCTCGACCGCCGGTCGCAGCCAGGGCAGCTTCAGGTGAATCCAGTAGGCCGTCGGCAGCAGCAGCAGGATGCTGAGCAGGATCGTCCAGAGTGCCATCTGCGCCGAGAAGCCGAAGGTCTGGTAGAACTGCGGGTCGGCGAAGACGTTGCGATAGGCCGTCAGGCCGATCTCGCCGCGCCGGGCGCGTAACGAGAAGTTCAGCGTGGCGATCAGCGGCAGCATGAAATACACCACGCCGAGGCCGAACCAGAACCATGGCCAAAATGACGTTCGTCGCATTGGGTCACGCCTTGCGCTGACACGCTGACACGCTGACACGGGGAGACGAGGAACGGTCACAGCCTTCCCGCCTCCAGCCCCTAGCCCGTGGTGTGATTGCAGATCGCCTGACCATCTGACCATCTGACCGTCTGGCTCGCCGGCTCCCGCCTATCGCAGCCAGCGCTCCGCCCGCCGCTGGAGCAGCGCATAGCCAAAGATCGATACCGCCATAACGACGATCATGCCGAGCGCCAGAGCATAGCCCAGGTTGGGGTTGTTCAGCACATCACCGCGGATCTGCGCGCCGATCAGGATCGTCACCAGGTTGAGCGAGCCGCCGGTGAGCGCATAGGCCGTGGCGTACGCGCCGAAAGCGTTGCCGAAGAGCAGGATCGTCGCGCCAAGGAACGATGGCAGCAGGAGCGGCAGGCCGACGTAGCGCCAGTACTGCCAGGCCGACCCGCCGAGGATATCGGACGCCTCGCGCCACTCGCGCTTGAGCCCGTCCAGCGCCGGCGTGATCACCAGGACCATCAGCGGGAGCTGGAAGTACATATAGGTCAGGCTCAGGCCGGTGAAGGTGTAGAGATTGAAGCCGTGCTGGTAGAGGTTGAAGCCGAGCGCGTTCAGCGCCACGGTCACCAGGCCGGTGCGCCCGAGCGTGGCGACGAAGGCGAAGGCCAGCGGCACCCCGGCGAAGTTCGCCGCGACACCCGAGAAGGTCAGGAGCATCGGCCGCGCCCAGCCCGGCAGCCCGCCCTGCGTCACGGCGTAGGCCAGCAGCAGGCCGAACAGCGCCCCGCCGAGCGCCGTCACCGCGCTGATGCTGATGCTGAGCCAGTAGGCGTCGCGGATGTCCGGCCGCTGCACGAGCGCGGCGATGTTCTCCAGGGTGAGCTGACCGGCCTGGTTGCGGAAGCTGCCGGCGAGCAGTGCGCACGCCGGCAGGATCATGAACAGGAGGCTGAACAGGAAGAACGGCACGACGCCCAGCCACGCCAGGGCGGAGGCCCGCCGTGGCGCGCGGGCCGGGGCGAGCGGCCCTTCCTCGGCTTTCGCGATGTGCGACATAGGCGTCGTGCGCTGTGCGGCGTGCGTCTCCATCGCTCAGCGAACGATACGCGACGCACGCCCGGGCAAGGCTACCCCTTCTTCTTGATATCCGCCTTCACCGTGGCGTCCCAGCCCTCGGTGATCACCTTCTTGGCCGCCGTGAGCTGGTCGAGCGTCGGAAAAGCGGCCTTGGCGTAGATCTCCGCCGATGGGCGCTTCGCCAGTACGTCCGCCGGCACCTTGTTGTTCTTCACGAGATCCTGGAAGCGGATCGGCGTGCCGTACGCCTTCAGCCAGATCAACTGCACCTCGTCCGAGTAGAGATGCTCCATCCACAGCCGAGCGGCGTTTGGGTGCGGCGCGTAGGCGCTGATCGCCTGCACGTAGACGCCGGCCATCACGCCGGACGGCGGCACCAGCACCTCGGCGGGTGGATTGCCGGCCAGCTTGTCGCGCGCGGCGAGGGCCAGATAGTCCCACGCGATCTGAATCGGCGTCTCGCCGCTGGCGAAGGTCGCCTCGGTGGCGATCAGTGGCACCAGGTTGCCGGCCTGGTTCAGCTTCGCGAAGAAATCCAGCCCTGGCTTGGCGTCGTCGAGCGAGCCGCCGTTCGCCAGCGCCGCAGCATAGACCGAGAGGATCGCCTGGTTTGAGGTGCGCGGGTCGCCGGAGAGCGCGACCTGGCCCTTGTACTCGGCGTTGAGCAGATCCTTCCAGTCCGCCGGAATGACCTTGACGACATCCTTGTTGACCGCGAAGGCCAGTACGCCGTAGTAATCGCCGTACCAGTAGCCGTCCGGGTCCTTGGCGTTCGCCGGAATGCTGTCCCAGGTAGCGACCTTGTAGGGCTGGAGCAGCCCTTCGGCTTTGGACGACGGCCCGAAGGCGAAGCCGACGTCGATCACGTCCGGGGCCTGCGGGCCGGTGTTGCCGGCGTTGGCTTTGATCGCGTTGATCTCGTCGCCGGAGCCGGCGTTCGGGTCGAGCTCGTTGACCTTCAGGCCGTACTTCTCCTTGAAGCTGTCGATCACCGCGCCGTAGTTCAGCCAGTCGCGCGGCAGGGCGATGGTTGTCAGCTCGCCCTCTTTCTTGGCTGCAGCGACGAGTGCATCCATGCCGCCCGCCGCCTTGATGTCGATCGGGCCAGGGGCCGGTGGGGCCGGAAGCTGCGCCGCGGGTGGGGCGGTGGCGACGGGCGCAGCCGTAGCGGCTGGGGCCGCCGTGGCGGCGGGCGCGGCGGTCGCCGCCGGAGCGGTGGTGGCTGCGCCGCTGGGTGTGCCGGTCGAGGCGGCTCCGCAGGCCGCCAGCACCGTGCCGAACCCGGCCGCGGCCGCCAGTTTAAGAAATCTGCGCCGGTTGCATGCATTGTCGGGCATGTCCATACTCCCTTCTTGGGGCAAACGCCGGCCAGCGCGCGTCGCCCTGCGCGCCGGCACGACCGGCCTGCGACGGGGGCGCGAAACGGGCGACGTGGCCCATCGTCGTTTGGGGGCGATACGTAGGGCGGAGTATATTTGCGCCAGGTTATTCTTTGATTGTTCGCATTTTAAGGAAGCGTTAAAGGAACGCACGTATCTTACCATACTCGCGCCGGCACGCCGCGGGCCCCGCGTGCTATAATGCTGCCTATGCTCTACGACGACACGATCGCCGCGGTCGCCACACCGCCGGGCGAGGGCGGCATCGGCATCGTCCGCCTGAGCGGGCCGGATGCCGCCGCGATCCTGGCGCGCCTCTTCGTCCCCGCCCGCCCTGGCACGTGGAAGCCCTACCGGATGCGCTATGGCCGGGTGGTTGACGACACTGGCGCGACGGTGGACCAGGCGCTGGCGGTGCTGATGCGCGCGCCGCATAGCTACACTGCTGAGGACGTCGTCGAGATCTCCTGCCACGGCGGCCCGCTGGTCGTCCGGCGCGTGCTGGAGCTGGTGCTGCGCCATGGGGCGCGCCAGGCCGAGCCCGGCGAGTTCACCATGCGCGCCTTTCTCAACGGCCGGATCGACCTGGCGCAGGCCGAGGCGACGCTGGATGTGATCGGCGCGAAGACCGCCACCGGCCTGGCGCTGGCCCAGGCCCAGCTCGGCGGCTGGCTCTCCGGCGAGGTGCGCCGGGTACGGGAGGCGCTGCTCGCGCCGCTGGCCTATGTCACCGCCCTGGTCGATTTTCCCGAGGACGACGTCGAGCCGCAGGCGGTGCTGCCGCCGGTGCGCGACGGCCTGGCCGCCGTCGAAGCGCTGCTGGCAACCGCCGACCAGGGGATCGTCTACCGGCAGGGGGCACGGGCCGCGCTGGTCGGCCTGCCGAACGCCGGCAAGTCCAGCCTGCTCAACGCGCTGCTCCGCGCCGACCGGGCGATCGTCACGCCAATTCCCGGCACGACGCGCGATACGCTCGAAGAGACCGCCAACCTACGCGGCATCCCGGTCGTTCTGATCGACACCGCCGGCATCGCCGAGACCGAGGATCCGGTCGAGCGCCTGGGGGTTGCCCGCAGCCGGGCCGCGCTGTCCGGCGCCGACCTGGCGCTGTTCGTACGCGACGCCACTCGCCCGCCCGACCCGGCGGAGGAGGAGATCGCCGCGCTCTGCGCTGGCAAGCCGACGATCGTCGTGCTGAACAAGATCGACCTGCTTGGCGAGGGCGCAGGAGCCCGGAGCCAGGCGCCAGACGGTCAGACGGTCAGGCAATCGGCAAGTGGCAAGCGGCGATCGACCATCGGCGATCACGAACCGGCCAGGAGCCAGGAGTCAGGAGCCCGGAGCGAGGGTGCCAGGGAACGGCTACTCAACATTCAGCACGCAGCACTCGTCCCTGTCTCCGCCCGCACCGGGGAGGGGTTGGACGCGCTGGCGGACGCGATCGCCGCAGCGCTGCTGGGCGGCGCGCCGGCCGGCGAGGCGCGGATGGTGACCAACCCGCGGCACCGCGAGGCGCTGGCGCGGGCGGCGGGCCACCTGGGCGACGCGATCGCCGCCGCCGAAGGGGGCGCGCCCGCCGATCTGCTGGCGATCGACCTGACGGCGGCGCTCGGGGCGCTTGGCGAGATCACCGGGGAAGGGTTGCAGGATGACCTGCTGCACGCGATTTTCAGCCGGTTTTGTATCGGGAAATAGGTCTTTTCAAACATGATCACAGGTAACGCCTGCTTTCGTCCTGCGTCCTTCGTCCAATAACGCACGGAACACCAGCATGCTCCAACGATTGCTTCGCCCGCTCGGCATCCTGCTGCTCGCCGGCCTCAGTTTTCTGGCGGCGCAGGGCACCGGGATCGCGCTCTTTTTTCATCTGACCTACCTGCTGCTCGCGCTGCTGGCGCTCTCCTTTCTCTGGGCCTGGGCGAACCTGCACGGCCTGCGGATCGAGCGCGAGACCTTCACTCACCGCACGCAGGTGGGCGAGCAGGCCCGCGAGCGCATCACCGTTGAGAACCTCTGGCCGCTGCCCAAGCTGTGGGTGCAGTTGCAAGACCACTCCGACCTGCCCGGCCACGGCCCGGGCTTCGTCAGCTACCTGCCGGGCCGCCAGCGCCGCCGCTGGACGGCGCGGACGCTGTGCCACATCCGCGGTAAGTTCACCCTCGGCCCAGCCAGCCTGATCAGCGGCGATCCGTTTGGGATCGTCCGGCTCGAGCGGCCGGTGCCGGTGACCAACGAGGTGCTGGTCTACCCGCGTACTACGCCGCTACCGGGGTTCGGCATCCCCAGCGCCGAGCTGCCGGGTGGCCAGGACGTGAAGAGCCGGACGCACCACGTGACGCCGAACGTCGCCAGCCTGCGCGACTACCAGCCGGGCGATAGCTTCAACCGCATCCACTGGCGCAGCACCGCCCGTGCTGGCAAGCTGCTGGTCAAGGAGTTCGAGCTCGATCCGACGGCGGAGATTTACATCGTCCTCGATATGCAGGAGCGGGCGCAGCAGTCGCTGGCGCCGGCACGCCGCGGCCAGGAGCACGCCGCGCGCCAGCCGGAGACGACCGAGGAGTACGCCGTGCAGGCGGCGGCCTCGATCGCCCAGCACTTCCTGCAGCAGAACCGCCCGGTCGGGCTCGTGTCGTGGGGGCAGCACCACGAGGTCATCCCCGCCGAGCGCGAGTCGCGCCAGTTGTTCAAAATCCTGGAGGCGCTGGCCGTCCTGCGGGCCTATGGCACGCAGCCGCTGGCCGAGATGCTGGCGGCGGAGAGCGTCCGCTTCGGCCGCAACTGTACGTTGGTAATTGTCACGCCCTCGCTGGACGCGCGCTGGGTGACGAGCCTGCAACATCTGCTCTACCGCGGCGTGCGGGCGGTCGCCCTGCTGGTCGACCCCCAATCCTTCGGCGGCTGGCACGACAACCTGGCGATTCGGTCGGCGCTGGCCGAGCTGCGCGTGCCGACCTATGTCTACCGCCAGGGGCAGTCGCTCGCCGACGCCTTGCAACAGCCGGCGGTGTTCGCGCCGGCGGCGCGGGCCGCCGCGCGCTAAGCCGCGCCAGTTGCCCGCGCGTGGGCTGCAGTGTATAATCGCGCCCGCACTTCGCCGACCACACGGAGCGACTGATGTCCTATGAGAACATCCTGTTCGCCGCCGACGGCCCGGTGGCGACGATCACGCTCAACCGCGAGCCGGTGCTGAACGCGCTCAACCAGGCGACGCTTGCCGAGCTGCTCGCGGCGTTGCAGCAGGTCGAGGCGGACGACGGGCTGCGGGTGGCGATCATCACTGGGGCCGGGCCGCGCGCCTTCGCCGCCGGGGCGGACATCAACGAGCTGCGCGCGCTGCCGGGCGCGGCAGCCGCCCGCGCCCTGGCCGAGGCCGGCCACGAGATCGGGCAGTTCATCGCCCGGATGCGCAAGGTCGTGATCGCGGCGGTCAATGGCTTCGCGCTGGGCGGCGGGTGCGAGCTGGCGATGGCGTGCGACATCCGGATCGCGGCGGATACAGCGAGATTCGGCCAGTCGGAGATCAACCTGGGGCTCATCCCCGGCTGGGGCGGCACGCAGCGACTCACCCGGCTGGTCGGCCCCGGCATGGCTCGGCTGCTGAACCTGACCGGCGAGCTGATCGGCGCCGAGGAGGCGCAGCGGATCGGCCTGGTCGAGCGGGTCGTGCCGGCGGCGGAGCTGATGGACGCCGCCCGCGCGCTCGCCGCGCAGGTCGCCGGCAAGGCCCCGCTGGCGGTCGCCGCGATCAAGCTGGCGATCAACCGCGGGATGGATATGCCGCTGGCGGAGGCCTGCGCCTACGAGGCGGCGCTGTTCGGTACGGTTGTCGCCACCGAGGACGCAAAAGAGGGCACCGGCGCGTTCCTGGAGAAGCGCGCGCCGACGTGGAAAGGCCGCTGACACGATGATGGGCCGCCTGCTCCACGACCGAGAATCCGCCTGGAAGGCACGATGACGAAGTCGTTTGAAGCACGATGCGCCGGCGTTTGTCCACCGTCCATCGTCTACCGCCCGTCAGCTACCGTCCACCGTCGACTATCCACCTGCCACACAAGGATGCGCCTATGAGCACGGCAACCGCCGACGTTGCCAGCGTGCCAGCCAACAACCGCCGCGAGCAGGTCGGCTGGTATTTTTATGATTGGGCCAATTCGGCCTTTTCCACCACCGTCGTCACCGTCTTCCTCGGCCCGTACCTGACGAACGTGGCGCAGGCCGCCGCGGACGGACGCGGCCTGATCTATCCGTTCGGCATCCCGGTCGCCGCCGGGTCGCTTTTCCCCTACGTCGTGTCGCTCTCGGTTCTGCTGCAGGTCTTTCTGTTGCCGATCGTCGGCGCGATCGCCGATTATTCGAACGCCAAAAAGCAGTTGATGATGGCGTTCGCCTATCTCGGGGCCATCGCCACGATGGCCCTTTTGTTTGTGCAGGGCGGGCGCTATCTGCTCGGCGCAGCGCTCTTTCTGCTGGCCAATCTGGCCTTCGGCGCGTCGATCGTCTTCTACAACGCCTTTCTGCCGCAGGTCGCCGGCCCTGACCAGCGCGACGCCGTCTCGTCGCGCGGATGGGCGCTCGGCTATCTGGGTGGCGGGCTGCTGTTGCTGGCGAACCTGCTGTTCTTCAACGCCCGCGAGCGCCTCGGCGTCGCCACCGGCGACGCGGTGCGGCTCTGCCTGTTCTCGGCAGGGGCGTGGTGGGCGCTCTTCACGCTCATCCCGCTCGCGCAGCTGCGCAACCGCGGCGCGGTGCGCCCGCTGCCGCCGGGCAGCAGCTACCTGACGATCGGCTTCCGCCAGCTGGCACATACCTTTCGCAACGCCCGCCGCTACCCGATGACGCTGTTCTTTCTGCTGGCCTACCTGCTGTACAACGACGGCATCCAGGCGGTGATCGCGCTTGCGGCGGTTTACGGCGCGGAGGAGCTGAAGATCGACCAGCAGTACCTGATCCTGACGATCCTGATGATCCAGTTCGTCGCCTTCGGCGGGGCGCTGGCGTTCGGCGTCCTGGCGCGCCGGATCGGGGCGAAGCGCGCGATCCTGCTCAGCCTGCTGATCTGGATGGCGGTCGTCGTCATCGCCTACTTCATGCCGGCGGGCAATCTCGGGCTGTTCTTCGCCCTCGGCGCGGCGATCGCGATCGTGCTGGGCGGCAGCCAGGCGCTCAGCCGCTCGCTCTTTTCACAGATGATCCCGCCGGGGCAGGAGTCGGAGTATTTCAGCCTGTACGAGATCAGCGAGCGCGGCACGAGCTGGCTGGCGCCGCTGCTGTTCGGCCTGGTGTTTCAGGCGACGGGCAGCTACCGGCTGGCGGTCGTCTCGCTGATCATCTTCTTCGCCGTCGGGATCGCGCTGCTGGTGTTTGTGGACGTGCGGCGCGCCATCCTGGAGGCCGGCAACGAGCCGCCGGCCCGGGTGTAACGGTTGCACTGGCGACGGGCGAAGGCACGACGTCGCTTTGACGTTTGCCGAAATGGGGCTACAATGAAAGGGACGGCGACGATCAAAGGCTTCGAGACGCCGCTCTTGCCCGGCGCTCGCCGTGGCCCGGCCGTGGTTCAGGCTCTCGAAGAACCTGCCCTGCGCAGAAGGATATGTTGTGATCGAGACGACGTCCCATCGTTACATCGTGACTGATCGCAGGATTCTCGGCGGCGAGCCTATCATTAAGGGTACACGCACGCCTGTACGGGTGATTGTCGAGCTGTGGAGATAAGGTGTGCCGCCAGAGGTCATCCCACAACATCTTTCCCACCTTACGCTGACACAGGTGTTCGATGCATTGAGCTACTATAGCGATCATCAGGACGAGATCAATTATCAAATCGGGCGAAATCGCGCCCCGAATGCGCTAATCGATCCGCTTATTCGGGCGTAATGACAGGCTTATCCATCGATTCGTATCTTGATGCGGATGTCAGCGCGCTGGTGGCTGAGATTGTACGGTATCGCGGCTTTAGTTGATGACTACGCGCGATGCTGGAAGGTTGGGGTGAAGCGACGCCGATCAGCTCGAATATGCAGTGACAGAACAAGACGTTACTGACACATAATCGGGCGGATTTTACGGAATTAGTCCAAGAATACTTCATTAGCGGTCGCTCTCACAGCGATACTATCATTGTAGTACGTCATCCGTTGCGAGAGATCGTGCGGCGACTTTTATTCATTCTCAACCATGTGACTGGGGATGAACTGAAAAGCTACGCTGTTGAATGACGATGCCGCTTTCGCCTGCGATATGGGGGCCCTTCTCGCCACGGAGCGAGAGGCGCATGCTGTGCTGCTGCGCCGGCTCGACGCGCTGCGCGAGGAGACGCGCGGTCTGCCGCATGGCTACGCCATCCGCTACCCCGCCGCCGCGCTGCCGGACATTGTCGCGTGGGTGGCGCTCGAGCGGCGCTGCTGCCCGTTCCTCGGCTTCGTCCTCGAGCTTGCCCCGCGCGCCGGGGCGCTCTGGCACCGGCTCACGGGCGCGGAGGGAGTGAAGGCGTTCATGGCGGCTGCGCTCGGCCTGGCGCCGCCGAGGGCTCGGTGATGCTGCGGGGAAGTTTGGAGGCCGCTGCTTTCCGAGGGAGTCGGATACGCGAGGGTTTCCACAACTCCGCCGGCCTGGAATGCTCGTACAAAGGAGTACTCATGGACTTTACCGAAAACTACGACATGTTCCTCTCCGAGGAGCACGAACTGCTGCGCAAGACGGTGCGCGACTTCGCCGAGAAGGAGGTCGCGCCGTTCATCCGCGACTGGGACCGCAGCGGCGCGGCGCAGAGCGAAGGCCCGGAGAACCGCCCCCACATCCGCCCCATCCTGCGGCGCATGGGCGAGCTCGGGCTGCTCGGCATCTGCGTGCCGGCGCGCTACGGCGGCGCGGGGATGGACTACCTGGCGCTCGCGGTCGTCTGCGAGGAGCTGGAGCGGGTGGACAGCTTCCTGCGTGTGGTGATGAGCGTCCACACCGGCCTGAACTCGCTGACGATCCTGCAGTGGGGCACGGAGGAGCAGAAGGAGAAGTACCTCGCGCCACAGGCCCGCGGTGCGAAGCTCGCCGGCTACTGCCTGACCGAGCCGAACAGCGGCACCGACGCCGGCGCGATGCTCTCCACCGCGCGCCGTGACGGCGACAGCTACATCCTCAACGGGGAAAAGACCTGGATCAGCCTGGCCGATATCGCCGACAACTTCCTGGTCTTCGCCAAGACCGATCCGTCGAAGGGCAACCGTGGCATCTCGTGCTTCATCGTCGAGCGCAGCTTCCCCGGCGTCAGCAGCCACCCCATCCATGGCAAGCTGGGCGTGCGCGCCGGCAACACCGGATCGGTCATCCTGCAGGACGTGCGCGTGCCGGTGGCCAACCGGCTCGGCGAGGAGGGCGAGGGGTTCAAGATCGCCATGTCCGCGCTCGACAACGGGCGCTACACCGTGGCCGCCGGGGCGACCGGGCTGATCCAGGCCAGCCTGGAGGCCAGCATCAGGTACGCGAAAGAGCGCCACACCTTCGGCGTGCCGATCGCCGAGCACCAGTTGGTGAAGCGGATGATCAGCCACATGGTGCGCAAGCTCGATACCTCGCGCCTGCTCGTCTACCGCGCCGGCTGGATGAAGAACCAGGGGCGCCGCAACACCCGCGAGACGACGCTCGCCAAGTGGCACGCGACGGTCAGCAGTTTCGAGGCGGCGGACGACGCCATCCAGATCCACGGCGCCTACGGCTACGCGGATGAGTATCCGGTCGAGCGCTTCCTGCGCAACAGCCGCGGCGCGATCATCTACGAGGGCACGCGCGAGCTGCAGGAGCTGCTCCAGGCCGACTTCGCGCTCGGCTTCCGCGAGAACCGCCCGCTCCGGCGCGAGCTGCCGGCGTACGATCCCGAAGAATGGGCATAAACACCGGCGCGGTGTAGGTGTGCGTGGCCATGCGCCCCTACACCGCGCCATCGGGTATCAGCAGCACGCACCCCAACCCGGCGAATGCCGCATCGAGCGGGCAGGCGTAGCTCTGCTGGCCGTTGCCGGCGTAGAGCATCCCCACCGCCGTGCCGTCCGCCTGCCCCCGGATGGGGGCCCGCACGAGCAGCGCCCCCGAGTCGCCCCGGTCGGAGAAGAGCGCGCCGTCCTCGCCCTCGATCACTATGGAGCCGGAGAACCAGCAACGCCCGAAGTCGTAGCGCACTTCGACGGTGGTACTGATCTCGGTGATCACGCCATAGGTCAGGCCGGTGGTACGACCGACCTTGAAAACGCGCTCGCCGAGCTGCGGCGGGGCGATGGCTGTGGGGACGGGCAGGCCGCGCAGCGGCAGGTAGCCCGGCGTAAAGGGGACGCCCTCCGCCAGCCGCGCGACCGCCGCATCCACCCGGTTCAGCTCCGCCGTGCCGTCCGCCGGGGATGCGCCGGGCGGGCTTGGGCGCAGCGGGGTGAAGGCCTGGAGGACGGCGATCAGTTGCGCCGGGTCGTCGGTGGCGCTGCCGGGCTGGAAGATGCGGTCGTGGCCAGGGCGGCCGTTGTTCTCGCCGCCGAGCACATGGCCGTTCGATATGATGCCGATGCTGCCGTCGGCGCAGCGCACAAAGGCGCCGAGCGAGCCGATGGTGAACAGGCCGCTACGCGTGCGCCCGGCGCGCACGTCTGCGTCGTAATTCTGGACCTGCACGCCGACGACGAGCGGCCGGTGCGCCTGGACCTCCGGGATGGTGCTGGTCTCGGCGGGGCTGGCCGGCCCGGCGGCGACCGCCCGCAGCAGCGGTTCGACATCCCGTGGAGCGTCGGTGTAGCTCACCGGCACGCCGGCCACCGAGCGGGGCGGCCGGCGCAGGCGTTCGCGCAGCGTCTGGGCGGCGTTGCGGACGGCCCGGTAGCCGTAGGCGCGGCCATGGCGGACGATGCCGACCGAGCGCACCCGGGCGTCGGCGCGAAAGAGCGCTCGCAGAGCGGCATCGTAGTGGGCGAGGGCGAGGGCGAGCGGCACTCCCATAGTGATATTCTGGCGTAACAAAGCGGCGGACAGGGGACGATGGACGATGGACGGTGGGCAGGTCGATGCGCAAGGCATGGCGCCCTGGCTGCGTGGCCGGTGGCCGGCGGTCTCACCTCCCCGACGCGACCGGCGGCGTGAAGTTGGCACGGACAAGCACGGGGATGCGTGCGCCGTCGAGCTCGACCTGGCGGGGGATGCGGTGATCGTCGCTACCGGCGATGCGCACGCTGATCACCAGCCGGCGGCGATCCCGCGGGTGGAGGGTGAGCCCAAGCGAATACGCGCCGCGATAGCCGCCGAGGATCTTGCGTTGTACATCCGGCAGCTCGATCAGCTGCGCCAGCCGTTTCTGGTCCATCCTATCGCTCCCTGGCGTTGCTACTCCTCCATTATATCGCATTCTTCCCTGCAGCGTCGTGCCGCCATCGGGCGGCGTTGGCTCAGCCGCCTGACAGCGGCACGACGCGTGTCCGCGAGATCAAGCCGTGCGCCGCAGCCCGGCTACTTCGGCGTCGCGCAGACCGGCGCTGAGTCGGCACTCTCGCCCGCGCCGTTCACCGCCGAGACGACGTAGCAGTAGGCCGTGCCGCCCGCCAGCCCCTGGTCGATGGCGTTGTTGGTCGAGGTATTGATGACCGTCGTGAATGGGCCGGCCGGGCTGGCGCCGCGCTTAACGTGGAAGATCGCCCACCAGGAAGGCAGCAGCCACGGCTCGTGCTGCCACTTGAGCGCCACGCTGCCCTTGCCGGCGTCGGCGCTGACGATCACCGGCGCGGCCGGCGCCTTGAGCGTCGCCGTGGCCGAGACGACCGCCGAGTCGGGGCTTTCGCCAAGGGCGTTCGCCGCCGCCACCACGTAGTAGTAGGTTGTGTCGGGGGCCAGGCTCAGGTCGGTGAACTGGGTCGAGGTCTGTGTGGCGACCCTGTCGAACGGCCCGGTCGGGCTGGTGCTGCGCTTGATGATGTAGCTCTCGGCGTTGGGCGTCGCCGGCCAGCTCAGCCGGGCCTGCCCGCCGGGGTACAGCCAGGTGAAGCCGGGCGAGCCGGCGCCGGCGCTGATGGTGATGCCGGTGGGTGCGGCCGGCGCGGCGGGCGCCGGCACCGCCGCGACCTGCGGCGAGTTGGCGCTTTCGCCGGCCGCGTTGATCGCGCTGACGACATAGTAGTAGCGCGTGCCGTTGCTGGCGGCGGCGTCGGTGAAGCTGGCTGCCGCCGACGTGCCGATGGTCGTGTACGGCCCGCCGCTGTGCGTCGCGCGCTTGATCGCATAGCTGGTCGCGGTGGTTGTCGGCCACCACGCCAGGGTCACCCGGCCATCGCCGACCGTCGCGGTGGGGTTGAGCGGGGCCGAGGGCCGGACCGCCTGTCCGCCGCCGCTGACGAGGGTGATCGTGATGCCGGCGCCGGGCGCGAAGCTGAGCGTCCCGCTGCCCACCGGGCGGATCAGCAGGCCGTGCAGCCCCGGCGCTAGCCCGACTGTAACCGGGGTCGAGACGCCATCGGCGCCCTGTGGCAGCGCGACATTGCCGAGCGAGACATTGTCAACCAAGATCTCGGCCTGGGTGGCGCTGTCGCTGGTCTGCCCGCGCAGCGTGATCCGGTAGGTACCGGCGGCAGAGGCGCGCAGCAGGTAGTTGGCGTACTCCGGCTGCGGCCAGCAGCCCGAGTTCGGGCAGAGCGTCACCCTGGAGCCGGGCGTAAGGAATGGCCCCCACGTCCGCGGCGCCAGCGAGCTGGCGTCGATCTCGGCCGACTGGCCAACGATCCAGGGCAACACAGCGCCGGCGGCGAGCTCGGGGCGCGGCTGGCGCGATACAGCGCGCGCGCCCTGGAACCTCGGGTGCTCGCTCATCCTGGCGTAGTCCTCGAACAGGTACCAGTCGCCCCAAGGGCTGGGGTAGCCCGGCCCCATCGCGAAGAAGGCGGTCGCATCGGCGCCGGCGGCGAAGTAGTCCTCCAGATAGTAGCGCCGGATCACATCGGCAATGCGCGGGTCGCGGCTGGCGTCGGCCTCGAGCCCCGCGTTGAGCGACGGCCCGCCCTCGTAGGCCACCTGCTGCAGGCCGAAATAGGCCGCCACCGCCTGCCAGCTCACAAAGCGCATGCGCATCTGGCCCATCTGGGTGTAGAAGGTGTCGAAGATCGTGTCGATGCTGGAGCGGTCGATCGGGTCGAGGTACGCGGCCTGGCCGATGCCGTAGATGAAGTGATTGGCCGGTGCGCGGAAGCGCTCCTGCGCCCACTCGAGGGTGCGCTGCATATCGATCGGGTGGTTGTACTGCCAGACCGCGATCGGGCGCACGACGGTGTTGATCGCGGCGTCGCCGTAGATCTGGCGAAACAGGTTGCTGATTTCGAAGGTGCGCTTGACATAGCGTTTCAGCTCCTTCGAGGAGTCAGGCGTGTCGCTTAGGCCCTCCTGCGCCGCTTTGATCGAATTGTAGGTCGCCTGCGAGAAGCCCCAGTTCCAGACCTCGTTGCTATACTCGACATAAATCTTGAGGTTCGGCCTGAGGCCGCGTGTAAACTGATTGCCGTTGCGGATCAACTGTGCGAGCTGGAGAATGTAGTCATCGGTGGCGCTGACCGGGACATTCAGCCACAGGTCCATGTTGAAGGTGTTGCAGAGCAGGATGTAATATTCCCACGGCACCTCCAGCCCGCGCTTCGCGCCCTGGTTTTTGGACGGCAGCGGCCAGTAGGCGTCGCTGGGCAGCGAGCGGTCGGCCCAGTTCAGTTCGACCAGTTGATCGCCATTCCAGATGTTGTAACTGTTGATGCCCGAGTCGAACGAGCGGAAGATCTGCGGGCGGAGCTGCTGGTAGGCGCGCAGAATCCCGGTAGTGAACACCTGGCTGGTATCGGCCGGGTAGCCGGGGCGGATCAGCCGCAGGTTGGTCAGGCCGGTGCCGGGCACGTCGGTGAGTTGGCGCTTGGTGCCGACAAAATTGATGATCAGCAGCCAGTGGTTGGGCCTGGCCACCAGGTCGGCGCGCGTGGTGTTGGTGGCCGGGTCGTAGACCTGATTCTGCACTTCGATGGCGTTCGGGTCTTCGGCGCCTTCGGTGGAGAGCGTGGCCTGCCCGCTGAACGACAGCTTGTAAACGCCTGAGATGTCGCGATGGACACCGTTGAAGTCGGGGCCGTTCCAGGGCATGTTGCGGCGCTCGTCGGCGAAGATCAGGGTGAAATCGGCCTGCGGCCAGCCGGCTGCGTCGAAGGCCAACTCCGGGGTGGCGTCGCTGTTGGGGTACTTGACGAAGCGCGGGCTGCGCCTGATCAGGTCGACAAAGTCGAACCCGCCGTGGACGCCGAACGGGACCTGCCCGTCGCGCGGGCGTGCAGCGGGGGCGGCGCTGAGCGGGGCGGCGGCGGCCAGGCCGGCGGCGAGCAGGATCAGTGCGAACGCGAGGCGCACTGTGTTGATGCCGGGAGAGGGCTTCCTTGCACTTTTGGAGCGGTTACATCGGCGTACCATTGCTTGCTCCTCCTCGTTGGTTGTGTGAGGTTCAAGCCGATCCCATGCGAGGGCGTTGCCATTCCAGCGGCGATAGTCGATGGCGTCGAGTTGTTTCGGGCATCTCGGACAGTGGGGCGGGGGTGGCAGCGCACTCGTTTCCGCCGGCCCTGCGGCAGCTTCGCTGCTGCGGCATGGACGGAGAGCAGGCGCAGCGGTCCCTGGTCTCAAATCGCCCCGCGAGAGCGTTTCACGCAGTCGTGCTGGGCCGCGCACCTCCTTTCTGCAAAGGGGAGGTTTGGAGGGCGCAGCCCTCCTAGACTCTCCCACCGGGCACTTTTCAGACCGCCTCGTAACTACACGTGTAGTTAGGCGTTCGATTGATCGCGCTACGATACCTACACGTGTAGTTACAGCGCCACCGGCTCTGGGGCAAATCATGGATGGGGACAGGCCTATGGTAGCAGCAGCCAGAGTGGATGTCAAGTGTTCGAGGTTATCAGTTCTTCCTGTCACCGTGGCAGGGCGAGGCCATGCACTCTTCCAGCACGGTGTCGCCCTGCCGTTACTGAGGGCGAATGCGACTCGCCCTCACAGCGCCTTCTCGGCTCGCCGGCCGGATGCCCGCTCGCCCGCCAGGAGCACCCGCTTGCGCGCCAGGCCCCAGCGGTAGCCGCCCAGGCCGCCGTCCTCGCGCACCACCCGATGGCACGGGATGACCAGTGCGACCGGGTTGGTGGCGCAGGCGCGGGCCACCGCCCGCTGCGCCGCCGGCTGGCCGATGCCACGCGCCACCTCGGTGTACGAGCGGGTTTCGCCGTAGGGGATGGCCCGCAACGCCTCCCACACCTTGCGCTGGAACGCCGTCGCCCGGATGTCGAGCGGCAGGTCGAGATGCGGCTGCTCGCCGCGCAGGTGAGCCAGGATCGCAGCGACCCACGGGCCGAGCGCGGCATCGTCGCGGCGCGCTGTGGCGGCGGGGAACTCGCGGCGCAGGTCGGCCTCGAGCGCCGCCGCGTCGTCGCCCAGGCCGACCTTGCAGATGCCGCGCGCCGTGGCCGCGACCAGCAGCAGGCCGAGCGGGCAGGGCGCGATGGTGTAGGCGATCTCAGCCGGGCCGCCGCGCCGGTAGGCCCCCGGCGTCATCCCGAGCGTCGCGCCGGCCTGGGCGTAGAGGCTGCTGCTGGAGGCGTAGCCGGCATCGTAGCCCGCCCCGGTCACCGCGTCGCCGGCCTGAAGCTGGAGCCGTAGCCGCTCCTGCCGCCTGGCGTCGGCGTACTGCCGCGGCGAGACGCCGGTCACCCGCTTGAACGTCCGTTGAAGATGGTAGGGGCTGATGTGAAACTGTACACTCAGTTCCGCCAGTGTCGGAATGCGCTCGCGCGGCTCGTCGAGGTAACGACAGACCCGCGCCGCCAAGTCAACCTGCGGGTCGTCCGGGCGCGTGACCTGCGGCCGGCAGCGGCGGCATGGCCGGAAGCCGGCCAGCTCCGCGGCACTGGCCGTGGCGAAAAAGGCGACGTTTCGCCGCAACGGCCGCCGCGAGGCACACGAGGGGCGGCAGTAGACGCCGGTCGTTCGCACACCGTAGACGAACTGACCGTCGAACTGTGGGTCGCGCCGCTGGATCGCGTCCCACCAGATGGTCTCGCTCATGGTCGTCTCCTTCTGTCGTGTGACAGAAGGCAGTATAGCCGTGCGCCGCTGCTGCTGCCAGCGGATTCTTGCGCAGCAATTCCGCCCGCGCGCTCCAGCGGCGGTACCAAATCGCCATGCTGACGCAACCTGGCTACGGGAGCGGCGTGAGCGCCCGCACCGCGACGATCTGCGCGTCGGTGTCCCGCAGGCAGTCCGGCAACGCGCCATAGCGCAGCACATAGCGCCAGAGCGAGGGGTGTGTCCAATTGATCGCCCGCTCGGCGCGCACGGCGATCCGCCGTGGATAGCCGAGCTGCGGGTCATACACGGCGTAGACGCGCAGGGTGTTCCGGCAGGCGCAGTACCACCGCACACAGGCGTCGATGGTTTCCCGCGAGCGTTCGAGCAGGCGGAACAGATCGCTGACGGTACGGCCGGCGCTGCTGCACGGCTCTTCGTGCAAGACCTGGATGACCTGCTCGCCGCGTACGGCGACATCCAGCTCGCATGTCTCGCCGGAGAGCACACTCAGGCGGTAGGCATCGAACGGGCGGGCGGCCCAGCGGCTCTTGGCAGCCTCCAGTTGCGCCTCGTCCGAGATGTGCCAGTTCAGCACGCCTAGCGCACCGCAGCCGAGCGCCGGTAGCAGGGCCAGCGCCAGCAGCCAGCGGGCTACCGGGCCTGTGAGCGCCCGTGCCATCGTGCTTCTCCCACGTCTGACCAGGGACGGACGCCAAAAGACGAAAGCCAGCCGCCCCTATGACATAGATGCGCCTGCAACGTACAGCTTACGTTCGTCTTTCGTTTCGATCCCAGGACGGACGCGGTCACCCGCATCGTGCGAGGGGCCACGCGGTTCTGGCGTGCGTGTGCGCGCCCACGGAGCGGTCTTGGCCGGGCGACGCCCCTCCAAACCTCCCCACCGCGTCCGTCCTGTCTATCCAAGCTGCTCCGCCAGCCCCGCCGGGTCGGTCACCGGCAGCCGGCAGGCATAGTTCTGGCAGACATAGGCTGTCGCCCGGCCGCCGATCCGGGTGCGTCCGGCCAGCAGCGGCAGCGCCTCGAGCTGCGAGGGCGCGTCGGGGTTGCGCAGCATCACGACTTTGTTCGGCAGGAAGGGTGTGAACACGGCGCGCAGCAGCGCCCGCGTGTCGGCTGCCTGCGGATCGCCGACGATCACGATCTCGCGCGGCGCGCCCAGCGCGTACTCGGCAGCGGCCAGCGCTCGCCCGAACCCGGTCGGGTAGCGCGCCATGAGCGGGGCGACGCCCGCCAGCACCGCCAGCGCCCGCTCGCGGTAGGTCGGGTTGTCGAAGATCGTGGCGAGGCGCAGCAACACATCGGCGGCGGCGGAGTTGCCCGACGGCGTGGCGTTGTCACCCGTATCGCGCGGCCGCACCACGAGCTGCTCGTGGCCGGCGGCGGTGTCGTAGAAGCCGGCGATTTCGTCGTCCCAGAAGCGCGCCAGCATCGTCTCCGCCAGCGCCCGCGCCTCCAGCAGCCAGCGCTCGTCGAACGTCGCCTCGTACAGCGCCAGCAGGCCATCGGCCAGCAGGGCGTGGTCTTCGAGGAAGGCAGGGACCAGGCTCAAGGTTTTGGGTGCTGCGTGCTGAGTTGCGGATGTGCGATGATCATCCAGCGGTGAACCCTGGAGTGTAAACGCTGAACGTCGAACGGTGCGCAGCAGCTCGCCATCCGCCGTCCGCAACTCGCGCAGCACGAACGCGGCGCAGTCGGCGGCGACCTGCCGGTAATCGTCGCGGCCAAACGCCGCCGCGGCCTGTGCGAAGGCGCGGATCGCCATCCCGTTCCAGACAGTCAGGATTTTCTCATCCCGGTCGGGCTTCGGGCGGCGCTCGCGCGCGGCGAACAGCGCCCGCCGGCCCCGCGCCGCGACCGCTTCCACCTGCTCGGCCGGCAGCCCCATCGCCCGCGCCACCTCGGCGGGCGCACGGCGCAGGTGCAGGATGTTCCTGCCCTCAAAATTGCCGCGCTCGCTTACGCCGTACAGCGCGGCGAAGACCGCCGCGTCCGCCCCCAGGATCTCGCGCACCTCGGCAGCCGACCAGACGAAGAAGGCACCCTCTTCCTTGTGCGCCGCGCCCGGAGCCGGCAGCGAGTCGGCGTCCTGGGTCGAGAAGAAGCCGCCCGCCGGGTGGCGCATCTCGCGCACCAGGTAGTCGAGCGTCTCCTCGGCGATCCGCCGGTAGAACGGCTCGCCGGTCGCCTGATACGCCTCGACATACACCCGCGCCAGCAGCGCGTTGTCGTAGAGCATCTTTTCGAAGTGCGGCACGAGCCAGTCGGCATCGACGCTATAGCGGTGGAAGCCGCCGCCGAGCTGGTCGTATATCCCGCCCTCGGCCATGGCGCGGAGTGTCCTGGCGGCCATCTCCCAGGCTAGCCGGTGGCCGGTGCGGGCCGCGTAGCGCAGCAGGAACTCGATCGTCATGGGCTGGGGAAACTTCGGTGCGCCGCCGAACCCGCCGCGGTCCGGATCGAACATGCCGTGGAGCACGGCATACGCGTCGTCCAGCACTTCCGGCGTCAGCGCGGCCTCCGGCAGGCGCGCGTCGGTCGCCTGGCGGATGTGGGCCACCAGCTCGCGCCCGGCCCGCTCCAGTTCGTCCCGCCGCCGCGCGTAGGCGTCGGCGATGCTCAGCAGGACGCGCCGGAACGAGGGGATGTTGGAGCGGTCCTCCGGCGGAAAATACGTCCCGCCGTAGAAGGGCGTCCCGTCCGGCAGCAAAAAGACCGTCATCGGCCAGCCGCCCCCGCCGGTCATCGCCTGCACCGCGGTCATGTAGATGCTGTCGATGTCCGGGCGCTCCTCGCGGTCCACCTTGATATTGACGAAGCGCTCGTTCATGAGCTGCGCCGTCGCCTCGTCCTCGAACGACTCGCGCTCCATCACGTGGCACCAGTGGCAGGCGGCGTAGCCGACGCTCAACAGGATCGGTTTGTCCTCGGCGCGGGCGCGCGCGAGCGCCTCCTCGCCCCATGGATACCAGTCCACCGGGTTGTGGGCGTGCTGCAGCAGGTACGGGCTGGTCGCGTGGATCAGCCGGTTGGTGTATTTGGGTGTGCCGTCCGGGTTGGTGTGCATGCGATGTCCTCGAGAGCGCACGAGTCAGGGCGGGCAGCGGTGGGCGCTCAGCCGCCCTGCTCGCGCAGAAAGGCCAGGATCGCCGCCGACACGTCGTCGGCGGCGTCCTCGTGCGGCAGGTGGCCAGCCTCCGGCACGATATGCAGTCGCGCGTCCGGCAGGATACCGAGCAGCCGCTGCCCATCGCTCGCCGGGAACACCCGGTCGCGCGCTCCCCACACCAGCAGCGCCGGCTGGCGCACCGCCGCCAGGTTGCGCGGCACCGGCAGCGGCCCGTCCTTCGGCGAGCGCGCCTGCCAGACCTGCGCCGCCGTCGTGCCCTTCACCGCCAGCGGCGCGGTGTACCCCGCCGCCACCTCCGGGGTCAACCAGGGCGCGCCGTTGGCCGAGAGCGCGCGCAGCCCCACCGGCGCCAGCGCCGGCGTGAGCGACCAGAACGCCAGCGCATAGCCGATCAGCGGCAGCGCCGCGATTCGTGCGATCGCCGGGCGGTCGGTCGCGAACGCCTCCGGGCAGATACCGACCAGCGCGGCCACGCGCTGGGGCCAGGCGATCGCCAGTTGCAGCGCCACGCGCCCGCCGAACGAATGCCCGACCACATGCGCCCGCCGAATGCCGAGCGCGTCCAGCACGGCGATGTGGGCGGCGGCCTGCTGCCAGGTCGAGTAGAGCGGGGCCGCCGGCCGATCCGACGCGCCGTAGCCCGGCTGATCGACTGCGACGACGCGGTAGCCGGCCGCGAGCAGCGCGCGCGCCTGGTTGCGCCAGGTGAAGGTCCACGCGCCGAAGCCGTGGATCAGCAGCACCGCCGGCGCGTCGCGCGGCCCGTGGTCGGTGTAGTGCACCTCGCCGGCTGCGGCGCGCACAAAACACTCGTCCCCGGCGAACTCGCGCGGCGTCAAACGCTCGCGCAGCGGGGTGAGCGCATAGGCGCCGGCGACCAGCGCGGCGGGCGCGGCGGTCAGGAGCAGAAAAGCGCGTCTCACAACTGGCCGATCGTCAGCACGGGCGATTGCGGAATCATAGCACACCGGCGGCCTTGGGGCAATGGTTCGCGCCTTCGGCCAGTGCCGCGTTGTGGCGCGACGTACCGGATGTGGGGCCGTCTCCGGCGGAGCGCGCGACTCGTGGTATACTCGCCGCATCTCCGCCCTGGCCGCGAGGCCCACGCTGCGAAAGGACCCCCCATGGCATCTCTTCCCCTGCCGCTGGTGAGCCGCCGGGTGTGGCGCGCTGCCCTGGTTGTCCTGCTGCTCTGGTTTGGGGCGATGACGCCGGTGTCGGCCGCGAAGGGCGGTGTCAGCCGGATCCGCCTTGGTAGCCCCAACGACGCCCGGCCGGCGCTGATCGGGCCGTCGTACTTCTTGCAGGGCAATGGATCGCCGCTCACCTCCGCCTACCAGGTGCATATCGACCAGGTGGCCGCCGCGCCGCTCGATATCGTCGTGCTGGCGGCTTCCGCGCCGAGCAGCGGCAGCAAGACACCCGAATGCGATGCGCTGATCCGCCTGCGCAACGTCAACTCATGCGAGACGATCACGATTACGCAGGCATCCGGCGCGAACGATACGGGCGCGACCGGCGCGGTCAACAATGCCGAGCTGGTCTACTTCGCCGGCGGCAACCAGTGCAACTATGTCGGCTGGAAGGGGTCCTCGGTCTACAATGCCGTCAAGGGCGTGGTAGCGCGCGGCGGCGGTGTGGGCGGCGGCAGCGCCGGCCTGGCCATCCAGGGCGACTACGTCTACGATGCCTGCAATGGCAGCGTGCTCTCCAGCGAAGCGCTCAATAATCCGTATCACCGTTACATCTCCTTCAGCTACGATTTCTTCAACTGGCAGCCGCTTGTCCAGGTGATCACCGACAGCCACTTCGTCGAGCGCGATCGGATGGGCCGCCTGATGGCGTTCGTCGCGCGGCAGATCAAGGACGGGAAGGCTACCGCCGCCTACGGGCTCGGCATCGATGCGAACTCGGTCATGCTGATCGACAAGAACGGCCTGGGGCAGGTGTATGGCGGCGTGGCCTATGTCGTGCTCGGCGATCACCAGCCGGAGCGCTGCGTATCGCGCCAGCCGCTCAGCTTCTCGAACTACAAGATCTGGAAGCTGACCGCCAACCAGACGTACGACTTCCAGAACCGGCCAACGACCGGCGCTTACCTGCGGAGCGTCGCAAACGGCGTGATCGACGGCGATCCGTACAATCCGTAGCTGTGCCCGGCGCGACGCTGAGCGGGATTCGAGCGCAGCGGCGATGAGCCGCAGAGAGCACAGTGAGCACAGAGATGAGGAGCGGTCTGTGTGCTCGCTGCAGCCTGTTGCTCCGAAGGGGCGGTGAATAGCCGCCCCTTCACTGTACCATCCGCGCATTCGCGGGGCCGGTGGCAGCTGCTGAGCCGCTGGCCTTTGTGCGTCATCTACCTCCTCGTTTGGCGTGCTGGTCTTTTTAGACTTTCTTGAGACCCCGGTGTTAACCTTGGTTTCCATCCGCGCATGCTCTGGCGAAAGCTGCGAGTCCAGACACCCAACCAGCGCTTTTACCCTTCGGCAAAAGAGGCCATGCAGGTGCCGCGCGAGACGGCGGCGTTTGTGGCCGTGATCGACCCCGGGCGGTGGCGCCTCGACGCCCGCGTCGTCCTCGATGTCGACCCGCAGTCGACCGCCTACAGCCAGGGTGTCGGCCGTCTCGAGCTGCCATATGTCGACGATGAGCTGTATCACTTCGGCTGGTGGTTCCCGGCCTGTGGTCGACACCAAACCGAACCCGCGTCAGCCGCGAATCGTCAAGACGATTGAGCCGGAGGACGTGCACAACAAGCCTGGCTCTAGCCGCGCTCACACCGTCCATTGCGGCCCTGATGCCACCTATGTCAACGCGATTGGCGCGTCGGATGGCGGCGGGCCGGGCGGCGTATTTCTGCTCGATCACGCCACCTTCGGATGCGGATGGTATAATTGCCAGGCCCTATGGCACTCAGGTGAACGATGGACCTGCAGTACTACCGCCCGCGCCCGATGCTGGTGACGAAAACGACGACCGTGGAGGCGCCGCGCTGCCCGGTGATCGACGCGCACAATCATCTCGGCGGCGCGTTCGGCGGCGGCTGGGACGCCCGCCCGGTGGCGGATCTGCTGGCCGTGCTCGATGCCGCGCACGTCACCCATTTCGTCGATCTGGACGGCGGCTGGGGCGAGGATATCCTGGACTCGCACCTGCGCCGCTTCAAGGAGGCCGCGCCCGAGCGCTTCCGCGTCTTCGGCGGGGTGGACTGGAGCGCCTGGGCGGAGCATGGCGACGGCTTCGGCGAGTGGGCGGCGGGGCGGCTGCGCGCCCAGGCGGCCCGCGGCGCGGAGGGGCTGAAAATCTGGAAGCCGCTCGGCCTGCATGTGCGCGACCAGCACGGCGCGCTCGTTGCGGTGGACGACCCGCGCCTCGCCCCGATCTGGGCGGCCGCCGCCGAACTCGACTGGCCGGTGCTGATCCACGTCGCCGATCCGGTGGCGTTCTTCGAGCCGCTGGACGAGACCAACGAACGCTGGGAGGAACTGCACGCGCACCCGGAGTGGCGCTTCCCGAGCCCGCCGTTTCCCCCGTTCCTGCGCATCGTGGAGGGCCTGGCGCGCCTGGTGGCGCGCCACCCGGCCACGACGTTCATCGGTGCGCACGTCGGTTGCTACGCCGAAAACCTAGCCTGGGTCGGCGCGTTGCTCGACCGCTGCCCGAATTTTTTTGTGGACCTCAGCGCGCGCCTGGCGGAGCTGGGCCGCCAGTCCTACACCGCCCGGCGCTTCTTTTTGCGCTACGCCGACCGTATCCTGTTCGGCACGGACATGCCGGCGAAGGTCGAGACCTACCGGCTGCACTACCGCTTCCTGGAGAGCGACGACGAGTATTTCAGCTACAGTGACCGGCCTGTGCCGCCGCAGGGCCGCTGGCAGATCTACGGCCTGTACCTGCCGGACGACGTGCTGGAGAAGGTCTATCGCCGCAACGCGGAGCGGGTGATCCTGCGGCGGAGGGCCGGCCCTCCCCCCGCCCTCCCTCTTGCAGGGGAATAGGCGTTAGGACGAACCTGGTGTTCACCCGCCAGCAGACGCACGTGCCAGATGTCACCAAAGATCTCGACTTGCTGGTTGTCGGCGAGATTAACCCCGACCTGATCCTGCGCGGCGACGTGACCCCGCAGTTCGGCCAGGTCGAGCAGATCGTGGACGACGCGGCGCTGACCGTCGGCAGTTCGTCGGCGATCTTCGCCTGCGGCGCGGCGCGGCTCGGGCTGCGTGTTGCCTTCGTGGGTGTCGTCGGCGACGATCTCTTCGGCCAGTTTATGCTGCGCGAGATGGCGGCGCGCGGCATCGATACGCGCGCTGTGGTAGTCGACCCGGCGCTGCGCACCGGCCTGACGGTCATCCTGTCGCGTGGAAACGACCGCGCTATCCTGACGGATGTCGGCGCGATCGGGGCGCTGCGCTACGGCCAGATCGACCTGGGGTTGCTGGACCGGGCGCGCCACCTGCACCTCGGCGCGTTCTACATGCTCGACGCGTTGCGCCCCGACGTGCCGGCGCTCTTCGCCGAGGCCCGCGCGCGTGGCCTGACCGTCTCGCTCGACACAAACTACGACCCGGCGGAGCGCTGGGATGGCGGCCTCCACGCAGCGCTGCGCCACGTCGATCTGTTCCTGCCGAACGAGGCCGAGCTGCGGGCGATCACCAGCGAGCGGGAGCTGGACGCTGCGCTGGACTGGATAGCGGAGCACGTCCCGACTGTCGCGGTGAAGCTCGGCGCACGGGGCGGGGTGGCCCGGCGCGGGGCGGAGGAGGCGCGCGCCGGCCCGCTGCCAGTCGCGGTGGTGGACACGACCGGCGCCGGCGACTCGTTCGATGCCGGCTTCGTCTACGGCTTCCTCCAGCGCTGGCCGCTAGAGCGCGCCCTGCGCCTGGCGTGCGCCTGCGGCGCGCTCTCGACGCGGGCCTCCGGCGGCACGGCGGCCCAGCCGACCCTGGCCGAGGCGCTCGCAGCCGCCGGGCTAGCGGACACGGCGCCGCCGCGCTACTCCCACGAGCCGGCCGGTGGGTTGGCCGGCGCTAGCGACAGCGAGCGGCCATAGCGCGCGTGGAGCTCGCGGAAATCGAGCATGCGCTTCAAGTCTTCATCCCACGCTTTCGCCTTCAGCGCCGCCAGGCTGGTCCCGAGCGTGATCGTCGTCACGTCCTGGAACAGCGGGTTCTCGCGGAATGCCTGCTCCAGCCGATAGTTGGGGATTTTCGCGCTCAGGTGGTGGATGTGGTGGAAACCGATGTTGCCGGTGAACCACTGCAGCACGCGCGGCAGTTGATAGTAGGAGCTCCCCTTCAGCGACGCCGTGACGTAGTCCCACTCCGGGTCGTGCTCCCAGTACGCCTGCTCGAACTGGTGCTGTACATAGAACATCCACAGGCCGATAGTTGAGGAGAGAACGGCGATCGGCAGCTGAATCAGCAGGAACGCCTGCCAGCCGAGCAGCCACACCAGCCCGCCGACCATCGCCGCAAGCGCGAGATCGGTCCACAGGACGCTCCGGATCTCCTTCGGCCGCGCGCCGCGCCGCGGGATGCGCTGCAAGATAATGAAAAAGATCGGCGCGCCGATCATGAACAGCACGATCGGGTTGCGGTAGAGCCGGTAGATCAGTTGCTTGTGCCGCGGCAGCGCCAGGTACTCGCGCACCGTCAGCACATCGATGTCCCACCAGCCGCGCTTGTCGAGGTTGCCGGTGGTCGCGTGGTGCAGGTTGTGGCGATGGCGCCATTCGCCGAACGGCGTGAACGCCAGCAGCCCGCAGACTCGCCCAGCCCATTCGTTAGCGCGGCGCGATTTGAAGAACGAGCCGTGGGTGCAGTCGTGGAAAATGATAAAAATGCGCAGAAGGAAGCCGCTTGCGAGCACCGAGAGAGCGAGGGTGATAAAGTAGGAGTATTGCAGGCTCAGGTACATCAGGTACCACAGGGCGATGTACGGCAGGAACGACGTGACGAGTTGCCAGATGCTCATGCGCAGATCGGGCCCCTGGTACCGGGCGACGATCTGTTGCCAGCTCATGCCATCCGTGTTCGCCGCCCGTTTCGAGACTGCCTTCATGCAGGGTGCTCCTTGTATTCGTTGCGGCGCCTGCCGCGTCGGACCCTACCGCAACTATACCATACATGCGAGCGGCAAACATGTTTGCGACCGGCGTTGGGCCGAACGCCCCCAACAGTTGTCGCAAACGAGGAGGATGAGCAGGCGTCGCCATCCATGAGGTTGCCGCGGCGCAGTTGGCGGCGCCGCCGACTGCACGGCGGAAGTGCGGGCAGCGCGCGGTCCCTCACAGACCGAACAACGTCGCCTGCACCATGTGCCGCTCGCTTTCCCAGCAGCACGGCGCGCGGCGCGGCAGCGCGCTCACGCTGATGCAGCGCACATCGGCCAGGTGCAGCACGCTCTGCACCGCGCGCACGGCGATCTGCGGGGTGTTAGCCTGCTCGGAGAGGTGCGCCAGCCAGGCGGTGCGCCGTCGCCCGTCCGTCCCCAGGCGCGCCAGCAGCGCTCCGGCGTCCAGGTTGTCCAGGTGGCCAAGCCGGCTGAAGATACGCTGCTTCACCTGCCGGTCGTACGGCGCGAGCCGCAGCCGCTCGCGGTCGTGGTTCGCCTCCAGGATGACCAGATCGGCCGGGGCCAGCCCCGCCAGCACCGCGTCGTCCCAGCTCCCCAGGTCGACCGCCAGACCGACGCGCCAGCCGCTGGCCTCGATCAGATAGCCGACCGGCGCGGTGGCGTCGTGCGGCACCGGGAAGCTGCGCACCAGCGCCCCGCCAAGGGCAAGCGCGCCGCCGGTCTCCAACTCCAGCACCTCGACCCCTGCCAGCGACGGGGCGAGCACGCGGGCCGTCGGCCGGTTGGCGACCACCGGCAGCCGGTGGCGCCGGGCGAAGGGGCCGGCGCTGAGCGTGTGGTCGCCGTGCTCGTGCGTCAGCAGGATGGCGCGCAGGTCGGCCGGGGCCAGCCCGGCGCGGCGCAGGGCGCGCTCGATCGCCCGTTGCGGAAGACCGCAGTCCACCAGCAGTGCGCCACCGTCGGTTTCGATCAGCGTCGCATTGCCGCTGCTGCCGGAAGCCAGCGAAGTCACGCGCATCATGGTTCGGAGTTCAAAATGGAAAATGGAACATGCAAAGGATAACGTGCAACATTGAGAAGAGCGAGGTGCCTGTCCTCCGAGGCATGCTCATTGAACTCCCACACCTAACCTTTGAACATTCCAGGTGGCATGCTGCACTCACATCGCATCCAGCCCGGCCTGCAAATCCTCGATTAAATCATGTGCGTCCTCGATGCCGACCGACAGGCGCACCAGCCCATCGCGGATGCCACGTTCGGCGCGCTGCTCCGGCGTCAGGTTACGGTGCGACGAGATCAGCGGTGCGCTCACCAGCGTGTAGATATCGCCCAGGCTGGTGGCCGGTAGGATGAGCCGCAGGGCGTCGATGAAGCGGAAGACGGCGGCCCGGGTGTCGTCGCGTAGCTCGAACGAGACCAGCGCGCCGAACAGCCCGCCGAACGACGCCTTGGCCAGGGCGTGCTGCGGGTGGTGCGCCAGGCCGGGGTAGTGCACCCGCGCGACCTGCGGCCGATCGTCCAGCCAGGCGGCCAGCGCGGCGGCGTTGGCGCATTGCTGCCGCACCCGCAGGGCCAGCGTCTTGATGCCGCGGGCGGTGAGCTGCGCCTCTGCCGGGCCGAGCACCGCGCCGAGCAGCTTGGCGTAGCGTCGCAGCGTGTCGCGCAGCAGGCCGGAGCGCGCCACGACCACCCCAGCGGTCACGTCGCCGTGCCCGCCGATGAACTTCGTTGCACTGTGGACGACCAGGTCGGCGCCGAGCTCCAGCGGCCGCTGGAGGATCGGCGTGGCCATGGTGTTGTCCACCACCAGGCGGGCCCCGGCGGCGCGGGCGCGACTCGCCAGCCCGGCGATATCGACCACCCGCAGCAGCGGGTTCGAGATCTGCTCGACCAGCAGCAGGTCCGGCCTGGTTTGCGTGATCGCCGCCTCGACCGCCGCCAGGTCGCACATATCGACGTACGCTACCGCCACGCCCGTCCCGGCGAACAGTTCGTCCAGCAGCGCGGTCGTCGCACCGTACAGGTCGCGCGCCGCCAGGATGCTGCCGATGCGCGGGGACATCTCGCCGCGCGGCGTCCCCGCCGCCAGGATGGCGGCATGGAGCGCGGCCATGCCGGAGCCGAACGCCACTGCCCCGAGGCCGCCTTCGGCCACGGCCATCGCCTGCTCGAAGGCCGCGACGGTCGGGTTGCCGTAGCGTGCGTAGACATAGCCGTCGCTGCGATCAAAGGCTGCGTCCAACGCGGCGGCAGAGGGGTAGAGATAGGTCGCCGAGGTATAGACCGGGGTGACGGTCGGGATGCCATCGGGTGGGGGGTGGTGCTCGCCGTCGTGCACCAGGCGGGTTTGCAGCGACCAGTTCGAACACGACTCGCGGCTCATCGGGCGGGCTCCTTGGTTTGGCAGAGAGTCGCCAGAGTATAGCACAACCGCAACCCACGGTTACCGAATAGCTGTGCATCTGGCGGCATGGCTATGCTACAACCGATGCATAGGTGGATGCTGCGCAGTGCCTCGCTGGGTATTCTGGTTATAGCAACTCGGCGGGTATCGTCGTGCCGCCTTCCGGCGATGCCCACTCACCGTCTGAAGGCGGCACTGCGGCAAAGGAGCACTGCCATTGTGAGCTGTGGCTCCGCCCGGCCCGCATCGCTCCTGTATGCGAAGCAGAACGGCAAGCTGCAAGCCGCTCGCCCCGCGCTGGGAGCGCCCTAGGTTCCAGGGAGGGCTTCCAGCAGATACCCTTTGCCGCGCACATTGAGGATATAGCGTGGGGCCGCGGGGTCCGGCTCCAGCTTCTGCCGGAGGTGGTGGATATGCGGCTTGATCAGCTCGCCGGCTTCCAGTTCGCTCGTCTCGTAGCCCTGGGCGCAGCGCACAAGCTGGGCGTAGGAGACCATCGTGCCCGCGCGCTCGGCCAGGCAGAGCAGCACGCGGAACTCGGTCGGGGTCAGCGGCAGGCTGCGCCCGCCCAACGACGCGACCTGCCGCCAGGTGTCGAGTTGCAGCGCGCCGATGGTGATCACCCGCGCGCCGGGCGTGCCTTCGCCGCCGGGGGCCCCGCCGCTGTGGAACTCCGCGACCGCTGCGCTCACCGTATCGACCAGCGCGCGCTGGCGCAGGTGCTGGGCGCGTGCGTCGAGCGCGGCGCGCACCCGCTCGACGACCTGTGCCGGCTCGCTGGTCTTCTGGATGTAGTCGAAGATGCCCTGGTGCAGCCCCTCGATCGCCGTCTCCAGCGAGCCATGGCCAGTGAGCACGATCACCGCAATGTCCGGCTGGCGGGTGCGCGCCGCCGCGATCACCTCCATGCCGCCCATCCCCGGCATCTTCAGGTCGACGATCGCCAGGTCGAACGGCTGGCGATCGAGCAGCGCCAGCGCCTCCTCGCCGTCGCCGGCGAACGCGACCTCGTAGCCGGCGCGCTGGAGGAGCGCGCCGAGCGTACGGCGGATATTCGCTTCGTCATCGACCAACAACAGGCGGGCGGGCGGACTCATGGCAGCGCTCCGGGCAGGGGCGGTGGGCCGGTTCATGTTCGCGATACAATATAGCATATCTCTGGCGGATGTCGCGCTGCCGAGGTTCGGCGGGTTGGGAGCAGCATCGATGGTGAGATGATGGCCAGGCATCGACGGTTGACCGGGCGCGCCGGCCGCGAGCGCCGGCTCCGCGCCGCGCTCCAGGCGCGTACCGCCCGCGTGCGCGAGCTGGAGGCGCAGGCAGCGATCCTCGCCCGCCGCCCCGCTGCGAGCTTCGATCCGCGAGTCGGCGCCCTGCTGGCGATCAGCAGTGCGCTGCTGGTGACGCGCGAGCTGGACGAGATTCTGCGGCTCGTGGCGCGCGAGGCGAAGCAGCTGTTCCCCGGCGCCGGCGGCGCACTCCTCTTCCTGGCGGAAGCAGACGGCGGAACATTGCGCCTGCGGGCGGCGAGCGCGAGCCTCCTGCCGGCGCTGACGCAGGACGCGGGCCGCGGGATCGCCGGGCGGGCGCTGCTGGCGCCGCGCGCCATCCTGCTGACCGGGCCGGAACTGGCGCAGGCCGCCGCCGAGGTGGACACGGCGCGCGCCGCCGTGATGCGGCAGCTTGTCGGCACCTGGCCGCCGGCTTGCGCCCTGCTCGCGCCCATCCGCCACGAGCGGCAGCAGATCGGCGCGCTGGTGCTCTACGGCGGCGCCGACGCGCACATGCTCCACCCGCGCGATCTGCCTTTCCTGCAGGCCCTCGCCGATTTGGCCGCGGTGGCGATCCTGGAGGCGCACCAGCGCAGCGAGGCGGCCCGGCTCCAGCGCGACCTGCAGCAGACGCGCTCGCACCACGAGCAGGACCGTGCCCGGCTGGATGCCGCGCAGGCCCAGCTGCTGCAGAGCGCCCGGCTAGCGGCGGTCGGCGAGCTGGCTGCCTCGGTAGCGCACGAGATCAACAACCCGCTCTACGCTGCGCGCAACAGCCTCTACCTGATCGAGCAGGATCTCCCACCAGACGCGCCGCAGCGGCCGTTTCTGGAGATCGCCCGCGATGAGCTGGGCCGCATCGCCCGGATCATCACCCGGATGCGCGATTTCTACCGCCCCGCGCGCGATGAACTCGGCCCGACCGACCTCAACCGGCTGCTGGAGGAGACGCTCGCGCTGGTGCAGGTCCATCTGCGCCACGGCAGCGTGCAGGTCATCACCGACTTCGCGCCCGGCCTGCCGCAGCCGCAGGCCAACGCCGACCAGATGCGGCAGGTCTTCCTGAACCTCATGCTGAACGCATGCGATGCGATGCCGGACGGCGGCATGCTGCGGGTCGCCACGCGCGAGCTTCCCGGCGCGGTACAGGCGATCATCGCCGATACCGGCTGCGGCATCCCGGCGGATGTCCGCCCGCACCTGTTCGAGCCGTTCTACACGACCAAGCCGCAGGGCACCGGCTTGGGGCTGGCGATCACGGCGCATATTGTGGCGCAGCACGGCGGCCAGATCGCGGTCGACAGCCAGGAAGGCCACGGGGCGACCTTCGTGGTGACGCTGCCGGTTTGACGAATGGCACGCCTGCATGCTATGCTGCTGCGGCCCTTCGAATCGCGCGTCATGTGGATCGTGAGGCCGCTTGCATGACCGAGCTCGTGTGGGGGTTCGCGCTGGTCGCTGTCGTTCTCACGGTTGCGGCGCTCGCGTCCGGCATCGTAGAGCGCGCGCCGCTCTCCTTTCCGATGATCTTCCTCGGCCTGGGCCTGCTGCTCGGCGGCGGCGGGCTCGGCGTCATCCCGATCGATGTTCACAGTCCGGTGCTTGAGGCGGTCGCGATCATCAGCCTGGCGCTCGTGCTGTTCCTCGATGCGGTCAACATGCAATTGGACGAACTGCGCGGCAACTGGCGCGTGCCGTTCCTCGCGCTCGGCCCCGGCACGCTGCTCACGATCGCCCTCGGCGCGCTGGCCGCCTTCCTGATCATGGGGACGACGCCGGCGCAGTCGCTGCTGCTCGGCGCGGTGCTCGCCTCGACCGACCCGGTGGTGCTGCGCGACGTCGTGCGCGACCCGCGCATCCCGCGCTCGGTGCGGCAGGCGCTCGGCGTCGAAGCGGGAATGAACGACATCGTCGTGCTGCCGATCGTGCTGGTGCTGATCGCTGTGCTGCGGGCCGAAGGCGGCGGGATGCTCGACTGGGGCGGGTTTTTGGCGCGGCTGCTGCTGGTCAGCCCGGCGGTCGGGCTGCTGGTCGGTGGCGTGGGCGCCTGGCTGATGGGCCGGGCCGACGCGCGCTTCGGCATCCGGCGCGAATACCAGGCGCTCTACGGCATCGGCCTGGTGCTGGCGGCATATGTCGCCGGGCAGGCGGTGCAGGGCGACGGCTTTCTGGCGTCGTTCTTCGCCGGCCTGGCGATCACGCTGTTCAACGTCTCGCTGTGCGACTGCTTTCTGGAGTACGGCGAGGTCACGTCCGAGATGGCGATGCTGACCGCGTTCATGCTCTTCGGTGCGGTGCTCTCGACACTGCTCGGTACGGCGCCGCTGGCGCCGGCGCTGGCGCTGGCGGTCGTGCTGATCGCCGTGGTGCGCCCGCTGGCGTTCGGGCTGGTGCTGCGCCGCGCCAACATGAGCAACGCGGCGCGGGCGGTGATCGGCTGGTTCGGCCCGCGCGGGCTGAACTCGCTGCTCCTTGGGCTGCTCGCGGTGCAATCCGGCGCGACCGGCGCCGAGTCGCTCCTGGCGATCACCGGCGTGGTCGTGCTGGTGTCGGTGGTGGTCCACGGCGCGACGGCCACGCCGGTGGCCGCGGCCTATGGCCGGCATGTCGCCCGCACCACGCTGGCCGAGGAGCGCGAGGCGAGCGCGGTCGGGCTGTTCCAGGCCGACGGAACGGACGTGCCGCGCATCCGCCCGGCCGAGCTGGCGGCGATGCTGGCCGGGCCGCACCCGCCGGTCGTGCTGGATGTCCGGACCCGTGGCCAGTACGACGCCGACCCGGGGCAGATCCCTGACAGTGTGCGGGTTGTGCCGGATCAGATCGAAAGCTGGATCGCGGACGCCGACCGGGCCCGGATGGTTGTTGCCTACTGCACCTGACCGAACGAAGCGACGAGCGCCCGTGTGGCGCGCGAGCTTCGGGAGCACGGGTTCAACGCCGCTGCGCTCGAAGGCGGGTACAAGGCCTGGAACGCCGAGTTCGCGGTCGAGCCGAAAGCCGCCTAGCGCGATTGCAGATCGCAGCTTGTCGATTGCAGCTTGCAGGGACCGCATGGCGCTGCGATGCAGGGGAGATAACAAACGCGTCATCTGGAGCCCGGCGTCTGTCATCGTCTGTCTTGACCGGGCGTGTATAGTAAAGCCATCCAGGCCGATTCAGAGCTCGGCGCGCCCGGAGCGGGTGCGGGGAGGCGCGTATGACCAGCGGGTCAGGCGTTGTGCAGGAGGCGCTGGCCGAACGCCCGCCGGAAGCCGGGCCGTCGGTCGGCGCGCCGGCGCTGCCGCGGGCCGGGCGACTGCTCTTTATCGACAATCTGCGCATTCTGGTGATCGCGCTGGTCGTGATCGTGCATGTCGCGATCGTCTATGGCGGGCTGGCCGCCGACGCCGATGCGGTGGCGGCGGACGCCCTGAGCAGCGGAGTGCTGCTGTGGCTCGGGCTCACGGCGCAGGCGTTCGCCATGGGTCTGCTGTTCGCGATCGCCGGCTATTTCACGCCCGGTGCTTATGACCGGCGCGGCGCGTGGGGGTTCGTCCGGAGCCGGCTGCTCCATCTTGGCGTCCCACTGCTGTTCTACGACCTGGTGATCAACCCGTTGATCGTCTTCGCGGCGACTGCCGGGCGGCAGGGCGCGCCGCTGTCGACGTTCGTGGCGTCATACCCCTCGTTTATCACCGGCGTCGGCACCGGGCCGACCTGGTTTTTGCTCAATCTGCTGCTGTTCGACCTGGGCTATGTCCTCTGGCGCCACCTGCGCCCGGCGCCGCCTCCGCCGGCTGGAAGCGCCACAGCCCCGCCCACCGGGCGGGCGCTGGTGGCCTACACCCTGCTGCTGGCCGTTGCGACGTATGTCGTTCGGCTGGCCTTTCCGGTCGGCTGGGGCGGCTTTTTCAGCCTGCGGCTGCCGTATTATCCCGCCTACGTCAGCGCGTTCGTGATCGGCGCGCTGGCCTGGCGGCGCGGCTGGCTGGCGCATCTGAGCGACCCCCTGGGGCGCGGTTGGTTGGCCATTGGGGCCGTGGCAGCGCTGCTGTTCCCGGCGCTGCTCTTCAGTGGGGAGTTCGGGGCGCTGATGGGCGGGCCGTCGCCGCGGGCCCTGCTGTTCGCGCTATGGGAGGCGCTGGTGTTCGTCGGGCTGGGGGTCGGGTTGCTCTGGCTGTTCCGTCGCCGTGTCAACCGCCAGGGGGCGCTCGCCGCCGAGCTCTCGGCGAGCGCCTATGCCGTCTATCTGCTGCACGTCCCGGTGATCGCGCTGCTGAATCGCGGGCTGCTGCCGCTCGGGCTCTACCCGCTGCTCGGCTTCGCCCTCGCGTCGGCCAGTGCGCTGCCGCTTTGCGTCCTGATCGGTGCGCTCGCCCGGCGGCTGCCGCTGGTGCGGCGGGTGCTCTAGCCGGGGCGGCGCTACTCGCCCGCCTCGTCGATCTCCCACTCCTCGGCCTCCGCGCCGCCGGGCCCGCGCACCCGGCGCCCGCCGGCCTCGCTGGCTTGGGCGCCGTGCGGCCGGTGCTTCGCACCGCCGCCCTTTTTCCCCTTGCCGTCGCCCTCCTCGCGGCTGCGGAAGACGACCTTGATCGGCGTGCCCATAAAGCCGTACTGATCGCGAATCCGGTTCTCCAGGTAGCGGGCGTAGCCCCAATGTACCAGCTCGGCGTCGTTGGCGAAGAACAGGAAGACCGGCGGCGCGACTTGCGGCTGCGTGGCGTAATAGATGCGTAAGTGCGCGCCCTTCTTGACAGCCGCCGGCGGATGGTCGTAGGTCGCGTTGCGCAGCAGGGCGTTCAGCGCGGCGGTCGGCACGCGCCGGTTGCGTTCGGCGGCGATCTGAAGCGCCAGCGGCAGCACTTTGTCCACCCGCTGCCCGGTCGCCGCCGAGATGAAGAGCAGCGGCGCATACGGGATGAAGTTGAATTCGCGGCGGACGTGCGCCGTGAACCGGTTGAACGTGTCCTCATCCTTGATCACCAAGTCCCACTTGTTGACCAGGATGGCCACGCCCTTCAGTGCATCGAGGATCATTCCGGCGATGTGCAGGTCCTGCGCGGTGACACCCTCGGTCGCGTCGATCAACAGCAGGGCCACGTCGGCGCGCTCGATCGCCCGCAGCGCGCGGAGCACGCTGTACTTCTCGATTCCGCGCTCGATCTTGCCGCGCCGCCGGATGCCGGCGGTGTCGATCAGCAGCACCCGCTGGCCGTCCACCTCGATCGGCGTGTCGATGCTGTCGCGGGTGGTGCCGGGCACGGCGCTTACCACGCTGCGCTCCTGGCCGAGGATGCGGTTCAGCAGCGAGGACTTGCCGACGTTCGGCCGGCCGACGATCGCGATGTTGACCGCTGCCTCGTCCGCTTCCTCCTCGACCACCGGCAGCGCTTCGGCCAGCCGGTCAAGCACGTCGCCGGTGCCGATCCCGTGGTAGGCGCTCATCGGGATCGGCTCGCCGAGGTTGAGGGCGTAGAACTCGACCGCGTCGAGCTGGCGCTCCTGGCTGTCGGCCTTGTTCGCGGCGAGCACGACCGGCTTGTTCGTCCGGCGCAGCACCTCGGCCACGTCGGTGTCGGCGCTGGTCAGCCCCTCGCGGGTATCGACCATGAAGATGATCGCATCGGCCTCGGCGATCGCCAGCTCGGCCTGCTCGCGGGCGCGGCGCGCGATCTCGGCCAGCGGCGCATCGTCGTGCTCGTCCTGCAGCAGCAGGCCGGCGGTATCCACCACGGTGAACTGCCGGCCGTTCCACTCGCTCTCGCCGTACAGCCGGTCGCGGGTGGTGCCGGGCAGGTCTTCGACGATCGCCTTGCGCTGGCCGATCAGGCGGTTAAAAAAGGTCGATTTGCCGACATTCGGCCGACCGACGATGGCGACAATTGGCTTCATGGGCGGTGAACCATCAAACGTCCGCTTTCGCCAGCGCGCGGACGTAGCGGGCGATCTCCTCCGGCTCCCCGGCGACCGCCACGCGCGCGCCCGACTCGCCGGCGATCCGCTCTGGCGTGTACTCGTCGATCGTGCGCGCGCCGGTGTGGTCGAACATCAGCCGCGGCAGCAGAGCGCGCTCCGCGCCGGCCGCCCGCAACGCCGCGGCGACATCCTGACCGGTGAGCAGCCCGGAGACCGTGACCGTCTCGCCGAAGAACTGGTTGACGACCGGCAGCAGTCCCGCGTCGAGATTCTCGATCTGGTTCAGTCGGGCGGCCACCCGGCGCAGCACCGGGGCGATCAAGGTGCCGCAAACCAGCGTGAGGCGCGCCGGGCGGGGGAGGCGGGCCGGCAGGCGGCGGCGGGCCTTCGCCCAGCCGTCCAGGAAGTCGCGGGCCATGCCGATCCCGTTCGAGTACTGCGGCATGCCGTCGTATGTGGCGGCGGGGGGCAGCGGGCGCCCGGCGAGCAGGTAGAACTCGTCCGACGGATACACCAGGCCCGTGCCAAGTTCGGCGCGGAAGCGGCGCTGGTAGGGCGCGATCAGGTCCAGGATGCGCGCGGCCTCGTCCGGCCGGTGGCAGCGCAGCGGCACATCCGCCGCGACGATCTGGCGGACGCAATGGCCAAGGTCGTGGCTGGGAGCGGCACCACGGTTCGTGCCGCTCCCAGCCACAGCATCGTCCCACAGCGGCTGGCGCTCCCAGGTCGCGTCGATCCACTCCGGCGTCTCATGGATCTGGATGGCGCCGCGGATGCTCTGCGGCTGGTTGCGTTCGAAGCGGTACTTCGTCAGCCCGACCGGCACCACCGCAATGGTTTCGACGATCGGGTGCAGCGCGGCCAGATCGCGAATGCTCTGGTGCAGCGCCGGGCCGTCGTTCAGCTCCGGCAGGGCGACGATCTGGGTGTGGACGGCGATCCCTAGCTCGCCGAGGCGCCGGATCTGCGCCAGCACGTCCGGCACGTCCGGCTTGCCCAGCAGCACCGCCCGCAGCGCACGGTCGGTCGCGTGGATCGAGACATACATCGGACTAAGGTGCTGCTCGGCGATCCGCTCCCAGTCTTGGTCCTTGAGGTTGGTCAGCGTGACGAAATTGCCGTACAGGAAGCCGAGGCGGTAATCATCGTCCTTGAGGTAGAGCGAGCGGCGCATGCCTTTCGGCATCTGGGTCAGAAAGCAGAACGGGCACTTATTGTTGCAGGTGCGCACCCGGTCGAACAGCGGCTCGACGAACTCGATGCCCAGGTCGTCGTCAGCGTCCTTTTCGACCTCGAAGATCGTCTCGTCGCCGCCGCGGCGCACGAGCAACTCGACCCGCTCGTCGGCGATCAGGAAGCGGTAATCGATCACATCGCGCAGCGCGCGTCCATTGATCGCCAGCAGGGTGTCGCCAGGGGCCAGGCCCAGCTCAGCGGCGATGCTGCCCGGTGCGATCTCAGCGATCATGCCGCCTGCGCCGGTGATGTTTTTCAGATCCGGCTGATATTCCATGGCTGCTGGTCTCAAACACAAAGGCAACAGCACTGGATGCCGCGCTGTTGCTGTTGCCATTATACCACAGGGCAGGCTGCCGGGGGCGGCACGGAACTTGCCCCGATCGCCCGGCGTCGTTCGGTCAAAGGTCGGTTTACATCGCGGTACTGCGAGCATATACTCGGAGCCCGTGAGATGGATTGCAAGCCGCTGCCGCACGGTTGCGGCGGCCTGGATCTGAAGGGAAAGGGGGAAGTGCCCCGCCTCATGGCACGCCAGCGCCGGCGCGTCTGTTTTCCCTGCCGACCGAAGCGAGGAGTCGGATGCACAAAACAGCTTCGTCAGGCGTGCGCCGGCTAGGACATTGGGTGCTGATTAGCGCGGTGTTGTGTGCCACGCTGCTCACGCCGCACACCTGGCTTGTGAACGCCGCCGAAACGCTGGCGCCCGCCGCCACGCCGCCACTCGACGAGGCGCTCTGGGGGAGTGATGGCCCCGCACCGACCATCGAGCCGTTTGTGCTGCCGTCCTTCGCCGAAGAGATGCGCGCGTTGCGCCCGGCGATCCTGGCCGCGGCCGCGCGCCACAATCGCCCGGCGCTGTCGGGGATGACCCGGCGCGAGTTCGCGGTGACCTTGGCGCAAATCCTGTACAGCGAGCACATCGGCTGGCTGGATGCGGAGGTCGCCGCGCTACGGCCGGCCTCGCCGCTCTACCAGGTAGCACAGTTGCGTGTGAACGAGCTCGGTGGGGCCAACTTTACCGTCTGGCCAGCGAATCTGCGGCCGTCGGTCGCAGCGGAGATCCTGCGTGGCGAGATCCCGCTGCCCGCGCCAGCCACCCCGCTGTATGAGCCAGTCGGGGTCGCCGGCAGCCACATCCGCCCAGAGCAGTACCGCTCGCAGGCCGCGCTGTACGTCGCGATCACGCGCGAGATCGCCGACCCGCAGATGGCGGTCGAATATCTGGCGGCCAACCTGGAGCGCGGCCTGATCCGGGCCCGCTACGAGCGAGTCCCTGTGTCGTGGCCGGTGCTTGCCGCCTGGCACAATCAGGGGATCGTCGCGCCACGCGACATTCGCGCGAACCGCACCGCGCTCGATTACATCGGCCGCACGGCAGCGTACCGGACAATGGCGCGCGCGCTGATCGACGCCGGCCCGGATATGAGCGTGCATTGAGCAGCGCTGCGCCCGCCTCCGCTGCGCGCGTTCGACAGCCGGGTTGGCGTTCCACGACGCGCGTCATGGTGTTGCGGCGCGTATCACCCGGTCTGGTCGGGGTAGCCTGCGCTGAGATAGGGATCGGGCCGGAGATATGCATAGAGCACCCCGGTGACGATGCCATACCCCACATGCTGGATGATGAACGACGGCGCGTAGAGCATCAGCAGCGCTGGTGCGAAGTGCGGCACAACGACGAAGTAGGCGACCATCCAGATCAGCAGGCCGTAGATCAGCCCGGTCAGCACCGGCACCCCCATGTCCGACGGCAGATGCAGGATGCGCCGCGTGATGATGCCGTAGATCGCGCCGAGCACCGCCGAAACCAGAACGTGGATCAGGGTGCCGACGATCACTGGCCCGGCCACAAAGCCTGGTTGTGCCGTGGCGGCCGATCCATAAACAACCGTCGCGATCTGCTTCGCTTCGAGCCAGACATCGTCCCCGAGCGACAGCGAGACGAATGCACCGATGATCATCATTGCCAACCCGCCGCCAAGCCCCGCGATCGCCCCGCCTAGCCCGACGATATTCGGCAGGGGTGAGGCGGCCGGGCCATGCATGGAGCGTGCCATGCTCATCGCCTGCTCCTTCCCGTGGGCGACTCCCGCGTCGCATGTATCAGCCAGGCGCATGTGCTACAGCATAGCGCGTTCCGCGCGCGGCGGCAAGAATGCGCCGGCTGTCACAAGCAGCATGCATCATGCGAGCGCCGACGGAGTGGCCAGTACGCAGCTCCAGGGGGCCATGCGATCGTTCGCGCCTTGCTGCCTGACGCGGGTCAGGGCCGCACATGCCCGTCGCCCTTGACCACCCACTTAAAGGTCGTCAGCTCGCGCAGCGCCATGGGGCCACGGGCGTGGAGCTTCTGTGTGCTCACGGCGATCTCCGCGCCAAGGCCGAGCTGCGCGCCGTCGTTGAAGCGGGTCGAGGCGTTGACGAACACGACCGCCGAATCGACCGCCTGCACGAACGCCTCGGCGGCCGTGGCGTCTTCGGTCAGAATCGCATCCGAATGCCCCGAGCCGAAGGTCGCGATATGCTCGACTGCCTCGTCTAGCCCGCGCACCACCCGGGTTGACAGGATCAGCGCCAGAAACTCCGTGCCATAGTCGCCCTCGCGCACCGGCACGACTCGCGGGTCGGCGATACCGGCGGCTTCTAGGATGGCCATGCCCGGCTCGTCCACCCGCAGCTCTACGCCATGTTGGAGCAGATCGCGGGCGACCTCTGGCAGCACCAATGGCGCGACCGCCTCGTGCACCAGCAGCGTGTCCAGCGCGTTGCAGACGCTTGGGCGCTGTACTTTGGCGTTGCGCACGATCGGTACGACCTTCGCCAGATCGGCGCGATCGTCCACGTAGATGTGGCAAACGCCGATCCCGCCGGTGATGACCGGGATGGTGGCGTTTTCCAGACAGAAACGGTGCAGCGCCGCTCCGCCGCGCGGGATGATCACGTCCACGTAGCGGTCGAGCTTGAGCAGCCGCTCGACCAGCGCCCGGTCCGGGTACCCGATCACCTGCACGGCGTCGGCCGGAAGCCCGGCGGCGGCCAGCGCGCCCTGGATCAGCTCGACCAGCGCGCTGCAGGAGGCGGTGATCTCCTTGCCGCCGCGCAGGATGGCGGCGTTGCCCGATTTCAAGCAGAGCGCGGCGACATCCACGGTGACATTCGGGCGGGCTTCGTAGATCACCCCGACGACGCCGAACGGCACGCGCCGCTTGTGGACGCGCAGGCCGTTCGGGAGCGTCCGCGCCTCGAACACCTCGCCGACCGGGTCGGGCAGACCGGCGACGGCGCGGGTATCGCCGGCGATCCCGGCGATGCGCGCCGGAGTCAGCAGCATCCGGTCGAGCAGCGCGTCGCTCAGGCCGGCGGCGCGGCCGCGCTCCATGTCGGCGGCGTTGGCCGCCACCAGCTCACCGGCGCGCGCCTCCAGCGCCGCGGCGATCAGCTCCAGCGCCCGGTTCTTCTGTTCGGTCGTAGCCTGGGCCAGCAGGCGGGCGGCGGCACGGGCGCGCTGGCCCATCTGGTGTAAGTCGAGCATGGCAGTCGCTCCATATGCGAGTGCAGCGGGCAATGTTCTTTCAAGTTCGTAGGAACCCTATTCGAGAGAGGGCGACAGATAGCCGCGACGCCCCCGCTTGCAGCGTGCCAGGCAGCCGCTCAGAACGCCGAACGCTGCGCGCGGCACTGAAAACGGGTTACACCATCCCCGCCGCACGGTAAGCAGCCTCCAGCTCGCGCAGGCGGCCGCGGCGGATCCAGGCGGTATGGGATTGGTACCACGCCAGGCCGCACGGGCGAATGTACTGGTAGATGCGCGCGGGGATGTTCGGCCGGTTGATCGACGCCTCGACCAGCACATTCCCATCGTTCGGGGCATAGCGCACGCCGAGCGCCGGCAGCGTGCCGGTCAGCTCGCCGACGTACATGTTGACGTGGTCGGCGCGGCTGCCGCCATAGTAATTGTACACATAAATGTCGCCCGGCAGCGGCGGCTCGCCGGGGCCAAGCTCACGCAGCTTGGTGTTGCTCGGGCAGGGCGTGTAGTAGTCCGCCAGGCGCTTGTTGGTCGTGCCGCCCGGGCCGACCCAGGTGCAATCGAGCCCGGCGGCGGTCAGGATCAGCGTCACCAGATCGGCGCAGCAGATATCCTTGCGGTTGATCGGGTCGCTGGCGACCGCGCCGTAGGGGATGGCGCGCAGGTTGGGCGGCAGGGCATCGAAGATCGTGTCCTCGTAGCCCAGCAGGCAGAGCGCCTGTGCCAGCAGGGTCTTCACTTTGTCCGGGGCGTTCGGATGGGCCGCCAGCCAGGCCGAATCGACGCCGGACGGCGGCAGGACGCCCCGTCCGACCACACCGCCGTCCGGGCCGGACGGCGGGGGCGGCGGAGGCGGCGGGGGCGGCTGGCCCGCGCCGATCTGCGTGTTATCGTGGGGAAGCTGGTTCTTGCGGCCCACCGTGCCGTCCGGGCCGGCAAAGAGCGTGTCGCGGGTGAAGACCTGCACATCGTAGCGCACCCCGCCGACGGTGATCTGGTACACATCGCTCAGCGGCACACCCAGGTCGCGCGCCTGCGCGGCGAAAGCGGCGAAGCGCCCGGCGGGGTTCGCGCCGGCTGGCTTGCACGCCTCGGCCCAGAGCGCGTCGTAGAGCGGGCCGGCGGGGGTCTGGCTCAGGCGTCGTACGTCGCCCCAGTTGGTCGCCGACTCCGGGCTGGCGATCGGGGTGTACAGCACATCCGCGCCGAAGACCTGGACGGCGCAGAGCTGCCCGGCGAGGGTGGCGCGGTAGCCAGCCCCGAGCGCCACGCTGAGCCGATCGTGGACGGCGCGCTGCGGAAAGGCCTGCCCGGCGAAGAGCGCGGTGCCGGTGGCGCGGTAGGCGGCCTCGAGCAGCAGCCGGCCGAGGCCAGCCGGCGGGATCGTCCCCCCCAGCAGCGCGTGAAGGCTCTGCACCTCCCGCCACTTGGGGATCTCGTTGAAAATCACATCCGTGGCGTAGGGTTGAAAACCATACTGTTTGCCATCACAGGCCACATACAGTGGCGGGCCGGCGCTGCGGGCCAGCGGCGCGCCCAGGCCATTGTCGTCTGCGTAGCGATGAAAGGCCCAGTCCTTCAGCCCCTCGCCGCGCCAGCGGAAGGTCTCCTGTTGGAGCGCCAGCCAGAGCGCCTGCGTGGCCGCCGCCTCCTCGCCGCCGAGGACGGCGGGGCCGGACGCGCCCGGGTAGTCGGCCAGCGGCCCCGGCGGGCCGTACAGGTCGAGCGGGGCGACGAGCGGCTCGGGCGGCAGCTCGAGCGACAGCAGCACGCCGTCGGTGCGGCCGGGTCCGGGGCCGGGCAGCCAGCGCCGCAGCGCCCGCGCATCCAGCCGGTAGCGGCGCAGGATCGCTTCGGTGAGGACGTGGAGCGCGGTCAACTGCCCAGGGGCGAAGTCCGTGCCAGGGGTGTGCTCGGCCAGGATCGCTACGCTCACCCGGTCGATGTCGCGGCGGCGATTCTCCCAGAGAGCGATGCCGCTGCAACGGGCGGCGCGCGCCTCGGGCACGAAGGCGGTGACGTCGCCGCGGGCGTCCACGTAGTAGTGCGGTGCGCGGCGGCCGCCCGGCCCGGCGAACGCCGACAACATCTCAGCCGGCGGGCGCGGGTCGCTGTGCACTACGACAAGCTGGATGCGGGCGCCACCGCGCGAGAAGCCACGCGGCGTGGGTGGGCCGGGTGTGGGCGGGGTGCGGGTCACGGCGGTCTCCTGGCGACGCGATCGGATCGCGCGCCATTGTACCACCGCTGGCGAAGGGCGGACGATAGGCCGGGAACGGGGGACGGTGGATAGGAGCGAACGCCAGCCACGCGCTTCCACCACGAAGGGCATGAAGCGCACGAAGGCCAGCGAAAAAGGCCGATCCTCGTTTTCGTTGTGCGCTTTGTGCCCTTCGTGGTTGCTACAGCATCCCTGGCGGCAACACAATGTGCGACCGCAGCAGCGTACGCCTACGGCTCGAACTTGTACCCCAGGTTACGCACCGTGATCAGGTGGCTGTGCTCGGGGTGCTCGCCTTCGATCTTGGCCCGCAGGCGCCACACGGCGGTCGCGACGATGCTGCGCGCCTGCCGCCCGGCGTAGCCCCAAACGTGTTGAACGATCTGCTCCGTGGTGCAGACGCGGCCGCTGCGCTTCATCAGGAACGAGAGCAGATGCACCTCGCGTGGCGTGAGCTTGAACACCTGCCCGCCCTCGACATGCACAGTCTGGGCGACCGGGTCGAGCGTCCATGGGCCGCGCGTCAGCGGTGTTGTGGGTGGCCGGCGGGCGCGTTCGGCGCGGCGCAGTACCGCTCCGACGCGGGCCAGCAGTTCGGCGGGGGCGCAGGGCTTGGCCAGGTAGTCGTCAGCGCCGACGCGCAGGCCCTGCACGCGGTCCTCGGCGCGGGCGCGGTTGCTGAGAAAGACGATCGGTACGTCGGAGGTGCGGCGGATGCGCCGGCAGATTTCGAACCCCTCCTGGTCCGGCAGGAATGCCTCGAGCAGCACAAGGTCGGGGGTCTGGTCGGCGACCGCGCGCATCACGCTCCGGCCATCGCTCGCCCGGCTGACGTGGTAGCGGGCGTGCTCCAGCAGCGCGGACAGGCTCTGCAGACTGGTGCTATCACCGTCGGCGACGAGAACGTGCGGCATAGTCCGGTGTGCTCCCTTCCTAGTCACCTCGCCATCCACGCATCAACAGGTTCCACCGTGCGAGGTTATTAACGATATTTTTACAAAGAAGGGCGCGCCTGTCTACCCCGCGCTGCTCACGTTATGCTCTCTTCGACACGGCGGCGCGGCACGGGGGCAGGTAACCGGTCGCCGGCGCATTCGGGTGCAGCAGCGCGAACGGGCGCACCGCTGGCACGCCCGTTCGCACGCTGGTATTGTCTCAACTTTGTGTGTCTATTTGTCCCACATGATTGTGTGGTAGCTGAGGCGATGGCCGGGGGGCATTTCAGGCCGCCTCGCCGACCAGGCGGCGGAGTTCGACGCTGTGCCCCAGCCGCGCCAGTACGTTCCGTTTGATGGTGTAGACCTCGCCGATTGTGGTGAAGAGATCTGGCCGGTCGTTGAAGATATCGCCCGGCTTCATGCCGAGCACGAACGAGTGGAGCACGACGACGCGCTCCGCTTCGCCGCGCAGCTGCGTTTCGATCATCCGCCAGAACTCCTGGCGCGCCACACGCGCCAGCGCCTCGTCCTCGGGGGCGGACTCGTCGCAAGGGAGCTGCGCAGCTTCCGGCAGGGCGCGTGTCCAGGCGTGGGCGCGGGCGCTGTCGATCACGACACAACCGGCGCAGCGCTGCAGGTAGTGCAACAGCGCGGCCACATTCGGGAACGACGCGAAACGCTCAGGGGTGATCGCCCGCCAGAAGCGCGCGAACGCTGCACCGACGAAATACTCGCTGCTTTCGTCCACCGCGGCGAACGCTGCGCCGGCGCGCACCCAGTGATCGACCAATGCGGCGTACTGGTGATACAACGCTTCCCAGGCCGCCTGGTCGCGCTCGACCAGGGCGCGGCGGAAGAGCTCGTGCGCGTAGCGGCCGTCGTGCGGGCGCCCCTGGCTGAAACGTTCGCTCTCCGCCCGGCAGCGCCGCGCCAGCTCCGCCACGTCCATCCAGGCCGGGTCGCTCGTATCGGGCGGCGTGGGACCGCCTTCCAACTCGGCTCCCTGATGCTGCCGCATGGATCGTCCTCCCTTGTCCACTCGCCGTTGGGCGTGGCGCCTTCGTCCCTTCGAGGCCGAGCCCCTCGGGACGAGGCCCGGCTCAGGCCGGCAATCGGTTGTCCGGTGGTTGGAAGCGGGCGATGCGGACGTTTACCCGGATCAATGCCGGATGTCACGGTTTATCACGGCGAGAGGAGGGAGGCGTCTCTCCGTAATAGCAGCGGTTCGCTTGCGGATCGGGCGGGGAAGCGCAGAACCGCCTCTGGCCATCCACACCCGGTGGGCGACCTATACACTCAGCAAGGAACGCAGCAGCATCTCGTCGTCGAGTTGGAGCAGGCGCGTGTGGTAGCTGCGGATCGCCGGGCGCGGCCCGGACGGAGCCGCCTGGAGCTCGAGCACCGACTGGGCGGGAAGTGCGGCCGGCGCGCACGTCGCGTGGCGCGCGCGCCTGATGAGGCCTGGGAGCCGGCGGCGTGGCGCCGGCGCGGTCGGGTGCTCCGGCGCCAGCAGCACCGCACCCAGCAGACGGCTTCCCGGCCGGTGGGTCAGCCGCTCGCGGCTGTGCTGCACGTCGGTCCGCGTATCCCGCTCCGCGTTGAGCGCCAGCACCGCCCCATCGACGTGTTCGGCGAGCAGGGCGGCATCCACACCGCTCAGGGCCGATGGGCCGTCGAAGATAATCACGTCGGCCGCGGTGTGCAGCAGCTCCAGCAGCTTCGGCCACCGTAGCTCGGGGAGCATGGTCGGCAGGCCCGATGCTTCGCCGAGCGGCCCGTGCAGCAGCCGGACGTTCGGGATGGCCGTACCGTGCAGGTTCAGCCAGAACTCACCCCGGCGCGCGCTCGGCACAACCATCCAGCGCGTCGCGCTGTGGCGCGGCAGGGTGAGCAGTGGGTGGTTGCGTAGCGCCCCCGCCTCGTCGGTATCCACGAGCACCACCCGGTAGCCGGCACGGGCGAAGAGCTGCGCCAGGTCGATCGAAAGGCCGGTGCGCTCGGCGGTCGGACGCGGGCTGCTGACGAGCAGCGAGCGGATGCCCGCGGGCGGCGCGGCGAGCAGGATGTTGGTGTAGGTGTCGTAGGCGGCCTGTGCCCGCGCCTGCCGTGCTGCGCTGGTGCTGGCGGCGATCATCGGCTCGTCCCCGGGCAGCTTCCCCAGGCTCGGCAGGCTGAAGGCGATCTCCAGCTCGCGCGGGGCGTGCCAGCGGTCGTCGATCCAGGCCAGGAGGAAGATCGCCAGCGTTGCCAGGAACAAACCCGCGAGCGCCGCCGTCGCGACCAGCACGGGCCGCTTGTCCGGCAGCGGTGCGGCCGGCGGGGTGGCCCGCTCGAAGATGCCCAGGCTGTTGGCGGCGCCCGACTGTTGCAAGCCAAGCAGCGCCTGGATCGACGACTGCTCCTGCTGGAGCGCCACATCTAGCTGATCCAGCCTGCCGTTGATCTCGGCCAGGTCGCTGGCGGACGTCGCCCGGTCGCGCTGGCGTACTAGTTGCTCCCTGGCCGTCTTGAGCGCGTCGGCACGCCCCTGCGCCTCGCGCAGTTGCGCGTCGATCGCGGCGCGCTCGGCGGCGATCTTCTCCGGTGACGCGGGGCTGTCCTGCACGAGCTGCTCGGCCAGGGCGTTCGCGATCAGCGCGGCGCGCTCCGGGCTGGTGTCGGTCACCGTCAGCTCGAGCAGGTTGGCGTTCGCCACGACATTGGTGGCGAGCATCCGGTTGGCGATCACATCCCAACTGAACGGCAGGCCGAGCCGTGCGACGACCGGCGTGAGGGTGGCTTCGCGGCGAGCCAGCTCGGCGTAGTAGCGCGCCATCGCCGTGCCGACGGCGAACTGGCCGGCGTCTGGCCGGGCGCTCGTGAATGACGTGCCGACCTGGAGCGTCACTCGCGCCGCGTACTGCGGCGGGCTCCCGGCGCTGAACAGCAGCGCCGCGCCGCCGGCCAGCGCAACCGCCGCGGCCATGACCCACCACCAGCGTCGGGCGGCCTGCATATAGCCGTGAAGGTTGATCTGCATCGGCTTCACAGCTTCCTCCCCCTCGTTCCACGAGCCGTTGACCGTGCCGGCGAAGCCTGGTGTTTGTGCCGGCTGACAATCTGAACGCAAGGGGTCGGAAAAATATCACGGTGCGACGCGCGAATCGTGGACCAGTGCGTACGATTACGCTTCGTAGAGCGGATTGGCAGCACGATCGCGCACGTTGTGCGCCCAACCTGACAGCTGGCTGAAAACAAGGTGAACCTACGGCGGATACGTGATAAAACGCCGCTTGTAGCGTTTAGTGGAACAGAACCCTGCGACATTACCCACCCACCCTGCCGCCAGGCAGGACGCGTGAGCAGATGGAGGAGGCCCGCACATGCCGATCCTGATTGCCGACGACGACAAGCTCAACGTCAAGCTGACGACCTTCCTGCTCGAACAGGCCGGCTACAAGACCGTCGCCGCACACGATGGCCGCAGCGCGGTCCAGGCGGTCGAGCGGCAGGAGCCGGAGCTGGTGCTGCTGGATGTGAACCTGCCGCAGGTGAACGGGTTCGATGTGTGTCGCCAGATCCGGCGCTCGTCCAGCGTCCCGATCATTTTCGTCTCGGGTTGCACCGCGCTGCACGACCGGGTGCTCGGCCTGCAACTCGGCGGCGACGACTACATCACCAAGCCGTTCGAGCCGCTCGAACTCCTCGCGCGGATCGAGGCGGTGCTCCGCCGCCGCGACGACGATGTCTTCGCGCCGCTCGCCCGCCTGACCCAGGGCGACCTGAC
>JBHOQX010000029.1:0-30521 GCA_042408595.1 Roseiflexaceae bacterium | reverse complement strand
CAGATTTGCCGCTGTCTGGCTGCGGGCTGCCGCATGAATCGTCGCAAGCAAGCGCCAAATACCTACCAGCTCTTGCTAGACCTCCCAGAGGTTGTTCCCGTACCCCATCGCACGGAGGTCGCTTAACTTGATGCGCATGGGAGTGTGGCGGACGCCGCCCCCAACGCCCCAAAATCCTGAACTCTGAACGTTGCGCTCCTGAACTCCCCAAGGGGGTGGGTCATGCTCGACATCGGCATCGGCGTGGTGGGGACGGGGTTCATCGGCGCGGCGCACGTTGAGGCGCTGCGGCGGCTGGGGCTGGCGGTCACCGGCGTCGTCGGCTCCAGCCCGGCGCGGGCGCGGCCCAAGGCCGAGGCGCAACGGCTCCACGTCTATGACAGCTTCGAGGACATGCTCGCCGACCCGCGGGTCACAGTCGTTCATATCACGACCCCCAACCATCTGCACTACCCGCAGGCCAGGGCTGCGATCGCCGCCGGCAAGCATGTCGTCTGCGAGAAGCCGCTGGCGATGACGTCGGCCGAGTCCGGCGAGTTGCTGGCGCTGGCGCAGGAGGCCGGGATCGTCCACGCGGTCAATTTCAACATCCGCTTCTACCCGATCTGCCAGCAGGCCCGGGCGATGGTCGCCGGCGGCGAGATCGGCGAGGTCTACATCATCCAGGGCTCCTACCTGCAGGACTGGCTGCTGTTGCCGACCGACTGGAACTGGCGGCTAGAGCCGGAGCTGGGCGGCGAGCTGCGCGCCGTCGCGGATATCGGCTCGCACTGGCTCGACCTGCTGACGTTCATCACCGGGCGGCGCGTCGAGGCGGTGCTGGCCGATTTGCACACCTTCCTGCCGGTGCGGCAGAAGCCGACCACGCCGATCGATACCTTCACCGGCAAGGAGGTCACGGCGGCGGAGACTGTGCCGCAGGCGATTCACACCGAGGACTACGCCAGCATCCTGCTGCACTTCAGCGGCGGGGCGCGCGGGGTGCTGACGGTCTCGCAGGTGAGCGCCGGGCGGAAGAACCGGCTGTGGTTTGAGATCGACGGATCGCAGCAGGCGCTGGCGTGGGATTCGGAGCGGCCGGACGAGCTGTGGCTCGGGCGGCGCGATGGGCCGAACGGCCTGTTGCTGCGCGATCCATCGCTGCTCGCGCCCGCCGCCCGCGAGACGGCGGGCTACCCCGGCGGCCATGCCGAGGGGTTCCCTGACACCTTCAAACAGCTCTACCGCGCCGTGTACCGTGCCGTGGCCGCCGGCCGCCCGCCCGCCGAGCCGGACTACCCGACCTTCGCCGATGGACACGAGGAGCTGTTGCTCGGCGAGGCGATCGCCCGGAGCGCGAAGGAGCGCCGCTGGGTGGAGATCGCGCGGTGACGCTACGGGCGTTCAACGTTCAGCAGGCAGGAACTGTCGGCGCGGCGCGGCCTTCCCGAATCTCGCCGCCGCGCACCACCGCAACTTGACCTCTCACCTCTGAACTTCCCAGAAGGAGGGCGGACGTGAAACTCGGCTTCCTCACCGCGCCGTTCCCGCAGCTCACCCTGGAGCAGTGCGCCGAGTGGGCGGCGGCGAACGGCTTCAGCGCCATCGAGATCGCCTGCTGGCCGGCCGGCGGCGGCGCGGCGCGGCGCTACGCCGGCACCTGCCACATCGATGTCGAGACGCTCACCGATGCACGGGCCGCGGAGATTCGCCAGATGCTCGCCAGCCGCGGCCTGACCGTCTCGTCGCTGGCCTACTACCCGAACAATCTCGACCCGGACGCGGCGGAGCGCGAGAAGGCGAACGCCCACCTGCGCAAGGTGATCGATGCGGCGCAGAAGCTTGGCGTCGGCATCGTCGGCACCTTCGTCGGGCGCGACAAGACGCGCAGCATCCCGGACAACCTGCGGGCCTTCCGCGAGGTTTGGCCGGGGCTGGTGCGCTACGCCGCCGAACGCAACGTCAAAATCGCGATCGAAAACTGCCCGATGATCTTCAGCTACGACGAGTGGCCGGGTGGCACGAACCTGGCCTCCTCGCCGGCGATCTGGCGCGAGATGTTTTCGATCATTCCGGATGAACATTTCGGCCTGAATCTCGATCCATCGCACCTGGTCTGGCAAATGATCGACTACGAGCGGGCGGTGTACGACTTCCGCGACCGCATCTTCCACGTGCACGCCAAGGACATGGAGATCAATCGCGAGGGGCTGTACCAGCACGGCGTGCTGTCGCTGGGCATGGGCTGGCAGATCCCGCGGCTGCCGGGGCTGGGTGAGGTGCGCTGGGACCGCTTCATCGCCGCTTTGTACGCCGTCGGCTACGACTTTGTGCTGAGCATCGAGCACGAAGACCGGCGCTTCGAAGGAACGGAGGAGCTCGTCAAGCGCGGCTTCCTGCTGGCGCGGAACGTCCTGCAGCCGTATCTGGTGTAGAGGACAGACGGGCAGACGGGCAGGCGATCTGCCCGTTGTGCGTCAATACGCCGGCTGGCGCTCACGGCGGACGACGGCGGCCTGGGTGCGTTGCAGCCCCGCAACGTCGAGCACCGCCCCGAGCAGGTGGGCGACGGCGCGGCTGCCCTGGCCGATCACCAGCGCGCCCTCGCCGAGCGGCCCGAGCTGCGGGTAGGCCGCCGGATCGAGCGGGATGACGGCGGGCGCGGCCAGGTCGAGCGGCAGGTCTTCGCGGCTCCAGACGGTCGCATCGATCACGCCGCTGCTGACCAGCCGCAGGCCCTGGCTATATTCGATCGGCACGAGCTCGACGCGCAGGCCGCGGCTGAGCAGGCGCACGAGCACCGTGTGGTCGTTCGAGTCGAAGTCCACGCCTACCCGCATACCATCGCGCAGGCCTTCCGCGCCGGGCGGGCCGACCAGCAGGACATGCTGCGCCATGTAGCTTTCCGGCCCCAGCAGCGCGATCGCCGCTACGCCGAAACCGTGGGCAGCCGCGGTCTCCGCGGAGTAGCGGGAGACCAGCGCCCAGTCGCAGTCGCCGGCGGAGAGCGCCTGAAGCCGCCGTGTGGCGCCACGCATGAAGCGCATGTCGAGGTCGAGGCCAGCGGCGTGGAACTGCTCGCGTAGACCGGTGGCCAGGCCGGCGAACCGCAGCGAGTACGGCAGCGGCAGCGCCCCGACGACCGGGCGGCGCGTGCCCAGCCGCCAGAGGGCGGGGTAGTCGAGCACGCGTGCGTAGGTGCCACGCCGGCCGCGCGCGTCGAGGCGGACCGCGTCGATGGTGTGCAGGTACTCGAGCGCGGCCTGCACGGTGCCCAGGCTGGCGTTGTAACGGGCGGCGTAATCCTGGACGCGGCCGATCCGCTCGCCCGGTGCGCAGGCCAGCAACGCCCGCGCCAGTCCGGTCACAACCACGCCCTGTTTCGACAACAACGCGGGCGTGTGTGCCTTGGTGGCGGGTGCGTCGAGCTGTGGACGATCGGCCATGCGGTACATTTCAAATTTTTGGAGTGATCAGCATTCACTATAGCAGCGGGGGAGCGGGCTGTCAATGCGGCGCGTGGGCCGTGGCGATCGCCGTGCGGGGCCTCCCGGTCTGACGCATGCCCTCGCTGGACAGGCCGCACTTGGTGCCAGGCAGCGCCCGACTGCCGGGGTGGAGGCGACCGCGGCCGTCTTTCACTTGACAGGAGGAAGCCCGTATGCTAAATTTTCACTATTCTGAAGAATTATTCGGTCGCCGGTGTTTGGTGTGGCATCGTACACGGTCGATCTCCGGCTGTTCGCCGAGGCGGATGTTGTCGTACTGGGGGCCGGCTCGGCGGGGTGCACCGCCGCGATCGCCGCGGCCCGGGCCGGCGCGCGCACGCTGCTGGTCGAGCGCTACGGCTTTCTGGGGGGCACCTCCACCATGGTGCTCGATACGTTCTACGGCTTTTACCTGCCCGGCGATGACACGCGCCGGGTGGTCGGTGGGCTGGCGTGGGAGATCGTCGAGCGACTGCGGGCGCGGGGCGCGGTGCTGGAGCGCCCGAGCAGCTATGGTGCAGGCCAGGCCGTCACCTACGACCCGCCGACGCTGATGACCGTCTGGGAACAGACGGCGCTCGAAGCTGGCGTGGCGCTGCGGCTCCATACCTTCTGCGTGGATGTGCTGCGCGACGGCGGGCGGATCACCGGTCTGGTCGTGGCCGGCAAGAGCGGGCTGGGGCTGATCGCCGGGCGGGTGTTCGTCGATGCCTCGGGCGATGCCGACCTGTGCGCCCGCGCCGGCGTGCCATTCCAGCCGGCGGGCGACGATGGGCCGCCCCAATCGCTGACCACCACCTTCCGGCTCGGCAATGTGGACGAAGCCCGCGCGCTCGCCATCCGCCGCAGCGAGTTGACCGAGCTGATGCGCGCGGCGAATCTCAGCGGCGCGTACCGCCTGCCGCGCGAGGAGGGGAGCGCCCATCGCACGCCGCTGCCGGGCGTCGTGGCGACCAATATGACCCGCGTGGCCTACGTGGACGCGACTGACCCGGCGGAGCTGACCAAAGCCGAGGTCGAGGGGCGGCGGCAGGCGCTGGAGTACGCCCGCTTCCTGCGCGAGCGCGCGCCCGGCTATGAGCGGTCGTACCTGATCACGTTCAGCACGCAGATCGGCGTACGCGAGACGCGCCGCATCTACGGCGACTACCGGCTGACCCGCGAGGATGTGTTGGCGGCGCGATCCTTTCCCGACACCATCGCCCGCTGCGGTGCGCCGATCGAGGACCATCACCCCGGCAGCGACACGCGCTGGGAGTATCTGCCGACCGGGCGGACGTACGGCATCCCCTACCGCTGCCTGCTGCCCCAGGGTGCCGACAATCTGCTGGTCGCCGGGCGCTGCCTCTCCGCGACGCACGACGCCCACGCCTCGGTGCGCAGCATGGCGCAGTGCATGGCGATGGGGCAGGCTGCTGGCACGGCCGCGGCGCTCGCCGTTGCTGCGGGTGTCGGCCCGCGCGCCCTCCGGGTCGAGCAGCTCCAGGCCCGGCTGCGGGAGGATGGAGCGATCGTGAGTGATGAATAAGGATGGGGGTTGCAAGGGGATGTTTTTCGTCCTCGGCATCACCCCTTCAGCTGCCATCTACAAGCTCGCGGTTCTGGCGATGAAACCATCGAGGGGGCTGGTGGAGAGGCATGGCCGGGAAACTGCAAACCGCTCAGCCGCTGGCCCCCGGCCCTGAGCCCCTGGCTATCGGCATCGACCTCGGCGGCACGAAGATCGCCGCCGCGGCGGTGGACGTGACGACCGGGGCGGTCCGTGGGCGGGCCGTCATCCCGACCGACTCGCACGACGGGCCGGATGCGGTGCTGGCGCGTATGGCGGCGCTGATCGAGCGCGTGCGGGAGACAGCGGGCCTGGCGCCGGCGCAGGTCGGTGCGGTTGGCGTGGGGGTGCCAGGGCCGTTCGACCAGGCGACCGGACAGACGATCTTCTTGCCGAACCTGGCCGGGATGTGGCGCGGCGTCCGTGTGCGCGACGGACTGCGCCCGGCGGGCGACTGGCCGATCTGGCTGATCAACGACGCCCGGGCGTTTGTGCTCGGCGAGGCGACCTTCGGCGCGGGGCGGGGTGCGGCCACGGTCGTCGGGCTGACGATCGGCACCGGCTGCGGCGGCGGGATCGCCATCGGCGGGCGGCTGCACCTGGGGCTGGACGGCACCGCCGGCGAGATCGGCCACATGACGATCGACCCGCACGGCCAGCCCTGCGGCTGCGGCAACCGCGGCTGCCTGGAGACGTTCGTCAGTGGCCCGTCGATCACCACGCTCGGCATCCGCGCCGCGCTCACCGGCGTGCCGACCCTGATCAGCGCGCTGGCGGAGCGCGACCTGCGGCGCATCACGCCCGACCTGATCCTGCGGGCGGCGGAGGCCGGCGATGAGACGGCGCGCGATATCCTGGGGCGGGCCGCGGCGGCGCTCGGTGTCGGCGTGGCCAACCTGGTGACGGTGCTCAGCCCGGATCGGGTGGTGATCGGCGGCTCGGTGGCGCGCCTCGGTGAGTGGCTGTTCGCGCCAGTGCGGGCCGCGGTGCGCGAGCGCTGCCGGGCCATTCCCGTCGAGAAGGTCGCGATCGTCCCAGCGGCGCTCGGCGGCGACGCCGGTGTGGTCGGAGCGGCGGTGTGGGCAGCACAGATGAGTGCTGAACGATTGAAAAGATAAAAGGATGGACGCAGTCGCTCGTGCCGCGGAGGGGCCTCGCTCTGCCAACCCCCCACGGCGCATGTCCTGCACCATGCGCCGTGGACAAACGAGCTAGTACGCTTGCTCCTTGGTCGTTGTTCATTTTACATGGACATGTTCCATCCCCCAGAGGAGGCAATGATGCGTTCCCACACCATCACCATGCTCGGAACCGGCCTGATCGGCATGTTTTACACCATGACGTTGCACGGGCAGCGTGGGCGCGACCGCGTCGGGGTGGTGTATTCGCGCAGCGAGGAGCGGGCGCAGCAATTCGCGCAGCAGTGGGGCATCCCGAAGGCCGTGACCGACCTGCGCGCGGCGATCGAGGACCCGGCCACCGACACGGTCGTGATCGGCCTGCCGAACGTGCTGCACGTCGAGGCGGTGGAGTTGGCCGCCGCCGCCGGCAAGGCGGTCCTGTGCACCAAGCCGCTCGGCCGCACCGCCGCCGAGGCGCGGCAGATGCTTGAGACCGTCGAGCGGGCAGGCGTCTTCGCCGGCTATCTGGAAGACCTGGTCTACACCCCCAAGACCCTCAAGGCGATCAACGCTGTCCAGGCCGGGGCGCTTGGCGATGTGCTGTGGGTGCGCTCGCGCGAGACCCATCCCGGCCCGCACAGCGCCTGGTTCTGGGACGCGGAGCAGGCCGGCGGCGGCGCGATCATCGATCTGGGCTGCCACTGCGCCGAGATCATCCGCACTTTCGCCGGCAAGAACAACCGCCCGGCCGAGGTGATGTGCTGGGCGGACACGCTCGTTCACCCGATCGCCGCCGAGGACAACGCGATCGCGCTCATTCGCTTCGAGAACGGCGCGATCGGCCAGTTCGAGGTGAGCTGGACGTTCCGCGGCGGCATGGACCTGCGCGACGAAGTGGCCGGGACGAACGGCACGATCTGGCTGAACCACTTCCTGCGCACCGGCTTCGAGATGTTTACTGCGGCCGGCGGCGGCTATGTGGCGGAGAAGGCCGAAAGCGAGACCGGTTGGCTCTTTCCGGTCGGCGACGAAGTCCATGAGCTCGGCTATGTCCATATGTTCAGCGACATGTTCGACGCGCTCGACAACGGCCGCCAGCCGATGGAGACGTTCTACGACGGCTACGTGGTGAACGCGATCCTCGACGCCGCCTACCGCTCGGCGACGTCGCGCCGGTGGGAGCCGGTCGAGGTCGAGTGGCGCGCGGCGGAAGGGCCGCGGCGCCTGCGCAGCGCCGCGCAGGAGGTGGACGGCTACGCCCTGGTGAAGGAAGAGCGGATGCATGGCAACAAGCTGAAGCAGATCCTCTCCGACCGCCAGACGGGGCGGATCATCGAGCGGGTGATCGATATCGCGTAGGGGTCAGGGGCCGGGGTTCCGGGCAAGGGACGCCGCCCGAACACAGCACCCAGAAAGACCAACGTCGTGCGGCCGTCAGGTGGTGTCCGCCTGGCGTCCGAAGGCGGCACAACAATATTTGTAGGATCGCGCTATGCATATTGAACTCTCCCTGCCCTACCAGCCGCGCTTCCCGACGGACTACCGACCGGGCGTAGGGATCATCGGCTGCGGCGGGATCGTGCGCGAGGCGCACCTGCCAGCCTATGCCAAGTATGGGGTACGGGTCATCGGCGCCTACGATATCCGCCCGGAGAACGCCCGCCAGGCGCAGCAGCAGTTCGGCTTCCCGATCGTCTTCGACACGCTGGAGGAGTTGCTGGCCCACCCCGAGATCGGCGTGGTGGATATCGCGACCCATCCGGCGCAGCGGGTCGCATTGATGCGGCGGGCGCTGGCGGCGGGGAAGCACATCCTGGCGCAGAAGCCGCTGGCCCTGAGCGTCGCCGAGGCCGCCGCGGTGGTGGAGGAGGCCGCCGCGCGCGGGCTGACCGTCGCGGTCAACCAGAATGGCCGCTGGGCGCCGCCCTGGCGGATCGCCACGCTGCTGGTGCAGGCCGGCGTCGTCGGCGAGGTGCGCGCTGTCACGCATCTATACGACATGAAGTTCGGCTGGATCCCCGGCACACCCTTCGACGATCTGGCGCATTTCGCGATCTACGACTACTCGGTCCACTGGATCGACATCACCCGCTGCTGGCTGGACGGCAAGCCGTTCACCGCGGTGCGCGCGCGCGACTACCGCACGCCCGGGCAGCCGGAAGCCGGCAAGACCCCCTGGGGCGCGTGGGTCGAGATCGGCTGCGCCGACGGCACGAACGCCATGATCCGCGCGATCGGCTGCGCTGAGACGCGGTGCGCCAGTCACCCGTTCTGGATCCACGGCAGCGACGGGACGATCCGCGGCAAGGTACTCGGGCAGGACTATGTGGAGTTGGAGCACAACGGCGTGCTGGCGCGCTACCAGTTTGAGGGGGCATGGTTCCCAGATGGCTTCGGCGGGACGATGGGCGAGCTGCTGTGCGCGATCGCGGAAGGACGCGAGCCGTACAACTCGGCGCGGCACAACCTCCGCTCGCTGGAGTTGACGCTGGCCGCCTGTGCCTCTGCCGACGCCGACGGCGCGCCCGTAGCGGTCGTCGGCTGAGTTGCATGCTGCGGGCGCCTGCCAATGCCAACCGGGAGGATTCGCTGTTCCCAACCCCTCTGAAGAGCGAGAGTCGTCATGCACCTTGGCGTGATGGAGCATATCATCGCCGCGGACGATGAAGCGGCGACGTTCGCGCGGGCCCGGCGCCTGGGACTCGCCGGCGTGGAGATCGAGTTGACGCGGGCGCAGCTGCGCGCTCCGAGCGCACCGCGGCTCGCGGCGCTGCGCGCCGCCCGCGCCGCCAGCGGGCTTGCCGTGCCATCGCTGGCGCTCGGCGAGCACAACGCTGGCGGCGTGGCAAGCCGCGACGAAGCGACCGCTGCCGCAGCCCGCGAAGACATCCGCCAGGCGATCGACTGGGCGGCGGCGCTTGGTGCGTCCGTCATCCTCGTCCCGTTCTTTTTCAAGGGCGATCTGCAGGACGAAAGCGATGTCGCCCGCGCCGTCGCCGCCTTTCGCGCGTTGTGCCCGGTGGCCGAAGCGCGTGGCATCGCCCTCTGCTACGAAGGGACTCTCAACGCGGCCGCCATCCGCCGCATGGCCGACATGGTCGGCTCGCCAGCCTTTGGCTGCTACTTCGACCTGGCGAATGCCGTCTGGCGCGGGATGGACACGGCGACCGAGATCCGCGCGCTCGGTCCGCTTGTCCGCCAGGTCCATGTGAAAGACACACGTGTCGGCCCTGGCGACGTGCCCCCCGGCCAAGGGCTGGTCGATTATGCCGCGAGCGCCGCTGCGCTGCGCGCGATCGGCTACGATGGCTGGCTGGTGTTGGAGACACCCGCCGCGCCCGAACCGCTCATCGCTCGCGACATCAGCTTCACCCGGCGCGTTTTTCCGCAGATTGCCTGGGAACGGCCCTGGCCACGCTTCGGGGCCTTCTCCTACGGCTTCGGCCGCGGCGCAATCGACCGGCTGATCGCCACCTTCGCCGAGCTTGGGATGACAGCGGTGCAACTCAGCGACGGCCCGCTCGCGGATGCGTTGGACGATCCGGAGGCGGTGCGCGCCGCGCTCGACGCCGCCGGCCTGGAGGTCGCCGCCATCGCCGGCTACCGCAACCTGGTCGCGCCCGATGCGCAACAGCGCCGGGTGAATCTCGACTTTCTTGCGCGCTGTCTGGAGATCGCGCCGCGCCTCGGCGCGCCGGTGGTTGCCACTGAGACCGGCACGCTCAACCCGGAGAGCGACTGGAGCCCCTCGCCGGAGAACTGGAGCGCTACCGCATGGCAGGCGGTCGACGCCGCGCTGGACGAGCTGCTGCCGGTGGCGGAGCGCTCTGGCGCGATCCTGGCGCTTGAGGGCTACGTCAACAACGTCTTACGGACGCCTGGCCAGGTGCTCGGCCTGTTTGAGCGCTATCCGACGCCGCATCTGCAACTGGTGCTCGACCCGTACAACTATCTGTCGCACGATCTGCTGCCGGCGGCTGAGCGCCTCACCGTGGCGTTTTTGCAGCGCTTCGAGCCGCATTTTGTCCTGGCCCACCTGAAAGATGTCGCCGCGAGCGGAGCGGAACACGACACGCCGGAGTTTGGCACAGGCGTCTTTCCGCAGCGCCGGTACCTGGAGTTCCTGCGCGACGCGCGGCCCGATCTGCCGCTGATCTTGGAGCATCTGCCGTTGGCGCACATCCCGGCGGCGATCCGGCGGGTGCGACGTGTGGCAGACGCAGCACGCGGATCGAAGATCGCGGATCGCGGATAGAAGCGTTGGAAGGTGGCGGTAATTGACCCGCTATCGTGCGCAATGTGCGAGGAGCCCGTTCACGTGATGCTCGACCCAACTCCCGCGCTGGCCTTTCTCGACGGCGCGCAGGCCATCATCGACCGTATCCGGCAGACTCAGCTCGGGCCGCTCTGCGATGCGGCGGCGATCTGCGCCGGCTCGATCGCCGCCGGCGGGCTGGTGCATCTGTTCGGCACCGGCCACTCGCGCATCCCGGTCGAGGAGATCTTTCCGCGCCACGGCAGCTTCCCCGGCTTTCACCCGATCGTCGAGCTGTCGCTCACCAACCACACCCAGGTCGTCGGCGCGAACGGCCAGCGCCAGGCGATGTTCCTGGAGCGGGTGGAGGGGTTCGGCGAGGTGATCCTGCGCAACTTTGTCTTCGGCCCGCACGACAGCTTCATCCTCTTCTCGAACAGCGGGGTGAACGAAGTAGTGATCGACGTGGCGCTCGGCGCGAAGGCCCGCGGCATGCCGCTGATCGGCGTCTGCTCGGTGGCTCATTGCCGCGCCAGCCATCCGCGCCACAGCTCCGGCAAGCGCCTGATCGAGATCGCCGACGTGACGCTCGATAACGGCGCGCCGGCCGGCGACGCGCTGGTGCGCGTGCCGGGGCTGGAGTATCCCGTCGGCCCCGGCTCGACCATCGGGTACGCGGCGCTGGCCAACGCCCTCAAGTGCCTGGTCGCCGCCGAGTTGACCCGGCGCGGCCAGCCGCCGCTGGTGCTGACGAGCAGCGCCCTGATCGGCGCGGACGCCTCCGCCGAGCTGTTCGAGCAAACCTACGACGACTACCGGGCGCGGGTGGCGCAGGTGTACGGCGGAGGCGCGCGGCGATAGACGACGCTGGCACGCTGGCGCTTCTCGACTCGCTCCGATCTGGAAAGACGACCTGGTGCCGCCTTCAGGCGGCGCCCGCGGGCCGCCTGAAGGCGGCGCGACCGTGCAGGTACGATGGCTGTATGACGCGACTCGGCAACACAATCGCTCTGGTCACGGGTGCGGCGGGCGGCATCGGCCGGGCGGCGGTGCAGCGCTTCGCGGCGGAGGGCGCGGCGGTCGCGGCGCTCGACCGCGACGCGGCGGGGCTGGCTGAGGTCGTCGCGGCGGTCGCGGCGGCGGGCGGGCGGGTGCGCCCGTTCCCGGCCGACCTGACCGACGGCGCCCAGGTGAGGGCCGCCATCGCCGCGGCGCTCGGCGCGTTCGGGCGGATCGACGCGCTGTTCAACACCGTCGGCGGCAGCGGGCGCAGCCACGGCGACGGCCCGGTGGATGCCTGCAGCGAGGAGGGGTGGGACTGGACGCTGCGGCTGAACCTCACCAGCACCTTTCTGGTCTGTAAGTACGCCATGCCGGCGCTGCTGGAGACGCGCGGCGCGGTCGTCAACCTGGCGTCGGTGCTGGGGCTGGTCGGCGGCGACGAGGACTTCGCGACGCATGCCTATGCCACAGCGAAGGCCGGGATCATCGGCCTGTCGCGGGCGATGGCGAGCAGCTACGCCCCGCACGGCGTGCGGGTGAACGTGATCGCGCCGGGCCTGATCGCCACGCCGATGAGCCGGCGTGCTCAAAGCGACCCCCGCATCCTGGCGCGGTTGCCCCAGCTTCAACCGCTGACCGGGGCCTTCGGCGCGCCGGAGGATGTCGCCGCTGCCGCCGCTTACCTGTGCTCCGACGACGCACGCTTCGTCACCGGCGTGGTGCTGACGGTGGACGGGGGGTGGACGGTGCGGTGACCGGCGGACGGGAGACGGAGGACGCTCGCGCGCTCGCCTGTTGACCCGGTTTCTCGCGGAGCGATCTCTCCCGTTCGTCGTTCGTCGGTTTACGCCCCGTGTACTCTTCGAGGAAGGTGCTTATGACCGACACCCTGCCCCTCCTCCCCACCTCCGTGATCGGCTCGTACGCCTGGCCGGCCTGGCTGCACACGGCGCTGGCTGCCGCCGAGCGCGGCGAGTATGGGCCGGACGACATGCGCGAGGCACAGGACGACGCGGTGGATATGGCGCTGCGCGACCAGGAGGATGCCGGCGTGGACATCGTCAGCGACGGCGAGATGCGACGAGCCGGCTTCTTCACCGCCGCCTTCTACGGCCACATGACCGGCCTGCGCGAGCTGCCGCCGCGCCGCAAGGTCGGCGTGGCCGGCCACGACCAGCGCGAGAGCTACGAGGCGGTCGAGCCGATCACCGCTCCGCAGGGCCTGGGCCTGCTGGAGGAGTTCCGCTACGTCCGCGCGCGCACCCGCCGCCCGATCAAGATGCCCTGCGCCGGGCCGTACACACTCGCCGGGCGCATCCGCCCCGGCGCCATCTACCGCGACCGCATGGAGATCGCGCATGCGCTGGCGGCGATCATCAACGCCGAGCTGAAGGCCCTCGTCGCCGAGGGGTGCTCGTTCATCCAGATCGACGAGCCGAGCTACGCCGTACACGCGCACTCGCCGGCGGCGTTCGTAGAGCTGTTCAACGCCACCGTCGCAGGTGTCCAGGCCAGGATCGGCATCCACCTCTGCTTCGGCAACTACGTCGGCCGGCCGGTCGCCCGGCGGCGCTACCGCCCGCTCTTCCCGTACATCCTCAACTGCCGCGCCGACCAGTTCGCCCTGGAGTTCGCCAACCGCGAGATGGCCGAGATCGAGCTCTGGCGCGAGTTCCCGAGCGACAAGGAGCTGGCCGCTGGCCTGGTTGACGTAAAAAACTACTACATCGAAACACCGGAGGACGTAGCCGAGCGCATCCGCACCGCTTTGCAGTTTGTTGCCGCAGAACGATTAAGCGTCGTGCCCGATTGCGGCTTCAGCCAGACCGCACGCTGGGCGGCCCGCGCCAAGCTCCGGTCGATGGTCGCGGGCGCCCGCCTGGTTCGGGCGGAGTTGGCGGGCGATTCAGCCTCGTGATCGCAGTTGGCGGAGCGTAGATCGCCTGGCTCCTGACATCACATCGTCTACACCCTGAACCCTGACTCTTGCACCCTGGAAAGGATCACACGTGCCCCGCATCCGCACTGTACGCGGCGATATCGCGCCCGAGGAGCTCGGCATCACCTACCCGCACGAACACCTCCTCACCCATCCGCCGGCGTCGGTGGACGACCCTGACCTGACGATGGACAGCGAGGAGGCTGCGGTGCGCGAGCTTCGCTTCTTCCGCGCCGCCGGCGGCCGTGCGCTGGTCGAGATGTCGCCGCGCGACTATGGCCGCGATGCTGCCGGGCTGCGCCGCCTCGCCGAGGCCGCCGACGTGCATGTGATCTGCACCACCGGCTGGCACAAAGACATGTTCTGCCGCCCGTGGGTCGCGGAGCGGCGCGTCGACGACCTGGCCGCCGAGATCGTGCGCGACATCGAGGAGGGCATCGACGGCACCGGCGTGCGCGCCGGGGTGATCAAGGCGGCGTCCAGCCTGAACACGATCACGCCCGCCGAGGAAAAGGCCTTCCGCGCCGCGGCCTGCGCCCACCGCGCCACCGGGGCGGTGATCTCCACCCACACCGAGGCCGGCACCATGGGGTTGGAGCAGGTCGATCTGCTGCGCGCGGAAGGCGTGGACCCGTCGCGGATCATCCTGGGGCATATCGACCGCCGGATGGACCTCGACTACCAGCGCGCGCTGCTGGCGACCGGCGTGACCATCATCTACGACCAGCTCAGCAAGGAAAAGTATTACCCGGACAGTTTGCGGGTGCGATGTCTCAAAACGCTGATCGATGAAGGCTATGGCCGGCAGATCATGCTCTCGGGCGACCTGGCGCGCAAGTCGTACTGGCCGAGCTACGGCGGCTGGGGCGGCCCCGGGCTGACCTACATCCTCTGGCGCTTCGTGCCGTGGCTGCGCGAAGCCGGCGTCAGCTCCGCGGCGATCGAGGAGATCCTCATCCGTACCCCGGCGCGGGTGCTGGCGTTGCCGTAGACGGGCCGCAAGGCGCCCTTGGTTCCCGTGTTCTCTTGCTCTTGCGTTCTCCGTTGGCTGTTCTCGACTCTCAATGCTAGAGGAGGCAGGTATGCACACCGATCGAACACCGGGGTTCGCCCTGACGGCGCTGCTGGCGCTCTTCGTAGCGCTGCTGGCGGCTTGTGGTGGGGCGGCGCCATCCGCGCCCGCGGCGACCAGCGCGCCGGGAGGCGGGGCGGCGACCAGCGCGCCGGCGCCGGGAGGGAGCGCGCCGAAGAAGCCGTTCAAGATCGGCGTCTCGAACAGCTTTGTCGGCAGCGAGTGGCGCACGCAGATGATCCAGGACCTGCAGGACGTCAACGCCGAGCTCAAGGCGCAGGGTCTGACCGAGGACCTGATCATCGAGAGCGCCGACACGGACGTGCCGGGCCAGATCCAGCAGATCCGCAACCTGATGAATAAGGGGGTCAATGCGATCATCGTCAACCCGAACGATATCAAGGCGCTCAACCCGATCTTTAAGGAGGCGAAGGACGCCGGCATCCTGGTGATCACGGTCGATCAGGAGGTCACCTCACCCGACGTGATCAATGTCGTGATCGACCAGAACGAATGGGCCAAGATCTCGGCGCAGTGGCTGGCCGACCAGCTCGGCGGCAAGGGGAATGTCGTCGTGATCAACGGGATTGCCGGCCACCCGGCCAACGAGGCGCGCTACCAGGGGGTCAAGGAGGTCTTCGGCAAGTACCCGGACATCAAGGTGCTTAACGTCGTCAACGCCAACTGGGACCAGAGCACCGGCCAGCAAAAAATGGCCGAGCTTCTGGCGTCGCAGCCGAACATCGATGGCATCTGGACGCAGGACGGCATGGCCTCGGGCGTGCTGCGCGCGGTGATGGCCGCGCCGCCGGCCAAGCTGCCGATCGAGGTGGGCGAGGCGCGTGTCGAGTACCTGCGGCTGTGGGACCAGATGCGCCAGAAGAATCCGAACTGGACCTCGTTCGGCGTGGTCAACCCGCCCGGCATCGGCGCGAGCGGCCTGCGCGTGGCGGTCGAACTGCTGCAGGGCAAGAAGCTCAAGGAAGCGCTCAAGGGCGCGAACAAGAACACGGTCTATGTGCCGATCCCCGGCAAGGTCGACCAAAGCAACTTCGAGGCGGAGCTGGCGAAGTACAAGGACAAGCCGGACTCCTACACGCTCGACGGCATCCTCACCGCGCAGGAGGCGGCGGCGCTCTTCCAGTAGGCGAGCGCCGCACCCGCTCCGGGTCAGGCGCCCGACCACGACGACGCGACGGCACGAAGCGGCAGGATGCGCTACAATCCTGCGTGCCCTCGTGCCGTCGTGGTTATCGAACCGATGCAACCATTTTCGCTTGTTGCCGAACAGATCGCCAAGCACTTCGACGGGGTGACCGCCCTGACCGATGGCTCGCTCGAGGCGCGCGGCGGCGAGGTGCTCGCGCTGATGGGCGCGAACGGCAGCGGCAAGAGCACGCTCGGCAAGATCATCGCCGGGGTGGTCGCGCCGGACAGCGGCACACTCCTGCTCAACGGGCTGCCGGCGCGCTTCGGCTCGCCGAAGGCCGCCCGCCGCGCCGGCATCGCGGCGGTCTACCAGGAACTGAGCCTGGTGCCGGACCTGTCGGTCGCCGAGAACATCTGGCTCGGCCATGAGCCACTGCGCTTCGGCCGCATCCAACGCAGCGACGTGGCGCGCCGCACCGCCGCGTTGCTGGCGCTGTTCGACGGCGCAGTACGCCCGGCGCTCCGGCCGGACACGCCGGTCGCGGCGCTGCCGCCCGATGAGCGCCAGATCGTCGAAATCCTCAAGGCGCTGAGTCTCAGCCCACGCCTGATGCTCCTTGACGAGGCCACCGCGAGCCTGGACAGTCGGCAGGTCGCCCGGCTGTTCGAGTTGATCGCCGGCTGGAAAGCCGGCGGGATGGCGATCATCTTCGTGTCGCATCGCATGGAGGAGGTCTTCCGCATCGCCGACCGCGCCACGGTGCTGCGCGGGGGGCGCACCGTCGGCACGGTTGCGCTGAACGAGACCAGCGAAGCGGCACTGGTGCGCATGATGATCGAAGGCGGCGTGGTGGCGCGCCAGTTCGCCCAGGCGGCAGCGCCCGCAGACGCCCCGCCGCGGCTGCGCGCCGCCGATCTGCGCGGCTATGGGCTGCGCGCCGTGAGCCTGGAGGTGCGCCCGGGCGAGGTGCTCGGCCTCGGCGGGCTGCGCGGCCAGGGGCAGTCCGAGACGCTGCTGGCGCTGTTTGGCGCGCTGCCGGCGCAGGGCGATATGTTGCTCGACGGCGCGCCGGCGCGGTTTCATCATCCGCAGGAGGCCATGCGCGCCGGCCTGGCCTTCGTGCCGGGCGACCGGAACGCGGAAGGGCTGCTGCCGGTGCGCTCGATCCTGGAAAATCTGCTGCTTCCATCCTGGCAGCGCTACGGCACCCCGATCCAGATGGCGCGGGCGCGGGCCGACGCCGCGCGCGTGGGCGAGCAGCTTCGCCTGGTGATGCGCTCGCTGGACGCGCCGGTGAGCACTCTGAGCGGCGGTAACGCGCAGAAGGTCGTGCTCGGCAAGTGGCTGCTGCGTGCGCCGCGCGTCCTGCTGCTCGACGATCCGACCAGAGGCGTCGATGTGGGCGCGAAGGGTGAGTTTTACCGCATGCTGGCCGATCTGCGCGCCGCCGGCGCTGCGATCATCCTCTACAGCAGCGACGATGACGAGCTGCTTGGCCTGTGCGATCGGGTGCTGGTGCTGCACGACGGCCGCATCACCGCGGAGCTGGCTGGCACGGCGCTGACGCGCGAGGCGCTGCTGACCGCCAGCCTGGGGACGGCGCACGGGGTAGGGTGACTGTGCGACCACGTGACGTGCGCGGCGCGCCGCGGGTGGCGCGCCGCCCGCGAGAGCCTGTCGTCATGAACAACGAACCTCCCGCATTGAGCAGCCAACTGTCCGCATCCGGCCATTCGCGTTCAGCGTTCAGCGCGCTGCGCCGCCAGCCGTATGCCGTCGCGCTGGGGCTGTTGCTGGTCGTCGCCGCGATCAACTACCTGCTCCAGCCGAACTTCTTTCGCCCGGCGTCGCTAAGTGGCACGCTGCGCACCTTCCTGCCGCTGATGCTGCTGGCCGCCGGACAGACGCTGGTGATCATCGGCGGCGGGGTGGACCTGTCGGTCGGCGCCGTGGTGTCGCTGGCGAATGTGGTGATGGTGCGGGCGCTCGGCGACGGGCAGGACGCCGGCCTGCTGCTGCCGGCCTTGCTCCTCGGTCTGGTGGCGGGCGCGCTCGCCGGCGCGCTCAACGGCGCCTGCGTGGCCTACCTGCGCTTCCAGCCGATCGTGACAACGTTCGCCACGAGCTTCATCTTCGCCGGGCTGGCGCTCTGGATCCTGCCAAGCCCCGGCGGCGCCGTCCCCGACGCGGCGATCGCATTCTACCAGTCCAGCCCGCTCGGCATCCCGCTGGCGATCTGGGCGATCGCCCTGGTGCTGCTGCTATGGACGGGGCTGCGCGGCACGCGCTTCGGGCCGTATCTGTACGCCGTCGGCGGGCAGCCGGTCGCGGCCTATGCGACCGGCGTGCCGGTGGCGCTGGTCCGCTTCAGCACCTACGTGCTTTCGGGGCTCATGGCCGGGGCGGGCGCGGCGGCCCTGGTGCTGAGCACCGGGGCCGGCAGCCCGCTGATCGGCGGGCCGCTCACGCTCTCGTCGATCGTGGCGGTCGTGCTCGGCGGCACACGCCTGCGCGGCGGGCAGGGGAGCGTCTTCGGCTCGGTCATCGGCGTGCTGATCCTGGGCATGATCCGCAGCATGATCTCCTTCGCCAACATTCCGTCGTGGTACCAGGTGCTGGTGGATGGGCTGATCGTCATGCTGGCGCTGGCCGGGCCTGGCCTGGCGGCGCTGGTGCGGGGGCGAAGAGGGTAGCGATCGAAGATCAGGTTGTTCGGGAGCACGGCTATGGCACGTCTGAAGCTATCTCCGCCGCTGATCGCGCTGCTGCTGGCGATCGGGCTCTTTATCCTGGGCGGCGTGCTGCGCCCTGGCTTCGCCAGCTTCGATCTGGGAACGAACATCCTGCGCCTGGCCGCCTTTCTGGGCATCATCGCCGCCGGGCAGACGCTGGTCATCCTCAGCGGCGGCGAGGGGATCGACCTCTCGGTCGGCGCGGTCGTCACCCTCGGCGCCATCCTGGTCTACGGCATCGTCGACGGGCGCGATGCGCTGGTGCTGCCGGCGCTGGCGGTGGCGCTCGGCGTCGGAGCGCTGATCGGCGCGGTGAACGGCCTGGGAGTGACGCTGCTGCGCATCCCGCCGCTGGTGATGACGCTCGGGATGACCGGCGTCGTGCAAGGGTTGATCCTGGCGATCACGCAGGGCAGGCTGGAGGGCGGCGCCGCGCCGCTGATGAACCGGCTGCTCTCCGCGCCGCTGCTGTTCGGCGTCCCCGGCGTCGTCCTGCTCTGGGCGCTGCTCGGCGGCGCGATCTGGCTGCTGCTGCAGCGCACCACCTATGGCCAACACCTGTACGCCATCGGCGTGAATCGCACCACGGCGCGCCTCTCCGGCGTGCGCGTCCCGGCGGTGATCATCGCCACCTACGCGCTGAGCGGGATGCTGGCGGCGCTTGGCGGCTTCGCGCTGCTCGGCTTCACCCAGAACGTCTTCCTCAACCTCGGCAACCCCTACACCCTGCCGTCGGTTGCGGCGGTGGTCGTCGGCGGAACACTGCTGGCCGGCGGGGTCGGCGGCTATGCCGGGACGATGGCCGGCGCGCTGGTGCTGACGGTGATCGCCAGCCTGCTGACTACCCTGCAGATGCCGGAGTACGCCCGGCAGATCGTCTATGGCGTCCTGCTCCTCCTGCTCATGTCGATCTATGGGCGGCAGCGAGCGCTCCGCCAGTGAGGCCGGCGGCGCGCAGCCCAAGCCGAGCCCCCCATTTCCTGCTATACTCAGGGCATGAAAATCGCTGCCATCCTCTTCGACCTCGACAACACGCTCTATCCAGCGTCGTCCGGTCTGAACAACGTCTTTGACGAACGGATCACCGACTACGTCGAACGCAAGCTCGGTATCAGCCGCGAAGCGGCGCGCGATCTGCGCCGGCGCTACTTCGCCCAATACGGTACGACACTGCGCGGCCTGCAAAACCATCACACCGTGGACATCGAGGACTACCTCGCCTATGTTCACGATCTGGAAGTCCAGGCGTTCCTGCAATTCGACGCGGCGCTCGACCAGTTGCTCGGCGAGCTGCGCGCCACGAAGGCGATCTTCACCAACTCGCCGGTGGAGCACGCCGAGCGCGTGCTGCACGCGCTCGGCATCCGGCGCCACTTCAGCCGGATCTTCGACATCCGCTACTTCGACTTCCAGCCGAAACCCCACCCGGCGATCTACCGGCGCGCGCTGGACGACCTGGGGGTTTCCGGCGCGGAGACGCTGCTGATCGAAGACACGCCGCAGAACCTGCCGCCGGCGCGTGCGCTGGGCATGCGGACCATTCTCCTCGCCGGAATAGCGAGCCCGCTGGCGGCGCAGGCCGACCTGATCGTGCCGGATATCCTGTCGGCCCTTCGCCATGTGATCGAATGGGAGCGCGGCGCGGCCGATGGGTGAGCCGATGGCCGCGCGACCGATGAGCGGCGGCAGCCGCCCATACCGATGGGCACGACACGGACAGCTGGCTTCGCCGGGCTGTCACTGAGGCGCAGCCCAACGATACATTTCTGCATCGAAACGTATAACTCCAGGCATATACATTCTTGTATCAACAGGTATTAGACGCGGGGGGTGTTGCCTGCTACACTCAGCATGGCGGCCGACACGGCTCCGCCGCGGAGACACGGGACGGGCGCGCGGCGCCTCTCGGCGGTGCAGTTCCAGGCAGATGGTGTGGGCGCGATCCCGGAGCCGATGCCTTCGGAACGCCCGGTCGTCTTCTGCGATCGCCCATCGGCGATTGCACCCGTCTCCGGCCGCTTTGCTCGCACACGCAAGGAGAGCAGCATGGCAACCCCCATCAACGGAGCGCCGAAGAGCCGCTGGTCGGCGGGCGTCACGCCCTACGCCGAGATGGGCTACTACGACCCGGGCTATGAGCCGAAGGACACCGACATCCTCTGCGCGTTCCGCCTGGTGCCGCAGGAGGGGGTCGAGCCGATCGAGGCCGCGGCGGCGGTCGCCGGCGAGTCGTCCACCGCTACCTGGACGGTGGTCTGGACCGACCGGCTGACGGCCTACGAGCACTACCAGGCCAAGTGCTGCCGGGTCGATCCGGTGCCCGGCACGAACCAGCACATCGCCTGGATCGCCTACGATCTCGATCTGTTCGAAGAAGGCTCGATCGCCAACCTGACGTCGTCGATCATCGGCAACGTCTTCGGCTTCAAGGCGCTCAAATCGCTGCGCCTGGAGGACATGCGCATTCCGCCGCACTACGTCAAGACGTTCCAGGGGCCGGCGCACGGCATCGTGATGGAACGCGAGTACCTGAACAAATACGGCCGCCCGCTGCTCGGCGCGACGACCAAGCCGAAGCTCGGCCTCTCGGCGCGCAACTACGGCCGCGTCGTGTACGAGGCGCTGCGCGGCGGCCTGGACTTCGTCAAGGACGATGAGAATATCAACTCGCAGCCGTTCATGCGCTGGCGCGACCGCTTCCTGTTCTGCATGGAGGCCGTCAACAAGGCCATGGCGGCGACCGGCGAGATCAAGGGCCATTACATGAACGTGACCGCCGGGACGATGGAGGAGATGTACGAGCGCGCCGAGTTCGCCAAAGAGCTGGGCAGCGTGATCATCATGATCGACCTGACGGTCGGCTACACCGCGATTCAGTCCATGGCGAAGTGGGCCCGCAAGAACGGCGTGATCCTTCATCTCCATCGCGCCGGCCATGGCACGTTCACCCGGCAGAAGACGCACGGCGTCAGTTTCCGCGTGCTGGCGAAATGGATGCGCCTGGCCGGGGTCGATCATCTCCACGCCGGGACGATCGTCGGCAAGCTGGAGGGCGATCCGCACAACGTCCAGGGCTACTACGCCACGCTGCGCGAGAACGCGCTCGCGCCCAATCCCGCGCAGGGTCTGTACTTCGAGCAGGATTGGGTCTCGATGCCGGGGGTGATGCCGGTGGCGTCGGGCGGCATTCACGCCGGACAGATGCACCTGCTGCTGCATTACCTCGGCGAGGATGTCGTGCTCCAGTTCGGCGGCGGGACGATCGGCCATCCGGACGGCATCGCCGAAGGGGCGACCGCCAACCGCGTGGCGGTCGAGGCGATGATCCAGGCCCGCAACGAGGGGCGCGACTACCTCAACGAAGGGCCGGAGATCCTGGCGCGCGCCGCCCGCTGGTCCCCATCGCTGCGCAAGGCGCTCGAGATCTGGAAGGATGTGACATTCAACTTTGAATCGACCGATACGCCAGACGTGCTGGTGACCCCAACATGGTAGGGCAGCCAGGAGGCAGCGAGGAGCGTGTTGAGTGCAGTCTCCTGGCTCATCTCCCCTTCTCCGTGTCCCCCTGGCTGGCTTCTGGCTTCTGAACTCCCGACAGGAACGAGCGATGCGCATCACGCAGGGAACGTTTTCCTACCTGCCCGATCTGAGCGACGAGCAGATTCGCGCGCAGGTGCAGTACTGCCTGGATAATGGCTGGCCGGTGGCGATCGAGTACACCGACGACCCGCACCCGCGCAACGTCTACTGGGAGATGTGGGGCCTGCCGATGTTCGACATCCGCGACGCCGCCGCGATCATGCGAGAGCTGGCCGCCTGCCGCGCGGCCCTGCCCCACTCCTACATCCGCCTCAGCGGCTACGACCGCCGGCTGGGCCGGCAGACCACGGCGCTCAGCTTCATCGTCAACCGGCCGCCGGACGAGCCCGGCTTCCGCCTTGCACGGACGGACGCCCGCGACCGACAGATGAAGTACAGCATGCACGCCTATGCCACCGATCGGCCCAGCGGTGAACGCTACGGCCCGGCGTAAGCTCCGCGCCTGTCGCGCGCCCACCGCCGCCTCTCGAGCGAAAGAGACACGGCATGACACCCATCGCCACAGCCGCCGATGCGCCAGCGATTGACATCGCCGCTGCGTACCGCGAGTCGTGCATCCATGAGTTGCTGGACGACCTCGACCGCGAACTGATCGGCCTGGCCCCGGTCAAGACGCGCATCCGCGAGATCGCCGCGCTGCTGCTGGTGGCGCGTCTGCGCGAGCAGGCCGGCCTGGCGACGGAGCGCCCGACGCTGCATATGTCGTTCACCGGGCGCCCCGGCACCGGCAAGACCACCGTGGCGACCCGCATGGCGGCCATGCTGCACCGCCTCGGTTATGTGCGCAAGGGACATCTGGTGGTCGCCACCCGCGACGACCTGGTTGGGCAGTATGTGGGCCATACCGCGCCAAAAACCAAGGAGATGATCAAGCGGGCGATCGGCGGCGTGCTATTCATCGACGAAGCCTATTACCTCTACCGACCGGAGAACGAGCGCGATTACGGCCAGGAAGCGATCGAAATGCTGCTTCAGGTGATGGAAAACCAGCGCGACGACCTGGTTGTGATCCTCGCCGGCTACAAGGAGCGGATGGAGACCTTTTTCCACTCCAACCCAGGGTTTCACTCGCGGATCGCGCACCACATCCATTTTCCGGATTACACGCTGGACGAACTGATGGCGATCGCCGAGCTGATGGTGCGCCAGCAGCAGTACGAGTTCGATAACGAAGCGCGCGCGGCGTTCGCCGAGTATCTCCGGCTGCGGGTGCAACAGCCGCATTTCTCGAATGCCCGCAGTGTGCGCAACGCGCTCGACCGCATCAAGCTGCGCCAGGCGAACCGGCTTGTGCAGCTTGGCGGCCCGGTGCCGCGCGCCGAGCTGGCGCGGATCGACGCCGCTGATATCCGCCAGAGCCGCGTCTTTCGCGGCGGGGTTGACGCAGAATTAGGAGGCGCCTATGCGACGGCGGCGGCCGATCATTCTGGGGATCGTGGGCGATAGCGCGGCCGGCAAGTCGACCATCACCAACGGCCTGATCAAGCTGCTTGGCGAGGAGCGCGTCACCCACGTCTGCACCGATGATTATCACAAATACGACCGGCGCGAGCGGGCGCAGATGAACCTGACCCCGCTCCACCCGGACTGCAACTATATCGACATCATCGAGCTGCACCTGGAGCGCCTGCACTACGGCCAGCCGATCCTCAAGCCGGTCTACGACCACGCGACCGGGACGCTGATCCGGCCCGAGTACGTGCAGCCGCGCGAGTTCGTGATCGTCGAGGGGCTGCTGGGCTTCCATACGGTGACGATGCGGCAGTTTTACGATATCAAGGTGTACCTCAGCCCGGACGAGCGGCTGCGGCGGATCTGGAAGATCAAGCGCGACACGACCAAACGCGGCTACACCACCGGGCAGGTGCTCGCCGAGCTAGAGAAGCGCGAGCCGCACTCGCGCACGTTCATTCGCCCGCAGCGGCAGGACGCCGATATTGTGGTCGAGTTCGCCCCGCCGCCCGGCGTAGCGCCGGAGGAGGTCGACGACCGGCTGAACGTCCGGCTGCTGCTCCGCCCGACCATCCCGCACCCCGACCTGAGCTACCTGGCCGAGCCGGCGCGCGTCGACCAGGGCATCCGGCTCTCGCTGGGCCGCGACGGCGGGCGGCCGGTCGATATCCTCGAGATCGACGGCAACGTCGCCGCCCACCATGCCGCCGAGCTGGAGCAGGTGATCTGGCAGCACCTGCCCGACCTGTTGCCGCTGCGCGCCGACCAATTCGGCGACTATCAGGACCGCAGCGAGACGCGCCACAGCGATCCGCTAGCGCTCACCCAGCTCTTGCTAACGTACCACCTGTTGCGCCAGTATGGCGACATCGAGCGCCCGCCCTTCGCGATCCCGGTCGCCGCGCTCAGCCGGCTGGGCGCCGCGCCTGCGCCCGTCACGGCGCTCAGCACATCCGACGGTACCTGACGGGAGGGCCGAGCCCGGCTCCCTGAACCCTGCTATACTACCTCTGCCGTCCTTCGACCTGTTCTTGCTGCGCCGGGCCGCCCGCTGGCACCGGTGCGCGGCGCATCCCGCGGGTGGGCCGCGGGGGCCCGGAGGCGCCGAGGTATGGAGCTACGCCACCTGATCTACTTCGAGGCGGTTGCGCGGCACGAGCATGTTTCGCGGGCGGCCGCCGAGTTGATGCTGGCCCAGCCGTCGCTGACCAAACAGATCCACGACCTGGAGCGCGAACTGGGCGGCGTCGAGCTGTTCGAGCGCGTCGGGCGCAACGTGCGCCTGACCGAAGCGGGCCGGGCGCTGTTGGTGCGCGTGCGCGCCATTCTCGACCAGATCGAGCAGGCGCGCGCCGAGATGCTGGCGCTGGCCGGGGCGCGCCGTGGCCGCGTGACGGTCGGCGCGCCGCCGACGATCGATGCCTGGCGGCTGACCGAGGCGCTCGCTGCCTTTCACCAGCGCTTCCCAGACGTGGAACTGCGTATCCAGGATGGCGACACCGCGGCGCTGGTCGGCCTGCTCGATCGCGGTATCGTCGATCTGGCGCTGGCGACGCTGCCCGTGCCGGCGCGCGGTCTGTGGGTGACGCCTCTCTTCGTGGAGGAGCTGGTCGTGGCGGTGAGCCGGACGCACCGCCTGGCGCAGGCGGCCTGCATCGACTTCGCGGCGCTGGCCGCCGAGCCGCTGCTGCTGGCGCCGCCGGGCGACGATCTGCGCGAGATCGCGCTCCACGCCTGCCACCGGGCTGGCTTCGCGCCCCGGATCGTGCTGGACGGCGGCGAGCTCGCCGTGCTGCGTCGCCTGGTGGAGGCCGGCCTCGGCGTGGCGCTGCTTCCGCCCTCGGCGGTGGACGGCGCCCATCTGGCCGCGTTGCGTGTGCGCGACATCCGGCTGGAGCGGACCCTGGCGCTGGTCTCGCGCCCGGAGCGCGACTTGCTGCCGCCGGCCCGTGTGTTCCGCCGGTTCCTCGAAGAGCGCTTCCTGTCGCCCGCGACACGGAGCGAGCCCCCCGGCGGCTAGCGGCGTACCTTCTCCGACAGGCGCCTGTTCCAGACTCGAAGAGCTGGCCTGGAATGCACCAGATCTGTTTCAGGCAGGCGTTTGACGATCGGCTGACCGCCCGAAGACCGCTACTCCCACAGTTCGTGCAAAAAGCGCGCCTGCTCGCGCTTCTGGAAGCTGCCGCCGCCTTCGTGATGATTGTAGCGGTAGACGCGGATGTCCTTCGGCCCGGCGTAGTGGTTGTACGCGGCGTAAACCGTGGACGGCGGGCAGACCTCGTCCATCAGCCCGACGGAGAACAGCGCCGGGCAGCCGGCGCGCGCCGCGAAGGTAACGCCGTCGAAGTAGGCGAGCGTGGCAAAGACCGTGTCGATCGTATCGCGGTGGACCATGCAGTAGCGGGCGATCTCCTGGTATGGGTTCGCGTCGGTGATCTCGGTGGCGCGGCGGTAATGGCAGAGGAACGGCACGTCCGGCAGGGCGGCCCGCACCGCCGGCGCGAGCCCGGCGACGGCCAGGGCGATGCCGCCGCCCTGGCTGCCGCCCGCCGCGGCGATCCGCCGCCCATCCACCGCCGGGTGCGCGGCGGCGGCGTCCACCGCGCGGACGGCGTCGGTGAAGACCCGCCGGTAGTAGTAGGTCTCCGGACGGAGAATGCCGCGCGTCATGAAGCCGGGAAACTGCGGGTTGGCGCCGTCCAGCTCCGGGTCGGGCGTGTCGCCGGGGCTCCAGGCGCTGCCCTGGCCACGAGTGTCCATCACGAAATGGGCATAGCCGCAGGCGCTCCAGAACAGCCAGTCGTGCGGGAAGGCCCGCCCGCCGCCGTAGCCGATGAACTCGACTACACAGGGCAGCGGGCCGCTGCGCCCACGCGGGAGGATCAGCCAGCCTTTGATCGGCTGGCCGCCGTAGCCGTTGAAGGTGACATCGAAGGTCTCGACGGCCCGCAGCCCCGCGTCGAACGGTTCGAAGCGCGCGTCGAGCGGAAAGGCGCGGGCTTCGTCCAGCGTCCGCTGCCAGAAGGCGTCGAAGTCGGGCGGCTCGTCGCGCGCCGGGCGGTAGGCGACGAGGTCGTCATACGGCATGTCGAAGAGCGCCACGGCAGATTCCTTTCGGAGAACAAAGAGCCGGAAATAAAAGAACAGGGGAACAGGGGAACAAAAAGTCCCCGGGTGTGGTCATTCGCGCGTGCGCGTGCAAAAGAGTTCTGTGGAGGGCCGCCAGCTCTCCACACCTCCCTCGTCCATCGTCCAGCGTCCACCATCCCCCTTTCTTGTCATCGTCTCGTCGTGTAACTATAATGGCACCGCGACCACGAATTTCGGAGGTTCCGCATGCCGACCTGGTTCCAGCGGATCTCAGACGCCGTCTATCGCGAGTACGACCGCCGAATCCGGCGTGCCAGCCTGGTGACGGAGTACGGCGCGCCGCACCACGCTCCTGCGCCGGAACCGCGCGTCCGGGCGGAGGGCGAAGACGTCGCGGCGATCGCCAACCTGCCGCCCGGCGCGGAGCTTCCCGACGGCGAGGACGACGGCGCCGCGGTGACGAATGTGCCGCCCGGCACCCGCCTGGTAGATGGACGGGAGTGAGCGACGAAGGCTGGGTGTGCGGCGCGACCGTGCTGTTGCGGCCGGAACCGGTTGCTTCCGTCCCCCGTCCGTCCTTCATCGTCCCCCCCACCCCTGTGGGTCCGCCGCCCAGTCTTCGACGACCGCGCGCTGGGCCGGCGAGAGTGTCCCGTCCCCGGCGGCGGCGGCCAGCAGGTCGGGGAGCGTCACCAGTGGCTCCAGCGGTAGCCCGGCCGCTGTGAAGCGTTCACGCGTGTCCGCCCAGCCCCAGGTAAAAATGCAGATGCAGCGCAGCAGCTCGGCCCCGGCGTCACGCAGGGCCGCTGCGGCGTCCAGCGCGCTCTCACCGGTGCTGACGGTGTCCTCCAGCACCACGACACGCCGTCCGGCGACCGGCGCCCCCTCGATCTGTCGGCCGCGCCCGTGCCCCTTGGCCGCACCGCGCACGTAGGCCATCGGCAGGGCCAGCCGCTCTGCCGCCCAGGCCGCCCAGGGGATGCCGCCGGTCGCCGGGCCGGCCAGTACCTCGGCGCCAGCGCAGCGCCCGGCGAACGCCGCGCTCACCAGGCGGCGCGCCGCCACGTCGCCAAGGAGCACGCGGTTGTCGCAGTAGACCGGCGAGCGCAGGCCGGAAGCGAACGTGAACGGTTCGTCCGGGCGGAGCAGCACGGCCCCGGCGCGCAGCAGCGCCCGGGCGATCTCAGCAGGGGTGGTCATGGCATCGGGCCTCTCGTGTGCGGCGGTCGCGGGCGGCCATTATAGCCGATCCGCTGGCGCGGCGCGCAGCGGTCCGCGCGCCATCCCACGCGCGCGAACGCGTTGTTCGAAACACCCGGCGCGTCTGTGGTACGATAGCGGCGACCTGCCGCCAGGTGGCGCCGACGATTGCTCCGTTGTGCTTCGCCCCTATCCCGCAGCCGCAGAGAGACGGAGGACGCGGCGGACGGACGCCGGCGATAGGGTGCACCAACTGCCTTTGTGGCCGGAGCAGGTTGCTGTCGCCCTCCGCTATTCGCCGACCATCCGCCTGGATCATGTTGAAACCCGAGGAGTATTACCGATGAGCCAGATGGTTGCGCTGCTGGTCGGCGCGGGTGCGATGGGCCGCGAGTGGGCGAAGAACCTGCGCGCCTGCGACGAGGCGGCGCTTGCCGGCTGGGTGGACATCCGCCCTGACGCTGCCGCCCAGGCCGCCGCCGCGCTGGAGATCCCCGGCCTGTACACCGGAACCGACCTGGAACGGGCGATCGCCGCGGTTCGCCCGGACTTCGTGGTGGACGTGACTGTGCCGGAAGCCCACCACGACGTGACGCTCGCCGCGCTGGCCGCCGGCGTGCCGGTGCTCGGCGAGAAGCCGATGGCGGCGACGCTCGACCAGGCCCGCGCGATGGTCGCCGCCGCCGAGCGCGCCGGCAAGCTCTACATGGTCAGCCAGAGCCGCCGCTACGACCCCGGCCTGCGTGCCCTGCGCCGCCTGATCGTCGAGGCGACCGGCGCGCCCGGCATCCTCAACGCCGATTTCTACATCGGCGCACACTTCGGCGGCTTCCGCGACACCATGGCCAGCCCGCTCCTGCTCGACATGGCGATCCACACCTTCGACGCGGCGCGCTACCTGTGCGACGTCGACCCGGTGGCGGTCTACTGCGATGAGTTCAACCCGCCCTGGAGCTGGTACGCCGGCAACGCTGCCGCCACGGCGATCTTCGAGATGGCCGGCGGGCTACGCTTCACCTACCGCGGCTGCTGGTGCGCCGAAGGGCAGCCCACGTCGTGGGAAGCGGCGTGGCGCGCCGTCGGGCCGCGCGGCACGGCCACCTGGGACGGCAGCGATCCGCCGGCCGCCGAGGTCGTCGTCGAGGCCGGCGGGTTCTTCTCGCGAGTGGAGCCACGCGTGGCGGCGCCCGAGGAGATGCCGCGTGGGATCGCCGGCTCGCTGCGCGACTTCCTCCACGCCCTGCGAACCGGCGCGACGCCGATGGGCGAGTGCCACGACAACATCAAGAGCCTGGCGATGGTCCTCGCCGCCGTCGAGTCAGCGCGGGCCGGGGTGCGTGTGCCGGTGGTCTGGTGAGGCCAGGCGCGACCGGTTTGATTGCGGCGTGCGCCCCGAGGCGCGGGGCGTAGACGCACGCCCCGGCGCCCGAAGCAGGGCGATCGAAACGGCAAGGCCCCTACCGCAGCACCTCCGCCAGCGCCTCGACGGCCTGCGGGCAGAGCCGCGCGCCGGCCTCGCCGCGCAGGATCCGCAGCACCTCGTGTGCCGGCAGTCCGCGGCGGTAGGGCCGGTCCGCCAGCAGCGCATCACAGACATCCGCCACGGCCAGCACCCGCGCCGCCGGCGAGAGCTCGTCGGCGCGCAGGCCGTCGGGGTAGCCGCTGCCGTCCAGCCGCTCGTGGTGCGCTGCGGCCACGCCGGCCAGCGGCTCGAAGCAGCCGACCCGCTCCAGAATGCGCCGGGTGTAGACCGGGTGCCGGCGCATCGCCGCCTGCTCCTCGGCGTCCAGCGGGCCGTGCTTGTCCAGGATGCGGTTCGAGATACCCAGCTTGCCGATGTCGTGCAGCAGTGCGGCCCGCCGCAGATCGCGCCGCGCCGCGGCGTCGAACCCCATGACCCGCGCCAGCCCATCGGCGAGCGCCGCCACCCCCGCCGAGTGCCGATAGGTCCAGGGCGATTTGGCATCCACCACCTCGGCGAACGCCTCGGCGATCCGGTCGATCTGGGCCTCGTCGGCCAGCAACACCTGGTCCGGCGGCTCCAACCCGGCGACGGCGCCCGGCCCGCGCGCGCCGGCCAGCCCGTCCCAGAACGCCCGGTCGTGGCGGAAGCGCTCCAGCGCCGCCACCAGCGCCGGGTCGAACCAGCGCCTGCGGCGGGCCCGCGCCATCGCGTAGGCCGCCTCCACATCGAACGCCGTGGCGAAGATATCCACCGCCTGCGCCAGGCAGGCGATCCGCGCCAGCAGCGGGATCGCCGCGCCGCGCAGGCCGAGCGGCTGGCCATGCCCGTCCCAGTGCTCATCGAGCGCTCGGATGGCCGCCGCCGTCGCCTCGGGGAATCCGATCATCGCTGCGATCTGCGCCCCCCGGTCGCAGCGCACCGCGAAGATCTGCCGGGCGGCGAACGGCCCCCCTTCCAGCCCGACCCGCAGCAGTTGCGCCGCCCGCGCCGCCGGCGAGCCGCCCGGCCGCAGGTGCTCCAGACCGAAGCGCACCGCCTGCGGCAGGCTCGTCCAGTCGGTCAGCTTCATGTCGCGCTTCGCCAGCAGGTCATCGCCCCCCAGCAGCGCGCAGACCTTCGCCGCGTTGCTCGAACAGCCCAGGTCCTTCAGCAGCAGGGCATAAAACAGTGCCGAACGCTCCGCGTCGCTCAGGCCGATCTCCTCGGCCAGACGCATCCCGATCAGGCAGGTGCGGACCGCATGGCCCTCCGGCTGCCCCTCGGTGATGTCGAGCGCGAATGACAGTGCAGCGATCACCTCCGACAGACGGACCGGTTCGGCAGGCGCGGGCCGGGCCGCCGCGCGCAGGGCCCGCGGCACAAGGGCGGGCTGTGGGATGGGTACGAACATGGAACCCTCCTCCTGGGTGCGGCGTCCGAGACCGTTC
>JBHOQX010000028.1:0-2403 GCA_042408595.1 Roseiflexaceae bacterium | reverse complement strand
GCGCAGCACAGCGGCGATCTCGCCCGGCTCGACGCGCTGGCCACGGATTTTCACCTGCTCATCGACCCGCCCGAGGAACTCGATCTGCCCGTCGGCCCGCCAGCGGCAGCGGTCGCCGGTGCGGTAGACGCGGGCCGACGGACGACGGGCGGCGTTCGCGTCCGCCAGCGTCCAGCGCCCTCCGCCGATCTCCAGGAACCGCTCCGCCGTCAGGTCCGGGCGGTGGAGGTAGCCGCGGGCCACGCCGGCACCGCCGAGGTATAGCTCGCCCGGCACGCCGATCGGCGCCGGCTGCAGGTGCTGGTCGAGGATCGCGACATCAACACCTGGAAACGGCCGCCCGATCGGCACCGGCGCCTCGTCCGGGCCGTCGGGCCGCCCGGCCTCATAATAGATGCTGTCAATGGTCGCTTCGGCGACACCGAACGAGTTGATCAGGCGGGCATTGGCAGCCAAGCGGGCGCGAACGCGGCGATACTCGCCGAGGTACCAACTCTCCGAGCCGCAGGCGACCAGGCGCATCTCGTCCAGACGTTCATCGCTGGCATCGAGGTGGGCTACCAGTGCGCGCAGAACCGCCGGCACGAATTCGGCGCAGGTCGCGCCGCTCCGGCGGATGCGTGCCAGCAGCGCCGGTGGGTCGAGCAGATCGTCGCGTGGGCAGAGGATGAGACGCCCGCCGCTAGTGAGCGCGCGTGCCAAATCGCCGCTGAAGACATCGAACGAGAAGCTGGCCATCTGCAGGTGGCGGTCGTCCGGGCGCAACTCGTAAATTTGCTGCCAGGCCAGCGCAGCGCTGGCGAAGGCGCGATGCTCGACGAGTACACCTTTGGGCTGGCCGGTCGAGCCGGAGGTGTAGACCACATAGGCCAGATGGTCGAGCGCGGCGCAGGGCGGCAGGTCGGCGACCGGCTGCCGGGCGATGGCCGGCCCCTCGGCGGCCAGATCGAGCACCGACCACGGTCCATCGTCCGCGGCCCACCGTCCACCGTTCGCCGTCCGCGGTCCGCGGTCTGTCAGCACCATGCACGGCGCGGCGTCATCCAGCATGGCCTGGAGACGGACAGGGGGCAGGGTCGGGTCGAGCGGCAGGTAGGCCCCGCCGGCCTTCAGGATGGCCAGCAGCGCGACGATCAGCGCCGGCGAACGGTCCAGATGCACGCCGACGATCGTCTCCGGGCCGACACCCCGCGCGCGCAGGACGTGGGCGAGCTGGTTCGCCCGCGCGTTCGCGTCGCCGTAGGTCAGGGTCGTGCCATCTGCGCCGACGACGGCGATGGCCGTGGGCTGGCGGGCGGCCCAGCGCTCGAACATGGCATGCACCGGCTGCGTAGGGGGAACGAAGGCAGGTGACCGGCTCCAGGCGGTGATCTGGGCACGCTCGGCGTCGGGGAGCAGCGGCAGGCGGCCGATCGGCGTCTCCGGCGCGGCGACGGCCCCGGCCAGCAACGTCTCGTAGTGCGCCAGCAGCCGCTCGATAGTTGTGGCATCGAAGAGATCGGCGCTGAACTCCGCACTGGTGTCCAGCCCATCGCGCTGCTCGGCCAGCGAGAGCGTCAGGTCGAATGTCGCGGTGCCGCTGTCCACATCGAGTTGCTCCACCCGCAGCCCGGTGCCCGCGCCGTCTGCCGCGCCGGTCGGGGTGTTCTGCAGGATGAACATCACCTGGAACAGCGGCGTGCGGCTGAGGTCGCGCTCGGGCTGCACCGCGTCCACGACCAATTCAAACGGTGCGTCCTGGTGAGCGAACGCGCTGAGCGTGATATCGCGCACGTGCTGCAGCAGGGTGCGGAAGGTCGGCTCGCCGCGCAGGTCGGCGCGCAGCACCAGCGTGTTGACGAAGCAGCCGATCAGCGGCTCGAGCTCGGGGCGGGTGCGCCCGGCGACCGGCGTGCCGACGCACAAGTCCTCCTGCCCGCTGTAGCGATGCAGCAGCACGTAAAATCCGGCTAGCAGCGTCATGAAGAGCGTCGCGCCCTCCTGCTGCGCCAGAGCTTTGGCCGCTGCGATCAGCGCGGCCGGTAGCAGGCGCGAACGGCTGCCGCCACGCGGCGAGAGCATCGCCGGGCGCGGGCGGTCGGCCGGCAGCTCCAGCAGCGACGGCGCACCGGCGAGTTGTTCTTTCCAGTAGGCCAGTTGTGCTTCCAGGCGTGCTCCGGTCAACCAGGTGCGCTGCCACTCGGCATAATCGGCGTACTGGATAGGTAACTCCGGCAGGGATGGCTCCCCCCCCGCGGCATATGCTGCGTAGGCGGCCGAAAGCTCGCCGACCAGCACGCCGACCGACCAGCCGTCGGCGACGATGTGGTGGATGGTCAGCAACAGCAGGTGCGTCTCGGCCGCCAGGCGGACGAGCCCGACCCGCAGCAGCGGCCCGGCGCGCAGGTCGAACGGGCGCTGCGC
>JBHOQX010000027.1:0-2391 GCA_042408595.1 Roseiflexaceae bacterium | reverse complement strand
GCGCAGCACAGCGGCGATCTCGCCCGGCTCGACGCGCTGGCCACGGATTTTCACCTGCTCATCGACCCGCCCGAGGAACTCGATCTGCCCGTCGGCCCGCCAGCGGCAGCGGTCGCCGGTGCGGTAGACGCGGGCCGACGGGCGACGGGCGGCAGCGTTCGCGTCCGCCAGCGTCCAGCGCCCTCCGCCGATCTCCAGGAACCGCTCCGCCGTCAGGTCCGGGCGGTGGAGGTAGCCGCGGGCCACGCCGGCACCGCCGAGGTACAGTTCGCCCGGCACGCCGATCGGCGCCGGCTGCAGGTGCTGGTCGAGGATGAGGGCCTGCATGTTGGCGATCGGCCGCCCGATCGGGAGGTTGGCCGGTGGTGCGGTGCCCGGCGGCGGCTCGTAGGCCGTGGCGACAACCGTCGCCTCGGTCGGGCCGTAGGTGTTCAGCCAGCGCACCCGATCACCGACCAGCCGCCGCCAGGCGGCGTAGCGCTCAGCGCTGGCCGCCTCGCCGCCGACGACTACCAGCCGCAGTGGAGCCGGCACCGTACCGCCCAGGTGCTCCAATTCCGCCGTCCAGACGTGCCAGTAGGCCGTCGGCAGATCGAGCACGGTCAGGCCGTGCGCACCGATGAGGTCGTGCAGTTCGTCCACGCCCGGCGGCGGCCCCGACGGGCGGAGCACCAGCGTCGCGCCGCGCATCAGCGTGGGGAAGATCTCCTCCACGGCGGCATCGAACCCGAACGCCGCGAACTGCAACACCCGGTCGCCCGGTCCAAGGCCGAAAAGCCCGGCCATCGCCAGGTTGTGGTTGACCACGGCGCGATGCTCGACGAGCACGCCTTTCGGCTGGCCGGTCGAGCCGGAGGTGTAGATCACGTAGGCCAGATGGTCGGGTGTGGCGTGGGGCGGCAGGTCGGCGGCCGGCTGCCGGGCGATGGCAGGCCCCTCGGCGGCCAGATCGAGCACCGACCACGGCCCATCGTCTGCGGTCCACCGCCCACCGTTCGTCGTCTGTGCTCCGCCGTCCGTCAGTACCACGCACGGCGCGGTGTCCGTCACCATGAAGCGCAGGCGCTCCGGCGGGTAGGCCGGGTCGAGCGGCAGGTAGGCCCCGCCGGCCTTCAGGACGGCCAGCAGCGCGACGATCAGCGCCGGCGAACGGTCCAGATGCACGCCGACGATCGTCTCCGGGCCGACCCCCCGCGCGCGCAGGGCGTGGGCGAGCTGATTGGCGCGGGCGTTGAGTTCGCGGTAGGTGAGCGTTTCAGCCTGGCCGACGACCGCTACCGCGTCCGGGGTCGCCGCTGCCTGAGCCTCGATCAGGTGGTGGATACACGTCTCCGGCAACGGCGCGGCGGTGTCGTTCCAGCCGGCGATCTGGGCACGCTCGGCGTCGGTCAGCAGCGGCAGGCGGCCGACGGGGGTCTCCGGCGCGGTGGCCGCTCCGGCCAGCAGCACCTCGTAGTGCGCCAGCAGCCGCCCGGCGGTCGCGTCGTCGAACAGATCTGTGCGGTATTCGAGCGAGGCCAACAGGCCGTCGGGTTGTTCGACAAGCGCCAGCGTAAGATCGAATGGCGCGGTGCCGCTGTGCGTCTCGACCTGTTCCAGCCTGAGATCGGGCAGGCGATGGGCGGGCGGCGGCGTATTCTGCAGGGTGAGCATCACCTGAAACAGCGGCGTGCGGCTGAGGTCGCGCTCGGGCTGGAGCGCCTCGACCACCAGTTCGAATGGCGCGTCCTGGTGGGCCAGGCCGTCCAGCGTTGTCTGGCGCGCGCGGTGCAGCAGGGTGCGGAAGCTCGGCTCGCCGCGCAGGTCGGCGCGCAGCGCCAGCGTGTTGACGAAGCAGCCGATCAACGGCTCGAGCTCGGGGCGGGTGCGCCCGGCGACCGGCGTGCCGACGGCGAAATCCTCCTGGCCGGTGTAGCGGTAGAGCAGCGCCTGAAAGCCGGCCAGCAGCGCCATGAAGAGCGTCGCGCCCTCCTGCTGCGCCAGCGCGGCCAACGCCGCGCCAAGGTCGGCCGGCAGCCGCCGTGTCACCTGGCCGCCGTGTGGCGACTGCACCGCCGGGCGGGGGCGGTCGGCCGGCAGATCGAGCGGTGGCACGCCCGCGAGGTGCGTCTTCCAATAGGCCAGTTGCCGCTCAAGCGTGTCGCCCTGGAGCCAGGCGCGCTGCCAGGCGGCGTAGTCGGCGTATTGGATGGGCAGCGGCGGCAGCGCCGGTGCACGCCCCGCCTGCCGTGCAGCATAGAGCTCCGCCACCTCGCCGACCAGCACGCCGACCGACCAGCCGTCGGCGACGATGTGGTGGATGGTCAGCAACAGCAGGTGCGTCTCGGCCGCCAGGCGGACGAGCCCGACCCGCAGCAGCGGCCCGGCGCGCAGGTCGAACGGGCGCTGCGC
>JBHOQX010000026.1:0-60235 GCA_042408595.1 Roseiflexaceae bacterium | reverse complement strand
GGCCGCCGAACCCGCCCCACCCGCGCCCGAGGCGCCGCCGCCCCTGGCCGAACCGCCGCCCCCGGCCGCGCCGGAGGTGGAGGACCTGGCCAGCGCCCTGCAGACCGGCGCGGTCCAACCCTTCTCCCTCGCCGACCTGGGCCTCAGCGACGAGGAGATCGCTGCGCTCAACCTGGAGGGGGCCGCCGAACCCGCCCCACCCGCGCCCCCGGCCCCAGCGACGGAACCTGCCCCGGCCGCGCCGGAGGTGGAGGACCTGGCCAGCGCCCTGCAGACCGGCGCGGTCCAACCCTTCTCCCTCGCCGACCTGGGCCTCAGCGACGAGGAGATCGCCGCGCTCAACTTCGGCGAGGCCAGCGTGACCTCGCCAACCGGCCAGATCGACACCGCCGAGATTCGACCCTTCTCATTGAACGACCTCGGGCTGACGGACGAGGAGTTGGGCGATCTCGTGCCAGACGAGGCCGACCTGGAGGAGCCGGAGGTCGGTCTGGGCATCACCGAAGAGGAGCTCGCCGGCCTGGGGATCGGCGGGATGGATTGGTCGGCGCCGCTGGCCGCCGCGCCCACACCGACGGGGGACCCGCTGGCTGCGAGGCTGCTGGAGCTTGGGCGCAGGCAGGGATATGTCGATATCGCCGACATCATCGCCGGAGTTGAAAATCCGGAGGCCGAAGCCGATCGTATCGAGCAGATCGGTCAGGTGCTTCATGAGGCGGGTATTCAGATCCGCGATGGTGACGAGGTGATCGATCTGGAAGCGAACGAGAGCGACGAGGAGCCCCACCCCGGCGCGGCCACTGTTGAAGAGACCGCCGAGGAGGAACCTCCGGAGTTGAAGCCCTTCACGCTGAGCGAATTGGGCCTGAGCGAGGAGGAGATCGCGAGTCTCGGCCTGGATGCGAGCGCGGCAGTCGAAGCCGCTCCAGCGGCGCCGCCCGCCCCCGCCCCTGCCCCTGGACCCGCGCCGGCGGCCGCCGCGCCAGCGGGGCAGGGCATCGACCGGTATCTCGCACTGCTCGAAGCCGACCCGGAGAACCATGGCCTCCGGCTGGCACTGGCACGGCTCGGCTGGAGCACAGGCGACGCTGACCTGACAGTGCACCAGTATCGCCAGATCATCCGCCGTGGTGTCCTGCTGGAGGATATTGCGTCGGATCTGCGCGATATGCTGAACGAGACCGACGACCACGAGATGCAGCGCCGGCTTCACCGGCTGCTCGGTGATGCGTACACGAAACAAGGCCGCCTGTCGGAGGCGATGGATCAATACAATATGACGATCGGCGGCCGCTAGCCGCCAGCCAGAACGGCCAGGGTATGCAAGACGCAGCGGAAGGAAAGGCTGGAACCATGCGACGGATCGTCGAAGACTTGATCCGGGTCGATGGCGTGATCGGGAGCCTGTTGGTCGGAAAGGATGGCCTGGTCGTCGCCAGCACCCTCCTGGATGAAGAGGATGCCGAGATTCTAGGGGCGATGTCCGCCGCGGTGTTCGGCGAGATCGACAAAGCCACCAGGCGGATCGGTGTCGGCACGCTGCTGGATACGATCATCGATGCCGAGCATGGCTCTATCTTGATGCTCGAGTCGCGCGAGCTGATCCTGGTCGTCATCACGCAACGGATGGTCAACCTGGGGCTCGTGAAGATGGAGATGCGCCGCGCGTCGAAGCGTATCAGTGAAGCGGTGCCGATCTAGCGGGCGCGCCGCGCGCTGGCGCATGCGACCGGCGGGATGTCCGTACCAACGCGGACACTCCGCCGGTCATTTTCATGTCGCTGCCGCTGCCGGCCCGACAGTATGATATGATGCACGGGGTTCGTCCCCGCATGCCGCCTTCCAGGTGAAGGCATGCCGGGGAGGTGTCGCCGCCGCAAGCCCACTCCAGTGGACGCTCTGTCATCTTAGAAGGAGACTGCACCCGGCTATGGAACGATCGCTGATTATTTTGAAACCGGACGCCGTTCAGCGCGGCCTGATCGGGCCGATCCTCGGGCGGCTGGAGCAGCGCGGCCTCAAGATCATCGGCTTGAAGCTTATGCAGATCGATGAGACGCTCGCACGCCAGCACTACGCGATCCATGAAGGCAAGCCGTTCTTCGCCGGCCTGGTTCAGTACATCGTCTCTGGCCCGGTCGTCGTGATCGCCGTGGCGGACAGGAATGCGATTCAGATCGTCCGGACGATGGTTGGGGCGACGAACCCGGTGCAGGCGGCACCAGGCACGATCCGCGGTGACTACGGGCTGGAGATCGGCCGCAACCTGATCCACGCCTCTGACTCGCCGGAGAACGGCGAAGAGGAGGTAGCGCGCTTTTTTACGGATGCCGAGTTGCTGAGCTACGGCCGCAGCAACGACCGCTGGATTTACGAGTAGCCTCGGGCCGCCGCGGGAACGGCGAACGCCGGCCCGCGCAGGCCGGCGTCGTGTTTGCATTCGGTTGAGCTACGGAGTGCCGTGCGGCCCGGGGCCGTCCGTTGGGGGCGGGTCCGCTGGCGTCGGCGTCGGGGTGCCCTCAGGCGTCGGCGTCGGGGTGTCGCTTGTCGTTGGTGTCGCCGTCGCAGTCGAGCGGGCATCGACATCCGTGCTGCCTGTGGTCGTCGGCGTATCTGCGGCAACCGTTGGCACGTTTACACCAACCGTCGCCGTCGGCGTGTTGGTCGCCGTCGGCGTATCGGTCGGTGTAGGCGTCGCCGTCGGCGTGTTCGTCGGCGTGTTGGTTGGTGTGTCGGTCGGCGTGCTCGTCGGTGTATCCGTCGGCGTATTGGTCGGCGTCTCGGTCGGCGTCGGCACCGGCGTGCGCGTCGGCCGCCTGGTGGGGCGCGGTGTGTTCGTTGCGGGCGGCGGCGCGACAGTCGCCGGCTCGGTCGGCGGAAGCGCCGTCGCCGTGGGCGGTACGGTCGCCGTTGCGGCTGGGACGCGCGTCGCCTGGCCGCTCCCGCTGCTCTCCGGCGTGGCCGTCTCTTCCACCGGCGCGAGCGTCGGGGAAGCGGCCTCGGTTGGCAGGGCCGTCGCCTCACCTGGCAGGGTGGCGGTGGCGGTTTCGCCGCCGGCCGCGGTCGGTGGCGGCGGCGCGGTCGGACCACCAGCCACGGCGGTCGCCGCCGCAGTCGGCGCGGGCGGGTTCGTCGGCCGGCGGGCCGGCTCATCCGTCGGCGGCTGGCCTGGCGTGCTGGTCGGCGCGATGGTAGCCTCCGCCGGCTCCGGGGTGCCGCGCGGCAGCGCGGGCGGTTGCGGCTCGGTGGTCGGCTGGGTAGCGCTGGCGACCGTGGCCGGCGGCAACTGGCCGGCGATGGCGTTCAGGCTCGAATCGACCGCAGCGAGCGATGGCAACGGCTTGGGTACAGTGCTGGTCACGACCGCCACCGTCGTCTTGGCCCGATCAACAACCTTGCTGATCGCCGGCGACACCTGCGGGAGGCTGCTGGACTGCCGCGCCTCATCGAGCGCGGCCCTGGTCAGCTGGACGACATCCTCCAGCACCGCGGTCGCCTCAGGGGCGTCCGGCGGGGTGCCGGAGGAGATCAGCTGCCGATACTCCTCGACCCGGCGCTCGGCGTAGGCGGTGTACAGCAGGCTACGATCGACGGGATCGAACGTGAGCGCGAGGCTGAGGTTCTCTCCGGCGCGCTTGATCGCGTACAGCGGCTCGCCGGGCAGGCTGGCCGCCGACGCTGTGCCAACGCCGCTGACGCCGCCGATCAGCACGGCCGCGACGATCACAGCGGCCAGGGCGCGGTGCGAGGGCTGCAGCGCCGGGCGCCGGGGCGTCCGCCGCTTCGCGAGGCGCTCGGCGATCGCTGTGTACGTACGCACCCCATCGGTCGCGACCCAGGCGGCCAGCTCCGGCGGCAGCGGGGTCGCCGCGAGTTGCTGGACGGCGGCGGCCGTTGCGAGCAGCGGGGTGAGCGCGACGGCGTGCTCCGGGTAGGGCGCCAGGCTCTCGCCGATCGGCACGCCGGCGCGGATAGCCGTCAGCGCGGCGTCCAGGGCATCCTCCAGCAGGACCCCAGAGGAGCGCGCTGTGCCAGGGGCAGGTGTTGCTCCAGGAGCGGGCACGCCGAACTCCTGCTGGACGATCGCCGCGAACTCAACGGCGCCCTGATCGGCGACCCATGCCTCCAATTCGGCAGGAAGCGGCGCCGCAGCCTGCTGGTGGATGGCACCAACGGCGAGCAGGAGTGGCTGCAGCGCCTCCGCGTAGGCGGGGTAATGCGCCAGGCACTCCGCAAGGCTTTCACCGGCCCGGAGCCGGGCAATCGCCTCGTCAAGAACCTGAGAAAGGTCTTCGTGCACGCCGTGTCCGTCCAATCTCGTTGGCCGCAAGCCGCGCTCCCTCGTGTTCAGGCGGGAAGAGCAGCGTTGCATCGTCCAGTTCCGCCTGTGCCCCGACTCCGTCCAAGGCCGCTTCGCGCTGGCGAGCCTCTTGCGCCTCCTGGTCAAGAATCTGCTGAAGCGCCTGAAGCGCCCGATGCTGGAGCGCTTTCACAGCCCCTTCTGTACGACCGATCAGCCGAGCGATATCCGTGTTGCTCATGTCTGCAAAGAACTTGAGCGTCAACACCTGCTGCTGATCGTCCGTCAATTGCTCGATCGCCTGCTGCAGGGCCATCCGATCGAAGAGCGCGTGGACGACATCCTGGCCGCGCGGGTCAACGATGTCCATCCCCTCATCGAGCGGCGTCGAGACCGGCGTTCTGCGCCGCACCTGGCCGATCAGCACATTCCCGGCGATCGTATAGAGCCAGCCAAGGAACGACTTCTCGCCGCGGTATTCGAACCCGCCGATCCCTTTCAGCACCCGGACGAACACCTCCTGCGTCAGATCCTGCGCCGCCTCCGGCTCGCGGAGACGGGCATAGAGGTAGCGCAGCACCTGGCTGGCATACCGTGCGTAGATCTCCGCGAGTGCGGCCGGATCACCGGCCTGCGCCCGCGCGATGATCTTTGGCAGCTCGCGATTCGATTCGGTGAGCATTGGCCCTCTCGGCGACAGGCGCGCCACTGTGCGGGGCTGCTGCCGAGCGGGACAGGTGCTCTACCCATACCAACGCCACGGCAGCTGTAAAAGTTACGGTTGTTTTACGACCGAGGATGAGACTTTGGCGAGTCCGGGCCTTGATGCATGCTGACTGCCGCTTCATTATAGCCGATCAGATCGGCCATCGTAAAGAAACAATTCGTTAACATCGGCTGACTCTGCTACCTGCCGGTTGCGTGAAGCCAGCCGTCGCGCTATACTGCCGCGCGACGGAGCGACAACGAGGAACGCATGAAAATCGCCATTATCGGCCTTCCGAATAGCGGCAAAACGACTGTTTTCAACGCGCTTACCCGCGGCACAGCAGAGACGACCGCCTACGCCTCCGGCCAGCTCGAGCCGAACCTGGCGACGGTGAAGGTGCCGGACGAGCGGCTGGCCGTGCTCGCCCGCATGTTCAACCCGAAAAAAGTGACACCAGCCGACGTGCAGTACGTCGATGTCGGCGGGCTGAGCGGCAGCAGCCGACAGGGCCCTGGGCTTCCACCGGCGTTGCTGAACTACATCGGCGGAGCCGACGCGCTGCTGCATGTCGCGCGAGCCTTCGAAGATGATGATGTGCCGCACCCATCCGGATCGGTTGACCTGGCGCGCGACGTGGCGGATGTCGATCTGGAGCTGATCTTCTCCGATCTGGCGATCGTCGAGCGGCGTCTGGCCCGGCTGAACGCCGAGATCGGCAAGATGTCCGCCAGGGATCGCGAGGTGCGGATCGCCGAGCGGGACGCGCTTGAGCGCGTGCGCGCCGCGTTGGCGGCCGAGACGCCCGTGCGCGATCTCGAGCTGAGCGAGGAGGAGGAGAAGCTGCTGCGCGGCTACCAGTTCCTCAGCGCCAAGCCGCTGTTGCTGGTGCTCAATATCGGCGAGGGCCAGATCAACAGCCCGCCCGCCTTTATGTACCCGCACCGCCGTGCGCAGGTCGTGGCGTTCTGCGCCAAGATCGAGGCCGAACTGGCCCAGCTCGATGACGATGATGCGCAGGCGTTCATGCAGGACTTGGGCATCAGCGCGCCGGCGCGCGACCGGGTGATCGCCGCCTCATACGAGCTGCTTGGGCTGGTGAGCTTCCTCACCGCCGGGCCGGACGAAGTGCGCGCCTGGACGATCCGGCGCGGCACGCCGGCGGTCGAGGCGGCCGGCGCGATCCACTCGGACATTCAGCGCGGCTTTATCCGCGCCGAGGTCGTCGCGTATGACGACCTGGTGCGCGCCGGCAGCATGGCCGAAGCCAGGAAGCAGGGAACGGTGCGGATGGAAGGGAAGACTTACATCGTCCAGGACGGCGACGTGTGTCATTTTCTGTTTAATGTTTGACTGTCTGAAACGCTGCTGACGGGGGCGTTGGAAGCCTGCGGTCTCCAGAGGACATGCCGGCTCTGCTGCGCGATTGGTGGTTCAGTCGCCGATTGCGCGGCGGAACAGACGGATCTTGGAGGACTGCGCCCTCGATGTTCCCCCGTTTCAGACAGCTTCTGAGGCGTCAAAGAGGGCAGGACGCACAAACGGCGGAAGCTGGCCGGCGCGTACGGATAGGATGCCGAGCGCGGCTCGTTTTCGCTCTTGGCCGCCCTTGTTCCGGCGCAAGCCGGAACGCAATCCCGCGTCGAAAGATCGACTGTGCGTTTGACACGCTGTACGTAATATGCATCCCATCCGTTCACGAATCCGCGGTGTGGAGCTGCAACTATTGGCGCTGGCGCTGCTCTTCTTTGCCGCTGGCTACCTGCTGGTGGTCGCCTCCATCCGCAGCGATGAACTCATCCCGACAGTGCGCGGCGTGGCCGATATCCTCTGGCCGTCGGTGCTGCCGCTGCTGCTGTTCATCACAGTATCGTTCGGGCTGAGCTGGCGCGCCCCGCACGCCGACCAACTGCTCCTGCCACTTGTGGCGCTGCTGACGGGGCTGGGGCTACTGCTGATGGCACGGCTGGAGCCGGCGCTGCTCGGGGCAAAATGCCAGGCGCGGGACGGCACGATCTATAGCTGTTACGCCGGGATCGACTCTAAGCAGACGCTGTGGGTGACGCTCGGGATCATCCTGCTCGCCGCGATCGTCTTCGTGCCGTGGGACGCGCTCTTCCGCCGCTGGCAGCGCACCTCTTTGATGGACTGGCTCGACCACCACCGCTATGTCTGGCTGGCGCTCGGCGTGGCGCTGATCGTGGCGACGTTCGTGTTCGGCGTCGATCCGAACCAGAGCGGTGTGCGGGCCTGGTTCAACCTGGGCTTTTTTTACTTCCAGCCGTCGGAGTTGCTAAAGATCATCCTGGTGATCTTCATGGCCTCGTATCTGAATGAGCACCGCGAAGTCTTCGCCGGCGGCTACCACCTCGGCGTGTTCCGCGGCCGCCCGATCGCGCTGCCGCCGCTGCCGCACCTGTTGCCGCTGCTGGCGATGTGGGGCCTGTGCATGCTCCTGATCATCTTCCAGCGCGACCTGGGCGCCGCGCTGCTGCTGTTCAGCGTCTTCCTGGCGATGCTGTACGTGGCCACCGGCAAGGGTTGGTACGCCGGGGTCGGGCTGGCCGCTTTCGCGGTCGGCTCGTATGTGATGTACAACATCGTCTCGATCGTTAAGACGCGCGTCGCGATCTGGCTCGACCCCTGGCTCACGGCGCAGGGAAGCGGCTACCAGATCGTCCAGGCGATGTATGCGTTGGCATCCAGCGGGGTGCTCGGCGCCGGGCTGGGGCGCGGCCTGCCGACGGTGGTGCCGGCGGCGCATACCGACTTCATCTTCACCGCGATCGGCGAGGAGATGGGGCTGGCCGGTACGCTCGGCCTGCTGGCAGCCTATGTCCTGCTGGCGTTCCGCGGCTTCCACATCGCCCAGCGCGTGCCGGGGTCCTCGCGTGGCTTCGAGCAGCTTCTGGCTATCGGCCTGACGACCATCCTGGCCGTGCAGACGTTCATCATCATCGGCGGGAATGTGCGCCTCATCCCCCTCACCGGGATCACGCTGCCGTTTATCTCCTACGGCGGCTCGTCGGTGCTGATGAATTTCGTGATCGTCGGGATCCTGCTGCGGATTTCGGCCGGCGGCGAGCGCTGATATCCGGTCGCTATGCCTATTGACAAACTCCGGGCAGTATGGTAACCTACACGTGTTGTTTCTCCAAGTACGAATCTGATCCCACATCCCGGGCGGGTGGCTGACCTGGATCCTTGGCGGCAGCAATGGCGCACCGGGCGCCCGAGGCCGGGGACTGTCATCCGGTACATCCAGCAGCAGGACACATGTCAGGCAGAGCGCCATGAACATCCGACGCAAACGCCCGCCGACCATGAGCGACGTCGCCCGGCTGGCCGGAGTGAACCGGGTGACGGCTTCGGTGGCGCTGAGCGGCGCCCGCGCCAGCACCAAAATCTCCGAGGCGACCCGCCAGCGCATCCTGGAGGCGGCGCGTCAGCTCGGCTATGTCCCGAACGCCCGCGCGCTGGCGTTCCGCAACCAGCGGACGCATATCATCGGCTATGTCGGCGTGAGCTATCTGAGCCCCTACGACGGCTTCAGCGCCGCGGTGCTCACCGGCTTGCAGCGCGCCTGCAACACCTACAAATACGACCTGCTGCTCTACGGCGGTTTCGAGCGCGAGAACGAGAACGACCTGTACGACTCGGTCGCCAGCGGCAAGGTGGATGGTCTGATCTGCCTGCCCGTGCCGGGCACCGCCTTCGCCGAGCGGCTGGCGAACGCCCATTTTCCGATCGTGACGATCGCTAACACGCTGCCGGGCCTGCCAGCGGTGACCGTGGACGACTTTCGCGGCGGGCGGCTGCTGGCTGAGTACCTGGCGGTCAAGGGTCACCGGCGGGTGCTCTACCACAATGCGCCCGATCCATTTACCTCGACGATGCGGCGGTACCGGGCGTTCGAGGCGGCGGCGGCGCAGCATGGCATGCAGGTGACCGCCTTTACGCAGACCGCCTGGCCCAGCACATTGACGCCCGAAGAGGTCGCGTTGCTGACCGCGCCGCCCGGCGAGCGCGCAACGGCCGTTGCGACATGGGCCGACCAGCCGGCGCTCGATCTCATCCCGCACTTCCTCGAGCTCGGCCTGCGCGTGCCCAAGGATCTGGCGGTCGTCGGGTTCAACGGAATCGCGCTGCTCGCCCCGCCGCGCTACCGGCTCACGACCGTTCGCGCGCCGTGGGAGGAGGTCGCTGCCACGGCGGTCGGCCATCTGAACGATGTGATCGAAGGAAGGGAGGTGCCACCGGAGACGATGCTGCCGGTCGAACTCGTCGTCGGCGATACGGCGTAAACCCACGCCCAGGATGTCCGATTCCCGCGCTCTGATACCTCACCGAAGGAGCTGAAGATGAGCACATCGCGACCATCCCGCACCTGGCGACTGACTGTTTTGTCCGTGGTGGCGACGCTCCTCGCCGGGCTGCTGGCGGCCTGCGGCGGCTCGCCCGCCGCCCCGGCCCAGCCCACCACGGCCCCGCCCCAGCCCACCGCCGCGCCACAGCCCACCGCCGCGCCACAGGCGACCGCCGCCCCGCCCCAGCCCACCGCCCCGCCCCAGCCCACCGCCGCACCCGCCGCGGAGCAGGTCGAACTGACCTGGTGGGACCCGCTCGTCACCCAGGAGCCATGGATTCTGAACGAGATCAAGCTGTTCGAGCAGGCCAACCCCGGCATCAAAGTCAAGCGCATCAAACAGCCGAATATGAACGACGCGCTCAAGGCAGCGCTCGCGGACAAGAACCTGCCGGATGTCTGGCTGGAAAGCGGCGCGGACCTCAAGGCGCGCGTCAAGGACGGCTACCTCTACCCGATCTCGGACTTCCCGGACTATCCTGACTTCGTCAAGACCTTCCCGCAGCCGAAAGTCGACTTCGTGCCCGGCTCCAACATCATCGACGGCAAGACCTACGCCGCCCCCTTCGAGGCGCGCGGCGGCATGTGGAACATGCTGTACATCAACACCAAGGTCTTCAAGGACGCCGGGATCGTGGACGACAAGGGCGAGGCCAAAATCCCGCAGACGCTGGACGAGATGGAGGCCGACTGCCAGAAGATCAAGGAGAAGGGCAACGGCGCGTACTGCTTCGCCTCGCCGTTCAGCGAGTTCCTTGGCGCGTTCTTCCCGTGGTGGTGGGGGACCCGCAGCGGCGCGCCGTTTGACGGCACCGACCCACAGACCGGCAAGAGCCTGTATGGCCAGAACAAGGTATATAATCGCATCCTCGAGTTCATCGCCAAGGGGCGCGACCAGGGCTGGATCCACCCCCAGTCGGCCAGCGCCAACGACGAAGCGATCCGCGCGCTGTTCGCCGAGGGCGAGGTCGGGATCATCCCCGGTGGCGCATGGAACCTGAACGGCTGGCAGCAGACCCACCCGGATTTCAAGGACTACGTGCCGGCCGCGCCGCCGCTGATCAACACCGACAAGCAGCTCGGCTGGTACGACTCCGGCCACGGCGGCGCCTTCCTGCTGATCGGCAGCACCACCAAGCACCCGCAGGAGGCCTGGAAGCTGTTCAAGTGGATCCACTCGAAGGAGGCCGGCCGCCGGTGGGTCGAGAGCGGCAACGGGACCTCGATCTGGCCGGAGAATAACGATCCCAAGCTGATGCCGCCGCTGCTCGCGATCTACTACAAGATCAACACCGAAAACAGCCGCGTCCAGCCGTTCAGCACCAAGCCGAACCCCGATATGGACAAGGTTGTCTTCGGCGACACCAAGCCGAACGAAGTGGCGATCCTGCAGGGTGTCTTTGCCGGACAGATCACCGACATCGACAAGGCGCTGAAGGAGCTGGGCGCCGCCAAGGACAAGATGCGCGAGCAGGCGTTCGAGGACGCCAGGAAGGCCGGCGCGAAGAACGTCGGCTTCGAATACCTGGCGGTCGCCAAGCAGTTCCCCGGCTGGGATCCGTCGGCCGGTAACGACTTCGTGCCGCAGGACTAGCGGTCGGCCCCGAAGGAGATGTGGCGCCGGAGGAGGCGGCTATAGCCGGCACTACAGGCGCCATGATCGATGTGGCGGGTCACACACTGCCGGATGGCTGCCGCTGGCAGCCGCGCGTGCACCGAGGGTCCCGGGCGGGCGCCGTGCGCGCCCGGGGCCACCCCGCCGCGGCACCTGCCGCGCGCGGAGCGACCATAACCGGAGGCGGGGCGCAGCCGCCCGGCCCCGTGGAGAGAGCCAATGGCTGGCGCAACCATCTCGCATACCCCGCCGCGGCGCGCCCCCTCGCTCTGGCGGCGCATGCGCGCGAACGCCTGGGCCTACCTGTTCGTCGCGCCGGCGGTGGTCGGCACACTGCTGTTCGTGATCTACCCCATCCCCGGCTCGCTGCGCTACGCCTTCTACAACTGGCGCGGCATCGGCGAGCCGACCGAGTTCGTCGGCTTCCGCCATTTCATCACCGTCGCGACCGACCCGTTCTTCTGGAAGGCGTTCCGCAACTCGGTCGTCTACACGGTGGTGCTGGTGCCGGTGCAGCTGACGCTGGCGCTGGCGCTGGCGCTGGTGCTGAACAACCCAAAGTTCGGGCTGCGCAATCTGTTCCGGACGATTTTCTTCCTGCCGATCGTCACCAGCATGATCGTGATCGGCGTTATGTTGCGCTTTATGTTCCAGGCGCTGGCCCAGAACCTGCCGCAGTGGGTCTACGCCGCCAAGATCGTGAACCCGACCCTTGGCTTCCTGGGGAGCGCCGAGTGGGCGCTCCCATCGATCATCGTCGTCGGTATCTGGCACAGCTTCGGCTACAACCTGATCTTCTTCCTGGCCGCGCTCCAGTCGGTGCCGCAGGATCTGTACGAGGCGGCGATGATCGACGGCGCGGGGCGGTGGGCGCGCTTCTGGCACATCACCGTGCCGCTCATCCGCCCGGTCGGCGTGATCATCGTCTTTCTGGCAGTGCTGGGCTCCATGAAGGTGTTCGACTCGGTGCTGGCGCTCACCGGCGGCGGGCCGTACTACGCCTCGGAAGTGATTCAGACGTACATTTTCTCGTTCGCCTTCCCGAACCGCTACGGCAATGCCACCGCCGCGCCGAACTACGGCTACGCCTCGGCGGCCTCGATCTTCGTGAACCTGATCCTGCTCGGGCTGACGGTGGGCAGCGTCTGGTCGATCGGGAATGCCCGCCGCCAACGCCGCGAGCTGGGAATGGAGTAGCCGCGAGGACGTTCCAACCACGAAGCCCACGACGTGCGCGAAGGGGTGAAGATTGCGGGTGAAGCGAGCGACACGCCGTGAACTCGCTCAAAGGATAAGCTATGGCAGCCACAGTGCACAAAGCGCAGGCCGGCGCGACCGTCCGCCCGCGCGCCCGCCGGATCAGCCGCGCCCAGCTTGGCCGGATCGGGCTGGCCGTGGCGCTGACGGTGATCGGCTTCTTTTATCTCTACCCGTTCCTCTGGATGGTCGGCAGCGCGCTCAAGACCAACCGCGAGTTCTTCAAACTCGGCATGCGCATTCTGCCCGCCGGCGAATGGCATTGGGAGAATTTCGCGCGGGCGTGGAACCAGGCGCAGTTCGGTCAGTACTTCTTGAACACCGTCTTCGTCACCCTCTGCGTCGTCGCCGGCAAGGTGCTGTTCGCCTCGATGCTCGGCTACGTGCTGGCGCGCACCGACATGCCCGGCAAGCGCATCCTGTTCGGCACGATGGTCGCGTTGATGTTCATCCCCGCCGGCTACACGATCGTGCCGTTCATCGAGGTGGTGCGGGCGCTCGGCATGCTGAACACGATCTGGGCGTTGATCGTCCCGGCGGTGCTCGGCGGGCTGCTGTTCGACGCTTTTCTGTTCACCGGCTATTTCGCCACACTGCCGAAGGAGCTGGAGGAGGCCGCCCGGATCGACGGGGCGACCTTCCCGCAGACCTTCCGCTATGTCGCGTTTCCGCTCGCCGCGCCGATGAGCGCGACGGTGGCGCTGCTGAATTTCATGAACACCTGGAACGACTTCTTCACGCCGCTGGTGCTCGTCTACAACCGGCCCGAGCTGCGGACGCTCGCGGTCGGGATGTACGCCTTTGTGCGCGAGAATACGCGCGACTGGGTGCTGACGTGCGGTGCAGCGGTGATCACAATCACGCCGATCGTGCTGGTGTTTCTCTTCCTGCAGCGCTATTTTGTGGACGGGATCGCCGGAGCGGTGAAGTGAGAGCCAGGGAGTGGGGCTGGACGCCAGCGAGTGGAGCGTTGCAGGTTCGGCGTTCCACTGGGAGCTCCCGCTTCAAGCGCATATCCGGCGATGCGCTGGCCGAAGTCACGGCGAGGCTCCCCCGGCGCAAGTGCAGATTGTAGATCGTCTGTCCGTCAGACGGTCAGATCGTCTGACGGTCTGACACCCTGGCTTCTGAGAAGCTGTCTGCAACGGGGAGGTTTGGCGGGCTGCGCCCTCCACGACTCCTGGGCGCGTTGCAGACAGCCGCTGACTCGTGGCCGCTGGATGTGTGGAGCATATGCGCATTCTCATCACCGACATGCCCTTCCCGCCCGGGCCGGAGGCGCCCTGGGCGGAGCGCGGGCGCTGGCCGTGCGCATGGATCGCCGTGCCGGGCGCCGGCGAGCCGCCGTTCGTCGCCGCCTACCGCCTGCGCTTCACCCTCGACACCCCGGCGACGGTGCGCGCCCATGTCACCGCCGACGAGCGGTACGAGCTGTTCCTCGACGGCGAGCGGATCGGGCGCGGCAGCGAGCGCGGCGATGCCGATCACTGGTTCTTCGAGACCTACGAGCTCGCCCTCGCGGCAGGCGCGCATGTCCTGGCGGCCCGGGTCTGGTCGCTGGGGGCGCTGGCCCCGTACGCCCAGATGCGCGTCCGCCACGGCTTGCTGTTCGCGCCGGAGCCGCCCTTCACCGACCTGCTGGCCACCGGCCGCGCCGCGTGGGAGGCGAAGCTGCTCCCCGGCTACACGTTCGTCGATCCGAGCCCGGCCTGGGGCACCGGCGCGAATCTCTTGATCGACGGGCGGGCATACCCCTGGGGCGTGGAGTGCGGCGAGGGGAGCGGCTGGCAGCCGGCCGCGCCCACCGACGAGCGCGCCGGCGCGCCGGACGGCCTGGAGATGCCCGCGGCGCACCGCCTTTGCCCGGCGACGCTCCCGCCGATGCTGGAGCGCGAGCTGCGCGCCGGAAGCGTCCGGCTGGTCGCTGCTGTGCCGTCGCTGGAGACACAGCCGATCCCCGTGCGCGCCGCCGACCACCTGGTCGGCGAGCCGGGCTGGGCCGATCTGCTGGCCGGGCGCGGCGCGGTGTCCGTGCCGCCCCATACCGCCCGCCGGGTGATTATCGACCTGGGGAACTATTTCTGCGCCTACCCGGAGATCGTCACCTCCGGCGGCGCCGGCGCGACCGTGCGGCTCCTCTGGGCCGAGTCGCTCTACACCGAGCCGGTCTGGTGGCACAACCGCAAGGGCGACCGCAACGCGATCGAGGGCAAGTATTTCTGCGGTGTGGGCGACACATTTCTGCCGGACGGCGGCCCGCAGCGGCGCTTCACCACACTCTGGTGGCAGGCCGGGCGCTACCTGGAGCTGGCCGTCTCCACCGGCGCCGCACCGCTGACGATCGAGCGCCTCACGCTGCGCGAGACGCGCTACCCGCTGGAGATGGAGAGCGCGTTCGCGGCGAGCGACGGGCGGCTGGCGCAGGTCGTGCCCTTGCTGGTGCGCGGCGTGCAGGCCAGCGCGCACGAGACTTACGCCGACAGCCCGTACTACGAGCAGTTGATGTACGCCAGCGACACCCGGCTGGAGACGCTCGTGACGTATGTGATGAGCCGGGACGACCGGCTGCCGCGCAAGGCGCTGCGGATGTTCGACGCCTCGCGCCTGGCGAGCGGCCTCACTCAGGCGCGCTACCCGACGCGCGTGCGGCAGGTGATCCCGTCCTTCGCGCTCTGGTGGGCGCTGATGGTCGGCGACTACGCCCGCTGGCGCGGCGATCGGGCGTTTGTTGCCGGGCTGATGCCGGGCGTGCGGGCGACCATCGAGAGCTTCGGGCGGCTGATCGGCCCCGACGGGCTGGTGGGCGCGCCGGGCGGCTGGCCGTACCTCGACTGGGTTCCGACGTGGGAGAGCGGTGTGCCGCCCGGCGGCGCGACGGGGCCGAGCGGCCCGCTCAACTGGCTGCTGGCGCACACCCTTGTGGCCATCGCCGAGCTGGAGGCCTGGCTGGGCGAGCCGGAGCTGGCGGCGCGCAACCGGCGGCGGGCGGCGGAGCTGGCGGCCCGCCTGACCGAAGTCTTCTGGGACGCGGAGCGCGACCTGTTCGCCGACGATCCGGCCCATCGGAGCTTCTCCGAGCACAGCCAGTGCCTGGCGCTGCTCAGCGGGCTGCTCGACGATGGGCAACGCGAGCGTGTGGCCGCCGGGCTGCTCGCCGACCCCGGCCTCGCCCGCACCACGATCTCCTTCACCCACTATTTGTTCGAGGCCTACCGCCTGCTGGGTCGGGCGGACGCGCTGCTCGGCCGCATGGGCCTGTGGTTCGAGCTGGCCGAGCGCGGCTTCGTCGCGCCGATCGAGATGCCTGAGCCGAGCCGTTCGGATTGCCACGGCTGGGGCTCGCACCCGCTCTACCACTACTTCGCGACGATCCTGGGTGTCCGCCCCGAGGGGTTCGGCTTCGAGCGGGTCGAGATCGCGCCGCAGCCGGGGCCGCTGGCCTGGGTGCGGGGGCGGCTGGTCCACCCGCGCGGCGCGATCGCTGTGGAGCTGCGGCAGGAGGGCGGCGCGCTCCGCGGGCGGGTGGCGCTGCCGCCGGGCGTCGGCGGGGTGTTTCGCCACGGCGGGCGCACGCTGCCCCTCGCGCCGGGGAGCGAGACGGAGGTGTGACACGCGGGCGGGGGATGGTGGAGGACGAAGGAATGAAGGATAGCGTGTCGCCGTGTCATCGTCTCATCGTGTCACTCGCTCACCGTAGCGCGCCCTACCGGCCCCCGACCGGCAGAAACACCTGCCGCACCTGCAGGTCAGGGTTGACCGTGAAGGCCAGCGTCTCCTCCGGGCCGGCGTTCCCGGCGTTGTCGATGGCCTGGTAGCGCAGGCGGTACGTCCCGTTTTGCAGCCGGCCGAGGCGCAGCAGCCCGCCGGCCTGCTCCTGCCACGGCGCGCCATCCCAGGCCCAGCGGATACGCGCCACACCCGTGCCGCCCTGGTCGTCCGCCGCGACGGTCAGCTCCGGGTACTGGTAGTACGTCCCGCCGAGCCGCCGCGCGCCGCCGCCGAGCGCGTCCGGCACCGAGATGAAGTCGTCCGCGCCGGGCGGCTGGATGGCGTACCCCGCCACCGCCTGACCATGCCGCTCGAAGTATTTGAACGACAGGACGTGTGGCCCGGCGCTCAGTTCGATCGAACCGGTCTCATCCGTCGCGGGGTGCAGCCCGTTGTTGATCACGACCGGCTGGCCGTCCACCCAGAGCCATGAGCCGTCGTCGCTGGTGGTGCGGAAGGTATAGCGCCCGCTCACCGGCGCGATGAGGCTGCGCGTCTGCTCGATCAGGAACTGGTCGCTCAGGCCGAACGGTCCGCCGTCTCCCCAATCGATCGTCGAGCCCTCCCACGGGAAGCTGCCGACGTACTCGCCGCGCGGGATGGAGAGCGGATTGGCGGTGCGCGCCAGGAAGTTGTCCGGGATCGGGCCGAGCCGGTAGACGCGCGCCAGCGGCTGGAGCAGCGCGTCGTACTCCGCCGCCGCCGGGGCCAGCTTCTCCGGACCGACCTGCACCATCAGGGTGCGGAACGGCTGGTTCTGGTAGAAGTAGCCGATGTACTCCTGGACGATATTGGCCTGCAGCGTGTACGTGCCCGGCACACGGAAGCGCACATAGCCGATCACGGTGTCGGTCGCGCCGGGCGGCAGGTCGCGGTTGAGCCCCCAGCGCCACGGGTTGTTGCCGGTCGCCCCGGCGCACGAGCCGCCGCTGCTGCTGTCCCAATCCGGCGTGCCGAGCGTCACGCGCACGCGGTTGGTCTCTTTGGGATAGGCCGGGTAGCTACCGCTGGTGTTGCCGATGAAACACTCGCCCTGGTCGTAGACGTAGCCGTCGTTCGCCGGGTCGGGCGCGCCGTCCGCCCCTAGCGGCACGCGCGGATCCTGGCCGCGCAGGGTAGTGCCGCCGCTGTTGCGCACGACGAACGTGACCTTCAGCAGCTCCCCGGCGCTGACCGCGGTCCGGTCGAGCCGCACGTCGAGCAGCTCCGCCTGGCCGGCCGGCGGGGGCGGGGGCGGCGACGCGCCGTCGCCCAGCATATTCGCCACGCGGCTGCGGATCGATGGCAGGATGTCCGCCGCCCGATCGCCGGGGCAGGTGGTATGGCCGGGCGTGACCTGGCGGTGCCCGGCGATGTTCGGCACGATCGCCCCGGGAGTGAACGGCGCGCAATATTTCGAGATCGAGCAGCCGTAGTAGAACGAACTCCCGATCGGGTCGATGTCCTTCTGGCCGGCCTTCCAGGCCAGCAGCCGCACCAACGCGTCCTGCGCCGCGTCCGTCGGCGGCACGTCGGAGTAGGTGCCGATCAGCACCACCCCCATCGAACCGTAATTGCCGGTGTCGTGGAACGCGACCGCGTCGTCGCCGCCGGCCCGCCCCTCGTAGACCACTCCGTTCGGGTCGATCAGGTAGTTGTAGCCGACATCGCCCCAGCCGCGGGTGTAGGTATGGAACGCCCACTCGGCGCGCACCCGCGCCGCCCAGTTTGGCTCGTTCCCGACCAGCGTGTTGCTGTCCGCGGTATGGTGCACGACCATGTGGTTGACCGGGTAGTAGTCGGGTGCGACCCGGCTGCCCTGGCCGTCTGGGCAGCCCCAGGCAGTGCGCGAGACGACCGCCGGCTTGCCGATGGCGGTGAGGGCCGGCGCCGGCGGCGGGGGCGTGCCGGCGTCCACCGTGTTGACCTGCACACTGACCAACTCCGGGCGCGCTCCATCGGGCGCCGGGGTGTAGAAACCGCGCACCTGCCAGAAGCGCGCCGTCCCGCCGACATCGATCGTCTGGCTCCACTGCACGTCCGGCCCGTCGGAGGGCTGCCACAGGTCGTCGTTCTCGCCCAGTTCCTGCCAGTTCGTCCAGGTCGCGCCGTCGGCGGAGGCGCGCACGAACAGCGAGACCGCCGCGCCGGCCGGCACCCGCGCCTCGCGGCGGACGAGCAGGTGGGTGAACGGCCGGGGCGCCTCGGTCGGCGGCGAGGCATAATCGAAGCCGGGTGTGACCGACTGGCTGGCGGGCGCGTCGCCGGGGCGCAGCGTCACCTGGTCGGGGCGTCCGTCCCAGGCGGGCGGCTGCGCCGTCGAGACCGGGACGGCGCCGGCGAGGAGGACAAGCAGGACGACGCAGCAGAGCGCGGCGAGGATCGGGCGGTAGCGCATGGGTCGGGTCTCCGTCGGGTCGCAAGGCAGGCCATTCCGCTCCCTGGCCCTCATCGTACGATAGGGTGCAAGCGGTTATCTGACAGCCGCCTGATAGCCGGCTGACAGGCGGCGGCGCGCATCCACGCCGCGTGGTAAAATACCGGATACGCAAGCCATGCGCGCGCCGTGGGCGGCGCAGGCGACTGTAATCGCTTTTTCATCCGTGCGGCGCGCCGCTTCATCTCCATGAACGAGCTTCCCGATACGTTTACGATCCTGGCGCTGGAGACATCGTGCGACGAAACGGCGGCGGCGATCGTGCGCGGCGGGCGCGAGATCGTCGCCAATGTCGTCGCCTCGCAGATCGACGAGCACCGGCGCTACGGCGGCGTGGTGCCGGAGGTCGCCTCGCGCCAGCACATCCTGGCGCTGCCGACGGTGATCGAGGAGGCGCTGGGGCGGCTGCCGGGCGGCTGGGGGGCGCTGGATGCTGTCGCCGCGACCTACGGCCCCGGTCTGTCGGGCGCGCTGCTCACCGGTCTGAACGCCGCCAAGGCGATCGCCTGGGGCCGCGGCCTGCCGTTCATCGGCGTGAATCATATCGAGGCGCATATTTATGCGAATTGGCTCGACGCCAGGGGCCAGGGGTCAGGGGTCAGGGGCCAAGAGAATGAATCGCCGCATCTGCCCGCTGCCCCCCGAACCCTGCCCCCTCTGTTCCCGCTGATCGCCCTGGTCGTCTCCGGCGGGCACACGCTGCTGGTGCTGCTGGAGGGGCACGGGCGCTACCGGCTGCTGGGCCGCACCCGCGACGACGCGGCGGGCGAGGCGTTCGACAAGGCGGCGCGGATCATGGGCCTCGGCTTCCCCGGCGGCCCGGCGATCGAACGGGCAGCGAAGGGCGCCCCCGGCGGCGTGACACTCCCGCGCGCCTGGCTGCGCGATAGCTACGATTTCTCCTTCAGCGGTCTCAAGACCGCCGTGCTGCACCAGGTGCAGGCGCGCCAGCAGCGCGAAGCGCGGGTCGTGCCAGAGATCAGAAGTCAGAAGCCAGAACCTAAACGTCAGGAGCCAGTGGTTTCGCAGACGGCTCCGCCTGATCGCGATCTCCGATCTCCATCCTCCACCCTCCAACCGCTGAACGCATGGACGGCCCAGCTCGCCGCGGCGTTTCAGGAGTCGGTGGTGGATGTGTTGGTGGCTAAGACGGTGGACGCGGCACGGGCCTTCGGGGCCACCGAAATCCTGCTGGCCGGGGGCGTCGCCGCGAACACGCGCCTGCGCGAGGAGATGGCGCGCCGGGCGAGCGTGCCGGTGCGCTGGCCGCCGCCCGCGCTCTGCACCGACAACGCCGCGATGGTCGCCGCCGCGGCCTTCTACCGCTTCGGCGCCGGCGTCCAGAGCGACTGGGGGTTGGACGTGGACCCGAACCTGGGGCTCGTCTAACAGTGCAAAGTTCAGAGGGTGTCCGAAACGCCTCTGGCGGGGGCGTTGGGGGCCGGCGGCCCCCGGCGGATATTCCTGCCCGCGGCGCGATCGGCGGCGCCGCCGACCGCGCCGCAGAAAAATCGCGGATGGCACAGCCCGCCAAACCTCCCCGGTTCAACTGTCGCATTTTCACGCCGCATGTTGCACTGCGCCTGCCGAACCCGGCGCGCCGCACGCCCGGCAGCGCCCGCCCTCTGGCGCACCGGCCACCCACAGGCCGCAGACGTCGCAGCGGTAGCTGAGCACAGCCGGCCCGTCGAGGGTCGGCGGCAGGTGCGGCGGGCCGAGCGCTGCGCGCAGCTCCGCCTGGCTGGCGGCAGCCAGCAGTTCCGCCCGCTCCACGCGCTCCCCGGCGAAGACCAGCTCCAGCACCATCCCCGCTGTGATCGTATGCCGGTCGCGTACGTTCACCAGCGCCGCCTGGTCGATCGTCAACGTGCGCTCGTCGTTCGGCGTGGCCTCCGGCGCGGCGGTGAGCGTCACCGTCTCGCCGCCGAAGAATCCGCCGTAATTATGTACCTCGCGCACCAGGAAGCGAGATTCAGGCATAATGGAATCTCCACAAGACGATCAGTGCGCCGGCGATGGCAGGCGCACCGGGTGGAGCGCACCGAGGCGCCCCACCCGGTGCACGAGGGCCGCAGCGCGGATCGGTACGCGGGCCAGGGATGACGATCAGGCGCCGCTCCGAGAGCTGGCTTAGAAAAAGCGCGTATCGCGACAGCAAGCCGCCCGCAGTCCGCGATCCGCAATCGCCGCCGGTATTGTATCAGACGCAGGCCCACCGCCCGATTTGACGCGCCGCCGCGCCAGCACGTATACTCCAACCGAACGCACGGGAGGAGCAGGAGCGATGGTTGGACCGTCGGCGGAGGCATTCCCAGTTGGCGCCGGCGCCGTCGAGGTGGCGACCCGGCGCGGGCGGGCGGTGCGCATCCGGCACATCCGCCCGGAAGACGATGGGCTGCTCGTCGATCTGTACCACCGGCTCTCGCCGGAGACACGCCGGCTGCGCTTCTTTACCTCCAGCGAGCTGCCGGATACGATCCTCGCGGAGCAGGCGTTTCGCTTCTCGCATATCGACCCACGCAACGCCGCAGCGCTCGCGGCCACCGTCGGCGCGGCGAGTGGGCAGGAGGCGATCATCGGCGTGGCCCGCCTGGCGCGCGACGCCGACGACCCGACGACCGCCGAACTGGCGATCGTCATTCAAGACGACTATCAGCGCGAAGGGCTTGGCACGGTCCTGCTCGACCTGCTCATCCAGGTGGCCCTGGTGCGCGGCTTCCGGCGCCTGCGGGCGGTCTCGCTCGCCGAGAACGAGGGCGTCCAGCGCCTGGTTCACAACACCGGCCTGCCGGTGGCGTCGCACACCATCCGCGGCGAAACGACGCAGATCATCACGCTGCGCGAGGACTGACCCGCCAGGCACCTGCAAACGATTACGACCAAGGCGCCCGGAGGCTGCAATCTGCAATCTTGCAATCAACAGGGAATGCCGCATGACCCCGCCATTTGAAGGACTGCGCGTGCTGGATCTGACGCGGGCGCTCGCCGGGCCGTTCTGCGCGCTCATGCTCGGCGACATGGGCGCGGATGTCGTCAAGGTCGAGCAGCCAGGTGTGGGCGACAACGCCCGCGCCTGGGGGCCGCCGTTCCAGGGCGGTGAGAGCAGCTACTTCCTGAGCGTCAACCGCAACAAGCGCAGCATCGCGCTCGACCTGCGCCAGCCGGCGGCGAAGGAGGCGCTCCGGCGGCTGGTGGCTCGCAGCGATGTCCTGCTGGAGAACTTCGTCCCCGGCACGCTCGACCGCCTCGGCTTCAGCTACGACGCCTGCCGTGCCATCCGCCCAGACATCATCTACTGCGCGATCTCCGGCTTCGGCCAGATCGGGCCGGACCGTGAGCGCGCCGCCTACGACCAGATCCTTCAGGGGCTCGGCGGGGTCATGAGCTTCACCGGCGAGGTGGGCGGCCCGCCGATGCGCGTCGGCGTGGCGATCGCCGACATCATGGCCGGCATGTTCGCCGCCTATGCCGTCGCGGCCGCGCTCTACCACCGCCAGCGCACCGGCGAGGGCCAGATGATCGACACCTCGCTGCTGGACGGCCAACTCGCCATGTTGACCTACCAGGCCGGGCGCTATTTCGCCACCGGCGAGGCGCCGCGCAGCAGCGGCAACCAGCATCCGACCATCGTTCCCTACGGCATGTACCGCGCCGCCGACGCCTACTTCAACCTGGCGGTCGGGACGGACGCCCTGTGGCGGCGCTTCTGCGACGCGCTCGGCCTGGAGCACTTGCGCGACGATGAGCGCTTCGCGACCAACCCGGCGCGGCTGCGGAACCGCGAGGAGCTGGACGCGCTGCTGGCCCCAGTCTTCGCCGGCATGACGGTCGCAGAACTGGAGCGGCGGCTGGAGGCGGCGGGCGTACCGTGCGGCGCTGTCGCCGACCTCGCCGCGGTCTTCGCCAGTCCGCAGGTCGCGGCGCTCGGCAGCGTGCGCGAGCTGGAGCACCCGACCGCCGGGCGGATCAAGGTCGTCGGGCCGCCCTACCGCCTCTCGGCCACGCCGCCGGTGGTGCGCCTGCCCCCGCCGACGCTCGGCCAGCACACCGATGCGATCCTGGCGGAGCTCGGCTACAGCGCCGTGGAGATCGCCGCCATGCGCGAGAGCGGCGCGGCAGGATGAGGGCGGGAGGCTCCGCGCCCGAGTGGGACGCGGCCGCGCCAGTTCTATCGTTGACAGGCGCCTGCGAGAGAGCTACCATGGCAGATACTTCCGTAGCTCGGGGTGTGCCCTCATGCGTTTCCAGCGCAGGGGTTCGGGTGGAGGGGTCAGGGTTCAGGCGTTCTGGTGCTGTTCCTTCGGTGCCCATGCCTAAAAACGTCCCTTGACAGTGCAATAAGTACGATGGATGGCCTCAAACCAGAAGGCTGGCCACCCGCCCAATCCCGCGCCCATGACCGACCACCCCGGCGCATACACCGTTCCGACACGGCTCTACCTGACGGCGCAGCAGCGCCTGAAGCTGGAGCGGCTGCTGCGCGAGCGGCAGCTCGACATGGCCGAGGTTGTGTCGGAGATCGTCGCCGCGCACCTGGACGCGCTGCCGGACGCGCCGCCGCCCCCGCCCGCCCCCGCCGACCCTGCCGCCGAACTGCGCGCCCGCCGCGGCGAGCTGGCCCGCCTGCGCGCCCGCCGGGACGCCGCCGGCGACGCTGCGCCCGCCTGGCTCCACGCCTATATCGCCGAGCTGGAAGCCGAGATCCGCAGCATGGAGCAGGGATAGCATGGTGCATGATGCCTCCGGTGCGCGGGCATTCATCATTCAGCACGCAGCACCATGCCCAAGACACGCCTCGACCAACTCCTCGTCGTACGCGGCCTCGCTGAGAGCCGCAGCAAGGCCCAGGCGCTGATTCTGGCCGGCTTGGTGCGGGTAGCCGGCGCGCCCCGCACCAAGCCGGGCGAGAGCGTGCCGGACGACGCCGTGATCGAGATCGCCGAGCGACTGCCGTATGTCAGCCGGGGCGGGCTGAAGCTGGCACATGCCCTCGACGCCTTCGACCTCTCGCCGGCGGGGCTGGTTGCGCTGGATGTCGGCGCGTCCACCGGTGGCTTCACCGACGTGCTGCTCCAGCGCGGCGCAGCGCTCGTCTATGCCGTGGATGTTGGCTACGGCCAGCTCGACTACCGCCTGCGCCAGGACCCGCGGGTCGTCGTGCTGGAGCGGACGAATATCCGCTACCTGGAGGCGCTGCCCCCGCGGGAGCACGAATCAGAGATGAGGGGTCAGGAGAGACCCGAACCCCCAACCCTGGCAGCATGCGCGGTCATCGACACGTCCTTTATTTCGCTGAGACTGGTGCTACCGGCGGTGCAGCGGCTGATCACGCCGGATGCCTGGGTGGTGGCGCTGGTGAAGCCGCAGTTCGAGGCCGGGGCGGCGCAGGTGGGGCGGGGCGGAGTGGTGCGCGACCCGGCGGTGCATGCCGTCGTGCTGCGGGCGGTGCTCGGCTTCGCGGCGGGGGCGGGGCTCGCACCGCGCGGGCTGGCGCGCTCGCCGATCACCGGGCCGGCCGGCAACGTCGAGTTCCTTGCCTGGCTTGGCGGCGCGGGGCCGGCGCTGGATGTCGAGCGGGCGATTGCGCAGGTGACCGGCAGCAGGTAAGTCTACAGTGCAGCGTGCAGCGTGATTGGCTCAGATGTCGTTTCTGTGCGGACTCTCGGTCCCCTGCCCGCTCTCTACGTGCTCGGGAGCTGTGCCCCGCACCCTCCCCGCTAAACCGTCACGCCAGCGCCGCCCACTCGTCGTAGCGCGTCTGCACCATCTGCTGCACCTCGGCGTACTGCTCACTCAGCGCCGCGACGCGCCGCCCGTCGCCCGCGACGCCCGCCGCGGTCATCTCCGCCTCGATCTGCCGCAGCTCCTGCTCCAGCATGGCGATCTCTTCCTCCAGCCGCTCCAGCCGGCGCTGCCGTTTGCGCTCCTCCCGCGAGGCCTGGGGCCTGTCGGGCGGCGCGACGGGCGCTGCGCGCTGTGCCTCTGCGCTGTCCGGCTTCCGCCCAACGCTCTCCACCTTGCGTTCGCCGTCCCCGGCGTCCGCCCGCTCCTTCGCGGCGGCCAGCTCGCTATACGTACCGTTGAACGCCACGATTGCGCCGTCGCGCACTTCCCAGATCGTGTCGGCCACCGCGTCGATGAAATAGCGGTCGTGCGAGACGAACAGCAGCGTCCCCTGGTAGTCGTTCAGCACCCCCTCCAGCGCCTCGCGCGCGTCGATGTCCAGGTGGTTCGTCGGCTCGTCCAGCACCAGCAGGTTGCCCGACAGGAGAGTGAGCTGCGCCAGCGCCACCCGGCTGCGCTCGCCGCCGGACAGGTCGCCGACGCGCTTGTGCACGTCGTCGCCGCTGAACAGGAATCGGCCGAGGAAGGTGCGGGCCTCCGTCTCCTTCAGGTGCGGCGCGGCGCGCCAGATCTCGTCCAGCACGGTCGCGTCCATCCGCAGCCCTTCGTGGGCTTGGGCGTAGTACGTCAGCGTCACGTTGTGGCCGAGGCGCACCGCGCCGTGCAGCGGCGGCAGCTCGCCGACGATCGTCCGCAGCAGCGTCGTCTTGCCGCTGCCGTTCGGCCCGATCAGCGCCACCCGCTGCCCGCGGCGGATCTCGAGATCGGGGCAGCGGATCAGCGCAGTGTTCGGCGCGCGGGGTGCGGCGGGCTGTGTGGTCGTGTCGGTGGAGGGTGGCCGGTGGCCGTTCGCGGCGAAGCCGACCACCAGGCCCTCCAGCCGCAGCACGACCTCGCCGCTGCGCTGTGGGCCGGCAAGGTCCAGCCTGAGCTTCCGCTGCTGCTGCGGGCGGCCGATCAGCTTCTCGACCGTGCCATCGGCATGGGCGAAGCCCTGTTTCAGGCGCTCGAGGCGCAGTTCGCGCCCGCGGGCCTCCTTGCTGCGCTGCCCGGCCTTGAAGCGCCGGATGAACTCCTCCGTCTTGGCGATGAACGCCTGCTGCGCCTGGAACTGCTTCATCTGCAACTCCAGCCGCTCGGCCTTGAGCTCCAGGTAGCGGTGATACGGCGCGGGGTAGTCCTCCAGCCGGCCAAACCCCAGGTCGAGCGTGCGGGCCGTCACCTTGTCGAGGAAGTAGCGGTCGTGGGAGATCACGATCAGTGTGCCGTCCCAGGTCTTCAGGAAGCGCTCCAGCCACTCCAGGGCCGCCAGGTCGAGGTGATTGGTCGGCTCGTCCAACAGCAACAGGTCGGGGTCGGACAGGAGGGCGGCGGCGAGCGCAGCGCGGGTTTTCTGCCCGCCGCTGAACTGCGCCAGCGGCTGGCCGTACTGCGCCTCCGTGAAGCCGAGGCCCTGGAGGGTCATGTCGATCCGGCGCTCGATCTCGTAGCCGCCGGCGTGCTCGAAGCGCTGCGTCAGCTCGCCATAGCGCTCCATCCGCGCCTCCCACTCCGGCGCGGCGGTGTCGGCCAGGGCATGCTCCAGCGCGGCGATCTCGGCCTGCATGGCGGCCAGGTGCGCCAGCGTAGCGTGCATCTCGTCCATCAGGGTGCGCGCGCCGGTGAAGCGCGCCTCCTGCGCCAGGTAGGCCACGCGCCGCCCGCGGGCGATGTGGACGCCGCCGGCCGTCGGCGTTTCGAGCCCGGCGATGATCTTGAGCAGCGTGCTCTTGCCCGCACCGTTCGGCCCGACCAGCGCGACCTTCTCGCCGCGCGCCACCATAAACGACACGTCGCCGAAGATCAACGCGCCGCCGTAATATTTCGTCAGCCCGCTGACGTTCAAGAGGGCCATGGCAGTGCTCCAGATATAAAAATGCCGCGGTGCAATCGCCTGCGCCGCGGCGGAACATCGGTATACAGTTCGACAGATCGTCCGGAAAAAAGGCGCACGAACCCCGGGAATCGCTAGACTGCCTCGCTTGCCAGCAGCACGACTCTCGGAACCACCGCGAAACCTCCGGACCGTTCGACTACGTCACCGGCAGGATACCACGCGCCGCGGGCGGTGTCAATCGGTCGCGCGGCGGATGGCGACGCGTGGCGAGGGGCGTGAACGATGGATGGAAGCACGCTCCCCTTAGAGCAAGATTGTCGGCGTCGGCAGGGGCAGCGTTCGTCCTTTGTCGTTCGCCCACCGTCCGCCGCCTTCCAACCGTGCTATACTAACATCGCCATGGAGATCGAGGCTAAATACCGCGTCGACTCGCCGGACACGTTCGCGGCGCTGCTGGCGTTGCGCGAGCTTGGGCCGTACCGTCTGGTCCCCGCCGGCATCGAACGGCAGCGCAACACCTACCTCGACACGCCGGACGGCCGCTTTCGCGCGCAGCGCTACGGCCTGCGCCTGCGCGACCTCGGCGGGCGGCGGGTGGCGACGCTCAAGGGGGCGGAGCAGGCGGTCGGCGGCTGGTTCGAGCGCGCCGAGTGGGAGGCCGAGATCGGCGCGAGCGACGACCCGCACGACTGGCCGCCCGGCGAGCTGCGTGCGCGAGTGCTGGCGCTGGCCGGCGGGGAGCCGCTGCGCCCGCTGTTTACCATCGAGACCGACCGGCATCTGCTGGACGTCGTCCGCGGCGGCGCGCGCCGGGCCGAGCTGTGCCTGGACGAAGGGCTGATCCACGCCGGCGGGCGTCACGAGCGCTTCCGCGAGGTGGAGATCGAGCTGAAAGACGACGGCACACGGGACGATCTGGACGCGATCGCCCGGCTGCTGTGCGAGCGCGAGGCGCTCGAGCCGGAGGACCGCAGCAAGCTGGCGCGCGGGTTGGCGCTGCTTGAGGTGGCAGAAGCCGATTGAAGAGCAACATCTGCTTGTTGCATCTTTGTCGTATCGTTCCCTAGACGTCGCGCCGGCTTCGGGCCGCATCCGTCCGCCGACTGAAGGCGCCGCTGTGCCAAAGCGACAAATCACATACAGGACGTACGCGGCGGAGCGGTTTGGCGGGGCTTCGCGTTTAGTTCATAGAGGATGACCGTGCAGGTCCTCATTCCCTGCCCTCTCCCCACGCATCGGGGAGGGGGCCGGGGGGGTGGGATCGGACGCCAATGGAGTGGCACGATGGCCGCCCGACCTGTGTGCGCGGATGGAGGCGATAGCCTGCCTGGCAACTATCCATGCGCCGTGCGCTTCAAGGCCGCCCCTCGGGCGCGCAGGCGCACGCAACAGAACCCGGTGAGCTATTCTTCCCTGCTTGATGTCAATCTTGTACCCTCTACTGTGAACGCTGAACGGTCAACTCCTCGCATCGCTGCGCTGGCGCTCGGCCTGTGCGACATGCTGATCGCGGCCGGCGACCTGCCCCCGCGCGCCCGGCGCCTCCTCGACATCGCCGTGGGCTACTACCTGGCCGCGCGCCGCGCCGGGGCCGATCAGCCACACCGCGCCGGGCGCGACGCGGTGCTCGCCGCCGAATTGGACGGGCTGGACGACGAGGCGCGCTGCCTGGCCGCCAGCATCGTGGCCTTCCAGCGCACCAAACTGCACCCAGAGCGGGAGACCGCCTTTCTGCGGCTAGACGACGACGATCAGGCGCTGGTGCTCCGCCTGGCCGGCCTGCTGGCGCTCGCCGACGCGCTGGAGGAGCACGGCCCGCTCGACGTGCGGGCGCTGCGCGGCCCGGAGCGCCTGGTGCTGATCATCGGCGGGGCGGCCGCGGATGGCGCTATCGCGGCGGTGCAGGAGCAGGCCGATCGTTGGCGCCAGGCGCTTGGCCCGGTGGCGATCGTGCCGGGCGACGCGGCGACGGCGACGGCGCTGGGGGCGCGCCTGCTGCCGCAGGACGGTCTGGTCACGGAGGTCGATCCCGGCGCGCTGAATCTCCCGGGCGGCCTGCGCGGCGACGAGCCGCTGGCCGAGGGTGCGCGGCGCGTCCTGCGGCGTATGTTCGAGCGGATGCTCGCCCGCGAAGAGGAGGTGCGCCGCGGCGAGGACCCGGAAGATGTCCACCAGATGCGGGTGGCGACCCGCCGGCTGCGCGCCTCGCTCCAGGTGGTGGAGCCGATCTACACCCCCAAGCCCATACGCCGCTTCCGCCGGCAGCTCCGGCGCGTCGCCCGCGCGCTCGGCGAAGTGCGCGACCGCGATGTCTTCCTCGAACACATCCGCGCCGCCGCCGTGCCGCCCGATCCGGCGCTGACCGCGCAGATCGAGGAAGAGCGGGCCGCGGCGCAGCGCGACCTGCTCGACAGCCTCGACTCGACTCGCTACCGCGACTTCAAGCATGAGTTCGCCCGCTTCCTGACCACGCCCGGCGCCGCCGCCGGCGACCTGCCGCCGACCGGCCTTCCGCTTCGGGTGCGCGACCTGGCCGGCTCCATGGTCTGGCGGCGCTACGAAGACTGGCGTGCCTTCGAGGTCGTCGTGCCGGGCGGGCCGGACGAGACGCTGCACCTGGCGCGGATCGCCGGCAAGCGGCTGCGCTACACGCTCGAGTTCTTCGCCGAGGCGTTCGGGCCGCGCGTCGAAGCCGTGCTCGCGCCGCTCGCCGCCCTGCAGGAGAACCTGGGCGCCTTGCAGGACGCGGTGGTCGCCCGCGCGTACGTCCGCGCCCGCGGGCTCGACGGCCATCCCGCCACCGCCGCCTATCTGGCGGCCCGCGAGGCCGAGCGCGCCACCTACCTCGCCGACCTGCCGCGCCTGTGGAAACACGTGGACTGCGCCACCTACCGCCGCCGGTTGTACGAGCTGATCATCCGGCTGTGAGCGGAAAGGAGCGCGACCCCACAACCAAGAGTCGGCGACGACGGGCGGGGGCGCGTGTCGCCATCCGTCGGACCTGTCCGCGAAACCGCTTGCAGCGCCGCCCGGCGCCGCGTATAATGGCTCTGGCGGTGGTCGCTCATCTGTGCTGATTCGTGGCGCTCTCCGGCGGCGACGGACGAAGGACGAGCGCGCCGCTGCCTGCGTTCGTCCTTCGTCCGTCGTCCTTCGTCCTGCACAGAGGTCCCCGTGATCCCACGCAAACTCGCCCTGCGCAACTTCATGTGCTATCGCGAGGATGTTCCCCCGCTGGAGTTCGACGGCATCTCGATCGCCTGCCTCTCCGGCGAGAACGGCGCCGGTAAGTCGACCCTGCTGGACGCGCTCACCTGGTCGCTCTGGGGTGAGGCGCGCCTCAAGAGCGATGACGACCTGATCGCCCTTGGCGCGACCGAGATGGAGGTCGACCTGACCTTCGCGCTCGACGGCCAGGAGTACCGCGTCATCCGCAAGCGGAGCAAGGGCAAGCGCGTCGGTCAGACCTGGCTCGACTTCCAGGTGCGCAACGGCGACGGCTGGAAGTCGCTCAGCGGGGCGGGCGTGCGCGAGACGCAGGAGGCGATCATCCGGACGCTGCGGATGGGGTACGAAACCTTCGCCAACTCGGCGTTCCTGCGCCAGGGCCACGCCGACGAGTTCACCCGCAAGAAGCCGGCGGAGCGCAAGGCGGTGCTGGCCGAGATTCTCGGGCTGGATGTCTACGAGCAGCTGGAGGAGCGGGCGAAGGAGCGCGCGCGCGGCCTGGACGGGCAGATCCGCGGGCTGGAGGGCCGGATCGAGGCCTACCGGCACGAGGCGGAGCAGCACGAGATGCGCGCCGGGCTGGTGGCCGCCGCCGAACGCCGCGCCGCGGCGCTGGAGGCCGCCTGCCAGGAGGCGGAGCAGGCGCTCGCCGCGGCCCAGGCCCAGGCCCAGGCCCTCGAGGCGCTCAAGCCGCAGCGCGACGCCCTGTGCGCCCGGCTGGAGCAACTCCGCGCCCGGCGCGACCGGCTCGTCGGCGAGATCGAGGTGCGCCGGCGCGACCTGCTCGCCGCCGAGGCGACCGTGGCCCGCCGCGCGGAGATCGCCGCCGGCCTGGCCGCGCTGCAGGCGGCCCGGCAGGAACTGGAGCGGCTGGAGGCCCTGCGCGTCAGCTACGACGCACTGGTCGAGCGCCGCCGCGCGCACGCCGAGGCGCTGCGCGCGGCCGAGGCGCAGCTCCGCGGCGACCTGCGGCTCGCCGAGGCCGAGCTGGAGCACCTGCGCGCCCGCGCCGCCCGCCGCCCCACGCTGGAGCAGGAGATCGCCGCGCTGACTACTCGGCTCGAGGCGTTCGCCACCGCCAACCAGGAGCTGGCCGCCGCCCGCGACCGCCGGGCGGCGCTCGGCGAGCAGCTCAGCATGCTGCACTCCCTGCAGCTCGAACAGGCCAACCTTCAGAAGCGGATCGAGATGAAACACAACTCGCTCGTCGCGACGCGCGAGGAGTGGAAGCGCACGATCAAGGAGGCGGGCGAGCATCTCAAAGACGCCGACCGCTGGCAGGCCGAGCGCGACCGTGCCGCGACCGAGCGGGCGCACCTGGAGCGCGAGAGCGCCGCCCTCGAACAGAAGCGCGCCGTCGAGCGCGAGCTGGTGGAACAGGCCGGGGCGCTGCGGGCCGAGCGCGAGTCGATCAAGACCCGCGGCGACGAGATCAACAAGAAGCTGGCGATGCTCGGCGAGGACACGATCCACTGCCCGCTCTGCAACCACGAGCTTGGCCGCGACGGCGTGGCACATGTCGAGGCCGAGTACGAGCGCGAGCGCCAGGAGCTGCGCGCCCGCTACACCGGGCTCGGCCGCGAGATCCAGACGATCGAAGCGCGGCTGCGCGCGGTGCGGGCCGAGATTCAGGCCGCCGAGCAGCGCGTCGCCACCCTGCCGGAGATCGCCGCGCGGCTCGCCCGCCTCGACCGCGACCTGCGCACCGCGGAGGAGATGCGCCAGAAACAGGCGACGATCCAGCGCGAGCTGAGTATGCTCGAGCTCCAGATTCTCAAAGGCGACTACGAGCGCGAGGCACGGGTGGACCTGGCGCGCGTCGAGTCCGCCCTGGCGGCGATCGGCGACCGCCAGGGCATGGAGCGGGAGGGGAAACGGCTCGACGAGCGCATCCGCAAGCTGGAACAGCAGCTCGAGGAGCAGGCCAGCCTGCGGGCGCAGATCGAGACCAGCCGGCGCGAACTGGCGGCCATCGACGACGAGGCTGCCACGCTCCGCGAGGAAGAGCGCCGCGCCGCCGAACTGCGGCGCACGCTGGACGCAGGCGACTTCGCCCACGACGAACGGGCCGCGCTCGCCGCGGCGGAGGCGGAGATCGCCGCCTGCGGCTACCGCCCGGAGCAGCACCGCACCGCCCGCGACGAGGCCCGCGCCCTGGCCGGGTGGGATGAGGAGAGCCGGCAACTCGCGCGCGCCGAGGAGCGCCTGGCGCGCGACACCGCCTTGCAGGCGCGCGACGAGGCCGAACTGGCGCGGATGGATGGCGAACTGGCCGAGGCCAACGAGGCGCTGGCCGCCCTCGATGTCCAACTCCGCGCGCTTGGCCCGGCGCTCGCCGCGCGCGAGCGGGCGGAGGCCGAGCTGCGCGAGCGCCGCCGCGAACTGGCCGTGGCCGACCGCGACCTGGGCGAGAAGCAGGCCCTGCTGCGCCGTGCCGCGGAGGCCGCCGAGGCGCTCCGCGCCGCCGAAGAGCAGCGCGCCGGGCTGCTGCACCGCAAGGGCCTGTTCGACGAATTGACCGTCGCCTTTGGCAAAAAGGGCGTGCAGGCGTTGCTGATTGAAACCGCGATCCCCGAGATCGAGCAGGAGGCCAACCGGCTGCTCGGCCACATGACCGACAATCAGTTGCACCTGACGTTCGAGACGCAGCGCGACACCAAAAAGGGCGATATCAGCGAGACGCTGGAGATCAAGATCGCCGACGCGCTCGGCACGCGCGACTACGACGCCTACAGCGGCGGCGAGAGTTTTCGCGTCGATTTCGCCATCCGCATCGCCCTGGCGAAGCTGCTGGCGCGCCGCGCCGGCGCCCGGCTGGAGACGCTGGTGATCGACGAGGGGTTCGGCTCGCAGGACGCCAAAGGGCGCGAGCGACTGGTCGAAGCGATCACCTCCATCCAGTCCGATTTCAAGCAGATCCTGGTGGTCACCCACATCCAGGAACTGAAGGATATGTTTCCGGCGTTCATCGAGATCACCAAGACGCCGCAGGGCAGCACCTGGGCGCTGGGGTAGCGCGCCGCGCGCAAAGAGGGCGGCAGTATGCCGAATCTGATCACCAGCCTGGGCGAGATCCTGATCGACTTCTTGCCGATCACCGAGGGCGGCGCGACGGTCGGCTTCCGCATGCACCCCGGCGGCTCGCCGTTCAACGTCGCCATGGGCACGGCCCGGCTCGGCCAACCGACGGCCTTCGCCGGGAAGATATCGGCCGACTTTTTCGGCCGCGTGCTGCGCGCGGCGGTCGAGCGTGAGGGGATCGACACGCGCTTCCTGCTGCCCTCCGACGCGCCGACAACGCTCGCATTTGTCGCCAACGAGCGCGGCGACGCCGTTTTCACATTCTATGGCGAGGGCGCTGCGGATACGCTGCTGGCCCCCGGCGAGCTGCCCGAGGCGCTCTTCGCCGAAACCGCGGCGCTGCATATCGGCTCGATCAGCCTGCTGCGCGGCACAACGCCCGAGGCGGTCGAGGCGGCGGCGGCGCGGCTCCACCGGCGGGCGTTGATCTCGCTCGACCCGAACATCCGCCCTGGGCTGGTGCGCGACGAGTCTGGCTACCGCGCGCGGCTGGCGCGGCTCATCGCCCTGGCCGACCTGGTGAAGATCAGCGCCGCCGACCTGGCATGGCTGCTGCCCGGCCTGCCGCCGGAGGCCGCCGCCGCAGAGCTGCTGGCGCAGGGGCCGGAGCTGGTAGTCGTCACCCAGGGCGGCAAAGGAGCGTTCGCGCTGCGGGCGGCTACCCGCGAGGCGCACGCTGTGGCCGGCTTCATGGTGCACGTGGCGGACGCCGTGGGCGCGGGCGACACCTTCAACGCCGGGCTGCTCGCCGGCCTCGCCGAGCGCGGCGCGCTGTCGCGGGCGGCGCTGGCGGCGCTGCCGGCTGGCGAGCTCGTCGGCGTGCTGCGCCTGGCGGCGGCGGCAGCGGCGCTCAACTGCACCCGCCCCGGCGCCGACCCGCCCCGCCGCGCTGAAGTCGCGGCCTTCCTGGGCGAATGACAGGCCGCCCGGCGGAGAGGCAACATAACAATCTTTTCACCTCACCACCGCCCGCACCCATCGCTCAGGCGCGTTTTCCCCATCACAACCGGGCGAAAGTGTGTTTTTCGCGCGCCAACGTTCCCTCTTGACCGGTTTAGCTGACGGTGCTATACTGGCGGCGAGCGTCACACAACCAGGTACCATAGAGTGTTCTGCAAATCGTGGGTGCGCGCCGTCGGCGCGGCGGCCCGGTGTGGGGTATGCCGTGCGCCCGGCCCTTGAGCGAAGGAGCAAGCCCTGATGAACGGCCATCACCGACCCCGCCGGGCAGCCGCCATGCTGCTGTTGTTCAGCCTGGCGCTCGCCGCCATCCTCGCGCCGGCGCGCCCCCCCGTGGCGCGCGCCGCTGGCACGCCCAACCCGTCCAGCGTGACCGTCGCCGGCAGCCTGCAGAGCGAGCTCGGCTGCCCCGGCGACTGGCAGCCGGACTGCGCGGCGACGCATCTCAGCTACGACGCCAGCGACGATGTCTGGCAGGGCACGTTCGCCCCGCCCGCCGGCAGCTACGAGTACAAGGCCGCACTGAACAACGGTTGGGACGAGAACTACGGTCTGAACGCCACGCGAAACGGCGCGAACATCCCGCTCAGCGCCGACGGCGGCCCGGTCAAGTTCTACTACGACCACAAGAGCAACTGGATCACCAGCAGCCGCAACAGCGTGATCGCCACCGTGCCCGGCAGCTTCCAGTCCGAGCTTGGCTGCCCCGGCGACTGGCAGCCCGACTGCCTGCGCTCCTGGCTGCAAGACCCGGACGGCGACGGCATCTACACCTTCGAGACCACCGCCCTGCCCGCCGGCAGCTACGAGGCCAAGGTCGCGATCAACGAAAGCTGGAGCGATAACTATGGCCAGGGCGGCGTTTCGGGCGGCGCGAACATCCCGTTCACCGTCACCGCCAGCGGGCAGAAGGTTCTGTTCAGCTACAACCCGGCTACCCACCTGCTCACGATCCGGGCCGGCCACGCGCCCGACGACAACGTCGAGTGGGACGGCCTGCGCCACGACTCGCGTGACCTGCTGTACCGCACGCCGGGCGGCGCGGTCCCTGCCGGCACGCCGGTGAAGCTGCGCTTCCGCACCTTCCACAACGACGTGACCGGCGTCCGCGTCCGGCTGTACGACCTGAACGCCGGCGGGCAGCGCTTCATCAACATGGCCCCAGCGGCGACCGACGTGGATTGCTACCAGGCCGGGCTCGAGCGCGAGACCTGCGATTTCTGGGAGGCGACCGTCACCTCGCCCGGCCCGAACAACTTCTGGTACCGCTTCATCGTCACCGATGGAACGAAAAACGCCTACTACGCCGACGATACCGCTGCGCTGGATGGCGGCCTGGGCGCGCCGAGCGCCGACCCGGTAGACCGCAGCTACGCGTTGATGTTCTACGACCCGGCCTTCACCACGCCGGCCTGGGTGAAAAACGCGGTGATCTATCAGATCTTCCCGGATCGCTTCCGCAACGGCGACCCGGCGAACGACCCGAAGACCGGCGACCACCGCTACGACGACCCGGCGCTGGCACTGCCGTGGGGCACGCTGCCGGAGGGCTACTGCCGCAACTACGCCGACGCGGATGTCACCTGCCCCTGGCGCTTCGACGCCCATCCGCCGGCCTGGAGCCCAACCAAGGAGGGGCCGCGCGGGCGCGACTACATGGGCGGCGACCTCAAGGGCGTCATCCAGAAGCTCGATTACCTGCGCGCGCTCGGCATCACCACGATCTACTTTAACCCGATCTTCGCCGCCGGTTCGAACCACCGCTACGATACCCGCGACTACTACCAGATCGACCCCGCACTCGGCACGTTTGGCGACTTCAAGGCGCTGGTCGAGCAGGCGCGCATCCGCGGCATCCGCGTCGTGCTGGACGGTGTGTTCAACCACATGTCGTCCGACAGCCCGACCTTCGACCGCTACCGTTACTATGCCACCGTCGGCGCCTGCGAGGATGCGACCTCGCCGTTCCGCAGTTGGTTCCTGTTCCGCGCCCCGACCGGCAGCGAACCGTCGCCCTGCGCGCCCTCGACGCCCGGCGGCAACGATACCTATTACGACGGCTGGTTCGGCTTCGACAGCATCCCGGTGCTGAAGAAGGACAACCCGGCAGTGCAGGACTTCTTCATCACCGGCAAGGACAGCGTCGCGCGCTTCTGGCTCAAACGCGGCGCAGCCGGCTGGCGGCTGGACGTGATGGGCGACGCGTCCTTCCCGAACGGCTACTGGGAGCAGTTCCGCCAGGTGGTGAAAACCACCGACCCCAACGCTGCGATCATCGGCGAGCTATGGCAGAAGGACTCGACGCTGCTGCGCTTCCTGCGCGGCGACCGGGCCGACACGGCCATGAACTACCGCCTGCGCGACGCGGTCCTCGGCCTGCTCGCACCCGGCCCGTTCGACTCGAAGGGCTTCGGCGACAGCGGCCGGGTGATCACGCCGTCGGAGTTCGCCGCCCGGATCAGCTCGATCCGCGAGGATTACCCGGATGCGGCCTACTATACGCTGATGAACCTGCTCGACAGCCACGACACCGAGCGGCTGCTGTGGACGCTGACGCCGGGTGAGGAGACGCTGGCGAACAAGGAAGGAAACGCCGCCCATCTGGCGCAGGGCAAGCAGCGCCAGCGCCTGGCTGCGCTCATCCAGTTCACCATGCCCGGCGCGCCCACGATCTACTATGGCGATGAGGTGGCGGTCACCGGCGACGACGACCCGGACGACCGCCGCACCTACCCGTGGGACGACACGGCCAACGGTGGGCGCAGCGCGGATGCCTATCAACTCGCCTACTATCGGGCGCTGGCCAAGATCCGTAAGGCCTTCCCGGCGCTGGTGGACGGCGACCTGCGCGTGCTGCTGGCGGACGACGCGCACGACACGCTGGCCTACGGCCGCAAGACCGGCACGCAGGCGGCGGTGGTGGCGATCAACCGTGGCACCGCGCCGCGCACGATCATCATTCCGGTGGGCGGCTACCTGCCGAACGGTACGTCCTTCACGCCGATCTACGACGTGACCAAAGCCGCGCAACTCCCGCCGGTCGTGGTCAGCAACGGCCAGCTGACGGTGACGCTCCAGCCGCTGAGCGCCGTGCTGCTGGTGAGTGGGGTGACCGACCTGACGCCGCCGCCGGCCCCCGGCGGGCTGCGCGCCACCGGCGAGGGCGATGGCATGGTCGCGCTGGCGTGGAACGCCGTGCCCGGCGCGGCCGGCTACAACGTCTACCGCAGCCCGGTGAGCAGCGGCGGCTGGGTGAAGGCCAACGGCGCGCCGCTGACCGGCACGAGCTTCACCGACACCGGACTGCGCAACGCCCGCAATCTGTACTATGTCGTCCGCGCGCTGGACGCCGCCGGCAACGAGAGCGGCCCGTCGAACGAGATCAGCGCCATGCCGCACCTGATCATCGGCTGGGCCAACCTGCAGTGGCCGCCGACGCTCCAGCATACGATCAGTGTCACCAACCGCACCGGCACGGTCTATGGCCAGGTCTGGATCGACGGCGTGACCAGCGCCCCGGGCCGGACGGACACCCTGCGCGCGCAGCTCGGCTTTGGGCCGCAGGGGAGCGACCCGGCCACCGCCGCCGGCTGGACGTGGGTCGAGGCCGCCTTCAACGTGGACGCCGGCAACAACGACGAGTTCCAGGCTAGCCTGCTGCCCGAGGCGCTCGGGACCTACAGCTACGCCTACCGCTACACCACGACCAACGGGCGCGACTGGCTCTACGCCGACCTCGACGGCACGGGCAACGGCTTCAGCACGGCGCAGATGGGCGTGCTGACGGTCGCCGCGTCCGGCGACACCACGCCGCCTGCCACGCCGACCGGCCTGACCGTCACCAGCGCCTCGCCGGACGGGATCAGCCTGGCGTGGAACGCGGTGACCGGCGACCCGACGCTGTACGGCTACGAGGTGCTGCGCGGCGACGCGCCCGGCGGGCCGTACACCCAGATCGCCCGGGTGACCGGCACCAGCTACACCGACACCAACGTCAACCAGGGCGCGACCTACTTCTACGCCGTGCGCGCCGTCGATCAGTCGTTCAACCGCTCCGGCCCGAGCGCTGAGGTCAAGGCGACCGCCGAGCTGCGCACGGTGACGCTCAAGTTCACCGTGACCGTCCCGCCGACGACCGACGCCACTGGCCGCTCGGTCTACATCGCCGGCTTCCTGGACCGACTAGACGGCGGGCTGCCGCAGTGGAACCCAGGCGGCGTCGTGCTGACGCGCGTGGATGCGACGCACTGGACGATCACGCTTACCGGCAAGGAGACGACGCAGATCGAGTACAAGTACACCCTCGGCTCGTGGGATTACGTCGAGAAGGGCGCGGCCTGCGACGAGATCGCCAATCGCCAGCTCACGCTCAGCTACGGCGCGAACGGCGTCCAGAACGTGAACGACACAGTACTGAACTGGCGCAACGTCGCGCCGTGCGGGAACTGATCGTGTAGGGGACAAGGTGCGGGGGTTCTTTCGGAGGGATCCTGCTGGTGTCAGGCTGCGGCGCGCGCCGCAGCCCGGCACCAATATGTCTCCCCCTCCCCGCATGCGGGGAGGGGGACGGGGAGTGGGGTAGAGAAAGCTGTCCGCCCCTAAACTCTCCCGTGTGGCGCAGGGAGATGGGGGCGAGGGCCATGCTGGCATCTGGTCTGCGCGAAAAACCGATCTCCGAAAGGACGGGGGCGGGATGGGAACATCTGTCCGCCGTTGAACGGGTGCGGAGAGGGGGCAAGGGGTAGGGGTCGTGCTGACCCACGGCAATCCCAAAAAAACAAGGGGTCAGCGATGGGGGGCAGGGGCCAGTGCCCCGGTTTCCGGCCCCTGCCCCCTGTGGTATGATTCGCGGCATGACAGCCGCCCAATCGCCCGCCCTCGGCAACATCGGCCCGCTTTTCGAAACGCTGCGGGCAGCCATGCCCGCCTACCAGCAGCCGCTGATCGACCAGATGGGCGCCGCGGGCCAGACACCCTTCCGCATCCTGATCGCCACGATCCTCAGCCTGCGCACCAAGGATACGCTCACCGCCGTCGTCGCGCCACGCCTGTTCGCCGTGGCGGATACGCCCGAGGCCATGCTGGCGCTGCCGGAAGAGCGGATCGCCGCGCTGATCTACCCGGTCGGCTTCTACCGCACCAAGGCGCGGACAATCCGCGCGATCTGCACAGCGCTGCTGGAGCGGCACGGCGGCCAGGTACCGCAGGAGCTGGACGAGCTGCTGGCGCTGTCCGGCGTGGGCCGCAAGACGGCCAACCTGGTGCGCACCGCCGGCTATGGCCTGCCCGGCATCTGTGTGGACACCCACGTCCACCGCATCTGCAACCGCTGGGGCTATGTACGAACAAAGACACCGGACGAGACCGAGATGGCGCTGCGGGGCAAGCTTCCGCTGGAGCACTGGCTGGAGATCAACGGCCTGCTGGTGACGCTCGGGCAGAACATCTGCCTGCCGATCGCGCCGAAGTGCAGCATCTGCCCGGTGGCGGCCTGGTGCGCCCGCGTGGGTGTGGAGCGGGCGCGGTGAGCGGCGTTCAGAGGGCAGCGGTCAGCGTGGAGCGGTCGTTATTCGGCACCCGGAAGGTGGAGCGCTGAGCTGGCTTCCGGCAGCCAGACGGTGAATGTCGTCCCATCCGCTTCGCTGCTCTCCACCTCGACCGTCCCGCCGTGGAGCGTGACGATCTCTTTCACCACGAACAGGCCGATCCCCATGCCGGCGATCTGCTGGGTATCCGCGTTGACGGCCCGGTAGAACCGTTGGAAGAGCCGCGCCATGGCTGCTGGCGGGATGCCGATCCCCCGGTCGCTTACCGCCACCGCGACGCGGCCGCGCCCCCGCCAGAGGCGAATCTGCACCGGGCCGCCCTGCGGGCTGTATTTGATCGCGTTTCTGAGCAGGTTTTGCAGCACCTGCTCTAACCGCAGGACATCCCCCTCAACCAGCAGCGGCTCGCCGTCGGCCGCGACGCTGATCGGGTGGGCGTCGGTCGTCGGCTGTGTTTCGGCGGCCACCTGCCGCACCAGCGCCACCAGGTCCACCGGCGCACGCTCGATTGTGAGCTGGCCGGTCTCGATCCGCGAGATATCCAGCAGCGTCGCGATCATCTTGTTCAAGCGGGCGGCCTGGCCGGCGATCACGCTGATCGCACGGTGGGTGCGCTCGGAGTAGCCGCCCTCGCTGTTCGCCCGCCGCAGGAGTAACTGGGCGGTGCCCATCAGCGCGGTGAGCGGCGTCTTCAACTCATGGGCCGCGACCGAGAGGAAGATATCGCGCATGCGCACCGCATCCTCGGCCTCTGCCCGCGCGCGCTGCTCCGCTTCGTACAGCCGGGCGCGCTCCAGTGCCTGGGCGCACAGGTCGGCCAGGGTGGCGGCGAACCGGCGTGCGTCCGCGTCGAAGGCGCGGGGCCGCGGGTAGCTCAGGCCGAGCGCGCCGATCACCCGCCCGGATGCGACGAGCGGCAGCGCGCCCCATGCCTGGGAGATCGCCAGCGCGGCGGGGTCCGGCAGGCGCCCGTAGCGGCGCAGGAAGTCGTCCGGCGACTCCAGCCAGACATGCTGCCCGGTGCGGGCCGCCTCGGCAAGCGCGGTTTGCGCCGTGAGCGGAAAGCGCCGCCAGGGCCGCGCCAGCTCCTCCGGGTAGCCGACCACCCCGAGGATGGCCAGCTCGTCGCCGTCGCAGCGCACCACCGTTCCAGCGTTCGCCGCCAGCGCCGGCAGGCCCTCGTCGAGCACCGCCTGCACAACATCATCGGGCGTCAGCGCCGCCGCCAGCCGCGCCGTGAGCGCCTAAAGCCGCCCGGTGCGCTCGCGCACGCGGCGCTCCGCCTGGTACAGCCGGGCGCGCTCCAGCGCCTGCGCCGCCTGGTCGGCCAGCGCCTGCAGGTACTGGCGCTCATCGGCCAGGAAGGTGCGCGGCGTGTCGAAGGCGAGTGCGAGCACGCCGACCACTCGCCCCTCTGAGCGCAGCGGCAGCAGCGCCGCCGCACCAGCGCCTGCCGCCCCCCTCTCGACCGCCAGGTGCGGATAGGCCCGCGCCAGATCCTGCGGCGACTCGATAAAAATCGCCTCCTCCGCCCGAATCACCTCCGCGACCGGCAGCGGCGCGTCGATCGGAACGTGATCCCATCCTCGCCGAATCTCCACCTCCTCCCCAGCGAACGCGACACACGCGAGCGCTGACTCATCGGCGGTGCGCATGGAGAACGACGCGCGCAGCACGCCCGGCGGGGCCGCCGCGAGCACCGTTCGGATCACATCCTCCGGCTCGAGGATGCTGACCAGCATCGCCGTAACCGCCTGGAGGCTGGAGACCCGCCGCAGCGCCGTCTCAGCGGCGATTTTGGCGGCCCGCTCGGCCTCGAAGAGCCGCGCATTCTGGATCGCCAGCCCGGCGCGTTCGGCGACCATCTTCAGCAGCTCGACCTCGCGCGGCTGCCACTGGCGCGGGGCATCGTCGCTCACCCACAGCGTGCCGTTGTGCCGGCCGTCGTGCATGAGCGGCACGGCGACATACGCGCGCTCGCCGTACGGCGCGTAGGTTGTCGCGTAGATCGCGGCGGTGCGTGGGTCGGCCTGGGTATCGCAGTTGATGATCGTACGCCCGACCTCGATCTCGGCCAGCGCGTCCGCGCTGTCGTCCACGATGGGGTATTCGGCAGGGACGGGTGGCACGCCGCGGCAGTGCTGCGCGCGCACGACGGCGCGATCACGGCCGGCGTCCGGCTCGATGAACAGGCAGCGTCGGACCTGCAAAAAGTCCGCCACCGCTTGCGTCACCCGCGCCAGCAGCGCGTTCTGGTCGGTGATCAGGCGGATGATCTCGCCGATGTCGGCCAGAAAGCGGGGGTCCGCCTCGGCCTGTTTCATCTCGGTGATATCCAGGTTGGCGCCTGTCACCCGCACCAGCCGCCCTTCGGCATCCAGCATCGGCCGGCTGATCGCGTGGATCCAGCGAATCTGGCCATCGCGGCGGATGATGCGAACATCGTTCCTGACCGTCTCGCCGCGCCCGAGATCGGCCAGTCGCTGGTGCAGCTTCGCGCCCGGTTCGCGGAAGGCCAGGAAATCCGCGACGCGACCCCCGAACGTGCCCGGCTCCAGGCCGTACAGTCGCTCCTGCTCCGGCGACCACCAGAGCCGGTCGTTAACGATGTCCCACTCCCACAGACCGATCCCGGTCGCGTCGAGCGCCAGGCGCAGTCGCGCCTCGCTCTCGGCCAGCGCCTCCTCGGCGCGCTTGCGTGCGGTGATGTCGATCACCGTGCCGATCAGGCGCGTTGGTTGCCGCCCGTCGTCGCAGATCGCCTCGCCGCGCACCGACACCCAGCGCACCTGGCCGTCCGAACGGACGATGCGGTGCTCCATCTCCAGCCGCGGCAGCGCGCCCTCGTCGCGGAAGGCGGTGATCAGCGCATGCACCCGCGCCCGGTCGTCCGGGTGGACGCGCGCAAGCTGGCGCTCGTAATCGATCGGCTCGTCCGGACCGAAGCCATAGATCGCTCTGAACCGATCGTTGTGAGTGCGGGCGCCGTGCCGCAGGTCGATATCCCAGATGCCGATGTCGCCCGCTTCGACCGCCAGCCGCAGCCGGTCGTCGCTCGCCCGCGACGCATCGCCGTTACGGGCCGGCGCCACGGGCGCGCCCAGGCCAGCGCCCGCGTCGGCCAGGATGGCGGCCGCCTGCTGCGCGATCTGCTCGAGAAACAGGCGATAGGCATCATCGAACGCCGCGCGCGGGCTGAGGCCGAGCGCCAGCAGGAACGATGGCGATGCGACGCCGGGCAGCCGCAGCGGCAGCACCAGCGCGGCGCGCGGCGGCAGGCCCCAGACCCCGGCGGGGAGCTCCAGGCCGCGCCGGTCAAGATCGTCCACCAGGGCCGGCCCGCCGCTACGGACGGCCAGCGCCAGCGGAAGCGGCGCGCCCGCCACGCCGTTCAGCGCGACCGTCTCTGGGCTGATCGCCGCGCCCGGCGCGACCCCCACCGCGTCGACCAGCCGGGCGTGCGCGCCATCCTGGTCGAGCAGGTAGAGCGTGGCGAGCGGGATGTCGTAGGGGTTCTCCGCCAGTGTTGCGGCGATCTGGTGGCATGCCGCCCCGACCTCGCCCACCACGGCGCGGCAGGCGGCCAGGGCGCGCAGGGTGGCGCTGCGCCGCGCACCGAGCACCCGGGCGGTGGTCTCCGTGGCGACCGCCAGCACCCCGCCGACGCCGCCCCGCTCGTCGCGGATAGGGCTGCACGCCCAGGTCGCGTAGGCTTCCCCGCCGCCGGGCAGCGGCTGATCGTTCAGACAGGCGGCCTCGCCAGAGGTCAGCACCCCTTCGATGACCGGCCCGACGGCGGCCCAGGTCTCCGCCCCGAGCGCGCGCCCGGGGCGGCCGAGCGCACGGGGGTGGCCAGAGCCACCGAGGATGGGGCGCCAGGCGTCGTTGTACAGCAGGGTCAGCTCTGGCCCCCACCAGATCGCCATCGGCAGGGGAGATCCCAGGCAGATGGCAAGCGCGGCGCGCAGGCAGGACGGCCACCGGCCCGGCGGGCCAAGCGGCGTCTCCGCCCAGCCGAAGGCCGCGATCCGCGCCTCCATCTCACCGCCCGTCGCAGCGGTGGCGGTTTCCCGTGCGGCCAGGCTGGGCTTACTGTGCTGCATCGGTGTGCCTGTCAGTCGCTCGTGGATGTGGCAAGGGCGGTCAGGCCATCTCCGGCGGAAGCAGGCGAGACGTAGACCAACAGGTCGCCCGGCTGCACACCCAGGGCGGCGCAGAGCCGGTCGAGCGTCTCATGGTCGATGCGCGTCGTGCGCCCGGTGAACAGGGCAGGGGCGGTATTGTAGGCCAGCCCAGTGCGCGCGGCAAGGTCGGTGATCGTTGTGATGCCGCGCCCGCGCGCCACGTCAGCGGTGCGGTTGATAATCATCGTGCTGCTCTTCTACTGCGGGAAGGGAACGCGTCCACACGGTACGCAAGTAGTTGCGTAGCAAGGCAGGTGCCACCGATACACACCGACGCTCAGACCGTCGAGAGCCAAGAAAACAGTGTTCCGACTATCTGCCTTTTACCTTCTGGCTGCTGCCTTCTGGCTGCTACCTCCAGGTTGTCTGACCGTCCGACCGTCTGCCTCCTTCCCGCCAGACGCTTACTTGGCCGCGCTCATACCGGGTGGCGGCGTCTCGCCGGTGGTCAGGAGGCGCAGCGCCCAGGCGAGCTGGCTGTCGCCGCAGGCGCTCTGCCCGGCCGCTGGCTGCCGCCCGCCGACGCACGGCACAGGGTACCTGGCATCCTCGCTGTACGGCACGACGAACTGCGGCGTGATGCCGACCTTGTTGATCGCCGTTCGGTTGGGGGTGAACCAGTGCGCGATGGTGATCCGGGCGCTGCCGCCGTCGCTGAGCGGGTGGATGTACTGCACCGAGCCTTTGCCGAAGGTCTTCTCGCCGAGCAGGTAGGTCGCGGGCCACTTTTCGCGCAGCGCTCCGGCGACGATCTCGCTCGCGCTGGCGGTCCCGCCATTCACCAGCACGACGAGCGGCACGTCCGGCACGCGCGCGTTCAGCAGCGCGGGGTTGGTGTTGATCGTCTCCGTCACCCCGCCGCGCCGCTCCTCCACCAGCGCTACGCCGCTGTAGAAACGGCCGAGCACGTCCTGCGCATTCTGCAGGAAGCCGCCGGGATTGTTGCGCAGGTCGAGCACCAGGCCCCGCAGGCCCCTGGCCCGTAGATCGCGCACCGCCGCGTCGAACTCGCCGGTCGTGTTCGCCTTGAACTCGCTGATTTTGATGTAGCCGATGCCGCCGTCTAGCATCTGCGATTCGACGCTGATGACCGTCACATCGGCCCGCGTCAGCGTGATGCGCAGCAGCGTGCCATCGGCGGCGCGGCGGATGACCAGGGCGACCGGCGTGCCGGGCTCGCCGCGGAGCAACGAGGCGACCTTGACCGCCGCCTGGTTGCTCTCCAGCCCGGCGATCAGCGGGCCGATCGCCACGCCATCCACCTCGACGAGTTCGTCATCCTGCACCAGGCCCGCCGCCGCCGCCGGCGCGCCCTTGATCGGCTTCCAGAGGAACGCGCGCCCGTCGGTGATCCGCAGGTACGTGCCGATGCCGCCCATCTTGCCCTGCATATGCTCATTGGTCTGCCGCGCCAGCTCCGGCTCCTGGTAGACGGTATACTGGTCGTCGAGCGACTGGAGCATGCCCTTGATCGCCCCCTGAATCATGCGGGTACGATCAAGCGGCCTGGTGGTGTAGAACTCGCGCTCGACCAGGTTCCAGACCTCCCAGAAAACGCTGAAGTCGCGCCGCAGCTGCGCCGGCGTGCTGGCGTTCGCGCCAACTCCCGGCCCGATGAACGCCAGCAGGTCGGCTCCGACGGGGAACCGCCCGCCGAGCGCGAGGGCGCTGATCCAGCCGGCCCCGAAGCCGACCAGCAGCAACAGCAGGCCAAGCGCGGATGTGAGCGCGGTAGTACGAAGCGAACGGCGCATGGCAGCCTCCGGGTGCGTGAGAAGGTCAACGGGCAGCGTTCAACATCCAGGGTGCAACGGGGCGCTCATAGCTGCAGCAGGACGTTCGCCGCAGCTTGTGAATGTCAAACTTTGAACGCTGCACGCCACCCTACCCCATGTCTCCCATCTCGTACAGGATCGCCGCCGCGGCGACGATCGGGGCCGTTTCGGCGCGCATGGTGCGCGGGCCGAGGGTGACCGGCAGCAGGCCGTGGCCGCGGGCCGTCTCCAGTTCGGCATGGGACAGGCCGCCCTCCGGCCCGCTAAAGACTGCGACGCTCAGCGGCGCCCTGGGGGCCGGCGGCAGGATGGGAGGCGGCGGACTCGCCTCGTGCGCCCGCAGCGCCTGGCGCAACGGCGCGGCCCCCTCCCCCTCCCAGAGCAGCAGAGCTGGGCCGCGGCGGGCCGCCTGCTCGCAGGCCGCACCGAAGAACAACGCCGGCGCCAGGCGCGGCAGCTTGCCGCGGCGGGCCCGCTCCGCCGCCTCGCGGATGATCCGGCTCCAGCGCTCCAGCTTGCGCTCGCTCAGCTCATCGGCATCGGCCAGCATGCTCCGCTCGCAGATCAGGGGAACGAACGCCGCGACGCCCAACTCGGTCCCCTTCTGCAAGACCCACTCGAAGCGCTCCGGGCGCATCAGCGCGGTGTACAGCGTGATCTTGGTACGCGGCTCGCCGCCGGCCAGCTCCTTGCGCTCGACCGTTCCGCGGATGTGGCTGCGCTCGAGCCGTGTCAGGACCACATCGAACTGCCAGCCGCTGTTGTCCAGCAGCACGACGTGATCGCCCGGCCCGAGCCGCAGCACCGTTCCCAGCTGGTGCGCCAGATCGCCGTCCTCCAGCGCGAACTCGCGCCCAAGGAGCGCGTCCGGCTGCACAAAGAAGCGGTAGGTGTTGCTCTGGGCCGCGCGGCGGCGGGTCTGCTGGCGTTTTGGCATAGCACGAACGAGCGCATCGCGGCGCGGGCGCACAGGAAGCTGGCTTACTGGCAGGCGGGCTACTTCAGATTATAGCCTACATGGACGGAAGGCGGAAGAGGAGGGGCGGTGGATAGTGGGTGGACATGGGACAGTGGATGAAGAACGGTAGACGACCAGATTCACCCTGTCACCCGCTCACCTGTCAGGCTCGGCGATGCACCAGCGCCACCCAGTCGCTCTCCTGCCGGCGGGCGACACGCTCCAGGCCGGCGGCGGCGTAGGCCAGCGCCACCTCGTCCTCGCGCTCGGCGATGATCCCGGAGCTGATCAGCAGCCCATCCGGTGCGAGGGCGGCGGCCAGATCTTCTGCCAGCGCTACCAGGACGGTGGCGATGATGTTGGCCACGATCAGGTCAAATGGCCCCGATTGGGGCGGAGTGGCAGGCAGCGCGGGAGGCCGGACGATCGAGTCGCTGCTGGCCTTCTCATCTCCTGATCTCCCGGTCGCCTGGTCTACGGAGGCCCCCAGCCAGTGCCTCAGCGCCGCGCCCGTGCCGAGGCTGCCCTCCGCCACCTGCACCACGCTGCCAACCTCGTTGCGCGCCACATTCTCGCGGGCCGCCGCGACGGCGATCGGGTCGTTGTCGAGCGCCAGCACCGCGCCGGCGCCCAAGCGCGCCGCGGCGATCGCCAGGATGCCGGAGCCGCACCCCAGGTCGAGCACCGCCGCGCCGGGGCGGACATACGGCTCCAGCAGCGCCAGGCACAGCCGAGTCGTCGGGTGCAGCCCGGTGCCGAAAGCCATGCCGGGGTCGAGCCGCAGGACAATATCATCCGGCCGCGGCGCGTAGTCGAGCCACGATGGGACGATCACGGTGCGCTCGCCGATCCGCTGGACGCTGTAGTGCTGCTTCCAGGCGTTGGCCCAATCCTCTTCCGCGACCTGCCGGACGCGCAGCGGCCCGACCGGGCGCATGCGCCCGAGGTGCCACAGCGCCTGCTCCAGCCGCGCCCGGGTCGCCTCGGCCTGGTCGTCGACCGGCAGGTAGGTGCGCAGCGTCACCGGGCGGCTCGGGTCGTAGCTGAACTCCGGGCCATCGTCGCCGGGGATGATCGGCCGGTCGACGACCACGCCGCGGTTGTAGCCGGCCTGCGACAGCAACTCGCTCACTGGCTCCACCGCCTCGGGATCGACCTCGACAGAGAGTTCCATCCATGTCATCGATGGTGTCATGTCCTTTAGAGGCTGTCTGCAAGGGGGAGTCTTGGCGGGCGGCGCCCGCCATACCTCCCGATGTTCCGCCGCGCCGTCGACGGGGGAGGATGTCTCTGGGGGCCGGCGGCCCCCCAAGGCCCACACTGGGAGCGTTGCCGACAGCCTCTTAGAGCTGAGCACGGGTAGATCGCGAACCTGATCTCCGATCCCTACTTCGCCTTCCAGCGCGTCCCCTGTGGCCCGTCCTCGAGCACGACGCCCAGTTCCGCCAGGCGGGTGCGCACCGAGTCGGCCAGGGCGTACTGTTTCGCCTTGCGCAGCTCCGTACGCAGTTCGACCAGCAGGTCGATGAACGGCGCGGCCTCCTGCCCGCCGGCCGGCGCGGCCTCCAGGCGCAGCCCGAGCACGCCGGCCAGCTCGCGCAGCGCGGCCTGCGCCGCCGCGAACGGCTCGCCGCCCACCCCGGCGTCGCGCGCGACATTGATGCCGCGCACAAGTTCGAACAGCGCCGCCAGCGCGCCCGCGGTGTTGAAGTCGTCGTCCATGGCCGCGACGAAATGCGCCCGCGCCGCCTCGACGGTCGCGCCAAGCTGCGCGACCGTCGGGCCGACCTGCGCATCGCCGGCCGCTGGGGCGAGCGCCGAGCGCAGCCGGGCCAGCTTGCGCGCCTGGTCCGCCGCGATCTCCGGGCCGTACGCCAGCGGGCTGCGGTACGAACTGGAGAGCACCACCAAGCGCAGGACATCCGGCTCGTGCTCCGCCAGGAAGTCGCGGATGGTCACGACGTTGCCGAGCGACTTCGACATCTTCTCCATCTTCAGCGTGCCGTCCTCCATCCGCGTCTGGATCTGGAGCATGCCGTTGTGCACCCAGTAGCGAGCGAAGGGCTTCTCGGTCAGGCTCTCGGTCTGGGCGATCTCGTTCTCATGGTGCGGAAAGATCAGGTCGGTGCCGCCGCCGTGGATGTCGATCTGCTCGCCGAGATGCTTCAGGTTCATCGCGGAGCACTCGATATGCCAGCCGGGCCGCCCCGGCCCCCACGGGCTCGGCCAAGCCGGCTCGCCGGGCTTGGCCGCTTTCCACAGCGCGAAGTCGGCCGGCGACTCCTTGCGCTCGTCCACGCTGAAGCGCGTGCCGGCCAGCATCTGCTCGACGCTGCGCCCGGAAAGCTTGCCGTAGTCCGGGTCGCTCGCCACGCGAAAGTAGACGTCGCCGTCCGCCACATAGGCGTGCCCGCCCTCGATCAGCCCGGCGATGAAGCGGCGGATCTCCTCCATCGTCTCGGTCGCGCGCGGGTAGACGGTCGCTGGCTTGACGCCAAGCGCCTGTAGGTCGTCCATGAACTCGCCGATGTACTGCTCGGCGAGCGCCTGCGGGTCGCGGCCCAGGGCATGCGCGCGAGCGATGATCTTGTCGTCCACATCGGTAAAGTTGACGACATGCCGCACCTGGTAGCCGCGGTATTCCAGGTAGCGGCGGATAACATCGAAGACCAGCGCGGACATGGCGTGGCCGATGTGCGCCTCGTCGTAGACCGTCACGCCACAGACATACATCTTCACGATGCCCGGCTCGAGCGTCTCCAGCGGCTCCTTGCGACGGGTGAGGGTGTTGTAGATCTGGATCGTCATATGCCTTCCCCTAGCACGTACTCTTCATCCTTCGCGCCGTTCTCGCCGAGCGCCGCCCACAGCCGGGCCGGCAGCGCCTCGATTGCCCGGCGGTGCTCGCGGTGGTGATGATCTGTAGCGACTTCCAGGTCGGCCAGGCGATCCTCGAGCTCGATCACTTTGGCGCGCAGACTGCGCAGCATCTCCCCTTCCGGGTCAGGTAAATCTTCGACGCGGCGAGTCGTGCCGGTGGCCGGGTCGCGCCACGCAACGACGCGGGCCGGCACGCCAACCGCCGTGGCGTGCGGCGGCACATCCTTGACCACCACGGCCCCACCGCCGATCCGCGCCCCCTCGCCAATCGTGATCGCGCCGAGCACCGAGGCCCCAACGCCGACAATCACATGATCTTCCAGCGTCGGGTGGCGCTTGCCGCGCTGCTTGCCCGTCCCGCCGAGGGTAACACCCTGGTAGAGCATCACCCAGTCGCCGATCTCGGCGGTTTCGCCGATCACCACCCCCATGCCGTGGTCGATGAAGAAGCCGCGACCGATCGTCGCGCCGGGGTGGATCTCGATGCCGGTCAGAAAGCGCGCGATCTGTGAGATCAGGCGTGGCACGAATGGCACGCCCCGCTTCCAAAGCCCGTGGGCGACGCGATGGAAGAGGATCGCGTGCAGGCCGGGATACAGAATAACCTCCGCCAGGTTGCGGGCGGCAGGATCGTTGATCAAGATCGCGCGCACATCGTCGCGCAAGATGCGGAGATTCTCACGCCAGGACATAGATAAACCTCCCGTGACATCCGGCAGCCAGGGCAGAAGCGTCGTGCATCAGCAGGGGCATCATCGACACGACGATGCCCCTAGCGACAGATGCACCCGTACTCCGCGCCCTCATCGCGCCGGGACGGCCGGGAGGTTCGAGTGACAGGACGGATCGCAACCGTATTATTATGCTGTGGCTGGTGTGCTCGCACCACTGGAACTGTCCGCTGGCTTGCTGTTGGCGGAAGCGCTCTCGGCGGGCTTAGCCTCCCCCGTGGTTCCGGCGGGCTTCTCCGCTCCTGTGGCGCTATCCTCGCCGCTGATGCTCGCGCTGCTGCTCTTGCGGCTATCGGTGATATACCAGCCCGAACCTTTGAAGACGATGCCAACCGGCTGGAAGACTCGCCGCACCCCGCCCGCGCAGGCCGGGCATATCCGCAGCGGTTCGTCCTTGAAGGACTGGAACTGCTCGAACTGAGCGCCACACGAATCGCATTTGTAGACGTAGGTCGGCATACCGGCAGACTCCTTCTGGAGCGTTGTGTTCCATCCGACTGTCATTGTACACGATCTCCCAAGGGTGATCAAACGGTCTGCAATTGGAGTTTTGTTAGAAGCTGCCTGAAGATTCCGCACGCTCCGCTGCAGCGGCGAAGCACTTGCACCAGGCGGCGATCACGGGTATACTACAGGGACGCAGGGCATCGGCGCACCCGCGATGCAAGCGCGAGGGGGGGTGAGAGCAGATCGGGCACGGGCCGGAGCCCGCGCCCCGAGGCAAGCTATGAGAGTCGAGCGACGTGACGGCGAGACCGTCGATCAGTTGCTGCGCCGTTTCAACAAGGGCGTGGTTGCCGAGCGCATCACCAAGACCTATCGCGAGAAGATGCATTTCGTCTCGAAGAGCGAGCAGCGCAAGGAGAAGGCGCGCCGCGCCGAGCGCAACCGGCGCAAACGCGCCATGCAGGGGCGTTAGCCGCACCAGGCACCTTCCGACGCGCAGAGGACGGCCGATCCGCCGCTCCGCTGCGCGTCTTGTGTTGCAGGCCGGGCCATCAGTGCGCCTGCGCAGGAGCGGTTGGCGGGGCTATAGGCCTTCCTGCCACGTTCGCACGATTCCGGAAAGACATCTCGACCGCCCGCCGGTGCCTCAGATGATCCCATCTGTCGACGCGGGCGCAATAGCCAGGGGGGCAGGCTTGGGTGGCTCTTGCACCATACTGTTCCTTCGAGAACCACAATGTTCGATAAACTCGAAAGCGTCGAAGCGCGCTACAACGAACTTTCCGAAGAGATGGCCCGCCCAGAGGTGGCGACGGATTACGCCCGATTCCAGCAGCTCGCCCGCGAGCTGCGTGAACTGGAGGAGGTTGTCGCGGCGTACCGGCGCTACCGCGAGGCCAACCGCCAGATAGAGGACGCCCGCGCACTGCTGGAGGAAGAGAGCGACCCGGAGCTGCGCGCGCTCGCTCAGGAAGAGCTTGAGCGCCTGCGTGCCGAAACGGCGTCGCTCGAAGAGCGACTGAAGCTCCTGCTGCTGCCGCGCGACCCGAACGACGCGCGCAATGTGATCATTGAGATCCGCCAGGGCGAAGGCGGCGACGAGGCGGCGCTGTTCGCCGCCGACCTGTTCCGTATGTACACCCGCTACGCCGAAGGGCGCGGCTGGAAGGTCGAGGTCGTCAACGCCCACGAAAACGGCATCGGCGGAATAAAAGAGATTATCTTCGAGATCCACGGCGAGGGCGCCTACAGCCGTTTCAAGTATGAAGCCGGCGTCCACCGGGTGCAGCGTGTGCCGGCCACCGAGGCCCGCGGGCGCATCCACACCTCCACCGCGACGGTCGCTGTGCTGCCAGAGGTGGAGGAGACCGATGTCGAACTGCGGCCGGAGGATTATGTGGTCGATGTCTTTCGCTCCAGCGGCCACGGCGGGCAGGGCGTCAACACCACCGACTCGGCGGTGCGCATCCGCTACAGGCCCGGCACGCCGGAGGAGATGATCGTCACCTGCCAGGACAGCCGTTCGCAGATCAAGAACCGCGAGTCGGCGCTGGCGGTGCTGCGCGCCCGACTCTACGCCATCCAGGAGGAGAAGCGCCGCCGCGAGCTGGGGGAGACTCGCCTGGCGCAGGTGGGCAGCGGCGAGCGCGCCGAGAAGATTCGTACTTACAACTTTCCGCAGGACCGCATCACCGACCATCGGATCGGGCAGAACTTCTCCAACCTGCCGGGCGTGCTGGACGGCGACCTTGACCGGATCATCGACGCTCTGACGGTGTTCGACAACGCCCAACGGCTGAACGCGAGCGGGCTGAATTAGACGGACGAAGGGCCAGGGACGACAGCCGGCTCTGCCTGGGGCAAAGGCGCCACGCGCACCCCCTGTGCATCCGGCAGCCTCTACCGTCCGCCGGCGCCTCCGTCTGCCGTCTGTCGTCGCTCCGGCGCGCAGTCAGCCTCACCCGTCGCCCGCCGCCCGCTGCCCATCGTTGCACGACAGGGCCAGCAGGTCGGCCAGCAGCCCATAGCCGGTCGCCACGCCGCCCGCCCCGGGGCCGATGATCGTCACGTCGCCGAGCAGGTCGGTGGAGTAGGTGAGCGCGTTGGTCGCGCCGCTCACCCCGGCGAGCGGATGGCTCAGCGGGAGGCGTTCGGGCCGCACGCTGGCGGTCACCAGGTCGCCTTCGCGCACAACCCGCGCGATCAGTTTCCAGCGCTCGCCAGCGGCCCGCGCCGTCGCCACATCCTCGACCGTCAGCCCGGTGATGCCCTGCCGAGCGACATCCGCCAGGCGCAGCCGTGCGTCGAACAGCATGTTCGCCACGATCACCGCCTTCGCCGCCGCGTCGTGCCCCTCCACGTCGCCGGTCGGGTCGGTCTCGGCGTACCCGAGCCGCTGGGCTTCGGCCAGCGCTTCGCCGTAGGAGCGGCCCGCGTCCATCTGCGTCAGGATATAGTTCGTCGTGCCGTTCACGATGCCGCGCGCCGCGCGCAGCTCGCAGCCGCCCAGGCCGCTCCAGCCCAGGCGCAGCGCGGGCGTGCCGGCCATCACCGTCGCCTCGTAGCCCAGGGAGAGGCCGCGCGCTCGCGCCAGCGCCCGCAGCTCCGGGCCATGCAGCGCGATCGGGCCCTTGTTTGCGGTGATGACGTGAAGCCCACGATCAAACGCGGCACGGATGTAGCCGGTCGCCGGCTCGCCGGTCAGCAGGTCGGTCGGGCTGACTTCCACCAGCGCGTCGGCCTCGGCTTGGGCGATCAACTCGGCCGGTGTCCAGTCGCGCCGCGCCGCCGCGAGCGCCGGATCATCGGCGAGCAGCCGCGCTGGGTCGAGGCCCGCCGGGTCATAGCGCGCGCCGCGGCGGGTCGCCACGCCGGTGATCCGGAAGCGTACGCCGTATGCACGCTCCAGCCGCTCGCCGTGGTCGCGTAGAATCTCCGTCAGCCCGCGCCCGACCGTGCCGAAGCCGACGATCACCAGGCGAATGGTGGTAGGATGTGACATAGCGCCTCCTCAATGGACGATGAAGGACGAATGCCGGCCCTGCGCTATTGGAATAGCATCAATAGAGGTTATTGCTGACTTTCATCGTTCGTTCTCCGTCCTTCGCCGATTGTAGCACGGAGCACCGCCAATGAAAGCACTCGTTCTCGCCGCGGGGGCCGGCACGCGCCTGCGCCCGCTCACCGATACCTGCCCCAAGCCGATGCTCCCGGTCGCCGGGCGGCCGTTGCTGGAGTGGACGCTGCGCTGGCTGCGGCGCCACGGCGTCACCGAGGCGGCGCTGAACCTGCACCACCTTCCAGAGGTGGTGCGCGCCGGCCTGGGCGATGGGGCGCGCTTCGACATGCGGCTGCACTACGCCGAGGAGTCGGAGTTGCGCGGCACGGCCGGCGCGATCCACAACTTCCCCGGCTTCTTCGACGAGCCATTCCTGGTGATCTACGGCGATCTGTTGCTCGACCTGGATCTGGACGATCTGATCGGCTTCCACCGCGACCGCCGCGCTCTGATGACGCTGGCACTGAAGCGGACGGACACGCCGCAGTCGCAGGGGATGATCGAGGTGGACCAGCACGGGCGGGTGCTGCGTTTTGTCGAGAAGCCGGCAACATGGGACGGCGGCGACACCGCGAACGCCGGCGTGTATGTCTGCGAGCCGGAGGTGGCGCGGCGCGTCCCGCCAGGCTTCAGCGACTTCGGCCACGACATCATCCCCGGTCTGCTGCGCGACGGCGCGCCGGTCTACGGGCGGCCACTGCGCGGCTACCTGCTAGATATCGGCACGCCAGCGGCCTACGCGCAGGCGCAGCGGGACTGGGCGGATCGATGGTCAGAAGCCATCTGAACAAGAAAGGTTTGGCGGCGCCGCCGGCCAAGATGTGTCCGTCGCCCGCGCGAGCAGAGCAGGGGTCCTTCTGAAGGCCATAGACTCCCCTCCGCCGCCGAGAGCTGTCCGGTCTCGGGATCTTGGATCGCTCGGCTTCTTGCCCGCTTGCGCCATGCAGCCGTTTGCGGTATCCTAACTACGGTTATGTCGTATTCGGTGTTTGTAGCCGACACAGGAACTGATGCCGCTCCATCACTTTCACGTCGTGTTCGCCCGCCGCGCCGACGGGCCGCCGCCCCGCTTCATCCGCCTCATCGAGCACGAATGCCACCGCCGTGGCATGACCTTTGTCCACTGCCAGAACCACGACCAGGCCGAAGTGCTGCGCGCCGCCCTCCTCGACGGCACGCTCCAGATCGACTGCCTGATCGACTACATGGGCCGCTCGTTCTGCAACGATACCGCGTTCTGTCGCGCCGTGAAGGACGCCGGCGGCCTTGTGGTGGACGACCCGGACCGCGTCGCGCTGTTCGGTGACAAAGCGCTGATGCACGAAGAGCTGTGCCGCGCCGGTCTGGAGATGCCGCGCACGTTGCTCTGGCAACCATGGATGCCGAGCCGCGACCTGACGCCGGACGAGCGGGCCATCCTCGGGCCGCGGATCGTCTGCAAGCCGGCCGCCGGCTCGGGGGCGAACGGCGTCGTGCTCGATCTGCCGCCGACCCGCGCCGGCCTGGACGCTGCACGCGCCTATGACCCCGAGGATACCTTTCTGCTGCAGGAGTTCGTCGCGCCGATGGTGCTGGATGGCCGGCCGGCCTGGTTCCGGGTCTACAACTGTTTCGGGCGCGTCTACGCCTGCTTCTGGCACCCGGAGACGCACGAGACCCGGCTCGTCTCCCCAGGCGAGATCGCCTGGTACCGGCTGCACGAGCTGGAGCGCATTTCGCAGACCATCGCACGCATCTCCGGCTACACCTGGTTCTCCAGCGAGGTCGCGCTGGCCGAGCGCGACGGGCGCGCCGTCTTTCTGCCGATCGACTACCTCAACAACAAATGCTTCATGCTGACGCAGGCGGAGGTCGGCGGGCACGGCATGCCGGACACTCTGGCGGAAGAGGTCGCCCGGGTGATGGTCGAGCACGCCCACGCCCACACCGCGCGCCGCGCGGCTCCGGCGCGCGCCGCTGCGTAGCCGCCCCTGGGGCGGCGCGCCCCCACCCCACCCACGTGCGATATGAACATGCCCCTGCGTTCATAAAGGTCTCACCCACCGCAGATGCCCTGCGTGGTATACTGACACGGCATGTGCCAATTCAGATCGGCTCGCGCGACATCCGCCATCCCACCAGCGTCATGGATTCAGGGAGGCAGGCGTGGCCATCCAGGAGAGGGAGAGACCCACCCGCAATGACCGACGTAAAGACGATCTCCGAACGCGTCGTCACGAATGTCGAGCGCGTGATTGTCGGTAAGCGCGACGCCGTGGACCTTGTGCTCGTCGCGCTGCTCTGCCGCGGCCATGTGCTGCTAGAAGACGTGCCCGGCACCGGTAAGACGGTGCTCGCCAAAGCGATCGCCCGCTCGATCGGCTGCTCGTTCAAGCGTATCCAGTTCACGCCCGACCTGCTGCCATCGGACGTCACCGGCGTGTCGATCTTCAACCAACAGACCCGCACGTTCGAGTTTCGCCCCGGCCCGGTGATCGCCCAGATCGTTCTGGCGGACGAGATCAACCGGGCGACGCCCAAGACTCAAAGCGCGCTCCTGGAGGCGATGGAGGAGCGCCAGATCACCGTGGACGGCACGACCTACCCGCTGCCGCAGCCGTTTATCGTCCTGGCGACCCAGAACCCGATCGAGTATGAGGGGACGTTCCCGCTGCCCGAGGCACAGCTCGACCGCTTCCTGCTGCGCGTGCACCTGGGCTACGCCGCGCGCCACGACGAGATCGACATCCTGCGCCGCCAGCGGCAGCAGCACCCGCTCGATACGCTCGAGCAGGTGGTGGACGCGGCGACTCTCCTTGATCTGCAGGAGCAGATCAAGGAGATGTATGTCGATGCCTCCATCGAGGAATATATCGTCTCCCTGGTGACCGCCACCCGCCACCACGAGGACGTGTATCTCGGCGCGAGCACCCGCGGCGCGCTCTCGCTCTACCGCACCGCGCAGGCCCGCGCCGCCATGGAAGGGCGCGACTATGTGATCCCGGACGATGTGAAGGCGCTCTCGGAGCCGGTGCTCGGCCACCGCCTGATCATCAGCCCGGCGGCGCGCATCCGCAATGTCACCTCCGCCTCGGTGATGAGCGACATTCTCGGCGCGGTGCCGGTGCCGGGGGCGCGCGCCACCCGCCGCGTCGAGCGGGAAGCGCCGGCCGCCGCGGCGCGGTAGGGCAGGCCGGCGCTCTGACGGGCGTTGCGCCCGCCGGGTCGGGCAAAATGGGGACTCGACGTTGGCACGAGGTGTGCTATAATCAGAGCGTTCCAGGCAATGACACCAAACTGGCGCAGTGCGTCGGCCTTTATTTGGAGGGAAGGCAGATGTCCACAAGTGAGCTGGACGGTGTGATCGAGCGTCTGCTACCACAGGTGCTGGCAGATCGCGACCTCGGCGACGGGCGTCGCTTCACCCGGCTCCATCTCGACCGGCTCTGGGCATTGAGTTGTTTGCAGGTCGGCGAGTGCTACGATCCAGAGCTGCTGGCGCAACATATCCGGCACCGCCTGCCAGCAAAAGTGCAGGATGTCTGTACGCCACACGCGTAATCGCCCTCTACCCTGGTTCAGCTCCTGGCGGCCCTGCCCAGGGCCGCCACCTTTTTGCCCGCCAGACGCGGGCGAAGCGGCTTCATCCGAGCCGGTGCCGCCCGACCTGCCGGCCAGCCCCACTGCTCGCCTGGCACCTCAAGACGCCCCGACGACTCGCTCGATCTCAACCCTTTCGTCCTCCAGGGCCACCGCCGGGAGCGCGATGCGTATCTCTGTGCCGGCAGGGCCGCTCCGTTCGAGCCAGATGCGGCCATGCTGCGCGGCGATATCGCGCGCAGCGATGGTCAGGCCCAGCCCGGCGCCCGGCGTATCCGCCAAGGCGCGCACACCACGCCCGCGGTAGAACGCGGCGAAGACCTGCTCGCGTTCGTCCTCTGGCACACCGGGCCCTTCGTCGGCCACGCTGAGAACGGCGAGCCCGTCGTGATACGTTGCGGCGATGGTCACCGCGCCGTCGGCGGTGAAGCGCACGGCGTTGTCGAGCACCTCGCGGAGGGCGCGCCGCAGCCGCTGCGGCGCGCCCCACACCGCCAGCCTGGGCTCGATCCGCAGAAACAGCCGCAACCGCCGCGCCTCGGCGATGTCCAGGTACTCCTGCGCTACCGCCGCCACCAGCGGCTCCAGCTCGATCAACTCGCTGGCGAGCGACTGGCTGGTCTCCTCCTCGTCGCCCGAACCGAACGCCAGCGCGCGGTTGACCAGCGCATGCAGTTGCACCAGGCTGGCCCGCATGATACGCACCAGCGCCGGCGACGCGCCCGGCTGCGCTGCCAGCAATTCGAGCGACAGATGAAGGGTGGTGAGCGGCGTGCGCAGTTCGTGGCCCATGCTTTCGATGAAGCTGCTCTTGAGCTGGTCGAGCGCGCGAAGCTGGGCATCGAGGCGGGCAATTTTGGCGTAGGCGCGGGCGTTCTCGATCGCGCCACCGATCGCCGGCGCGAGGATCGCCACGATCTCGCGGATGTGGGCCGGGACCGCCCGGCTGCCGTGTGCCAGGCCAAGCCCGTAGATGCCGACGAGTTGCTCCCCAGCGCGCAGCGGCACAGCCAGCGCTGCGCCACGCGCCACAAGCGGCCGGCTCCAGTCGGCGCCAGGCGGAACATCCAGCGGTCCATCTGCCGCGGCGACGCGCCGCACACTATCGCCATGTTCGAGCAGCACGGCGCCCGGCGCATCCCGCGGCGCACCCAACGCGACGAACGCGCGGTCGTCCGGTGGCTCCAGCATCCAGAGCGCCGCGCCGGTTACGCCGAGCCGGGCCGGCAGGTCGTCGGCCAGGAGCGCCCGCAGCGCCTCCGGGTCGTGCGCCCGGCTCAACGCCCCACCGATATCGCGCAACAGGTCGCGCTCGTTCTCCCAACCCCGCCGGAGCAGGCGGTCCGCCCGCGCCCACAGCCAGGTCCGCAGCGGCACGAGCCCGACCGCTACGACGGCCGCCGCGACGATGTGGGCTGCGTTCCGCGACAGGCCAGCGGCGCTCGCCAGCGCGAGTGCGAGCAGATACAGGGCCGCCAGCAGCAGCGCAAGCGCGCTATGAACGCAGAGGGCCTCCGCCATGCGCGCGGCGCGCCCGGCGCCGGCACGCGTCGTCCGGTCGTCCATGCGATCGCCTCCGCGAGGGTTGACACAGACATGAACGCCGTGGCAGGCCGCCGGGATACGGCATGGCGCGCCGGTTTACCAGGCCGCTTCGAGCAATGCGAGAATATCCTCCGCCGTCGCCGGGCGGGGGTTGGTGAAGATCGTTGGGTCGCCGAGCGACAGTTCGGCGATCTGCGGCAGCGCGCTCCGCTCCACGCCAACATCGCGCAGGCGGGTCGGTAGGCCGCACTCGCTCACCAGCGCACTCACCGCAGCGATCCCATCGGCGATCACATCGTGTTCGGCCCGCCCGCCCACGTTCACGCCCATCGCCCGCGCGATCCGGGCGAAGCGATTCGGGGCGGCATGGCTGTTGTAGGCCATGCCGCCGGGCAACAGGATCGCGTTTGCCGTGCCGTGGTGCACCGGGAAGAGCCCGCCGATCGAATGGGCCATGGCATGCACGATGCCGAGCGCGCCGCCGCCGCCGGAGAAGGCCATCCCCGCCATCGTCGAAGCGACCAGCATGTTGCCGCGCGCTTCCGTGTCGTCGCCGGTGTAGGTGGCGGCGCGCAGGTTGTTCGAGATCATATCGATCGCCTGGATCGCCAGGCTATCGGTGATCGTGTTGGCATTCGTGCCAACATAGGATTCGATCGCATGCGTCAAGGCATCCATCCCGGTGGCAGCCGTCAGCAGCGGCGGCAGCGTGCGGGTCATCTCTGGATCGAGCACAGCCAGGCGCGGCGCGAGAAACGGGCTGGCGAAGGGGATTTTGACGCGGTTCTCTTCGTCGCGGATGACCGCCCAGGCGGTGACTTCGCTGCCGGTGCCGGCAGTGGTCGGGATGGCGACCAGCGGCAGCAGCGGGCGGGTCAGCAGGTTGTAGCCCTGATACTCGCGCAGATCGCCGCCTTCGGTCAGCAGGATGGCCATCGCCTTGGCGGTGTCGATCGGCGAGCCGCCGCCGACGGCGACCAGCATATCGGCGCCGCACGCCCGGGCGCAGGCCACGCCGCGCTCCACCGCGCTGATCGAGGAGTTGGCCGGCACGTCGGTGAAGCAGCCGACGACCTCCACGCCGCCCGCGATGCCGTCCTGGACGCGGGCGAGCAGCCCGGCCCGCTCGACCCCGACATCGCCGACGAGCAGCGCGCGCCTGCCGCCGAGCGCGGCGATGTCGTTTCCGAGTTCGCTGACGATCCCGGCTTTATAAATGACACGCGGCGGAATACAGAACTCAAAATAATCCGGCATGGGCCTATCCTTTCTCGCGGCCTGAGGCTTCTATTATACAGACGAGGTACAGCGCGGGTCACCCCCGCTCCAGCCCGGCGCGCACCCGCCGCACCATGGCCCGCCGTTCGAGCGCCAGCGCGGCCAGATCGTCATCGCCCTGGGCGCGCGCACCGGCGGCCAGCCCAAGCAGCGCCTCCTGTGCCGCGTCGGTGAGCAGGGCCGGGTGCCCGTCCAGCACCCGCGCCAGCTCGTCGTCGTCCTCCGCTTCGACCAGCGCGCGGGCGGCCCGGAGCAGCGCCGGCCCGGCCAGCAATTCGGCCCGGAGCGCAGCAAGCTCCTCGGCCCGCGTTTCGATGGCGAACGCCAGCTGTTCATTGCCGGCATCCAGCGCGGCTTCGGCGCGGGCCGACAGCCCATCCGCCGCCGCCGGCTCCAACAGCGCCGGGTCGTCGCGGCAGGCCGCCAGCAGAGCATCACGCGAGTGGGCCAGCATGACCGCCTGATAGGATCGGTCGGGCAGCGCGGCCGGCGCGGGTTCACCGGCGGGCGCCTCACGGGCGGCCAGCCGCGCGCGGGCGGCGCGTAAGGCGGCGGCGACGTCGCGCTCGCCCGCGCGCTGAGCGATCGCGATCAGCTGCGCGAAGGCCGGGCCGGCGGTGTCGCCTGCCAGTTCCGGGTGCTCCGCGGCGATCCGGTCGAACTCGGCGGGCGTGTCGGCCATCAGGAGCGCCTGGATGGCGGCGATCAGCCGCTCTTCGAGCGGGGGGGGCGCCTCCGGCGCGGGTGGCGGGCCGCGGCGGCGCGGCGGGGGCGGCCCGCCAGCCCCGACACGCAGGCCAGGGATGTGCGCGGCCAGCGCCTGGGCACGGGCGTCCG